>JAFYSH010000017.1 GCA_017546605.1 Bacteroidales bacterium | reverse complement strand
CACAGCCTCATCCTTGGTCTTTCCTTGGGCGGCCTGTTTCTCTTTAAGCAGTCGCTCTGTTTCGAGGAGAGAATAGGTGTTGCCCTCAATCTGCGAAGACTTCCACGACAAGTCCACACCCAAACGCTCCATCTCCTTGCGGTACTCTATCTCGGAAAGTGTCTGCATATTTGCGAGAAACTGCTCGTGTGCAACATTCAAGCGTTGCATATCCTCCTCCGTAAAAATAGCCACTTGTGGAAGTGTCGAGCGAATGAGATCAAAGTTGAACGACTCCTGTACTTTACGCTCGTCAATATCTTTGAGGAAGTAGGTGTCGATGTCGAGTGGCATCGTAAGTTGAGCCTGTGCAGAGAGCGAGTAGCGTGTTGCTCTACCGTTGCCCTCCATAACAATATCTCCACGCTGAACACCATCTGCAATTATTCTTTTTAGTGTTCGCTCATTGGGTGCATTAGTCAGCCCAGCAGCAATCTCAACCCTGCTTGAAGACGGGTTGTGACGTAAAAATTGGAGTATTTCAACTTGTACTGTCATACGCATTTCTCTCTTTTCGGGACAAATGTAGTGATTTTATTCAAAAATACGGGACAAACAATATACTAAATGACCTGATAAATGTTTTATTTTGTCCCGAAAGCAATCTTTCAATAAAAACCACAAAATGCTATTTATATTATAATTGCATCAATATCATCATTTGGGCGATAAATACTCTTAGGAACATTACCACAGGATAGACTGTTGCATAAGATATTGAAAAACGTGTCGACAAAAAAAGTAAAAACGGCCTCACAGATATCTGTAAGGCCGTTTTTGGTGCTCCCTCAGGGGCTCGAACCCTGGACCCCAACATTAAGAGTGTCGTGCTCTACCAGCTGAGCTAAGGAAGCATCCTTATTTGAGACGGCAAAGGTACAGTCTTTCTTTGAAATCGCAAATTATTTTTTAATTTTTTATGTCGATCTCATCGATGAAGATGAAGGTTTGTCCACCGGCTCCCAAGTGCCATTCGGGAATGACACCGTAGTTCTTGGCGAAGACTTTTACATAACGTGCTTTCGGTGCTTCTCCTTCTTCCGGCTTGGATTTCCAACCCAAGTCCAGAATCTGCATGGTGTAGTCTTTCAAGTCAACGTTGTGTGTGAAGCGTCCTAAGGCCGTAAAGTTGGTACCGTCCTCCGAGATGTAGAATTCTACATAGGTGGGCATCCAAATCCATGAACGTGCGTCTTGTAAGAAGCCCGCCGTAATAGAGGTAACCGGCTGCACGCTGCCGATATCTACAATGGCTTCGAAGTCGGTGCGTTGGAAGCCTTGCCAGCCCCCTGTGCGCCAGTTGAGACGGCCCCGGACGCCATCGACCAAGCCTCGGTCACCGCCCGCGTTGTATTGCGGATTGTAGGTGGACAGAATTTGAATGCTGCGGTCGCTACGGAGTTTGGTGATAAATGTTTCGGTGACGAAGCTCTTTCTTCCATCAGGAGCAACTGCGTAAGCCCGGAGGATGCAACTTTCTTGCAAGGTCAAGGGCTCGCTATAACGTTGATAGGTGATGCCGTCTTCTGCTGTGCCTCGGTCTTCGATAATCGCATACCAGATTTGATGGTCCGGCTCGTAAGCCGCAATGCTGACAGTTGTTTGGTTATCAAACATCGGTTCGGTTACTTCAAACCAGGGATTGCAAACAATCTTTTGGTCATTGTCAATGGCTGTGTGAGGACGATCGGCTTGGGCAATCCCGTATTTGTAATTCGGGGTTTTGCTCAGTTCGATGTCAAAGGTGCCGCCTTGCAGCATTTGTTCGCTGGTCAGGTAGGTACGCGTATAGTCTGCTCCGTTCAAACGAGTGGAGGCAATGTACGGGAAGTTGAGGATGCCTTGATCCGCGCAGAGGGCTGCATCGCAGAGGGTGTAATGGGCGTTGATGCGGAAGTCTTGGCCGTTTTCCAAGTGGAGAATGGCGTAGTCAAAAAGCGCAGATCCCAGGACAAACTGATCGCAGCCCGGAGTTACCGGATAGAAGCCCAAGGCGCTGAGTACGTACCAGGCTGACATTTGACCACAGTCTTCGTTTCCGCAAAGACCATCCGGAGATGAGTCGTAGAGGGTGGTCATGATTTCGCGGACGCGGGCTTGGGTTTTCCAGGGCTGACCGGCATAGGCGTAGAGGTAGGCGTAGTTGTGACTGGGCTCGTTGCCGTGCGCATATTGGCCAATGAGGCCGGTGATGTCCGCTTGGGTGCGGCCAACGGTACGGCTGGAGGCCGTGAACAACTGGTCCAGCTTTTCGCAGTACAGGCTGTCACCTCCCAACAGTCGGATGTGGCCGGCGATGTCGTGCGGGACAAAGAAGCTATATTGCCAAGAGTTGGCTTCGGTGTAGTGGTTGTTTACCTCTGCCGGATGGAAAGGGGCAATCCAGCGGCCGTCTTGGCGGGCACGCATAAAGCCAGTTTGGGGATCAAAGCTGTTTTGGTAGTATTGGGCATAACCCAGGTATTCGTGGTAGTAATCCAGGTATTCGGCTTTGCCGGTGGTGTTGTACAGGTACAGGGCTGTTTGGGCAATGCACCAGTCATCATAGGCATATTCCAAGGATTTAGAGACGGATTCGTGTTCCAATTCGGCGAGTACGAGTCCAGATTGGTGGAATACATCGATACCATATTCTTTTTCCCGGGAGTTGGCGATCATGGCTTCAAACATCCGCTCCACATCAAAGTTGGTAATGCCTTTGGCAATTGCATCGGCAATGACCGATACGGAGTTGTAACCAATCATACAGTCGGTTTCGTAGCGGGAAAGTTCCCACATCGGCAGTTTGCCCAGTTGATCGTAAACGGTCAAGAAGGTATTCATAAAATCCACGGTGCGTTCGCGTTCAATCAAGGCAAATAGCGGGTGAAGTGCGCGGAAGGTGTCCCAGAGAGAGAAAACGGTGTATTCGTCCGGTGTTCCTGCATTGGAGTACAAGTTCGGGCTGACAGCGGTGTGATACAAGGCTGTATAGAAAGTGCGCAGGTGTTCAAGCTCCATGGAATCCCGTTTGGCGCTGCTTTGCTTTTTCGGGAGGTAGCCTACTTCAATCTTGCCTAGGTAGTCGTTCCAGGCTTTGCGGGTAGCTGTGTGGATGCCATCAAAATCGAAGGATTTTGCTTTGGGAAGTTCTGCATACAAGTTGGTACGGGCGTTTTCGCAGGAGTGATTGGAGATGCCGACTTTGGTCACCAGGACGTTTTTGCGTTTCGCCGGAGCAAATTCAAAGATCACTTGTGTGCTGTCTGCATTGTAGCGTTGGCTGATAATCGGGCGGGAGAATTCCAAGTGGAAGTAGATGGGTTGGTCTTGGGACCAAGCTCTGGAGCGGCGCATACCTTGCACGGTATTTTCGTTGATGACTTCCAGATGACTTTCCAAAAGTTCATCGCGGTGGATCAGGTCGAGGATGACTTGCGGAGTGGCTCCTTTTTCATAGGTGTAACGATGAATCCCTGTGCGAAGGCCCGTAGTGAGTTCCACCAGGATGTTGTAGTCATCCAGCAAAACCCGGTAGTAGCCGGGAGCGGCAAATTCTTCTTCGTGACGGAAAGCCGAACGGTACAAATCGTTGCGAATGGCCTCGTGTTTGTAGCCGGTAACGGGCATCAGCAAGATGTCACCATAGTCCGAGCAGCCGGTTCCGCTCAAGTGGGTGTGGCTGAAACCATACACCAGGGTGTCGGAGTAGTGGTAAGCGGAACAGCCGTCCCAACCGGTGAGTCGGGTATCCGGGCTAAGTTGGACCATACCGAAAGGGGCAACGGCTCCCGGATAGGTATGGCCGTGGAAGTCAGTTCCGACCAGAGGATTGACGTATTGGGTATAATCTTTTTGATCTTTGGCTTGCAAGATAGCTGACAAGCAGCAAAGCATCAACAATAAATTCCAGCGTAAAAATTTCATGATTTTTGGTTATGTGGGGGATTTAGGCGGTTAGCAGGTTTGAGAGAGGATGTATTCGCGCATCGTTGCTTCTTGAGCCTCCACGCGAAGGAGAAGCTGGTGTTGTGCGCGGGAACGCACCAGGTTGTGCTGCGGATATTGGATTTTGTAGTAGGTGTCACCGTTGATCCAGTCGGTCAGGAAACGGACAAATTGCATGTACGGGAACAACATCGCGGCGTAGGGCAACAATTCTATTTCCAAGGGGGTCAGGAAGGACCGGGCGCTTTGCAGGTAACCTTCGGTGAAGGCCTTGAAAATTTCCAGGTCAAAGTCAATCAGCTCCAGGTTCGGTTCGTCTTCGGGAACCGGGTTAGCACCTGTGCGTAGAAAGTCTCCGAAGTCGGAAAAGACAAAACTGGGCATGACCGTGTCCAGGTCGATGACGCAGAGGATGTTGTCGTCCTTGTCAAAGAGCATGTTGTTGACCTTGGTATCGCAGTGGCAGATGCGTTTGGGGAGTTTTCCTTCCCGGTGTAATTGTTCAGCCTGACACATTTTGGTCCGACGGGTTTCAATGGCTTCCAGCAAGTCCTGCACGCCGGCAACACGTCCAACGGGATCAGCGGCTACCGCTTCATCCAATTGTTGTAACCGGAATTCCATGTTGTGGAAATTCGGGATGGTTTCTCCCAGCTGCTGGGGCAGGTCGGCCAGTTGGGCTTGAAAATGTCCGAAGGCAAGTCCTGCATTGCGGGAGGAGGTCGGGGTGACTGCTTGGTGGGTGTAGGAGTCATTGATGTAGCGCATCATTCGCCAATAATGACTTCCATCGAACCAATAATCCTTGTTGTCTTCAGCCGGGATAAAGCTGAGTACGCGGCGATCGATGTCCGGGGTTTGGGCTGCTTCCAGTTTGTGTCGGATGTGCTCGGTTACGCAGCGGATGTTGTGTTGCAGCAGGTCCACATCTTGGAAGATGGCGTGATTGATGCGTTGCAATACATAGTCCGGACAGTCATTTTCTGCGGTTCGGACCAAGTAGCTGTCATTGATCAGGCCGGCGCCCAGCGGCTCCGGTGATAAGGCGGTTCCCTTTAATTGAAAGTGGGAAACAATATTTTGAAGCGAATTCATGGTGTTATTCAGCGAATGCGTGACGATAGCCTTGGATGCGGTTCCATGCGCCACGAGTAAAGTCGGGGATGGCAACCGGGGCTGAGTTGTTTTCAATGGATAAGGCAGTCAGTTCGGGCAGGCAGCACCATTCGGCCAAGTCATATACGTCCATGTCCAAAGGAAGCCCGTTGCGCAAGCAATACACCAGACGGTAGTCCATGATGAAGTCCATACCTCCGTGTCCGCCTACTTTCTTGGCAATTTCTTCCAGTTCCTGATGGATGGGGTGTTTGTATTTGAGCATCAGGGCCTCGCGTACTTCATTGGATACAGCACCGTGTGCGTTCAAGTTTTCGTGGTTCGGAATTTCATCGGAAGACACTTGGCTCGGGCGTAGGCAGTATTGTTGGATCGGGTATTTGTTGGCAAATCCGTCGGTACCGGTGAGCTGGTACATCCGGCTGTAGGGACGGGGTGTCATCACATTGTGTTGGATGTGGATGGTTTTTCCGTTTTCAGTACGGATCAGTGTCAATGTATGGTCTCCGTTTTGGAAATCAGTCACTTTTTCTCCGGTGGTTCGTTCGATGTAGGCCGGTCCGTTCACGGCTTTGGTGTCCATTGCAACCAGGTAGTTCATTTTGTCTCCACGGTGAATGTCCAACAATTGGCAAGCCGGTCCAAGGCCGTGGGTGGGATATACATCACCGCGGTGTTTGCGGTTGTAGTCCATCCGCCAGTTGTTCCAATAGTAGGGCCAGAAATCTTCCAAATTGTGGATGTAGGAGCCTTCTACGTGGAGTACTTCGCCAAACAAGCCTTTTTGGGCCATGTTCAAGGTTGTCAATTCAAAGAAGTCATATACGCAGTTTTCCAACTGCATGCAGTGTTTGCGGGTCTTTTCTGCAGTATTGATCAAGGCCCAGATTTCGTCCATGGTCATCGCTGCCGGAACCTCAATGGCCACGTGTTTGCCGTGTTCCATGGCGTAGATTCCCATTTGGGCGTGGTTTTTCCAGTCGGTAACCACATAAACCAAGTCGATGTCATCCCGTTCACACAAGGCTTTCCAAGCATCTTCCGAGCCCGAGTAAGCAGCGGCTTGAGGCAGGTTGCGGCGGCGGAGGATTTCTTGACAAGCTTCCACACGAGCCGGTTCTACGTCACACAAAGCGACAATCTTTGTACCGGGAATGTAAGTGAAACGTTCCACAGCACCGGGTCCACGCATACCGAGTCCGATAAAACCGACACGGACGGTGTCCAACGGTTCGGTGGTGAGCCCAACCACGTCGGTTTGTCCATCTTCGCGTGCGGGAATAGGGGTTTCAATCAGGTGAGAGTTTGAAGTAGAACAGGCTGTCGCTAAGAAAATAAGGCTACAAACGACAAACAAAATAGGGGTTAATTTTTTCATAAAAAAAGAAAATTTTCTAACTCACAAAGATAGGAAAGCGTTTTCTTTTCGCAAAGAATAGTTACTTTTGCGAAAAATAGACTGAATATGAGTGAAATTAGAAATCCCGAACTTTGGGAAAGTGGAAAAATGAAAATCGACTGGGTCATCCGTCGGATGGACCTGTTGCGAGGAATTGAAGATAGATTTCGTAAAGAATTGCCCTTTAGGGGTTTGAAGATAGCTTTGTCAGTACATTTGGAAGCCAAGACGGCATATTTGTGCAAGGTGTTGGCAGCCGGTGGAGCTGAGATGTATGTGACGGGTAGCAATACCTTGTCCACCCAGGATGATATTGCGGCAGCTTTGGTACACGATGGATTGAATGTCTTTGCCTGGCATGCAGCAACAGCTGAAGAATATGACCGTCATTTGAATCGCGTGATCGAAATCGGTCCGGATGTCATTATTGATGATGGTGGTGATTTGGTGAACCTCATTCATACCCGTTATCCACACTTGTTGGATCGCGTAAAAGGTGGTTGTGAAGAAACCACAACCGGTATCCATCGTTTGTATGCCATGGATAAGGCTGGCGCTTTGCGTTTTCCGATGGTCACTGTCAACGATGCTGACTGCAAACACTTGTTTGACAACCGCTATGGAACGGGGCAGTCGGTATGGGATGGTATCAACCGGACTACCAACCTGATTGTTGCCGGAAAGACGGTGGTTGTAGCTGGATATGGCTGGTGTGGCAAAGGCGTGGCAATGCGGGCCAAAGGATTGGGCGCACAAGTGGTAGTGACTGAAGTAAACCCGATTCGTGCGATGGAAGCAGTGATGGATGGCTTCTCGGTGATGACCATGGATCAGGCTGCGCCGCTGGGCGACTATTTTGTGACTGTAACGGGCTGCAACGATGTGGTGGGCACTCGTCATTTCGAGTTGATGAAGGACGGTGCGATTTGTTGCAATGCTGGCCACTTTGATGTGGAAGTGGACGTGGCCGGTTTGCGTAAGATGGCCGTTGATGTATTCGAAGCCCGCAAGAACATCGAGGGTTTCCGTCTGTCCAACGGTCGTACCGTGTATTTGCTGGGCGAAGGAAAATTGGTGAATCTGGCCTGTGGGGATGGCCACCCGGCAGAAATTATGGACATGAGTTTTGCTATCCAAGCTTTGAGCGCAGAATACGTAGTGAAACATCAAGACATTTTACAACAATCTGATAGAAAAGTGGTTCGGGTTCCCGAAGAGGTAGATCAAGCTGTGGCACGTCAACGTCTCTCCATGTGGGGGATCTCGATAGATGCTTTAAGTGCTGATCAACAGGCCTATATGGGGTAATCCTTGAGGTAAGATTGGCGTTTTTTTGATAAAAAGTGTATTTATTTCCGCAAATCTGCTATTTTTGCGGGCTTTAATATTTTAATGTATGAAAATCATTGGAACTGGAAGTGCTCATCCGAAACAGGTGGTCACGAACGAAATGCTCTCGACCTTCCTGGATACAAACGATGAGTGGATCAAAACCAGAACTGGGATTCAGGAACGACGTGTAATCTCCAGTGAGCGCTTGGAAGACCTTGCCTTGGAAGCCATGGAAAGGGCCTTGCAAAGTACTAAACTTACGGCTCGTGATATTGATTTCATTATCTGTTCAAACGTAGTAAATGAATATATTACGCCGGGATTGGGTTGTGTCCTGCAAGGTATGCTGGGTGCAACTTGTCCGACGATTGATGTAAATGGTGCTTGCGCTGGATTTATTTATGCATTGGACATTGCGGATGCATTCTTCAAGTCAGGCCGGGTGAAAAACGTGTTGGTAGTAGCTGCCGAGGAACCTTCCCGGATGATGGACTGGACCGACCGTTCGACTTGTGTCTTGTTTGGAGATGGTGCAGGCGCAGTGGTCCTGACAGAAGGAGACAACTTTGAAAGTTTCTCTTTGACCAATACCAGTATGCCCGAGGCGCTTTATCAACGTCACAAACTGCAATACACCCCTTATGTCGATAAGGATGAGCCGGATCATGCGGTCATTATGAATGGACAAGATGTGTTCAAGATGGCGGTACGTGGTTCGATCCGAGACTTGAACCGGGTGATGCAAAAAGCCAATGTGACACCGGATCAGGTGGATCATTATTTGTTGCATCAAGCGAATATCCGAATTATCGACACCATCCGCGAATACATGAAACAAGGCTGGGATAAGTTTCCTCATTTCATCGAGAAATATGGAAATACCTCTTCCTCCAGCATTCCGATGTTGTTGGACGAAATGGCTCGCGAAGGTAAGATCAAGGATGGAGATCGCATTGCTATGAGTGCCTTTGGGGCAGGTTTTACCACGGCAGCTTGTTTGCTGAAGTGGACTGAAATTAAGTACGAAGAATAATTAAAAATAGAACCGACTATCTATGAGAAGAGTAGTAATTACCGGATTGGGAGTCATCACTCCCGTCGGAAACAATGTTGAGACGTTTTGGAACAACTTGGTCAACGGCGTCTGTGGCATTGACCGCATTACTTATTTCCCGACAGACGATCTGCCTGTAAAAATAGCTGGAGAAATTAGAGGATTTAATGCTAAGGATTTTGGAGTAGACCCGGCAACTATCCGTAAAAGTGACCGTTTCTGCCTGTATGCATTGGCTGCTGCCAATCAAGCGGTTGCAGACAGTGGTCTGGTCGCTGAAACCAACATCAAACCGTCACGTTTTGGTGTGTATGTAGGTTCCGGTATCGGCGGAATGGATACCTTCATTGATGAGACCCGTAAGATGGATCGTGAAGGCGCTACCCGGATTTCTCCGTTGTTCATCCCGATGATGATTTCCAACATTGCTGCTGGAAACATTGCGATTAAACATAATGCACAAGGACCCTGCTTGCCGGTTGTAACTGCTTGTGCTACTGGAACTCACTCCATTGGTGAAGCATTCCGTGCCATCAAACACGGTTATGCAGATGCCATCATCGCGGGGGGAGCTGAAGCATCCATCAGCCCGTTGTCCATTGGTGGTTTTGCAAACAGCAAGGCGTTGTCTCGTTCCGAAGATCCGCTTCAAGCCTCACTGCCTTTCGATGCGCGCCGCCAAGGTTTTGTAATGGCAGAAGGTGCAGGTGTTTTGGTATTGGAAGAATACGAACATGCAAAAGCACGTGGTGCTAAAATCTATGCAGAAGTTTGTGGATATGGTAACTCCTGTGATGCTTACCACTATACGGCACCGCGTCCGGATGGAACTACGCCCGCGGCAGCGATCCGTATGGCCTTGGATGAGGCGGGTTATCGTCCGGGAGAAGTGGCGCACTTCAATGCGCACGGAACAGGTACTCCGTTGAACGACAAGTCAGAAACGGCAGCTATTAAATTGGCCTTGGGCGAAGAAGATGCTCGTCGTGCCGTAATCTGCTCGACCAAATCAATGACCGGTCACATGTTGGGAGCAGCAGGTGGGGTAGAAATGGTGGCAACAGCCTTGGCAATGCGCGATGGAATCGTACCTCCGACCATTGGCTTGACTGAAGCTGATCCGGATTGTGATTTGGATTACAACCCGATGACCGCCCGTAAATGTGATTTTACCATTGCACTGTCCAACTCGTTGGGATTCGGTGGCCACAATGGAAGTATTGCTGTAAGAAGAATTGAAGAATAATATGAAACGCGAAGAAATTAAAACATTTTTGCCTCACCGCGAGCCGATGTTGCTGGTGGATGAGATGGAAATCGACGACCAAGGTATTTGCCATGGCAAGTATTTCGTTCGTGGTGATGAATTTTTCCTCCAAGGTCACTTTCCGGGCCATCCGGTAGTTCCGGGAGTGATCCTTTGTGAAATCATGGGACAATCTTCTTCCATCCTTGTGCTCAAGGAAATGGAAGGATGTACACCGATGTTTACCGGTATTGACAAGACCCGTTTTAAAGGATCTGTTGTGCCGGGAGATACCGTAGAGGTGACTGCAAAGATTGTGGCAAAACGCGGCATGATTTTTTTCATTGAAGCTGAGGCTCGCGTAGAAGGTCGGATTTGTGTACAGGCGACCTTGTCCGTAGCGTTGGTTAAAAACACCGATCTGAAAGTTTGATGAAGGGAGGGCAGCGGTATTCGATTTTGTTGGTGCTGGCATTGTACCAGTTCCTTTTTGCACCGCTTTTTGCCCACGTTCACGTCTTTCAAGGATCCTGGTTGGTCCACGTGCACCCGTATGCTGCACAACACGACCACTCGGATCAGGCCTATCGAACCATTGACCTGGTCAATCATACTACAGGAGTAATTGCTGCAGAAACAGTTATTCCTGTAGTTTATTTTTTATTGTGTGGAAATGTCGGAATTGCCGATATTCCAGAAGTCAAGATTTCTTGCGTTGCCCATCGGGCAACGCGTGCCCCGCCGGTTAACGCCTTTGGCTACATTGCTGCTTGATCAAGCAGTATCCTGAATCGTTTTATTACTGATCTGTTAACCGGGCAGCTTCTGGGCTGTCCAAATCTTGCTATATAATATGTTTAAAAAAATATTCAGTGTTGTAGCGCTGTGGTGCGCTATGACCTTTTCTGCCGTGTCGGCAACCCTGGCCTTCGATCCCGATGGTACCGATGCAAATATTGTGGGTCATATTTTGGATAAAAATACAGGCGAACACCTGCCTTTCATTACGGTGGTACTCCAAGGAACGATGTTGGGAACCACCTCGGACGCTTCGGGACACTTCTACCTGAAAAATTTGCCGCAAGGAGAGTTTGTCGTGGAAGTGTCTGCAATCGGATACCGGACGATCCAGCGTCCTGTTACTCTGAAAAAAGGTGTTACCGTAGAATTGAATTTTCATATGGAGGAAGAAGCCATTGCATTAGGAGGTGTGGTGGTGACTGCCAATCGAAGCGAGACCTTGCGCCAGTTGGCACCCACTCTGGTCAATGTGGTGGATGCCCAAGTCTTTAGTCAGACCAATTCGGTCAACTTGGCCCAGGGCGTTGCTTTTCAGCCGGGTATTCGTGTAGAAACAACTTGTCAGAATTGTGGTTTTCAACAAATCCGTATCAATGGGTTGGATGGTCCTTATACACAGATCTTGATTGACTCAAGACCGATTTTCAGTGCATTGGCGGGAGTCTATGGAATCGAACAAATCCCAGCCAGCATGGTTGATCGTGTTGAGGTGATGCGTGGTGGAGGGTCGGCGCTCTTCGGTTCGTCCGCCATTGCGGGTACCATCAATATCATTACCAAGGAACCGGTCAGAAATTTTGGCGATGTAGGACATACCCTCACAATGATCGGTAATGGGTCGTTGGATCAGAATACTTCCATCAATGCTTCTCTGGTGACAGAGGACAACAAAGCTGGTTTGTTTTTATTCGGACAGAGCCGCGATCGGGATGGTTATGATGCCAATGGCGACGGCTTTACTGAGTTTGCGCTGTTGAAAGGTCAAACCTTAGGGTTCCGTTCGTATGTGAAAACCGGTGTGTATTCGAAGTTGAGCTTGGAGTACCATCACATGACAGAGTACCGCCGTGGTGGAGATAGCTTGAGCCGGCCGCCGCACGAGGCCAACATCGCGGAGCAGACCGACCACAACATTCATGCGGGAGGGTTGAAATTTGACTACTATAGCCCCAATCAAGCGCATCGCCTGTCGGTGTTTGCGTCCGCCCAGCACATTGCTCGCGAAAGCTATTATGGAGGAGGGCAGGATATCAATGCCTATGGATCGACACGGGGCTTTACTTGGGTGACCGGTGCTCAATACCTGTACAAGATGCAGGATTGTTTGTTTATGCCGGCCGATTTGACCTTGGGTGCTGAAGTGATGGGGGACCAGTTGGAAGATACGATGTGGGGGTACGATCGTTACACCTACCAGCAGGTGCATACCGAAAGCTTCTTTGCTCAAAATGAGTGGAAAAACCAGCGCTGGAGCTTTTTGGTTGGCGCGCGGATTGACAAAAATTCCTTATTGTCTCGACCGATTTTCAGCCCTCGCTTGAACCTTCGTTTCAATCCGAATGAGCAAATTAACCTGCGCGCAAGTTATTCGTCCGGTTATCGGGCTCCGCAGGTCTTTGATGAAGACTTGCACGTGGCCAATGTTGGGGGAACGGTGTTGATGATCCGCAACAGTGCTGATTTGCGGGAAGAACGTTCGCACAGTTTTACAGCCTCAGCGGATATGTACCGTCAACTGGGTGATTGGCAGGGTAATTTTATGGTCGAAGGGTTTTATACGAAGTTGGTGGATGTGTTTACATTGGGCCCTGCGGTTGTAGAACAAGGCGTGTTGGTACAAGAGCGTTTGAATGGGTCCGGTGCTTGGGTAGCTGGCGTAACCTTGGAAGGGAAAGTGGCCTACCAGGAGTGGTTCCAGTTGCAAGCAGGGATGACCTGGCAGCAAAGCCGTTATGCAGAGTTGTACCAATGGAGTGAGACCGCACCAGCCGTTGAAAAGATGTTCCGCACCCCGGATTGGTACGGGTATTTTACGGCCTTAATGGTGTTGAATCCGGCCTGGCAGTTGGCCTTGAATGGAACTTATACCGGATCGATGCTGGTACAGCATATGGCAGGAGATATTCCGGCGGATGAGGCTGTTGTAACACCGGATTTCTTTGATATGGGGGCAAAAGCTTCTTACAGCATTGGATTCTGGGAAACCCTTAAACTGCAGATCAGTGCGGGTGTACAGAATATTTTCAATGCTTATCAGCAGGATTTTGACCGGGGAGCAGACCGGGATTCGGGCTACATGTACGGACCGGCTTTGCCGCGCAATTACTTTTTGTCTGTTAAACTGCTTTTCTAGTGGTCCTGGCTTGGAAAATCGGTTTCTAACTCAGCTTGATTGAGCAGTTTTTCAGAGATTTCTTTTTGGCTGCGCACCCCCAAGCGTTGGAGCTCGTTGAATTGACTCACCAGATTTCCACGTCCTTGGGTAAACTGGCCCAGGACTTTTTGATAGCTGTCCTGTACCTTTTCGATCTGGTGGCCGAGTTTGTCCACGGATTCAGTCAGACCCGCAAATTTTTCCATCATCAACCGGCTACGCTCGACAATGGCTTGGGCGTTCCGGCTTTGTTTTTCCTGGATCCAGAGGCTGGCAATGAGTTTCAGACAGGCGATCAGGTTGGTGGGGCTGATGAGCAGGATCTTTTTGCGGTAGGCATATTCCCAGATGCGGTTGTCGGCCTTGATGGCAGCCAGGTAGGCGGGTTCTATTGGAATGAACATCATCGTGAAATCCAAGGATTGTTGGATGGAGTTCGGGTATTGTTTGGAGGCCAAGTTGTCGATGTGGTTGCGAATGGATTGCAAGTGGTTTTTCAGGTGGTTCTCGGCCAGGGCCGCTGATTCGGTGCCCATGTAATCGTTGTACGCATTGAGGGATACTTTGGAGTCGATGATGACGATTCGCTCTTGCGGCAGGTGTACCAGTACATCTGTTCGCAGGATATTTCCTTCTTCATCCGTAACGGTGTCCTGTGTGGTATAGGCCTCGCCCTTGATCAGACCGGATTGTTCCAAGATGGTTTCCAGGATCATTTCTCCCCAATCACCGCGTAACTTGGAATCTCCCTTTAAGGCATTGGCCAGGTTATTGGCCTCTGTACTTACTTTGTTGGTTTGTTCTACCAGTTCGCGTACCCGATCGGAAAGCGAGAAGCGTTCTTTGGCTTCTTTGTCATAGGTTTCAGCGACCTGCTTGCTGAAGGCCTCAAACTGCTCGCGGATGGGTTGGAGCAGCAGGTCGAGCTGGTTGCGATTTTGTGTCTGCAGGGTTTTGCTGTTTTTATCCAGGATTTCCTGCGCAATCTTGTGAAATTGCAGGCGGGATTGTTCTTCCAGATTTTGCATACGTTCCCGTTCCTCGATACGGGCTTCCAGTGAAGCAATGGTGCTGCGGGTGCTGAGTTTTCCAATGTAACGACCCAGCCAGAAGGTCAGGATCAATAGCGGGATAGCGTAGAGGATTGCGGTCATGGAATTAAGTCGTGTTTGAGGTACGAATTTAACGCATTATTTCTGATCCGAAAATTCATGCGGTATAAATTTGAGTTCATGCGTTTTTTTTTCGCATACATGGATGAATTTAGTTTCTTTGTAGAAAGATATTACCTATAAAAAATCTGATATGAAAAAATTTAGTCTATTTCTTCTATGGGCTTTTATTGCTGTTCTGACAGTGGCCTGTGAAAAAGAAAAGCAAACTGATGAACCGACTCCTTCGGTAGAGGCTCCTGAATTGTTTGTTAATGAGGAAGTGATTTCTGCATCCGCTCAGGGGGGTGTTTGCCAAATCGCTTATTTGATTAGCAACCCGGTAGCGGGTGCGACAGTGGTTGTTACTTCTGATCAGGCTTGGGTATCCAATTTTGATTATTCTACAGATGGTGTGGTGAAAATGGAAGTGGCACCGAACTTGACAAACGAAGCCCGAAATGCCAATCTCTTGCTTCAGTACAACTATGGAGAGGGATTGTCGTTGGAACAAACTCTGATCGTGCACCAACATTATGCTTACGATTATTATACCGAAATGAGCTATGGTTCAGGCGGATATTTTTATGGTAGAGGTTATGGTCATGCCAACTATGCCCTTTATTTGACCACACTTCCTACAGAAGACGGTTATTTCGTGGGTGGATCGGAAGTGTTCCGTTTGGACTTCAGTGCAGAAGATCCTACAGATTATCGTTCCATCCGTTTGCCGGAAGGTACCTACACCGAAGAAGACATGGACTTGTTCGAAAGTTACTGGGGTAAGGTAAATGCGACCGGTGATGCTTGGGAAATTACAGCTTTCATTGTGGATGCTGAATTGACAGTGACTTACACCGATGATGTCCTTCAAATCGAGGGAACTATTGTGGATTTTGATGGAAAGGTACACTTTGTTTCTTATCGTGGAAATCTGACTTTTGACTTGTACAGCGCAGAAGGTTATCAATTGATCAATTATGACATTGAAACCCAAGGAACCGTTTTGGTAGATTCTGTAACCTACGTCGCTGGAAATGAAGAGGTGATGCGCCTGAAAATGCAATTGGCAGGAACCCCGGAAGGTGGCAATTATTCCAATCCGTACGTTATGTTGTACATTGACCTCTATGCACCGATCGATGCTTACAAGATTTTGCCGGGCGAATATCAAGTAACAACCACCCAAGATCCCTATACCGTTGGTATTGGTTACGTAGATCAAGAAAGCTACTATGCGATGGGTACGTATGCGTTGGATGTGCAATCCGGTAACTCAACCATTTTGGCATTGGTAGAGGATGGTACGATTACCTTCACCGATAATGGAGATGGTACCTATGCAGTTGATTGTGAATTATACACGGCACAAGGATTTAAAGTTAGCAGCCAATATGTGGGTGAACTTCCGATCTTGAACATTCCGGGCAGCGGCTTCTCAACCTTGGAAGGTGACTATGAGGTGGATTTGTCCCAAGATATCAGAACCTTTGCTTATTACAGCGGTGATGATTACGAGATTGGCGCAGGTTGTTTTACCATACAGTTGACGGGTCCCTTTGAACAAGAACCTGATACCTATTTGACATCGGGTCGTGGTGAAGAGGTCTATCTTGAATTGGTGGCCGCTTCATTGGACAACAAGGCTGGAGTACCGACCGGAACTTATACAGTTGCGGATCCGAGTGCGCCCCAAGCAGGTCAATTTATACCGGGTCGCCAGGATGAAGTGGGTCAAGGAAACTTGTGGGGTACCCACTATGTAGGCGGTTACAAAGATGGTTTCATTGATGTTTGTGCTCCCGCTGTGGGAGGTCAACTGGAAGTGACCAACCATGGAGATGGTACTTATGATTTGGAATTCGCATTCAAGGATGACCTGGGTCATACTTGGAGTGGATCTTGGTCTGGAAAAATCACTTTCTACAACTTTGATTATGCTCCTGAACAACAGCAACAAGTTGTGACTCCGAATACTTATGTCTTGAACAATTGGGCAGACTGCTTCAGAAAATAATCGGTTAGTTTTCTAACCAGTTCAGAAAATCCTCCCTTCGGGCTTGAGTTACCAGAATCTCCTGCTCGGATGGAGGATTTGTTAGTATGTTGAGTCGCCCATTGCTAATGCGCTGGATGGAATTGATGCATCTTTTATTCAGGATGCAGTGTCGGGAGGTGCGGAAAAACTGTTTCGGATCCAACTTCTCTTCCAGGGTATTCAATGTCTCGTTCAGCAGGTGATATTGCTGTTGGAAGGTGCACAATTCTGTATAGCGGTCGTTCTTTGAAAACCAGGCCACTTCTGATGTTTCAATGGGAATGAACGTGTTGCCTTGGGGGATGAGCAAGGTGTGTGTGTTCGGGTTGATGGGAAAAGAGGCCAGACGTTCTAGCTTCTGTAGGGTCGCCTCCAGATCTTCCTTACGAATGGGCTTCAGCAGGTAATTCACACAATCTGCTTTGAACGCTTGTAATGCATACTGGTCATAGGCAGTCGTAAAGATGACCGGCTGTTTGATTTCTACCAGGTCCAAAAGCTCGAAGCAATTCCCATCGGATAGTTCGATGTCCATAAAAATAAGGTCAATCTTTTCCGATTTTAGCACCGGGATGCTTTCTTGGATGCCTGTGCTGCGGGCTACTAACGACCATGCCGGTTTCAGTTCCCGTATCAAACGTTCCAGGCGGTTGGCGAGAATGTACTCGTCCTCAATAATCATGTAGCGGATCATAGGTAAGGGATTATGGCAGTGAATGTTTGACCATCGTCTTGCACGATTAGTTCTTTGTTGTTGGATGCATATTGTGTGGAGATGTACTGAAGTCCTAATCCGGTGTTGGTCCTGTTGTTAATTTTTCGTTGGATGGGATTTTGAATAGAAATTCCTTCATCATTGACCCGTATGTGTACCTGCATGGGTTGGCTGGCAGAAATGATGTTGTGCTTGGTAATGTTTTCCATCAGAATCTGCGTGGTAAAAGGAATGATGTATTTGGGTTTGGTGTAATCGACCTGGATGTTCACTTCCAGGTAGTGCAGGTACTTCAAAGTCAGAATGTTGGTATATGAGCGAAGGAACTCCAGCTCCTCGGTCACAGAAATCCGGTCTTTCTTGTGGGTTTGAAGAATGTGTCGGTAGATGTCAGCCAACGCGTCTGTAAACTCTACCGCCTTTTCTTTGTCCTGTTCAATCAGTTCCATAAGGATGTTCAGGGAATTGAACAGAAAATGAGGATTGACTTGTGCACGAAAAGCGTCGTATTGGTATTGCAATGCTAACAGTTTGGCTTGTTCGGCCTTGTTTTCAACCCCTTTGGTGTATTGTACATAATAGATGATCTCAATGATCAGGATGGTAATCAGGTGAAGGGCAAGAATGCTCCCGTAATTGACCTCAATGCCCATGGTGATTTTTCGGTAGTACCACCAGAAGATGGAATAGATGCCGAAGGTGATCCCCAGTGAGACTGCAATATCAACCAGCAGTTTCCAGGTGTATCGTTTTCCTAATTTGCCACGGTCCGTAATCATAAATACAACCAGCACAGAGAGCAACGTGATGATGAAGATCGGAAGAATATTGGCAAGGTGGTTGAATATTTCATGTTTCCAGTTGTCATAGATCCGGAACTGGTTGTAGATGATCAAGTGGATGCAAATTTCAATGAAGACGGAATAGGCGAGGATGTCTGCGCCTACCTGAGCCAATCGCAGTATGAGCCTCTTGTTTTTACTGTGCATAATGACTGGGGTGAAAATTTCACGACAAAGGTAATAAAAATGACGTATAACTAAATTATAACAATTATAAACAAATAATAATTAAAATTTATTTGGAGATTTGTGAAAAATCATTTACCTTTGTATCCAGAAAATTAAAACACACACTTAATAATAAAAAGACTATGGAAAAGAAATGGATTTGCACCGTATGCGGTTATGTTCACGAAGGACCTGAAGCTCCTGCAGTATGCCCTCAATGTAAACAACCCAAAGAAAAATTCAAAGAATTGGTTGAAACAGAAGGTGCTTTGAAATTTGTTGACGAACACGTTGTAGGTGTCGCTAAAGGTTGCGATCCTGAAATTTGGGAAGGCCTTCAAGCACACTTCATGGGAGAATGTACAGAGGTGGGTATGTATTTGGCAATGAGCCGTCAAGCGGACCGTGAAGGTTATCCTGAAATTGCTGAAGCATTCAAACGTTATGCTTGGGAAGAAGCTGAACATGCAGCTAAGTTTGCGGAATTGATTGGTGATGTAGTTTGGGATACTAAAACCAACTTGAAGAAACGTATGGAAGCAGAAGCCGGAGCTTGTGAAGATAAAAAACGCATTGCAACTTTGGCAAAACAACAAAACTTGGATGCGATCCACGATACCGTTCACGAAATGTGTAAGGACGAAGCCCGTCACGGTAAAGGTTTTGAAGGTTTGTACAATCGCTACTTCAAGAAATAGTTCAATCACACATATATATTGCAAAGGAGGCCGGCTAATTTTAGTTGGCCTCCTATTTTGGTATTTGTAGAAAAAAAACTAGCGGCTAATCCGTCATGGACGTCCTAGCCGCTAACTTTGTATTTTGGAAATCAGGGACTAACCGATGGTCTCAATCTTCTTTTGGAAGAGACGTTGGCCAGCATCTGAAGAGTTGAAGGTAGCAGGACCGGTTACGCAACCACCTGCGCAAGTCATTACTTCCAGGAAGTTAGCCGGTGCTTTACCGCTCTTGCCGTATGCTTTGAGCAGACCTACAGTCTTCTTGTCCAAGTTGGCAATTTGCAGACCGGTGTATTTGCCAGTGAATTCTTCACCCAAGGCATTTTTTACAGCAGTCATCACACCTCCGCCAGTACCGAAGCGGTGAGCATCACGGATGGAGTTGACTTTCATTGCATAGGGCTCTGCTCCGTGTACGTCGATACCCATACCTGCCAAGATGCAGTTGAGCTCTTCGTAAGTCATTACGAAATCCACTTCTTCGTCGCGTTGAGCTTCTTTACGTTTTGCCACGCAGGGGCCAATGAATACCATACGTCCGTCGGGGTATTGCTTGCGGGCAATGCGGGCTGTGTAGTACATCGGAGATCGGGTGTCAGAAATGTATTTTTGGAGCTCCGGTGCGTGTTTGCGAGCCATTTCAATATAGGACGGGCAGCAGGAAGTGGTCATGAAGGATTGGCCTTCGTGCATTTTGTGCAAGAATTCAGCACCTTCGATACGGATGGTCTCCATTGCACCTTCAGCTACTTCGATTACATCGGTAAAACCAATGGCTTTGATTGCTCCGTAAATATTTTCCAGGGGAGCGTCGTATTGGCCAAGGATTGCGGGAGCAACCATAGCAATTACTTTTTCTCCGCGGTGGATAGCTTGTAGGATGTCAAATACTTGTGAAATTTCGAAGATGGCTCCGAAAGGACAGCTGTTCAAACATTTTGCGCAATAGATACACTTGCTTTCGTCGATGCGCTCAATGCCTCTGTCATCTTTGCTGATCGCTTTAACCGGGCAGGCTTCTTCGCAAGGTACAGGAATGTGTACAATCGCGTGGTAAGGACAGCTCTTGTGGCAAATGCCGCAGCTGATACACAAATCGTGGTCGATTTCTGCTTGGCCGGTCTTGGTGATTTTAATCGCTTGTTTCGGACAGTTTACGATACAAGTACGAGCAACACAACCTTTACACAAGTTGGTAATTTGGTATTGGCTTTGGATACAAGATGAACAAGCTTCGTCAATAACGCAAAGGATGTTTTCTTTGGTGCGTTCGCGGCGTTGCATTGCTTTGTTTGCATATTCTGACAGCGGTGTCAATTCGTCGGTTTCGTCAGACATGTCAAAACCCATCAACGGAAGAGCTTTGTATTTCCAAACCGCACGTTCTTTGTGGATACAGCAACGGCCGTTGGGGCGAGCGCTCCGAGGGCTGAGTTCAATGGGAAGACGGTCGATGTGTTCTACCAAGCGGTCTTCGTTCCAAAGTTTGATCAAGCTGCGCAACAACTTTTGGCGCACGATCATCACGTTGTTATTAAAAGCCATAAGAAAAAAAATGTTTTCAGGTTAATTTTTGCAAAGGTATAAAAAATACAGAAAATTCGTACATTTGTGTTCTGTATAATAGATTAAAACTCTTAAAATGATGAAATTGAAGTTGGATTCTAAAGTCTGGGTATTGCCTTTGCTCACACTTTTATTGCTTTCTTGCAAGGGACGTCAAGAACAAGCGGTTGTACAACCGAATTATCCTCTGTTGACCATCGCTCAAACCGATTGTGTCTTGAACCAACGATACTCTGCAGCCGTAAGCGGTAAGCAGGATATTGCCATCTATCCCCAAGTATCGGGTCTGATTACCAAATTGTGTGTAGAAGAAGGGGAGCATGTGCGTGCGGGACAAACATTGTTTGTGATAGATCAGGTGCCCTATCAGGCAGCCGTGGCGACCGCAGAAGCGTCGGTGAAAGTGGCTGAGGCAGCTGTGGTAACGGCCCAGTTGACCTATCAGAGCAAGCAGGCGCTTTTTGAAAAACAAGTCGTTTCTCAGTATGATTTGAATACAGCAGAGAATAATTACTTGTCAGCACAGGCACAGTTGGCTCAAGCAAAGGCGCAGTTACGCAGTGCAGAAAATAACCTTTCTTATACAGTAGTTACGAGTCCGGCCAACGGCGTGGTGGGTACCTTGCCTTACCGGGTCGGATCGCTGGTGAGCCCGTCTTTGCCCTCACCTTTGACAACCGTTTCAGACAATTCTGAAATGTATGTTTATTTCTCGATGACCGAAAATAACCTCTTGGACTTGATTCGGGAATATGGTTCCAAAGACAAGGCTTTGGCAGCGATGCCGGAAGTGAAGTTGCTGCTGAATGATGGTTCTGAGTATGCACACATCGGTCATATCGCATCCATCAGTGGGGTAATTGACCGTTCTACCGGATCGGCCAGTGTGCGTGCTGTCTTTAAGAATCCGGATGGTCTTTTGCACAGTGGAGCTTCCGGTATTGTCGTTTTGCCCGACCAACGTGAGGGTGTGATCTTGATTCCGCAAGCGGCCACCTATGAAATTCAGGATAAAGTCTTTGTATATCGTGTTGTGGATGGAAAGGCAACGACCACGCCGGTGCAAGTTAGACGGATGGAAGACGGTATCTCTTACCTGGTGGAAGAGGGACTTCAAGTGGGAGATGTAATTGTTCGTGAAGGAGCCGGTTTGTTGCGTGAAGGAACACAAGTAGCCGCTCCTGCAACAGCCCCTTCAACCAATAATTAGGAGGATCCTGTATGAATCTGAAACATTTTATTGAACGTCCGATCCTCTCTTCAGTCATTTCCATTTTGATTGTAGTTGTGGGATTGATTTCGATGGTAAGTTTGCCAATCGAGCGTTTCCCGGACATTGCTCCGCCTACTGTGGTGGTTAGTACATCCTATGTGGGAGCCAGTGCCGAAACCATTCAGAAGAGTGTGATTGCTCCGCTGGAGGAGTCCATCAACGGGGTGGAAAACATGACCTATATGACTTCTTCCGCAACGAATGCGGGAACGGCTACCATCAATATCTATTTCAAACAGGGTACCGACCCGGATATGGCTGCGGTCAATGTGCAGAACCGCGTTTCCAAAGCCCAAGGACAGTTGCCCTCTGAAGTAACCAAGATTGGGGTGACGACCCAAAAGCAGCAGACCAGTATGCTGCAAGTGTTTACGGTCTATAGCCCGGATGACAGCTACGATCAGAATTTTATCGGGAACTATATCAATATCAACTTGAAGCCGGGTATTCTGCGGGTTACCGGTGTGGGCGAGTTGAACATTTTGGCCGGACAATACAGCATTCGTATCTGGATGAAGCCCGATGTGATGGCACAATATGGCATTACTCCTTCGGACATCAGCAATGCTCTGGCCGATCAAAACTTGGAGGCTGCAACGGGAGCTTTTGGTGAAAATGCGCAAGAGACCTTCCAATATACGATGCGTTATCGTGGTCGTCTAGTGCGTCCGGAAGAGTTTGGTGACATTGTGATGCGCTCATTGGACAATGGTTCCGTATTGTATCTGCGGGACATTGCGGACATTGAGCTGGGGCAAGACTCCTATAGTTTTGTCAGTCGGACGGAAGGGCATCCGGGTGTTACTTGTATGGTTTATCAAACACCGGGTTCCAACGCAACGGCTGTGAATAATGCCATTGATGCCTTCTTGGATGAGGCTCGAAGAGATATGCCTCCGGGACTGGAGATTGAACAGTTGATGAGTGCCAATGACTTTTTGGATGCTTCCATGCACGAGGTCGTCAAGACCTTGTTCGAGGCAATTTTGTTGGTGATCCTGATTGTGTTCATCTTTTTGCAGGACTTCCGTTCGACCGTGATCCCGATGGTGGGTATCCTGGTGTCTTTGATTGGTACCTTTGCATTCATGGCAGTAGCCGGTTTCAGTCTTAACTTGATTACCTTGTTCGCACTCGTATTGGTAATCGGTACGGTGGTGGATGATGCGGTGGTTGTGGTTGAGGCGGTCGAAGCCAAATTGGAAGCGGGTTATAAATCCACTCTAAAAGCCAGTATCGATGCGATGAAAGAGATTGGCTCAGCCGTCATTTCTTCTTCGCTGGTATTTATGGCGGTGTTTGTGCCGGTTTCCTTTATGACAGGTACGACCGGTGTTTTCTATAAGCAGTTTGGTCTTACGATGGCAGTTGCTGTGGGCTTGTCTTTGGTGAATGCGTTGACCTTGAGCCCGGCGTTGTGTGCGCTTTTGTTGAAGCCCCACCAAGAACATGAAAGTGAGAAAAAGTCTTTCAAATTGCGTTTCCGGGATGGTTTCAACCGGGTGTTTGGCAAATTGATTGACAAGTACCAACAAGGTGTCCGCTTTTTCCTCCGTCGTTCGTGGCTGGCTTGGGGCCTGTTGGTAGTTTCGTCGGTGATCTTCGTGTTGTTGATCAGTTCTACCAAGAGTAGTTTGGTGCCGGATGAGGACCAAGGTCTGTTGTTTGTCAGCGTGACCACTGCACCGGGTAGCTCGGTGAAGACCACCGGGGAAATTATGGAACGGATCGAAGGATTGATTCAAGATATTCCGGGAGTTGAATTGTGTGGCAACGTGGCCGGTTATGGTCTTCAGTCAGGTCAGGGTCCCAGCAACGGTGTATTCATCCTGAAACTGGCGCATTGGGAAGAGCGAGAAGAGCCGGGTATGGATGTCAATAGCATTGTGCAAGAAATCTATCGTAGAACCTCGCAAGTGAAGAATGCAACCGTCTTTGCTATGTCGCCGGGTATGATCCCGGGCTATGGTTTGGGTAACTCGTTGGACTTGTCGCTTCAGGATAAGACCGGTGGTGATATCAACGAATTTTTCCAGATTGCTCAATCTTATATGGCAGAATTGCGCAAGCGGCCGGAAGTGGATCAGGTCTTCACGACCTTCGATGTCCGTTTCCCGCAATGGTTGGTAGAGGTGGATGCCGCCAAGTGCCAACGCGCGGGTGTGGCTCCCTCGACGGTGCTTTCTACCCTGGGTGCTTTTTATGGTGGACAATATGTCTCCAACTTCAACCGTTTCTCCAAAGTGTACCGGGTAATGCTGCAAGCCGACCCTCAATCCCGTAGGGATGAACAGACCTTGGACAACATCTTTGTGCGTGTGGGTGACCAAATGGCCCCGCTCAGTCAGTATGTGGCCTTGACCCGGATTTATGGACCGGAATCCATGGCCCGCTTCAATATGTTCAACTCAATTTCAGTGAGTGTGACTCCGGCTGCCGGTTACAGTTCGGGTAATGCGATTATGGCTATCCGTGAAACAGCTGAACAATATCTGCCTCGGGGATATGGCTATGAATTTGGTGGTATTACGCGCGAAGAAAGTGAGCAGTCCAATACGACCTTGATCCTGATTTTTGTGATCTGTATCCTGATGATTTTCTTGATCTTGAGTGGCCTTTATGAAAGTTTCATTCTGCCGTTTGCCGTTATTTTGAGCGTACCTTGCGGTTTGATGGGAAGTTTCGTATTTGCTCGCCTCTTTGGTTTGGAAAACAACATCTATATGCAGATCGGTCTCATTATGTTGATTGGTTTGTTGTCTAAAACGGCCATTTTGATGACAGAGTATGCGGCGGAACGCAGACGTGCGGGTATGTCTTTGGAAGAAGCAGCCATGGAAGCTGCAAAAGCGCGTCTTCGCCCGATTTTGATGACTGTCTTGGCGATGGTCTTTGGTATGTTGCCGCTGATGCTGTCGTACGGAGTAGGTGCCAATGGTAACCGCTCCTTGAGTACGGGTACCGTCGGTGGTTTGCTGATCGGAACCATTGGTTTGTTGTTCACCGTGCCGGTATTCTTTGTCTTCTTCCAACGTATGCAAGAACGTGTCAAACCGATTGCAGTTGAACCGGAAGTTGAGGCAGAAGTAGTTAAAACGATTAATCAAGAATAGGAGGGAGCGTTATGAATAGGATACAAAAAATTGCAACGCTTTGCGTAGTTCTGTTGCTTTCGTCTTGCGGTATCTATAATCGGTATGAATACAAAGAAACCGTTCGAGAAGATTTGTACGGAACCAATGTAGAGATGGTTGTGTCGGATTCCTTAAATTTTGGAACGTGGGATTGGAAAACGGTTTTCACCGATGCCCAGTTGCAAGCATTGATCGATACAGCGTTGGTACGGAATGTGGATTTGCGCAAGGCTCACTTGGATATTGAGGCTGCTGAAGCGATGTTGCTCTCTGCGAAACTGGCCTACTTGCCGAGTTTTGCGGCTTCGCCGCAGGGTAGCGTGTCGTACTTGCCTTCTTCGGGGACCACTTCCACCTCGTACAACTTGCCCATATCGGCCTCATGGGAGATTGATATCTTTGGCAAACTTACCAATCAGAAACGCGGAGCAGCAGCCCTGCTAGATCAGACTCGGGAGTACGAACAAGCGGTACGTTGTCAGTTGATTGCCTCTGTGGCCAATCTGTATTATACGTTGATGACATTGGATGAGCAGTTGGTTATCACGCGTCAGACAGAGGTGAATTACCAAAAGAGCGTGGCCATTACCCGGGATTTGAAAGAAGCCGGACAATCCAATGATGTGGCTTTGGCTCAAATGGAGGCTTCTTTGCTTTCGGTGACCGCATCACTCAGAGATTTGGAATATCAACGTGCACAGATTGAGAATGCATTGGCCTTGCTGTTATTTGAAACCTCGCATCCGATTCAGCCCGCTACCTGGGAAGAACAGCAATTGCCGGAGGCGTTCCCGATCGGAATTCCGCTCACCTTGTTGGCTAATCGCCCGGATGTGCGGATGGCAGAAGCGGCCTTGGCGCAAGCTTTTTATGAAACCAATGCGGCACGTTCGGCCTTTTATCCTTCCTTGGTTTTGAGTGGGTCAGGTGGCTGGACCAATGTGATTGGTGATATGGTGGTGGACCCGGCCAAGTTCTTGGGTTCGGCTTTAGCGTCGCTCACCCAACCGCTTTTTGCACAGGGTAAGTTGACGGCCCAATTGAAGGCCAGCAAAGCCAAACAAGAACAAGCGACCCTTGACTTTGAACAAGCCTTGTTGAATGCAGGAAATGAGGTGAACGAAGCATTTATGCTTTACCAAGTCTCGTTGAACAAGGCTGTATTGCTGGAAGAACAGGTAGCTGCTTTGAAACGGGCTGCCGATCAGACTGCTTGGATGATGGAATACGGCAATCTGACGTATTTGGAAGTGATTACAGCGCAACAATCTTATCTTTCAGCGCAGTTGGCGGCTTCAGCCAATCGTCTGGAAATGGTACAAGGAATGATTTCCCTTTATAGTGCATTGGGTGGAGGATCTGATCGCAAGTAATGGCGCAGTTGTTGCAATGAATCGTTGCATGATGAAACATATGATTGTATTCGGAGCCATGCTGATCGGGCTGGTCAGCTGCTCCGGTTCTTCCAGCTATGCAGACTGGAATGATTTGGACGGTGTTTGGACGGTATTGCGGGTAGGAACCTCCATTGTGGATGTTCCGGATGAAAGTGATTCGGATTCGGTTCCCTATGTGGGATTCAACTCACAAGACGGTACGGTTTGTGGCTCGTTGGGTTGTAACCAGCTCATGGGTGTTCGAGTGGTGGATCCGAAGCATCCTGAATGTGCAGATTTTTCCGCTTTGGGAACAACACTGATGCTTTGTGATGATATGGAGCTTGAGGAAATGTTGCTGGGTGCCCTGCGGTCGGTAGTGCATTACCAAATTGCACCGAATGGTTACCTGCAATTGATCGATGGGGATGGCGCTGTGCTGATGGAATTGCAACGACGTCCTTAAAACGTGTCGACAAAAAAAGTAAAAACGGCCTCACAGATATCTGTAAGGCCGTTTTTAGTGATCCGTCTGGGGCTCGAACCCAGGACCCCAACATTAAAAGTGTTGTGCTCTACCTGCTGAGCTAACGAATCATCCGTTTGGGACTGCAAATGTAGTTGTTTTTTCTGAGTATGCAAAAAAAAACGCATTTTTCTTTTAATTTTACGAAATTTGCGAGGTGAAATTTATTCAAGAGATAGCTGGATTTATGCATAATGAGCAGGTGGACTACCTGTTTCAGTTGGCGGAGCTCACTGTTCATTCGGTTGATGGACTGAACTTTACCTTGTTGCAAGAGGATGGGATGAATCAGGCAATGCTGTCCACTGAGGCCCATTTGATGATCGTACCCGTTCCTTTGGTGACTTTTACTCAGGAGCATACCGTCGTTCCTGTTTTTTTGATTCCTGCATCTCGAACTTCTGTATTGTACTTGTACGAGGACCGTTGGCGTTCCAATCCGCTCTATTGGCAGGCCCGTTTGCGAGTGCGTTGGGGGCGTGGTGAGCGGATATTTGCCCGAAACTGTCGGGTGGTACGTCCGCAGGCCGATCAACTTTCCTCGTTTCTGCAAGCTTGTCATACCTACGGATCGACGCGCTCTCGTTATCGTTATGCGTTGGTGGATGCTAAGGACCGTCTTGTGGCGGCAGCAACTTTTTCGGCGCCTCGTTGGATGGATCGCGAAGGTGTTCAAGTGGCTTCATGGGAATGGATTCGTTATGCATCCTTGCCTGAACTGACCATCGTAGGGGGGATGAGCCGTTTGTTGGAGACCTTTGTGCGGGAGGTCCACCCTCAAGAAATTATGACCTATGCGGATTTGGAATGGTCTTCGGGAACAGCTTACCAACAGTTGGGTTTTGAAAAGGTGGAGACACGTCCGTGTGTCGAGTTTTGTGTGGATCCATCCGATTGGTCGCGGCATTCGGTAGTTAAAATGAACAACGACCGCCGTTACCGGAACAGCGGTCTGATTTGGCAAGATTGGCCTCGAATTTTCAATTTAGGTAGTGAGAAATTTCTAAGGCGGTACTGGTAATGCGTGCAGGCTTAGCTTAGCAACGGCTCACGAGGGTCTGACTCTTGTCTTCGTTGAGGGTAATGCGGTAGCCGGCATCTTGACCAGGTGCTTGAATGATGGCATCTGCCAACGGGTCTTCCAAATATTCTTGAATGGCTCGTTTGAGAGGACGGGCACCCCATTGGGCGTCGAATCCTTTCTCGCACAAGAAATCGCGGACCTGAGAGCATACCTCCAAACTATAGCCCAAGCCCCCCATTCGTTTTTGTAATTTTGTGATTTCCAGATCAATGATTTTGCGAATGTCTTCGCGGTTCAAACTTTTAAAGTAGATCTTTCCATCAATGCGGTTGATGAATTCGGGGGTGAAGACCTTTTGCAGGGCCTTGTCAATGATGCTCTTGTGGCGTGATTCTTCGTCGCGGTAACTGGGGGTGGCATAGCCCATGCCGCTGCCGTTGAACTTGATTTCACGGCTGCCGACGTTGGAGGTCATAATCAGGATGGTGTTTCGGAAGTCGATGTGTCGTCCTGTGCTGTCGGTAAGCCTTCCTTCATCCAAAATTTGGAGAAGCAGGTTGAAAATGTCCGGATGGGCTTTTTCGATTTCGTCCAATAGTACGATCGAGTAGGGTTTGCGGCGAACGCTTTCGGAAAGTTGTCCGGCTTGCTCGTAGCCCACATAGCCCGGAGGCGCTCCGATGAGTCGGCTGACGGTGATTTTTTCCATGTATTCGCTCATATCGATGCGGATCAGGTTGTCGGCAGCATCATAGAGTTGTTCCGCCAGTGTTTTGGCCAAATGGGTTTTCCCTACGCCAGTAGGACCGAAGAAAATGAAGGAACCGATGGGGCGGTTGGGGTCTTTCAGTCCTGCCCGATTGCGGCGGATGGCACGTACCACTTGGCTGACTGCATCGTCTTGTCCAATGACTTGACGGCGGATGCTTTCTTCCATGGTTGTGAGTCGGTGGCTTTCGTTGCGACTGAGTTTTTGAACAGGGATCCCCGTCATTCCAGCCACAATTTCTGCGAGGTGTTCCGGTTCAACAGTCGGTAGTTGCGCGTCTGAAGGCAGGGGGTGGTGTTGGTATTGTGAGATCTCGTCGTTGAGTGCGCGCTCTTGTATCATCAGTGCTTCAGCCGAGGTAAAGTCTTCTTGCTCAATCGCTTTTAATTTCTCTTCTCGGAGCGCACGTTGTTGGAGAATAAGATCGTGCAGTCGAGAGGGGAGGGTGTTATTTTTCAGGTAAAGTGCAGCGCCAGCCTCGTCCAACAGGTCGATGGCCTTATCGGGAAGGCATCGGTCTGTTAAATAACGGATGGAGAGGTTGATGGCGGTTTGCAGGGCCTCGTCGCTGTAGCGGATGTTGTATTGTTGTTCGTAGATTGGACGCAGGGTTTGTAGGATATTCAGGGTTTGCTGGAAGTCGGTAGCTCGGATTTGTACCGGTTGGAAACGGCGCTCCAGTCCCTTATCCGTTGCGATGTGTTTGCGGTATTCGTCCGGTGTGGTTGCGCCGATGCAGTGAATTTCACCTCGGGCGAGGGCGGGTTTAAGCAGGTTGGCCGCATCCAATGAGCCGGTCGGGGCACCTGCACCTACCAAGGTGTGCATTTCATCGATAAAGAGGATGATGTCATTGCGTTCTTGGATTTCTTCCAGGATTTGTTTGATGCGTTCTTCGAATTCACCGCGGTATTTGGTGCCAGCAACCAGGGCTCCGGGATCCAGGGCGATGACGCGTTTTCCGATTAGGAATTGCGGGACTTGACATTGTTGGATTCGTTGCGCCAGTGCATTGACAATGGCATTTTTTCCAGTGCCAGCTTCACCGATGAGTGCCGGATTGTTTTTCTTGCGTCTGGCCAGGATGCGAAAAATTTGTTCCAGTTCGTTGTCGCGGCCATAAACGGGGTCGAGTTTGCCTTCTTCGGCTGCCAAGGTGAGGTCGTAACCAAACCGCTCCAGGGCGGGTTTGTTGTTGCGTCGTCCGTTGCGAGGCTGTTCGTTTGACTCCGGAAATTCATCATCCATCTCAATGGGTACCATCTTTTCCCGCTGATCTTCAGGATTGGCGGGTAGGTGGCGTAACATTTCCAGCAATTCAATTTCCAGGGATTTTAGGAACAGAGGGTGTACTTCCAGGGGGATTGGAAAGAGGTCTTCACCTTGCAGGTGCAGGAGGGAAAGCATCAGATGGATCTCCGTAATCTGAAGGTTGCCATATCGCAAGGCGGTCTGGTTGGCATCAATCAGAATTCGGCGGCTGTCGTCCGAAAATGTGATTTGATCGGACAAAACCGGACTGTTGGATGAGGTGGTTTGCAATGATTCATCCAGGGCCTGTTTGAGTTCGCCCAGTTGGATCCCCTGGCTTTCCAGTAGCTCGCAAACGGGGTTGTCCCGGTGTCGTAGGATTCCTAGAATCAGGTGTTTGGGAGAGATTTGCGTGTGGTTGGTACGGGTGGCCTCTTCCAATGCATATTGAAAAATAAAATTGAGTTCTGGAGTAGATAGGGGTTCGTTTCTCATTCGATGCGTCAATGTTGGTTGTATATCCACTGCAAATGTAAACAAATTTGCTTGATATGCTTTTTATTCGTAACTTAGCAGGTCATTTATTTAGATGTTTTTGAAAGATAAAATATGGAAAAAGAGGAAGTTAAAGATGTTAATGGAAAGATAATCCAGATCAACATTGAAAACGAGATGAAATCAGCCTACATCGATTATGCGATGTCGGTGATTGTCGCCCGTGCCTTGCCGGATGTGCGAGATGGTCTGAAGCCCGTTCATAGACGTGTTTTGTATGGGATGTCAGAGTTGGGATTGGCGGCCAATAAGCCTTTCAAGAAATCAGCTCGTATCGTTGGTGAAGTAATGGGTAAGTATCACCCTCACGGCGATAGCAGTATCTACGAAACGATGGTTCGTATGGCTCAGTATTGGAGTTTGCGTTATATGTTGGTTGAGGGTCAAGGTAACTTTGGTTCCATTGACGGAGACTCCCCTGCAGCGATGCGTTATACGGAAGCCCGTTTCCGTAGGTTGGCAGAAGATTCTTTGGCAGACTTGGACAAGGATACGGTAGATTTTCGAATGAACTTTGACGATACCTTGAAGGAGCCGACCGTATTGCCGGCCAAAGCACCCCTGTTGTTGTTGAATGGTGCATCCGGTATCGCAGTCGGTATGGCAACCAATATGGCTCCTCATAACCTGACCGAGGTTTGTGATGCCATTTGTGCCTATATCGATAACAACGAGATTTCCGTGGACGAATTGATGCACCACATCAAAGGACCTGATTTCCCGACTGGGGGTATCATTCAAGGTTTGCAAGGTATTCGTGATGCATTCGAAACCGGACGGGGACGGATTGTGGTTCGTTCCAAAACGGATTTGGAAGTTTCTTCCAGCGGTCGTGAAACCATCGTAGTTTCTGAAATTCCCTACATGGTCAACAAGGCTGAATTGATTGAAAAAATTGCTGAACTGGTTGAGTCCAAGAAGATTGAGGGTATTTCTTATATCAACGATGAGACGGATCGCAACGGTATGCGCATTGTTATCAAGTTGAAAATGGGTGCTGTGGCCAATGTGGTGTTGAACACTTTGTTCAAATACACCCAATTGCAAAGCAGCTTCTCTGTGAATAACATTGCTTTGGTGGATGGTCGCCCGCAGTTGTTGAACCTCAAACAACTGATCAAACACTTTGTGAACCACCGCCATGAGGTTGTGATTCGTCGTGCCCGATTCGAATTGGAACAGGCACAAAAACGTGCTCACATCCTGGAAGGTCTCTTGAAAGCCCTGGATGTGATTGACGAAATCATCGCGACCATCAAGCAATCCCGCACCCCGCAAGAGGCACGTGAAAACTTGGTGCAAAAGTTTGGTTTCACCGAGATCCAAGCCAATGCGATCGTGGAAATGAAACTGCGTCAGTTGACCGGTCTGGAGCGCGAAAAACTCCAAGCAGAATACGACGAACTGATGCGCCTGATCGCCGAATTGAATGCCTTCCTGGCAAGCTTCGATTTGCAAATGGCAAAGATCAAAGAGGAATTGCAAGAGTTGAAAGAAGCTTATGGTGACGAACGTCGTACTGCCATCGAGTTGTCGGCAGACGATTTCAATCCGGAAGATTTCTATCCGAACGAAGACGTGGTCATCACCATTTCTCACTTGGGCTATATCAAACGTACTCCGTTGACCGAGTACCGTCTCCAAAACCGTGGCGGTGTCGGTTCCAAAGGAAGTACCACCCGCGAAGAGGACTTCATCGAGCATATTTATGTGGCAAACATGCACAGCACGATGCTCTTCTTTACCCAAAATGGAAAATGCTTCTGGCTCAAAGTATATGAAATTCCGGAAGGAACAAAGACATCGAAAGGTCGTGCCATCCAGAATGTTATCAACATTGAACCGAACGATAAAGTATGTGCTTACATCAACGTTCCGAATTTGAACGACGAAGAGTACATCAACAACCACTACATCATTTTGGCGACCCAACGCGGTACCGTGAAGAAAACTTCGTTGGAAGCATATTCCCGTCCTCGCGTGAACGGAGTAAACGCGATTACTGTTCGAGAAGACGATTTGCTTCTGGATGCGGTATTGACTGACGGAGACAGTGAATTGTTGTTGGCTGGCCGTCAAGGCAAGTGTGTGCGTTTCCATGAATCCAACGTCCGTCCCATTGGCCGTACCGGTACCGGTGTTCGTGGTATCAGCATTGAAGATGATGATGAAGTGATTGGTATGGTTTGTGTGCCGCGATCACAGGCAGACAACCGGACCATCCTCGTTGTGAGCGAAAATGGATATGGTAAACGTTCGGAATTGGAAGATTACCGGATTACCAACCGCGGTGGTAAAGGGGTGAAGACCTTGAACATTACCGAACGTACGGGTTCCTTGATCGCTTTGAAAGACGTTACCGACGAAAATGATTTGATGATCATCAATCGTTCCGGCATCACCATCCGCGTGGCTGTTTCCGACTTGCGTGTGGCAGGTCGTGCAACCCAAGGTGTGCGCTTGATCAACTTGCGAGAAGGGGATAGCATTGCTGCGGTTTGTCGCGTCAATAAGAGCGAAGAAAAGATGGCTGAAACCTCGGATGAAGTAACAAATGAATAACAATAATAATTTTATTAACAATCAATTATCCTGATTATGAAAAAAGTATTTTTTCTAGCGTTTGCAATGGGATTGAGCTTGGTATCTTTTGCGCAATCTCGTGAACAAGTTGAGAAGAAACTGAAGACCGCTATTGAGAATAGCGAAAACCCGAAAAAAGCAGCCAAATACGCTACATGGTTTAGCTTGGGTGAGGCTTATGCCAATGCATACCGCAATCCTTCCAAAGATATTTGGCCGGGTATGCCTGCAGGTCAAGTGAAGGTGATTTTGGGCAAGCAACGCGTTCTGTCTTCAGAACAACGTGAAGTACAAGGTGTTCCCTTCTTTGTGGATGTGTACGAAGATAAAGAATTGTACTACAACCAAGGTGGTATCCTTGAAATCATCGTAGTTACCAAACCGGTAGTGGAAGGCGACGCACTTCAAGCTGCTTATGATGCTTATGCAAAAGCTGCTGAGTTGGATCAAAAAGGTTCTAAGAGAGATGAATTGGCTACTGCACTTCGTCAATTGAAAGATGATTCAATGAATGATGCAGTGAACTCTTACATGTTGGGAGATTATTCAGCTGCTTCCGTTAAATTCGAAAAAACTGCGAAATTCGGTAATAACCAAATTTTGAACGTTGTGGATACTTTGGCTATTTACAATGCAGCTTTGACGGCTCAAATGAGCAACGAGTTGGAACGCGCCATCAGTTTGTTTGATGTTTGCATTCAAATGGGTTATGTACAAAACGGTGCCATTTATGCAAACCAAGCTGAAATCTTGAAACAACAAAACAAGATTGAAGAAGCAAAAGTTTTGTTGAACAAAGGTTTCCAAGAATATCCCAGCAATCAATCGATCTTGGTTTCTTTGATCAACCTCTACATTGATACCAACGACGATCCGAATAAGATTTTGGATTTGATTCACTCAGCACAAGCCAACGAACCTGAAAATGCATCCTTGATTTATGCAGAAGGTAACGTTTACTTGAACATGAAAGACTATGAAAAAGCAATCAATTGCTACCGTAAATCGTTCGAAGTAGATCCGACTTACCTCTTCGGTATTTACTCTGTAGGTAACACTTACTTTGAAATGGCGATCGATGCACAAAGACGTATGGATGCATTGGATTTCATGGATACTGCAGGTTACGAAAAGATTAGCAAAGAATTTGAATCTTATTTGTTGCAAGCAATCGAACCTTTTGAAACAGCCTTTGGTTTGACCCAAGATTTGGGCTTCCAATATCCCATCGCTGACGGTTTGAAACAAATCTACTTCCGTTTCCGCGACAAAGGCGAAGAATATGCTGCTGGTTACCAAAAATACAATCAATTCTTGATTGACAACCAAGCTGCATTTGAAGCTAGCCAACAATAAGGGTTGATTCCTCCCAAATAGAAAAGCAGGTGACTGAATTTAGTCACCTGCTTTTCTATTTGTTACACTTGATTTCTTAATCAAACATCACCCGGGGATTCATTAGTGAGGGTGATCTCCAGATAATCCCCTTTTTGGCCAATATAGTCGCTTTTGTGCTCCAGTAGGTGAAGCAGAACCCCATGCCTCGGTTGGCTTTGGTTAGTTTCTTTTCGCATTCGCATTCGACCTCGAAGATGGCTTCCTCCCATTGCGGGGTCATCTCTACGGGGTCAAAACGGAGCATACCACCGTATTGGTGCAACCAATCCTCCATGCGGGTAGCCGGGTCAATGTAATCGGTGAGTTTTTGCTGGATAGCCAGAGCGGCTTCTTCTGTCAGGTGAAGTTCCTGGTATTCTTCCGGGCTGGCTTCTCGCCTGGTTTGTTGAAGGATCTGGTTTCGCAGCGCCATAAAACGCAGACACAAACGAGGCGTATCCCGTTGGTTGAGCAGTTCTTCCAAGAGGATTGCATCGCAGAAGGCCAGGGTGTCCCACCAGTCACAATCCTCATCGTGCAGCAACTCTTCGATCCGAAGGGCGTACTCTTGGGCAAGGGGAATGTTTTTCCAAAAGTCGCCGCTTTCGGCCTGTTCTCGCATTAAGGCTAAAAGACTGTTTGCCTGCTCTATTATTTGCATATCATAATATCCAGAATCACAGCATCGGTGTTTTCCATACCTTTGCTACCGATGTGTCCCAAGTTCCGAATCGTGTCTTCAATGTCCTTATAGATGATACCGTCGCTTTCGGAGATACAAATATTTTCCAAGGCGAGTACGGCAGATTGTACGGCAGAAGAAACGCCGGAACCAACTTTTAAGGCACAACCTTCTTTGGCGCCGTCGCAGAGCATACCGGTGATGTTTCCAATCATATTCTTGATGGCGAAGCAGACTTGTTCAAAAGTACCGCCTTTGAGGCGTACAATACCGCAGGCTGCACCCGTAGAGGCGACGACACAGCCGCAAAGTGCAGAAAGTTTGCCCAAGTAGCCTTTGATATGAATGGCAGTCAAGTGGGCCAAAATCAAGGCGCGCGCCAATGCTTCCTCATCAGCACCTACTTTTTGGGCGGTCGCTACAACCGGCATTGTGACGGTAATCCCTTGGTTGCCACTGCCGGAGTTGGACATTGCCGGTAATGTACAACCGGCCATCCGAGCATCCGATGCAGCTGCTGTAAGCGCCATGGCATACACCATCAGCCCATCGCCGAATACACCGGAATTCAGGTTGCTCATCAGGGTTTTACCTACGCCCAGGCCGTACCCGTTCAATCCTTCTTGTGCCAATGCGTTGTTCAAGTTTTTGGCTTCCAGGATGAAGCGGATTTCGTCCATGGTTGCTTCTTGGGCAAAGTTCCAAATGGTTTGCATGTCCAAATGGTAATCCAATGTTTCCTTCTCTTTCGTATGTGAAGCCGTATCTGAGGATTCGTGGTCACAACGCAAATCGCTGAGCGAAGTTTGGTTGTAGGCTGTATAAACAATCGTGTCGTGGTTGTTTTGGATCAAGGTTTCTGCAGTGTTGCCTTGGCCGGATATGCGGGCCAGGATGTAGAGTTTTAACGGTGTCTTTGCCAGTTGGATGCGTACCTTTTTGTCGCTCACCATTTCTTTGGCGAAGAGTACGGCCTCGGGGGTCAAGTCTTTGAGTACTTCCAAACCGTAAGCGGATTTTCCACAAGCAATGGCCAGTGCTGCGGCAATGTGCAGGCCGACCATGCCGGTTCCCGGAATGCCTACGCCCATGCCATTTTTGAGAATGTTGGCGCTGACTTCGATTTCAACCGTCTCAGGTGTATGTCCATGTTCGCGGAGAATTTCACATGCTTTGGCAACCGCCAGCGAAACGGCGATCGGCTCTGTGCAGCCCAGAGCGGGTTTTACTTCTTTTTTGATCAGTTCGAGGATTTCCTCTTTGCGGGTTTGCGATAACATATCTTAGGTTCTTTTTTATTCAACAAATACCATTTCATCCAATAGGTGGTCTGCTTCGGCTACCTTGTCAATAATGAACAGCACGTAGCGGATGTCCAAGGAAATATTGCGGCAGACTTCCGGGTCGAAGACAATATCGCTCATCGTGCCTTCCCATACCCGGTCGAAGTTCGTGCCAATCAAATGCCCTTCTGCATTGATGACCGGACTGCCTGAGTTGCCTCCCGATGTGTGGTTGTCTGCAATGAAGCACACAGGGACACTGCCATTTACTTCCCATCTTCCGAAATCTCGGGCAGCATAGAGGTCGCGCAGGCGTTGCGGGATGTTGTAATCAAATATCTCAGGATTGTCTTTTTCCATGATGCCGTCCAGGGTTGAAGTCGGCTGGAAGTAAATGCCATCAGCCGGGGAGTAGCCTTGTACTTTACCATAGGCTACGCGCAGGGTGAGGTTGGCATCCGGATAGAACGGTTTCTTGGATTCAAACTCCATCTGTCCCCTCATATAGTCACTGTACAATTGGCGAATTTGGCCTTGGATGCGTTGCGTTACCGGCAGGATTTCTTCGTTGTACCAGGATTGGAAGGCGCTGCCCATTTCCAAAGCAGGGTCCGAGGAGAAATCTGTATTCGGTGCAATGGCTTCCGTTTGCGCCCGGTCGGTAAAGATGGAGCGGGAGAACAGGTCGTCTGCCCAGGCTTCAATACTGCCATAGGCTTTGAGTTGCTCTTGGTAGTAGGCAGGTTTGAAATTTTCCGGAACAGACTGTTGGTATTCTTTTAGAATGGCCACAAAACAGTCTTTGTCAATGGGTAAATAATAGTCTTTGTAGAAAGCTGCCATTGATTCCTGGAATTTTTCCGGTTGGCGGGAGAGCTGTTGTTGAGCTGTTTGAGCAAAGCGGATGAGTTCAACCGTGCGAATGGTTTCATTGTAATAGTCGGTTGCAAATGCGTAGGGTTCCAGAATTCGGTACAGCGAATCCAATTGGGGAAGTATGCGTTCATAGCGGGTACCCCGTGCCCATTTCTGGAATGCTTTTTCGTAGGCTTTCTTATTGGCCACCGTATTCATTTTGCGGATGCCTTTCATTTCGCCTTGCCATTTTTTCCAAGCATTGGCAACTCCGGCATTTTTGGAAGAGTATTGGATTCGGACAGCTTGGTCAGCATTCATGTAGCGTTTTTGGATATCCAAACGCAAGGTGCGGAGTTTGATCTTATGCGGGTTGGAAACTTCCGAAATATAGTGAACTTCTTCGGAGTGAATGTACTCTCGGGTTGATCCCGGGAAGCCATATACAAATGTGAAGTCGCCTTCTTGAACGCCTTTGAGCGAGATTTTGAAGAATTGCTTGGGTTGGTAAGGACGGTTGTCCGCTGCATATTCGGCCGGATTGTTGTTGGCATCGGCATAAATGCGGAAAATGGAAAAGTCACCGGTGTGTCGGGGCCACATCCAGTTGTCGGTATCCCCACCAAACTTTCCAATGGAGGACGGGGGAGCGCCCACCAGACGGACATCGCGGAATTCCCGATAGACAAACAGAAAGTATTGGTTGCCATAGTACAGAGCCTCTACCGAAGCGCGGAGACCATTTCCGTCAGCAGTTGCGCTTGCAATCAATTCTTTGGAGTTGGCTTGAATGATGGAGTCGCGCAGGTCTTTTTCCATGTCGAAAGTCGTTCCGGCCAATACGGCTTGGGTAACGTCTTCCATCCGATCCAGGAAACTGACACTGAGTCCGGGGTTGGGTAATTCTTCTTCGCGGGTCATGGCCCAAAAGCCGTCGCGCAGGTAATCGTGCTCTACCGAGCTATGTTGTTGGATTTGACCGTAACCACAGTGGTGGTTGGTTAACAACAGACCTTCGTTGGAAATGAGTTCTCCTGTGCACCCCCTGCCAAACAAAACTACGGCGTCCTTCAGGGAGGCTTGGTTGATGCTGTAAATGGCATCGGCATCCAATTGGAAGCCTTTGGATTGCATATCTTGAATCCGTTGGGAAATCAACGCAGGAAGCCACATTCCCTCATCGGCCAACAGGGGAACGGACAGGAGCAGGCAACAAAGAATGCTGAGTCTTTTTTTCATGGATAAACGCGTGTTCGGTTAAAATTTTATATCTTACAAAAGTAGCATTTTTCAATTATAATCGCTAATTTTGGTTTCCAAATACGAACTTATGAACAAGCTTTCCCGTTACATCATCATCGTTGCTGCAATTGCGTTGATCGGTTTTTTGAGCTGGTATTTCAGCTCGGTACTCACCTACATTGCTGTGGCAGTTGTCATCTCTTTGATCGGTAAGCCGTTGGTGCGTTACATCTGTCGATGGAGGATCGGCCGTTTTTCGATTCCGGCCTCGTTGGCGGCATTCTTGGCGTTGATTGTTGTATTTGGGGTGCTGGTCAGTTTCTTCATGTTCTTGTCTCCAATGATCGGGCATCTGTTTACCCAGATTCACGGTTTGAACATCGAACAGATCATGGGGGATGAACCTCGGTTTTTTGTTCAGTTGAACGAGACCTTGCGGGCCATGTTTCCGACGTTACCAGAGGACTTTTCAGTGATTCAAAGTGGGGTGGATGCGATCCGGAGTTCCATCTCGTTTTCGATGTTGTCGGGGGTTTTGGGAGAGGCGGCTTCTTTGTTGGTAGATTTTGGAATCGGCTTGTTCTCAGTCATTTTTATTTCCTACTTTTTCCTGCAGGATGAGCAGACGTTGACTCGTATTTTGCAGGCCATGGTTCCCGACCGTTATGAACAGAACATATCCCGAGCTTTGAACTCCATCAATCAGTTGTTGGTGCGTTATTTCTTGGGGATTTCGTTGGAAACGATTTTAATTACATCTCTGAATACCATTGGCTTGTATTACATTGCTGGCTTGAATTTTTCCATGGCTGTCGTTTTGGCCTTCATATCGGGTGTTGTGAACGTTATTCCCTATGTGGGACCGTTGACTGGAGGCGCTTTTGGTACGCTCATCGGGTTTGTTTCCCATTATGGAGAATTGGGAGAAACACCAGCCGGTCTGTATTTTATAACGCTGGTGGCCATCTTTGTGGTAACTCACTTGGTGGATGTGTTTGTATTTCAGCCCTACATCTATGCCAATAGCGTCAAGGCGCACCCGTTAGAAATCTTTATTGTGATTCTATTGGCGGCGCATATTGGCGGCATTGTTGGTATGTTGGTGGCAATTCCGTCTTATACGGTCATCCGGGTCTTTGCAGCAGAGTTCCTTTCGCAGTTCAAGGTGGTTCAACGCTTGACCGATCGGATGAAAGATCAGTCGCGGGATTAGTGACCGTAACTGCTTCCATCAAAGCAGTGGGTGCAGATTTGGCATTTCGGTAAGCCGATCGCATCTACCACTTGTTCGACGGTGTTGAATTCCAAAGAAGCCACTTTCAATTCTTCACAAATGTGTTCCACCAAGGCATTGTACTCCGGTGAACCGGTTGTGGCATAGCGATCCAGGTTGCGGTCGTGAGCTCCTTCCCGGCTTTCGATAAATCGGCGGGTAATAAGCTCCAGTGGACCACGGGAAGAGGAGAAATTCAAGAACGGACACGGATGGATCAGTGGCGGGCAACTGATGCGGATGTGAATCTCCTTGGCGCCATATTCATAGAGGTGGTTGACATTGTCTTTCAGTTGGGTGCCTCGAACGATGGAATCATCGCAGAACACAATTTTTTTCTCACGCAACAAGGATATGTTCGGGATGAGTTTCATCTTGGCGATGAGCTTGCGAACGCTCTGGTCGGTTGGTGTAAAACTCCGGGGCCAGGTCGGTGTATATTTGACGATGGCATTGCGGAAAGGAATGCCTTTTCCTTGCGCAAAACCAATGGCCATGCAGGTACCGGAATCCGGGATGGCTGCTGCCACATCAATATCGCTCTTGTCCAAGCGTCCGAGGCTGTATCCCAAGTTGTGGCGAACTTGATCGACGTTGATGTTTTCGTAGGAGCTGGCCGGGTAACCGTAGTACACCCACAAGAATGAGCAGATTTGCATTTCCTTTCTTCGGGGTACACACGTGGTATAGCCGTCGGGTGTGATCCGAACTGCTTCGCCGGGCCCCAGTACGTAGCATTGTTCATAACCCAAGTTCAACAGACTGCAGGTTTCCGAAGCGATGGCGTAGGCTTTGCCACTTTCGGTTTCTTTCTCTGCCAAAATGAGGGGAGTACGGCCATAACGGTCCCGGCAGGCAATCAAATCGTTTTCTGTGAGGATCAGGAACGAGCAGGACCCTTTGATGGAGTTTTGTACGTTGAGGATGCCTTCTTCAAACGAAACGGCCTCGGCAATAAGACGGGCAATCATTTCAGTCGGATTGGTTTTGCCGGAACTGAGTTCTGTGAAGGCTTTCCGACGGGAGAGCATTTCTTTTTCCAGTTCTTCAATGTTGGAGATTTTTCCAACGGTAGCTACGGCGTATTTTCCCAGGTGTGAGTTGAGCAGAATGGGTTGGGCATCGGTATCGCTGATGACGCCAATACCCGCATTTCCGGTGTATTTCGGGAGATCTTCCTCAAACTTAATGCGGAAGTAGGAGTTTTCGATGTTGTGAATGTCCCTGGCAAAAATACCATTGCCATTGTAAACGGCCATTCCTCCACGTTTGGTTCCTAAATGTGAGTGATAGTCTGTTCCGTAGAACAAGTCAGTACGGCAACTTTGTTTCGAAATGACGCCGAATAATCCGCCCATATTGAAATGATTGTTTTAGATGTGGGTGGCAAAGATAGAAAAAATCACGAAAAACGAGGGATTATCGATACAATTTTGAGCAGCCAGGTGAGTGGAATCCCGATCAGGTTGTGGAAGAGTTCAGTCCCGGGCCACAATCGGTTGCCAAGCAGGCAGACAGGTAATATTTGAATGATCCATGCGGTTAGCGGAGCGGTTAGTAAATTGGCCAGTTGGAAGGACAGTGGAAAACTGTGAAACCGGGCCAGAACAAGGGGGAGTGTGGCGATCTGGCAGGAGAGGGTGATGGAAATGCTGCTCCAAATCATCCGGGAGCCTTGCTTGAGTCGGCGCTGTAAGGCGTTTTGTGTGGTCTCATCCGAGGTTTGTCGGGTGATATTGCTGAGGATGGGATGAATGAAAAAGATGCCTAGCATAGCCAAAAAAGAGAGTTGGAAACTTAGTTGGCTGGGGGCAAGCGGATTTCCTAGAGCGATAAGGATGGCGCTGACAGACAATGCTTGTAAGCCATTGGAAGGAGTTTCTTTCCAGTGGCCTATTTCATAGAGCGTGCACATTATGACGGCTCGAAGAATGGACGGGCTCAGGCCGGTGCAAGCTGCATAGAACCACAACAAAATGAGGCTGGCTGCACCTCGCCAATGAGCCATGGCGCCGCCTTGGCCGGGTAAGAAAAAAAACAGACGCTTGAGCAGCTGGAAGAGAAGACCGATGTGTAGTCCGGATAATGCGAGCAGGTGGGCAACACCGCTATGTTGAAACTGCCTCTTGGTTTGTTTTTCGAGCCATTGTTTGTCGCCGCAGATCAGGGCGACAAGTAGTCCGCACTCTGTGTCGTCGAATGCTTGCTGTTGGAGTCTTTGGTGTAGTCGGGTGGCAAACTGAGTCTGCCAATCGGGCCACTTAATCGGGTGGGGTGATTCAAGTCCCCGACTGGCAGAAAGTCCACCCAAACTGGCGAAAAGGAGCAGGAGTCGCAGTTGTCGGGCAGCGTTTCCTTTGATTTTGACAATTAATGCAAAACAGCCCATTGTGGCGCATCCCAATGCGAGCCATCGGGCGCAGGAGGCCGGGATCAGTTGTAACAGGAAAAGTTGTGTGCCAATCCAGCACAAGGCTAGCCAAAAAAGTTTGGGTACGACGATAGCAGATTGTTTCATAACTCCTTGGATTGGAGGGAAAGTTACAGACTTGTCGTACGGCTGCTTTCATTTGTGATAAATATTTTGAATGGGAGCCTAATTTTTGTACATTTGCAAGATTAGTGTGAGTTTTAAAAAATAGTTAAAATATAAATTCAGATGATTATTCTTGTATTGAATTGCGGAAGCTCTTCGTTGAAGTACCAAGTGCTGAATATGAAGGGAGACAACGATTTTGATTTGTTGGCAAAAGGTATTGTTGAACGGATTGGTTTGGAGATGGGAGCCGTATCTCACCGGGCAACTGGAAAGGACAAATATGAATTTGAGAAACCGATTCCGTCCCATACCGAAGGTATCAAAGCTGTCTTGGATTTGTTGGTAGATGCACAATGGGGTGTACTCGCTTCCTTGAGCGAAATTCAAGCCGTTGGTCACCGTGTTGCTCACGGTGGTGAAATCTTCCCGGTATCTCGTCTGGTGGATGGAGAAGTCATTGAAGGTATTGAAAAATTGTGTGAATTGGCTCCTTTGCACAACCCGGCCAACTTGTTGGGTATCCGTGCCGTTGAACACTTGATGCCGAATATTCCCCAAGTGGCAGTATTCGATACATCGTTCCACCAAACCATGCCGGCACACGCCTACATGTACGCAATTCCTTACAAATATTACGACAAATACAAGATTCGTCGCTATGGTTTCCACGGTACCAGCCATAAGTTTGTAGCTGAAAAAGGCTGTGCATTGGCCGGTCTTGATTTTGCAAACAGCAAGGTGGTAACTTGCCACTTGGGTAACGGTGGTTCTGTAACCGCTGTGTTGAATGGCCGTTCAATCGATACATCGATGGGCTTTACTCCGATGGAAGGGGTGATCATGGGTACCCGTGCCGGTAACGTGGACGCAGGTCTGGTGACTTTCCTGCAAGAAAAAGAAGGATTGGATGCACAAGGAATCAATGCTTTGTTGAACAAGAAGAGTGGTTTCTTGGGTGTTTCAGAACTTTCTTCTGACAGCCGCGACCTGGTGAAAGCCGCTGAAGAAGGCAATGAAAAAGCACACTTGGTACAAGAAATGTTCTACTACGGTGTGAAGAAATACATTGGCGCCTATGCAGCAGCCATGGGTGGTTTGGATATGATCGTCTTCACCGGTGGTATTGGTGAAAATGACTACTTGACTCGCCGTGAAGTTTGCAAAGGCTTGGAATTCCTGGGTATTGAGTTTGATGAGGCAGTGAACCATGGTCTTCGTGGCCAAGATACGATCTTGTCAAAACCGACTTCTCGTGTAAAAGTTGCTTTGGTAACGACCAACGAAGAATTGGTAATTGCTCGCGAAACCATGCACTTGGTTAAATAATTCAGAGAAAAATAACTTAATAAATACATCAACTATGATTACGACATTTGAAGAAATCTTTGAACAATTGCGTTCAAAAACCAAAAAAAGATTGGTAGCTGCTTGGGCTGTGGATGATCATACCATTCAAGCTGCTTACAAAGCCGTTGAACTGGGTATAGTAGAAGCTACTTTGGTAGGTGACGAAAACATGATTCAAGCCGTATGCGCTGCTGAAAACATTGACATGTCTGTTTTCAAGATCGTTCACGTTGCTGAAGAAGCAAAAGCTATTTCTACAGCTGTGGATTTGATCAACGCTGGTGAAGGAGACATCTTGATGAAAGGTCTTTGTTCAACTGACAAATACATGCGTGGAATTTTGCACAAGGAACGTGGTTTGCTCCCGGCAAAAGCTGTGTTGTCACACGTCGCTGTTATGCAAAATCCCAACTACCACAAATTGTTGGTGATTAGTGATATGGCTGTTATTCCGGCACCGGATTTGAAACAAAAACAAGCCATCATGGGTTACTTGGTGAGCACCGCAAAAGCTTTGGGTATCAAACAACCGAAAGTGGCGATCATCACGGCTACTGAACAAATGTTGCCGGGTATGCCCGCATGCGTGGATGCCGCTATCTTGGCAAAAATGGTAGAACGCGGACAATTGGGTGGCGGATGCTTGGCAGATGGTCCCTTGGCATTGGACGTAGCTATTTCAAAAGAAGCTGCTCAAATCAAGAAACTCAAGAGCGAAGTGGCTGGTGATGCAGACTGCTTGTTGTTCCCGAACATCGAATCAGCAAACGTATTCTACAAAGTGAATACCCAAATGAGTGTAGGTGTTCGTCAAGCTGCTATTGTTGCTGGTGCAAAAGCACCCTGCGTGCTTTCAAGCCGTGCAGACAGCATTGATACCAAATTGAACTCCATCGCTTTGGCTGCATTAACTGCTAAATAATTTACCGAGATGAGATACATTCTTGCCATTAATCCTGGATCTACTTCTACCAAGATTTCAATTTTTGAAAGTGGTAAGGAAGTATTCACCAAAACCTTGCGCCACTCCAATGAGGAATTGGCTCCCTATGCGTCTGTGATTGACCAATATGATTTCCGCAAAGGCACTATCTTGGCTGCTTTGAAAGAAAATAATATTGAAGTTTCAGACTTGGCTGCGGTAGTAGGTCGTGGTGGTCTTTTGCGTCCGATTCCTTCTGGTGTGTACGAAGTGAACGAAGCCATGATGGCGGATTTGCGATCTGCACAATACGGTGAGCACGCAAGTAACTTGGGTGGTATCATTGCCAATGCCTTGGCTAAAGAGGCTGGTTGCAAAGCATACATTGCAGACCCGGTTGTTGTGGATGAATTGGATGACGTAGCTCGTATTTCCGGTCACCCGGATTTTCCGAGACTTTCTATCTTTCACGCTTTGAACCAAAAGGCAATTGCTAAACAATTTGCTCGTGACCAACACAAGGCTTACGAAGATTTGAACCTCATCGTGGTGCACATGGGTGGTGGTGTTTCTGTAGGAACGCACCGTGGTGGCCGTGTGATTGATGTAAACAATGCCTTGAATGGTGAAGGTCCTTTCAGTCCGGAACGTTCCGGTACTTTGCCGGCCTTTGCTTTGGCGAAAGCTTGCTTCTCTGGCAAATATACTTTGGCTGATATCAAAGCGTTGATTGCTGGTAAAGGTGGTTTGGTTGCGCACATGGGTACCAACTCTTTCCTGGAAATTGAAAAACGTGAAGAGGCAGGTGATCCGGAAGCAATTTTCTTCACCCAAGCTTATGTGTATAACGTGGCTAAATACATCGGTGCAGCCGCAACTGTCCTTTCAGGAAAAGTAGATGCTATTTTGATTACCGGTGGTATTGCTTACGGTAAGAAATTGTGCGAAGACATCAAAGAACGTGTTGGCTTCATCGCTCCTGTGTTCGTTTATCCGGGAGAGGATGAAATGGCTGCTTTGGCAGGCAATGCGCAGGCAGTTCTGGATGGTCAAGAAACTCCGAAGGAATACTAGTCACTCAGATTCTCCTATAAAAATCGGTAGTAGCTACTGCCGATTTTTTTTGTGCCAACTGTCGAGTGCTCCCTGCCGGATCTGCTCTTGTGCATACCGGTAACCGATGTCAAAGATTTCAAATGCTTGTTGGAGGTCAAACATTCCATAGTGGAGGATCTCGTCCATTTCAAACAAGGTGTCGCAGTGTTCCTTCTCAGCAAGAAAGTTGCCTTTGGATAGGTTGATGCCGATGACATGTTCGCATTCTTCCCGAATGATGGAAACCGGAAAATTTTTGAACAGGCCTCCGTCCAGGTAGTGAATCCCATTGATTACAACCGGTTCAAAGCACAATGGAACACAGCAGGAGGCCATTACCCGAGGGGCCAGTTCGCCTTGATCGAAGACACGGCAGATCCAATGATCAAAATCCGTAGCGACGACTCGCAGGGGAATGTGTAGGTCCTCCAAGTAATGGATGGGAATGGAGGAACGAAGGAAGCTGATGGTGGGTTTCGGAGAGAACAGGCCTGCGTGAAAGTGGGCGATGTGCATAAATTCCCAAAGGTCGTGTTGTGAAAAGGCTTCGCAAATTTTTCGTGGAGCAATGCCTGCAGCATAAAAGGCACCGACGACTGCACCTGCGCTGGTACCTGCCACGATGTCGGGAATAACCCCGGCCTCTTCCAGGGCAGCAATGGCTCCTGCGTGGGCAAATCCCTTTGCACCTCCACCACTGAGTGCGAGTCCTATCTTGTATTTTTTCTGAGTCATCTTGGTCGAACAGTTTGCTTACTCTACTGAAAAAATCATACCTTTGCGCCATGAGTGGAAAGATTCCTGCTGAGTTAGGAACCCAGAAGGTTGGAAAACTTCTTCGTCAGTATGCGGTTCCTGCCATCATTGCAATGACGGCTTCTTCGTTGTATAATATGATCGATAGTATCTTTATCGGTCAAGGTGTTGGACCTTATGCGATCTCCGGGTTGGCGTTGACCTTTCCGCTGATGAACTTGGCGGCAGCCTTTGGGACATTGGTGGGTGTCGGTGCCTCCACCTTGTTGTCGGTTTTGTTGGGACAGAAGAACTACGAAGTGGCCCGTCGGGTGCTTGGGAATGTGGTGATCCTAAACATGATCATTGGGTCGCTCTTTGCGATTCTGACGCTGATCTTCTTGAATCCGATTCTTTATTTTTTTGGGGCGAGTGAACAAACTATTGAATATGCTCGGGACTATATGGTGGTGATCCTTTCTGGGAACATCATAACGCACATCTATTTTGGTTTGAACTCCTTGCTGCGGTCAGCCGGACATCCCAAGCAGGCAATGGTGGCTACGATTTTGACCGTTTTGTTGAATGCAATCTTGGACCCGCTCTTCATCTTTGGATTGGGTTGGGGCATTCAGGGAGCAGCCATTGCAACGGTGTTGGCACAGTGTATCTCTTTGGCCTGGATCGTTCGTCGTTTTATGAATCGGAGCGAATTGATTCACTTTGAAAAGGGAAAATTCAGACTGGATTGGCAGATAGCCAAAAAATCAATGTCTATCGGACTTGCTCCCTTCTTGATGAATTTTGTTTCCTGTTTTATTGTGATCTTTTTGAACCAGAGTTTAAAAGAATATGGCGGCGACTTGGCCATTGGAGCCTATGGAATCGTCAACCGTGTAGCCTTCTTGTTCCTAATGGTTTGTATGGGGTTGACGCAGGGGATGCAGCCCATTGCTGGTTATAATTACGGGGCCAAACGTTATGATCGGGTTAAGGAGGTCTTGCGAAAAACGTTGGGCTATGCCGTGATGATCATGAGTATTGGTTTTCTGTCTTGTGAGCTCTTTCCCCGGCAAGTGGTCTCTATTTTTACCAGTGATCAGGAGCTGATCGCGAATGCCGCAGTTGGTCTGCGTGTGGTGATGTTCGCTTTTCCGCTGGTGGGAATCCAGGTGGTGATATCCAACTTCTTCCAGAGTTTGGGTTATGCTGGTCGGGCTATTTTCTTGTCCTTGTCCCGTCAGTTGCTGTTTCTTTTGCCGGCCTTGATCCTGTTGCCTCGTATTTTTGAGATTCGGGGGGTATGGATGTGTTTGCCGGTATCGGACTCCATTTCCAGTATTGTGGCAATTATCTTGTTACTCCGATTTTTAAAACACTTTAAAGCCGAATAATATGAAAACAAAGTCTTGTATCTGTATTGGCCGGGAGTTGGGGGCTGGTGGACGTGAGGTGGCCCGTTTGTTGTCGGAACGCTTGTCCATCCCCGTGTATGATAAGGAACTTTTGACACGAGCTTCCTTGGAAACGGGACTCTCTCAAGAAGTGTTTGAACAAAAGGATGAGCGTAGTTTTCTGACAACGTTGCGGACCTTGTTTTCGGGGAATATCGTAGGAGAAGGGGCGGTATCTGTTTTATCGGAGGATCAGTTGTTTCAATGGCAGAGCGAAGCTATTCGGACGATTGCTTCCGAAGGCCCGGCCATCTTTTTAGGACGTTGTGCGGATTATGTTCTTCGGGATCAACCCAATGTTCTGTCTGTTTTTTTGACGGCAAATCCGACCGATCGCGTAGCTCGCCTGGTGGCGTCGTTGGGCATCACTGAAAAGGAAGCGCAAGAGTGTATAGAAAAAGGAGACCGGAAAAGGGCCTCCTATTACAATTTCTATACGTTCAAAAAGTGGGGTGCAGCTACGTCCTACGATGTTTGTCTGAATACATCCCTATTTGGAGTAGAACGTGTTGCTGATTTGATTGTCAATCTGTTGGGTTAGTATTTTTCTTCAACCCAGATTTCAAAGAATAGCGGTTCCCAAGCCGGTACTCCACCATTGGAGGACTGGCTTGCTCCTTTGTATCCCCAATCGGAAGAGAAGAAGGTAATGGCGTGTCCGCCGAAATTCATGCTATGTACGGCACGCGTAAAGCCATCTACCAGTTCGTTTTCATCCAGCATTTTTTCCAGGGAATCCCGATAGGTTACGGCCAATGTTGAGTAGTCGCTGTCGCTGCCACTGTAGAAACGGTAGCGTTTTGCGGTATCGGGGATATTGGTGTCAAAAACTTGTCCGGACAAATAGCGTCCCACGTAGCGTATTTGTACTTCTACGTTGTCAGCAATGGTGTCCTTGCCGGCATCCAGGGTTTTGAAATAAAAACCTTCTGCAATTGAGTCCAAATTGTTTTGCTGGGTGTGGGAATACCATTGGAGCCGGTTGATTTCGTATTGCTTCCGGTTTCGGATGATGCTGTCCAATTGGACATCATAGATGATGATGGATTCGCTACCGGAAGTGGTGATGTTTGCTTCTGCATTTTTTGAGGCCAACCAGGGCGGAATGATGCCTCGGCTTTGTCCTCCCACGCGAATGCTGCGGAGTAATTCTTCCAAGCCATCGTTGATGCCGTCTTCTCCAATTTTCCAGAGATGGCGGCCGTAGTAATGGTTCGGTTGGTATGTGCCCATTTCTCGCGCCCGTGCTTCGTAGGATGATTCCAGGACAATCTCTGATAGGGAGCGAACTTCGTATTGTACCAGCGCGTAGCACGAATCAAGTTGGATGAAGTCTCCATAACCGCTTTTGAGAGGGATGATGTACATGCCTGTAGCTGTCGGTTGGTAGTCATCTCCATAATTCTCATGGATGTAGGCTTCCAAAATGCGGCGCTGGGTAGCTTCGTTGTCCTCGGTGACTTCTTTGGCGCAGCTAAGGAACGCCACCGTCAGCAGTAGGACGGCCATTGTGTTGAATAGATTCTTTTTAGTCATTTTTTACGCGGGTTCTTAATTAGGTTTCACTTCCTCAATCCAGTACTCGTACAGAAGGGGAGAAAGCTTGGGAATGTTGTACATCGCCTCGTCGCCAAATCCGTATTTTGCCGAGAAAATAATGTAGCCGTGTTCTCCGGTGCGGACACCGTAAAAGCCATTATCTACACCACTAATCCACACGCCTTTTTTGTAGAGCCATGCTTCGATGCTGAAGTCGGGATCGGTTACCTGGAAGCCTTTTGCTTGTGCTGTGGCTTGGTGGTTGGTGGCATATAACGTACTTGGACCGTTACTGAACAGGTAGCATGCGTAATAAAAGCGAACGGAATCACCATACTGCAAGGAATCTGGCAGAAGAGTCCCTTGTTCGTCCATGCCCTCTGTTAAGATAATTCGGTTGGATCCATTCCGGCGCACGATACGGTACCGTTCGGCTTGTGTGGTAATGTAGCGGTCAATCTGCTGTTCTTGCGTAGTGAGTTTGTTCTCGATTTCCTGTTCGGAGCATCCGGTCCAAACCAACAATCCAGCCAGTAGTGAGAGCCAACAACTTATTATTTTAATTCTTTTGTCCATTTTGATCTGCGTTCTCCTATGCAAAACAAATGCCTCATTGCGGATCTTCTTCCAGTAGGAATGTTCGGACGGCTTTCTCAAAATAGGCCGCTACATCGTCTAAAGGAAGGTATAATTTTCCGCCGGCTGCATTTTCGTGTCCTCCACCATTGAAAAATCGTTGGGCCAGCCGGTTGGCTGAGAATCCCCGTTTGGATCGGAGGGAGACCCGAATGCATCCTTCGTCAGTTTCCGTAAAAAGCGCAGACAGACGGACGCGTTTGGTTTGCAAGGGCAAATTTACAAAACCCTCAGATTCTCCCGATAAATAATCGAACTTTTTCTGGTCTTGCAGTGAGAACAGCATGTATTCAGCGCCGACATCTTTCAGCTGGAAACGACGTTCGTTGAGTAGAAATCCCATTAGATCGATACGGTTGGAACGGTTGGACCGATATATTTTTTCGGTGATTCGATCCAAGTCCACACCTGCTTCGCAGACATCAGCCGCCATCCGGAAGGTGGCGGGTGAGAGTGAGTTGTTAAAATTATTGGTATCGGTAATCAGACCGGTGGTCAGGCTGTACAAGGTATCCATGGACAACTTGCTGGCGCTTTGTTGCACGGTCGGATGTGCAAGCAACAAATAATAGACGAGCTCGCAGGTTGAGGAGCGACCGGCTTCTGAAAAGATTTGATCAAAGGCCGCTGTGTCCGGATTTAAATGGTGGTCAATCAATATTTTTCGAGCGGAAGAATGACTGGCAGCGGTTTCTGTGCTTCCGGTCCGTTTGAATTGGTTGAAGTCCAGTCCGATGAGAATGTCGCAATGGGTCAATGCTTGGTCGGCAGCAACGGGGTCCAAGGAGTGAATCAAGACTTGATCGGGTAGCAAATCCACCAGGTTTGCAGGAGCGGGGTCTGGAAGAACAAGTGTTGGACGATAGCCCAGTCCTTCCAGGAAATGATACAGCCCAGTTGTAGATCCGATGGCATCGCCGTCCGGATGCGTATGTGTTAGTAGGGTAATGATGGGTTGCTTTGCCATTGTCTAATTTTTTCGACTGCAAAATTAAAAATATATTGCAAGTGCTAATTATTATTTTTACTTTTGTGGGTCATTTTGACGGTAATGTATAATAGATAACTGATTCATAATATGTTAAGAAAATTACTCACTTATTTGATCTTCCCGGCCATTATTGTAGTTTTGGCTTATTCGATTTTTGAGAGCATCATGACTCCGGTTCGTTTTGAAAATGAATTGAATCGCAGAAAGGAAGTGGCGATCCAACGTCTGAAAGACATTCGCGATTTGCAAGTTATGTTTAAATCTGTGAATGGTCGCTATACCGCTGATATTGATAGCTTGATTGACATGTACAACAATGGTCAGATGACCGTGGTGCGTCAGATCGGTTCTATGGACGACTCTTTGGCGGTTGCTCAAAAGCGAGTATTTCGTGATAGCGTGAAAATTAGCATCAAAGATACTTTGTTCCATACTCGTACCAACTTCCGTGTTGACTCTTTGAGATTTATTCCTTTCTCAGGAAAAGCTCCGGTTCAACTCCAAGCTGTGGTACGTATCGTTTCTGGTGTGAATGTTCCTTTGTTTGAAGCTTGTATGCCTTACAACCTTTTGTTGAATGGTATGGATCAACAATTGATCATCAACTTGAATGCTGACCAAGAAGCCATGCACCGTTACCAAGGTTTGATGGTGGGTAGCATTGATAGCCCGAACAACAACGCCGGTAACTGGGAATAATAATTGGATAGATAATGACTGTATGGCTTAGCAAACGCTTGAGCAAGGATACGGTTCAATATGGATTAACCATTCAAGTCGGCTTGAGTGGTTTTTCTTTTAAAATACGGGACCGTAAAGACAACTTGTTCCATCATGAGACGGTTCACTTCCCGCACCGCCTCTATGACCCTATTGATGTGGAATTGCCCTTTAAAAAGGCAATTTCCACCCATCCGCTGTTGAAGTTGCCCTATGGCTCAGTCCGGATCTATTTCGATACGGAAAAGCATACTCTTTTACCGCGTGATTATGAGACCTCCGAATTGGAGCAATTGCGCAAGCTCTATGAGTTGCATGAGTATGATGAGGTGCATCGTATTCCGGTAGCAGGAGCAGAGGCGGATTTGGTGTATGCATTGCCGAGTGGGATCACCTCCGTAAACAACCATCTGAATTCATCGCATTTTGAGTTTTATCCGGTCATTGCCCGTTTGTTGGAACATGCGGCAACTTTGACCGACTACAACCGGGTGCTCTGTGCGTATGATGGGGGTTTTGCTCACGTGGTCGCTTCGGAAGGGGGGGCTTTGCGTTTGGCTGCTTCCTATCCGGTGGCTGATTTTCAAACGGCCTGCTATTATGTGTTTGCCGTGATGAGAGAGGTGATGTTCAATCCGGGTTTGACGACCTTGCGTTATTTTGGACCGCTTTCTGAAAATCGGGAGTCTTTGTTAAAACGTTATTTTTCGGGGGTAGAACTATGCGAATTGTAGGAGGGCGATTGAAAGGGCGTTCGTTTGATCCGCCGGTCAAGTTCGGATCACGCCCGACTACGGATTTTGCCAAGGAAGGACTCTTTAATATCCTGACCAATGAATGGGATCTGGAGGGATGTGCTGTGTTGGATTTATTTGCTGGTACAGGGGCAATTTCTTTTGAGTTTGCGTCTCGTGGAGCAACGCCTATCTACGCCATTGAGATGAATGCCTTACATGCGACGACGTTGCGCAAAAATGCGGGAATATTGGGGCTGGATAAGACGGTACAAGTCGTGCGAAACAATGTATTTGACTTTTTAAATCTTTGCCGTTTGCAGTTTGATCTGATTTTTGCAGATCCTCCGTATGACTTGGATCTCTTGGATCAGTTGCCGGATAAAGTTTTTGGAGCGGATTTGTTGAAAAGTGGAGGACAATTTATTTTAGAGCATCCTGAAACGTATAGCTTTGAAAATCACCCGTTTTTCATTAAGGAACGAAAGTATGGCAACGTACATTTCACTTTTTTTGAGAAAAAAATTTAAAAAAAAGTTTGATTTTTTTTGGAGTTTGAAAAAAAGTATATATATTTGCAATCCCAAACGGGAACCAGACGAATTGGTGCGGTAGTTCAGCTGGTTAGAATACCGGCCTGTCACGCCGGGGGTCGCGGGTTCGAGTCCCGTCCGCACCGCAGAAGAAGTCCTACTGAAAAGCAGGACTTCTTTTTTTGTTAATATGCCGATGCTATTTAAAACTCCATGTAAAAGCAATGGGATAGTGATCTGAGATGAAAGGGACTCCGTAATCTCCATCCAGTCTTTCAAAGGATCGTGGTATCGCATTTTGATAAAATAGCAGATCAATTGCCAAAGCCGGTTGTACCGTTCCCCATCCGTGATAGGTTCCGTTCAAATTCTCATCAGATGTTGTTTTATGAGGTATTTTAGCCCGTTTTATTAATGGTTGAAGGGTTGGATCATTTAGAGTTGTATTCATGTCTCCACCTAATAGAATAGGGCATTGTGGGTCTCTTGATAGGATCTCATCGATCCATTGGCAGAGCAGTGCTACTGAGGAATCTCGCGCTACTTGCCCCATGTGGTCCAAATGTGTATTGATGTACCAGAAGGTTTTTCTGCTCCGTTTTTCTTGTAGCTGAACCAGGGTTGCTGTGCGCAGATACGCGGCATCCCATCCTATGACTGCATATTCTGGTGTGGGACATAACCATCGTACGTGGCATTGCAACAAATTGTAGTGCTTGTGGTCATAGAAGATGCTGCAGTGTTGGCTACTCTCGTGGAGATTGCTTGCAGCAATCGCACGTTGGTAGTTCGGCAGGTTCTCTTCCAAGTACAGGATTTGTTCGGGCATCGCTTCTTGTAGGCCGAATGCGCTCGGCTTTTCTTCGTTGATCATTCGAATGCTGGCAGCCTTACGGAGGTTCCAATGATGCGCTCCATCATCGACTGTGCTGACACGGATGTTGTAAGAAATGATTTTAACCTCGTCTTGGGACGCATTGTTGCATGCGGTCATTCCGATCAGCAGGATGAGTATCAGGTGTTTTTTCATAGGAAGTACGGGCTTAATTTCTGTTCGAAAGGTACAAAAAAAGAGATTGACTTTTGCAGTCAATCTCTTTTTTGGAAGTCAGGCGGCTTAGAAGTTAAAGCCGTAGCTGATCATCAAGGTGTTTTTCAAGGCTTCTGTTCCCAAGGGAAGCAGGTAAGCCAGGCCCAAATTGTGTTTGCCGAATTTGCCACCCAAACCTACGGATGCGTAGGTGGGAAGAGTGCCTTCGTTGCTTGCGTAGTGGAAACCTGCACGTAGGAATCCGGTATTAGCATAACCCAATTCCAGACCCAAGCCCGCACCTACGGTTGATGAAGCAAGGTAGTAGTTCACTTCGGCTGAAGCGTCCAAGGTGAAGTTTGAGAATTGAGCGCCATAGCCTACACCCACACGACCTGCTGCCGGCAATTGGTAGCCTTCTCCGTCGATGATATAGGAGATTTTGGTACCAATGTTGGTGATACCGGCTGCGATACGCAGATTGTTCAAACGGTACATCAAGCTGAGGTCTCCGGCAAAAGCTGTTCCATCTTGGTAAATGTCAATGTATTCAGCGTCAGAGATCGCAGAACGAATGAATTTCGCATTCAAACCGATGGAGAAGTTTTCGCCAATGCGGTATGCAAAACCCAAGCCAGCAGCCAGTTCGGAAGGAGTGAATTGGCTTAGGAGATTGCCATTTTTGTCCATCAGATCATAGGTCGGCATGTCTACATATTTTCCGAAGATTGACATACCAAAGTTGTCAGAAAACTTCAAGAAACCTGCCAAATTCACTTGGTTGTTCAGTGCAGTGGTCGGCTTCAAGGCTTGGTAGCCTACGTTTACGGAAAACATGTAATCGTTCATCATCATGGATGCCGGGTTCACGGAAATGGTACCAGCATCACCTTCAAGGCCCATTACAGCGCCACCCATTGCCATTGAGCGGGCATCATCTGCCTGATTCAGGAAGCCTGCTGTTTGGGCAACTGCAGTGGTAGCGGTAGCGGCAAATGCGAAAGCCGCAAGGGTTAATATTTTGATACGTTTCATATTCTCAATTACAATTTAACGATGGGTTCAACATAAGTTTTACCTTCTACATCCAGGGTTACGGTGTAGGCTCCCGCCGGCATAGCCGTCATATCAACCATTGCAGGGCTTGTTGCTGATACATTGTAGGTTGCTTCGTGTACGGTAGCTCCGTTGTTGTTGGAAATTACAACGCTGGTTGCCTTGGCTTCCAAGGTAGAGGTGCGGATGTACAGTTTGCCGTCGGTTACCGGGTTCGGGTAGCAAGTGACAAAGTATTCCGGATCCGGGTTCAAAACCACCACTTCGAAGTCGGTTTGAACACGTTCTCCAGCTTTGTCAATCGCCGTTACAGTAACTTTGGTGTGGCCATATTTCAATGAGTAAATTTCGAAGTTATTTTCGATGGTTGAAATACGGACAATGCCAGAGGGGTTCATGGCAAATGTATAGTTGAGAACTTCTCCGTCCGGATCGAAGATGTAAGGAGTTGCATCAAAACGTTTGGTTTCTTTAACGTTGGTAAGAACAACTGTCGGGATAGGTGCTTTCAAAATGGGAGCTTGGTTGCTTACAATTTCAAAGTTGATATCCAAAGTGGCAGTGGCTCCGTGAACGTCGGTTGCAACAAAGCGAGCTTGGTAGGTATCCGGGTCGTCATTCATGCCGGTGAAGGTAATGACTACGCGACCAGGTTCTTCTTCTTTCGCCATGATAGCCGGTGAATCTTTTTCCAGGGTCCAGATGAGTTGGTCCAAGTCAGGATCCGTGAACAGGATGGTTTCTTTGATCACATCTGCGTAGCGGATCGACAAGTTGATCGGTTCGTTTTCAATAACCGGAGCGTGGTTAACGTCTGTGCTTTCCGAAACGACACTGATCAGTTCGGACTTGTTCTTGGAGTTGTCCTGTGCAGAAACTGCTACATAGTAGGTAGTTGATTCTGACAAACCGGTAAGTACATAACTATAGAGGTCTCCTACAGCCATGGTGTTGATAATGGTTTTAACAAAAACATTGGCAGGGAGGCTGCTTTGATCCAAAGTGTTGTCGAATTCGGTGGTGCTATAATAGATGTTGAACAAGGTAGGTACGTTGTCGTCCTCATCAGCAGGAACTGTCCATTCCAGCAATAAGTTGGCTCCTGAAGTAGATACGTTCAAATCAGTAACCGGATCCGGTGCAATCTTACTGCCAGAGGAAATGGAGGCCATTGCGTCAACCATACCAACGCCCAATTGATCTTGATATTTGGGATTGTTGCCATTTTCGTAGATAATGGGGTTTGCATGATCCATCAACATATCCCACAAGTCTTGGCGGGTGAAGCCAGGGCCACCGTGACGGGATACGATCAAGGCTGCCACTCCTGATACGTGGGGACAAGCCATGGAGGTACCTTGCATCAAGGTGTAACGGTTGTTCGGACCCGTACTGAGGATGTCGTTATTTCCGCCACCGGGAGCAGCGATGTCCGTCCAGCTACCGTAGTTTGAATAGTAGGCGCGTTGGTAGTCAGCAGCCAATGAGGTAACCGCGATGGAAGTTTCAATCATTGCCGGAGAACCGTAGTTCGCATTTTCGTTACCGGCAGCAAAGATAACCACACCACCGGCCATCGGACCTACTTGGTTGCCGTTTTCATCAAAGCCAGCATTTTTGTTGAAGTAGTCAATTGCAGCTACGTCAGAAGGGAAGATGGTACTGATCGCATTGCCTTGTCCGTCGGTGTAACCCCAACTGTTTTGGGAAATGACAGCACCGGCGTCAGCACCGTATTTGATTGCTTTACCAAAGTCTGCAGCACTGTTGTTGCCACAGAATACTTGGGCAGATTGGATACGTACACCACGGACGTTGTTTTTATAGTCACCACCGGCAACGCCGCAAACACCGATACCGTTGTTGTTTACAGCGGCTACGGTACCTGCAACGTGAGTTCCGTGTTCGTCGCCAACGATTTGTTTGCGGTCAACAAAGTCGTAGCCATTGATGTCATCCACCCAGCCGTTTTTGTCGTCATCAACGCCCGGTTCTCCGTTCAATTCGGCTTCGTTTACCCAAATGTTGTATTCCAAGTCTTCGTGCTTAACATCCACACCGCCGTCCACGACGCAAACGATGACCTCTTCGCTACCTACGGTGTAGTCTCTCCATACCGGTTCTACGTTGATGTCGCAACCGGCTTGGCCACGGTAGGTTCCGTCATTGTAGTAGTGCCATTGTTGTTTGAGTTTCGGGTCATCAAAGAATGTGCTTCCGCCCATCGGTTGGGTGGTTACCTCACCCGTGGCATCAATGGTTTGGAAGTTGCCGCGAGAAGCGTAGGGACGTAATTCTACGGCTACAACGCCTTCGATGTTGCCAAAGTCACTTTGTGCACGGGTCAACGGAACTTGTTCGTCGAATTGTACACTATAGAAAAGGTGCAAGCCTTCTGCGCGTGTGCGGGCTTCGAATTTGCCGGCGTGCGGGAAGGTACGGGTCATGGTAGATACTCCCATTCCCATCAAAATGTCGTCAGATGATTTGACGCCGATACTTTTAACCTCTCCTTGGGAGTCGGTTCTTTCTTCTAGAATGGCCGCCAATTCTTCAGATACCTGCAAGATGACGTACCCTTGTCGGAAGGCAGCTACTGTGGTTGCCTCTTCTTGCTCAGTTGCAGGAGCATACTCGTTCTCGTGGCTGCAAGAGCTGAAGGAGAAGATTGCTGCGCAAGCAAGCATTGCATAAAGAAAACTTCTTTTTCGCATTGTTTTGAATTATTGTTAGATGTTAAACTTTCTTAGGTTTTAGGCTTGTCCAAAAAACGTAGCAAGATAGATATTTTTTGTTAAAATCAAAAATATATGTTGATAGTCTGATAAAACCTTTCTGTTCTCTGTTTTTTTACTAACTTTGCATGCTTATTATAATAGGTAAATATTTAAATACAGCGATATGAATATTCAAGAACTCAAAAATGACGGATTGGTAGCCCAAGTGTCATTGCAATTCGGCAAAGAAGATTACGCCGACAAAAAGAAAAAATCATTGAACAAATTCAGAAGAGAAGCGGACATCCGTGGTTTCCGTAAAGGTCAAGCCCCCATGTCTTTGATCGAAAAAATGCATGGTCATGCAGCTCTTTCTGATGCAATCAACGAATTGATTTCAGAAGGTTTGAACAAGTACATCCAAGACAACAACCTTTCAGTGATTGGAGAACCCCTTCCGAATGAAGAAAAAGAATCCAAGAACGATTGGGAAAATGGTGAAAACTTTGAATTTGTTTTTGACATTGCCTTGGCTCCGAACTTCGAATTGAACTTGAGCGCAGAAGACAAGATCCCTTACTACGAAGTTTCTGCTACTGACAAAGCATTCAAAGAATACAAAACCAACGTATTGAAACAATACGGTCAATTGGAACCTTGTGATACTGTGAAGAAAGACGACTTCATGATCGCCGACTTGGTACAAGGTGAGAACCGCATTGAGAACACCTATATTTCTTTGCAAACCATCGCAGAAGATGTGGCTAAAGACTTGTTCATCGGAAAGAAAGTGGGTGATGTATTGACTTTGAATGTAAATGAAGTCTTTACCAACGAAGTGGATCGTGCCGCTTTGTTGAAAATGAAGAAAGAAGAATTGGAAGGCATTGACCCGATCTACAACGTAGAAATTAAAGAAGTGAAGAACTTTGTGCCGGCTAAACCGACCCAAGAACTCTTCGATCAAATGTTTGGTGCTGGCAACGTGGCTGACGAAGCGGCTTTCGATGAAAAATTGAAAGAACGTTTGGCAGAAGAAAACAAACAAGAAAGCGATTACCGCTTTATGTTGGATGCTCGCCAATACTTGTTGGATAAGACCAACATCCAATTGCCGGAAGAGTTCATGAAACGTTGGTTGTTCTATGTGAACGACGGTAAGTTTACCATGGAAGAAATCGAAAAAGATTTCCCGCTCTTCTTGAAGGATTTCCGTTGGCAAAGCATTGCTCAACGCATCATGAAAGAACAAAACTTGGAAATCACTCGTGAGACTTTGGTTGAGCAAGCTAAACGTTTGGCTGCATATCAATTTGCTATGTATGGTTTGAACAATGTTCCGGAAGAACATTTGACCAAATATGCAGAGTCGTTGTTGACAAACGAAAAAGAAGGTCGTCGCATCTACGAAAAGGTAGAAGAAAACATGGTTTTGGATTATGTTCGTGCGACCGTTACCCTCGATAAGAAAAAAGCAACGATTGACAAGTTGCGCAAAATGAACGACTAATTACAAAGTAGCATTCCATGGCAACGGATTTTGAGAAATTTGCAAGAGGGTGTTCTGGCGTGAGTTCTTTGGCATTGCACCAATATGCCAAAGTTACAGCCGGCTACATCAATCCCTCCATTATTGAAGAACGTCAGTTGAACATCGCCACGATGGATGTCTTTTCCAGATTGATGATGGATCGGATCATTTTCCTGGGGGTGCCTATTGACAATGATGTGGCAAATATTGTTCAGGCTCAGTTGCTTTTTCTGGAATCTACGGATTCAGAATCGGACATACAAATCTATATCAATTCCCCGGGCGGCGTCGTGTATGCCGGCCTGGGAATTTATGATACAATGCAACTGGTGACTCCGGATGTGGCAACGATTTGTACGGGCATGGCAGCTTCCATGGCCGCTGTGCTGTTGACGGCTGGAGCACAAGGAAAACGTTCTGCATTGCCGCATGCTCGGGTCATGATTCATCAGCCGATGGGTGGTGTAGAAGGACAAGCTTCTGACATTGAGATCACCGCTCGAGAGATCAAGAAGCTCAAACAGGATTTGTATTCCATTATTTCGAACCATTCCGGACAGAGCCTCAAGCAAATTGAAAAAGATGCCGATCGCGATTACTGGATGACCGCAGAGGAAGCAGTCAAATACGGAATGATTGATGAAATTTTGACCAAAGCAAACAAGGCGAATGGCAAAAAATAACAAGAATCATTGCTCATTTTGTGGGCGAAGTGAAGATCAAGTGGAGATGTTCTTAGGAACAAACTCCGCTTTTCTTTGTGTAGAGTGTGCGATGACAATTTCGGACCATGTACGGGAATATTTTGGAGAAGATGTTCCGCAACGGTCTAAGAAAAAACAAGGAGCCTCAAAAGAGGTTGCAGAATCCTTGTCGAAGCATCCTCGGGATATCAAACAATTTCTAGATGAATACGTCATCGGTCAAGAAGATGCCAAAAAGTTCTTGTCCGTTGCCGTTTACAATCACTACAAGCGGATCCAGGCAGCTCAAGGTAATAAGTCCAGTGCCTGTGATATCGAGTTGGAGAAATCCAACATCTTGTTGGTGGGAGCTACGGGTACTGGTAAGACCTTGTTGGCCAAGAGCATTGCCAAGATGTTGAATGTTCCTTTCGCCATTGTGGATGCGACGGTCTTGACCGAGGCGGGCTATGTGGGGGAAGATGTTGAAAGTATTCTCACCCGTTTGTTGCAAGAAGCGGATTATGATGTGGAACGCGCTGAGCGAGGCATCGTCTTCATTGATGAGATTGATAAGATTGCCCGGAAAAGTGATAATCCGTCCATTACCCGTGACGTGTCCGGAGAAGGGGTGCAACAGGCTATGTTGAAACTGCTGGAGGGCAGTGTGGTGAATGTACCACCGAAAGGGGGACGAAAACACCCGGAGCAAGCGATGGTTGCCGTTAATACACAAAACATCCTGTTCATCTGCGGTGGAGCCTTTGAGGGAATTGAACGAAAGATTGCGCAACGTCTCAATACGAAGGTGGTGGGTTATGGTGCTCAGAAGAAAAATGAGCAAATTGATAAAGAAAACCTCCTAAAACACATTGCTCCTCAAGATCTTCGTTCCTATGGTCTGATTCCGGAAATCATTGGTCGTCTGCCGGTCTTGACTTACCTGAATCCTTTGGATAGGGAAGCTTTGCTGCGGATTCTGACCGAACCCAAAAATGCATTGGTGAAACAATATGAACGCATCTTTGAATTGGATGGCGTTCAATTGGAAATTGAGCAACCGGTTTTGGAATACATCGTGGATACTGCTTTGAAATATAAGTTGGGTGCACGCGGTTTGCGCTCAATTTGTGAGGCAATCATGTTGGATCCGATGTACGACCTTCCGGGTAGTGGAGCTACCTCTTTCAAAGTAACATTGGAGTATGCCCAAGAAAAAGTAACACGATTTACAGGATCCCTGTAAACCGTGTCTGAATCTATCAACCAATGGCTGTCTATTTGATATAGGCGGCCATTTTTTCTGCCAGAATGCGCGCTTCCCGAGCAGCAGCTTGGGCAAAGTCTTCGCCTTTCGATGCGAAAATGATACCGCGGGAGGAGTTGACCAAAAGACCACAATTTTCATTTAAGCCGTATTGTGCCACTTCTTCCACAGTCCCTCCTTGTGCTCCGACTCCTGGTACTAAAAAGAAGGATTCCGGTGCCAAATTTCGGATTTCTGCCAGTTTTTGCGGCCGGGTAGCTCCGACAACAAACATAATTCGCTCACTGTTTTCGTAAGAAAGGCATTGGCGAATGACTTGCTCGTAGAGGGCCCCACCTTGTTGTAAAGGTTGGGTTTCCAATTCTTCGGCAGAAGGGTTAGAGGTCAGTGCCAGCACGATCGCATATTTGTTTTCATAGGCCAGGAACGGTGCGATGGAATCTTTACCCATGTAAGGTGCCAAAGTAACGGCATCGCAGTTCATTTTTTCGAAGAAGGCTTTGGCGTAGCGTTGAGCGGTGTTGCCAATATCGCCCCGTTTAGCATCGGCGATCACAAAGCATTCGGGGTAGTTAGCCTTGATGTACGCAACGGTGGCTTCCAGTTGTTCCCAGCCAGCAGCTCCTTCGGCTTCGTAGAATGCGGTATTGGGTTTGTAAGCTACAGCGTAGGGAGCCGTAGCGTCAATGATGGCGCGGTTGAATTCAAAAATGGCGTTTTTCTTATCAGCCAAGTGTGCCGGAAGCAGCTTCGGATCGCTGTCCAGTCCAACGCAGAGGAAACTTTTTTTCTGACGTATTGTTTCAATCAATTGCATGGTTGAGTGAAGATTTCAAGTTTTAAAAATAGCGGTAGAACAAGGCAATGGATTCCATGCCCTTGTAAAGTTGTGAGAGCAGGAAACTTTCATTGGGAGAGTGAATGGTATCGCGTTCCAGTCCGAAGCCCATCAACAGGGGATCCACATTGAGGATTTGTTGGAGGTCGGCCAGGATCGGAATACTTCCTCCGCCCCGGCTGGGAACGGGCATGATGCCATAGACTTCATGCATTGCTTGGGAAGCTGCTTTGTAGGCCGGTGAAGAGATGGGGATCAAGAAACCATTGCCTCCGTGGTGGGGAGTTACTTTCACGCGTACACCTTTGGGTGCGATGGACATAAAATGCTCCTCAAAGAGTTTCGCAATTTTTTCGCTGTTTTGGTTCGGGACCAGACGCATTGAAATTTTAGCATATGCTTTTGACGGTAACACGGTTTTTGCTCCTTCACCGATAAAACCGCCCCAAATACCGTTAACATCCAAGCAGGGACGGATACCGGTGCGCTCTTGGGTCGTATAGCCAGCTTCTCCGTTGACATCGTCAATATCCAAGAATTCTTTGTATTCATCCATGTCAAAGGGAGCACGGCCCAGTTCTTTGCGGTCTTCTTCGCTCAATTCTACAACGTCATCATAGAAACCTTTGATGGTGATATGGCCATTCTTGTCGATGAGTTGGTCAATCATGCTACAAAGTGCATTGATGGGGTTGACCACAGCACCGCCATAGTGGCCGGAGTGCAAGTCTTTGTTAGGGCCTGTCACTTCTACTTCGACATAGGCCAAACCACGCATACCACAGTTGATGGACGGTACGTTTTCACCAATCATAGTGGTATCGGATACCAGCATGATATCGCATGCGAGCAGGTCGGTATGGTCTTTTGCCCATGCGGCAAGGCTCGGGGATCCAATTTCCTCTTCTCCTTCCAGGATGAATTTGATGTTGTGACGCATCAATCCTTTGCGAACCAAGTATTCAAAGGCCTTGATGTGCATAAAACTTTGGCCTTTGTCGTCGTTTGCTCCGCGTGCATAGATGGCACCATTTCGGATTTCCGGTTCAAACGGAGCAGAGTGCCACAAGTCAATCGGATCAACGGGTTGTACGTCGTAGTGTCCATAGATCAAGATGGTTTTCCAGGAAGGATCCACGATTTTTTCACCATAGACAACGGGGTGCCCCGTGGTTTCATAAACTTCTGCTTGATCGGCTCCAGCTTCCAACAGCATTGTTTTGAGCTTTTCGGCACAGCGGTACATATCGGGCTTATGCTCAGAAGATGAACTGATGGAGGGAATGCGCAACAGTTCAAACAACTCATTTAGAAAACGGTCTTGGTTTTCTGCAATGTAATTTTTCATCAAACGGTTTCTATTATAAAGAGGTTGAATGTATCGGAATTTCTGCAATCACGGATTCAGCGCCTACTACGCGATCTCCAGGTTTTACCAGGATCTTGGAATCAATTGGCAGGAAGAGGTCTGCGCGGGAGCCAAATTTGATGAAGCCAGCCTCATCGTTCGGGGTGACAGCTTGTTCGTAGTTGGCGTAGCAAACGATGCGTCTGGCTACAAAACCAGCAATTTGACGCATCACGATGCGGTCATTTTGCTCATTGCGGATCACAATTGTAGTGCGTTCGTTTTTTTCAGAAGATTTCGGATGCCAGGCCACCAGGTATTTGCCCGGGTGATAGCGGAAGTATTCCACAATACCTTTGATCGGATACCAGTTGACGTGTACGTTCATCGGTGACATGAAAATGGAAACTTGGATAGCAGGTCCTTTCAAGTATTCATTTTCAGTGACTTCTTTCACAATGACTACCTTGCCATCCGCGGGAGCTGCCACCAGGCGGTCGGTGCCGACTGCGTTACGAACAGGATCCCGGAAGAATATGGTGTTGAAGGCAGCAAAGAGAAAGGAGAGGGTAAACCAGGCCCAAGAGCCAAATGAGGCGAACCCATACAAATAAAATAAGACACCTGAAAAAAGAAAGCAAATGGCATACGACACAAAAATAATGGTCCGGCCTTCTCTGTGAATTTTCATATGTTAAGGTTGGTTTTAGTTTAGATCAGTCCAAAGCAGGCCAAGTAGGCAGCGGCAACGGGAATAGCAAGGAGTGCTCCGTCAAAACGGTCCAGCATTCCGCCGTGGCCCGGCATGATTTTTCCTGAATCCTTGACTCCAAATTTACGTTTTATTTGTGATTCCACCAAATCTCCCCAAGTGCCAAAGCTTGCTACCAATAGTCCGAGTACCAAGCAGTGAGGCAAACTGAAGGTGAAGAATTGCAGGTAATGGAGCAGGTAGGCAGCAGCCAATGCGACTGCAACACCGCCGAAGAACCCTTCCCAGGATTTTTTCGGAGAAACTGAGGGAAAGAGTTTGTGTCCATTCTTCTGACCAAAGAGGGTGCCGAAAATGTAGGCACCTACATCAGAGGCCCATAGCAATATCAGTATGCTCAACAGACGAATACCCGAGTAGCCATCCGGACCTATGCTCCAAAACAGGTGGAACAGGCAGAATGGAAGGGCTATGTACACCATGGGAAGTAGCAGAAAAGGATAGCTTTCAATGGTTTTTTCATCAGAACGGTAGAGTTGTCGGATGAAGAAAACAACGGGAAAGAGGGGGAAAAGTAGCAGCATGCCTTTGGTGACCGGGTAGCCATATTGGTGGAGGAATACGATGGCAAAAGCATAAAGGGAAGCTCCGGCAATGAGGAGTTTCTCGAGCCGGAAGCGGTTTCCAAGGGTGATTTTCCAATATTCATATTCCATGACAACCAGAATGAGCCCGAATACACCAGCAAAGGCGATGGGGTGCCACAAGGTTGCCATCAGCATCAAGACAACAAAAACAAAGCTACTCAATGTTCGGATGAAGAAACTTTTCATGCTTCAACGTTTTTTCGGGGTCCGAAAATTTCTTCCAAATCATCGCTGAAGATGACTTCCCTTTCCAACAAGCGTTCTGCCAATTGGGTGAATTGTTCCTGATGCTCGCGCAGGATGGACAGGGCTGTTTCGTGTGCGCGATCAATGAATGAACGCGCTTCGCGGTCAATCAATTCGGCAGTTTTTTCACTATACGGTTTGTTGAAGTTGTATCCGCTTTCGGTTGAATCATAGAATGATAGGTGACCGACTTGTTCGCTCATGCCAAAATAGGTGACCATTGCATAGGCTTGTTTGGTTACTTTCTCCAGGTCGCTGAGCGCGCCAGTAGAAATCTTGCCATTGATGATTTCTTCAGCAGCGCGTCCGCCCAAGGTTGCCGCCATTTCATCCATCAGCTGTTCCGTGGTTGTCAGTTGCCGTTCTTCCGGCAGGTACCAGGCGGCACCCAAGGCTTTTCCGCGCGGAATGATGGTGACCTTCAGCAGGGGATGTGCATGGGGCAATAACCAGCTGACGGTAGCGTGACCCGCCTCGTGGAAGGCAATGGTGCGTTTTTCCTGCGGAGAGATGATCTTATTGCGGCGTTCCAAACCTCCGACAATCCGGTCAATTGCATCGAGAAAATCTTGTTTTTCAATGAATTTCTTGTCGTGACGAGCGGCAATCAATGCGGCCTCATTGCAGACATTGGCGATATCCGCACCAGAGAAACCAGGGGTTTGTTTGGCCAGGAAATCAATTTGCAGGTCTTTGCTAAGTTTGAGCTTTTTCAAGTGGACGTCAAAAATTGCCTCGCGCTCTTTGAGCTCCGGGAGATCTACTTGAATCTGACGGTCAAAACGACCGGCCCGCATCAAGGCTTTATCCAAGATGTCTGCACGGTTGGTCGCAGCCAAAATGATGACACCGGAGTTGGATCCGAAGCCATCCATTTCGGTGAGCAATTGGTTCAAGGTATTTTCCCGTTCGTCGTTGGAGGAGAATCCGACATTCTTTCCGCGAGCCCGTCCAACTGCATCAATCTCATCAATGAATACGATGCAGGGAGCTTTTTCTTTAGCCTGACGGAAGAGATCCCGAACGCGGGAAGCGCCCACTCCCACAAACATTTCCACGAAATCAGAACCTGATATCGAGAAGAAGGGGACATTGGCTTCACCTGCGACAGCTTTTGCTAACAAGGTTTTACCTGTACCCGGAGGGCCAACCAGCAATGCGCCTTTAGGAATTTTACCACCCAAAGCGGTGTATTTTCCCGGATTTTTCAAGAAGTCCACGATCTCCATGACTTCAATCTTGGCTTCATCCAGACCAGCTACATCTTTGAAGGTGACTTTGGTGTTGTTTTCTTTATCGAAAAGTTTTGCTTGTGATTTTCCAACAGAGAAGAAACCACCCCCCCCTTGAGCTCCACCACCCATGCCTTTCTGCATTGGACGGAACATGATGAAATACAACAAGCCAAACATCAACAGCGGAAACAGCAGCCACTCCATGATGCGGCCTACATAATCGTTCTGCGTTTCCGTTTGGATGGAGAAGCGTTGTGCTTCAGGCAGACTTCTGCGAAGTTCTCCCAATTGTTTTTCGCCTTCAAAGGCCGATGATACCTGAAAATAAAAATGAGGTCCATACTTCGGGAGGTTTCCATTGAAGTAGGAGCTGTATTTTTCAAGGCTGTCTTTCTTGATGGTTACCTCGCATCGGTTCTGGTTGGTAATGTAGGTGATTTTTTCCACATCTCCTGCAGGAGCCATGACTTCCTCAAAAACGTACAATTCACTTTGTACGGGTTCAGACCGGTTGTATTGGTTGAGGATGTAAAAGGTACCAGCCACCAGCAATGCATAAAACCACATCGAGTTGAAGATGGGTTTACGTTGAGGAGCCTTTGAGTTTTTCCTTTTGTTGGGGGCTTTTTTTGTGTTCTTGTTAGTCGGATTCATACAAACTTATTCGTTGTCCTGATACTCTGTACGGGGGGCGTCTGCCCACAAGTCTTCAAGTCGGTAAAAATTACGGTATTCGGTTTGGAAAATATGAACGACAATATCGGAGTAGTCCAAAATGATCCAGAAGGAGTTTTCCCGTCCTTGCATCCGCAAGACCTTACGGTTGCATTCTTTGTGCATGCATTCTTCGATGTGGTCAGATATCGCAGATACGTTGGTGGTGGAATCGGCATTACAGATGACAAAATAGTCGGAGATAGCAGTTCCTACAGCTCTCAAATCCAAAGAACAAACCTGTTGTCCTTTCTTCTCTAACATTGCGTTCGCAATCGTTTCTAATTCTTTCATTTCTTTTGTTTACATTTGTTGTTGCAAATATAGTGCAATTTATGGGAACGGACTTAACAATTCACTGGTACAAGGTATTGGATTCGACCAATCGGATCGCAAAAGAACAGGCCCTAACAGCTTCGGACCAAACAGTTTGGGCCGCAGAAGTACAGACTCATGGACGTGGTCAGCGGGGTAATACCTGGAGCAGTGATGCTGGCAAAAATCTGACATTTTCCTGGCTGGTCAAACCCGCCAATTTGTCACCATTGCGTCAGTTTTGCATTTCTCAGGTTGCTGCCTTGGGGGTTTGTGATTACTTGGAACAATGGGGGATTCCGGCCAAAATCAAGTGGCCCAATGACATTTATGTGGGAGACCGGAAAATTTGTGGGATTCTGATTGAGCACAGTCTGACTTCGGAGCGTATCCAATATAGCGTCATCGGTATTGGTTTGAACCTGCTGCAAACGCAATTTCCCGTAGAATTGCCCAATCCTACTTCGATGGCATTGGAACTTCCGCTGCAATTTACCCCGGAAACGGTTACGGTTCAAGATGAATTACCCCGTTTGTTGTCGAGTCTGCTGAAGGTTTATGCATGCTTGGATGTATCTGAAGAGGGAGGCGGGGAGCAACTTTTGGAAGAACTTTATTTGCGGAAACTTTACCGTTTGCAGGAAACGGCTCAGTTCATCGATAAAACGCAATCCCCCCATCGGGAGTTTTCTGGTCGGATTCTTGGGCTGGATCATCGCTCGTGTTTGCGAATTTATGACGAGGATTTGCAGCAGGAACGCATATTCGCCTTTCAAGAAGTCGGCTATTGTATTTAAACAAAACATCCATCCGGTTTCGGATGGATGTTTTGTTTAAATGGGAAGGAACTGCTACAGGCAGTGTGTCAGCTGATGGATGGCATTGGTCGGATCTGCTGCCGAGAATACGGTGCTACCGGCTACGACAATGTCTGCACCAGCTTGAGCCAGGATTTTTACATTCTCAAAATTGACACCTCCGTCCACTTCGATGAGGGTGTTGAGTCCTTGAGCCTGAATCATGGCTTTGAGTTGACGAACTTTCTCAACAGCTCGCGGGATGAAGGATTGTCCGCCAAAGCCCGGATTTACGGACATGATCAGTACAAAATCACAGCAGTCCAATACGTCTTCAATTAGTTGGACATGGGTGTGCGGATTCAGCGCGACACCGGCTTTCATACCCAAGTTCCGGATGTTGGTCAACGAACGGTGCAAGTGGGTGCAAGCTTCGTAGTGAACACTCAGGTAGCTCACGCCAAGGTCTGCAAATTGTTTGACATACCGGTCTGGATCTACAATCATCAAGTGGGCATCCATCGGCTTTTTAGCAGCCTTGGCAATGGATTTTACCACAGGAAAACCATAGGAAATATTGGGGACGAAGACACCGTCCATGATGTCCAAGTGGAACAAACCAGCTTCCGACTGGTTGACCATTTCCACGTCACGTTGTAGGTTGCCGAAATCGGCAGAAAGCATAGAAGGTGCTACGATCATAATACAGCTAATTTTTCAATAACATCTGTCAAGTGTTCTACAAATTTATCCAAGCTGGCCAAATCCAGGCGTTCTCCCGGGGCGTGGACACCGCGAATGGTTGGTCCAAATGAAATCATGTCCATATCGGGGTATTTGTCGAGGAACAGACCGCATTCCAAACCGGCATGAATTGCGCGCACTACGGGTTCTTTGCCAAATAGTTGGATATAACTGTTTTTGCAGATCTCCAACAGGGGAGAACTCAGGCGGGGTTTCCAGCCGGGGTATTCCGATTCGTGAGTTACGGTTGCGCCAGCCAAAAGGAAGGCTGCTTCTACCCGACGAGACGCATAGTAGCGGGCACTATTGGTCGAACTGCGTTGGCTGGTGCCAATGCGGATTTTATGGTTGGGTTGCATTTTTACTGACGCCAGGTTGGTGGAGGTTTCTACCAGACCTTTGATGTCTGCGCTCATATCCAGCACTCCGTGTGCGACGGCATTCAATGAAAGAATGAGTCGGTTGGCGGTGTTGTTGTCGATTGCTTCCGCAGTGGGGGGCGTATTTTCCCAATAGAAACGCACATCCGGATCGCTGGTTGCAAATTCATCTTGAATTTCAAGTCCCCGTTGTTGTGCCAATGCAATGGCTTCTTCGGCAACTTGAGCCGGCAGGCCGATAATGGCTTCCGATTCGCGTGCGATGGCATTGCGTTTGTTTCCTCCGTTGAGCAAGCACAAGGTCAATGCATAGCGGTCATTTAAGTCGTAGAGTACGCGGGCCAACAATTGGACAGCGTTGGAGCGGTTCTTGTCGATATCATCACCACTGTGTCCACCCATTCCGCCCTTGAATCCAATTTTGAAGTAGCGTTGGTTTTGATCGGGTGTTTGGGGACAATAATCAAAGACCGCGGTGGTGTCAATACCTCCCGCGCAGCCGATGAAGAGTTCTCCTTCATCTTCAGAGTCCAGGTTAATCAGCATACGTCCCTCCAAAAAGTCCGGTCTGAGTGCAAAGGCTCCGTCCAAACCGGTTTCTTCGGAAACAGTGAACAGGGCTTCGATGCGGCCGTGTTTCAAGTTGGGATCGGTCAGAGCAGCCATTTGGGCAGCCATTCCGATACCGCAGTCCGCACCCAGGGTGGTGTCTTTTGCAATCAGCCAGCCGTTTTCAACCACGGCACGGATGGGGTCTTTTGCAAAATCGTGTTCAATGCCACTGTTTTTTTCACAAACCATATCCGAGTGGCTTTGCAGTACAATGACAGGAGCATTGGTGCATTCAGGAGTTGCCTCCTTGATGATCAATACGTTTCCGGCTTCATCGGTTTTGCAGGCGAGATTGTGCTTTTGGGCAAATTCCTGCAGGTAACGGATAATAAGCTCTTCATGGCCGGATTCCCTCGGAACGGCCATGATCTCGCTGAAATAGGCGAGTACTTGTTTACTGTCCATATCAGGTTATTTGTTGGTGTTCAACTGGAGCGATTTTTCGATGTCATGGACGTAGGTGCGGAACGTACTGTCTGTATCCATCAAATCGCGGACGGTCTTGCAAGAGTGAAGCACCGTAGCGTGGGTCTTTCCTCCCAAACTTGCACCAATTTCGGTCAAAGAGTATTCCGTGTACTGGCGACCCAGGTACATGGCAATCTGGCGGGCTTGTGAAATTTCGCGTTTGCGAGAGGAGGACATGAAAAGATCAGAGGTAAGACCGAAGTAACGACATACTTCTTTGTTGATGGTCTCCATAGAAAGATCTTCTTGAGTAGGGGTGGCAACCAAGGCGCCCATCAAGGAACGAGCGAGTTCAACCGTGATCGGTTGGTGCATCAAGGTTGCGTTTGCCATTAAGGAAATTAATGAGCCTTCCAATTCCCGAACATTGGTGGTAATGGCGCTGGCCATAAAATGAAGTACATCTTCCGGCAATGCAATGCCTTCACGCATGCATTTTGCTTTCAAGATAGCCAGGCGCGTTTGATAGTCCGGTTTCTTGAGTTCTGCGGTCAGTCCCCATTTGAAGCGGGACAATAGGCGGTCTTCCAATCCTTGGAGCTCTACCGGCGGACGGTCAGAGGTCAGGATGAGCTGTTTTCCGGATAAGTGCAAATAGTTGAAAATGTGGAAGAAGGCATTTTGTGTGCCCGGTTTTTCCGCAAATTCTTGTACATCGTCCAAAATCAATACGTCAATGGATTGGTAAAAATGAAGAAAGTCGGTCAACTTGTTCTTCTTTTGTACAGCGTCCATGTATTGGGTTTGGAATTTATTGGCGCTGACATAGAGCACCACTTTTTCCGGATGTTGTTCTTTGATGCCGATACCAATAGCTTGAGCCAAGTGGGTTTTACCCAATCCCGGTCCTCCGAAAAGGAACAACGGGTTGAAGGCATTGTTACCAGGCTTGACGGTGATTTGCAAACCGGCGCTCCGTCCCAAACGGTTGCACTCGCCTTCGATAAAGTTTTCGAAGTTGTAGTTGGGATTTAGGTTGGCATCCACTTCCATCCGTCTCAGACCCGGAGCAATTTGCGAATCAATTTCATTGGGATTGACCGGAGCCGGGATGGTGGGATTGGACAAATCGCGGTAAGTTTTTTGCGGATAGGTCACCGTTGTGTCCTGAAGGGTGGTGACATGATAGTACAACTGAACTTGCGGACCAATCTCCCGTTCCAAGACCCGAGTCATCAGACCTAAATAGTGCTCTTCAATGTATTCCTTGAAGAATTCCGAAGGAACTCCCAAGTCCAATCTCTGATCGGCGAGAGAAATCGGTTTGATCGGGACAAACCACGTATTGTACGGAGATTCATCAATGTTGTCTTTGATGATACTCAAGCACTTACGCCATACTTCAATATGTTTTTCAGTCGCCATTCGTTGTTGTGAAAAGTTTAGGTTCGGGCTACAAAAATGGAGTAATTTTTTCTGATTTGAAAAAAAAATTCGGGCAAAAAAGCCCGAAAAATCCTAACTATCTAATACCCACTAAGAATAATTTTTGGAGGTAAAATGGATGCTAAAAAATTGAAATTTTCAAATATTTTTTCGGATTTTCTTCGATTTTTTTGATCAGACTGTCTATGTCATTGGTCAGCGATAACATAGCTTGGTGCATATCATCGGTCTGCATCATTTTTCCCACACTGCCTTGCGGATTTTGCAAACCATCACTCAAGCTCTTCAGTGATTGGATGAATTGATCCAATTCTGCTTGGCTGAGTTGGCCGGTGATTTCTTCGATGTTTTTGATGGTTTGTCCGGTAGATAACAAGGTACTGTCAAGGTGGTTGCTGATCTGATGAATGTTGGTGACAATGTTGCGGATATCTTCTTCTTGTACCGATACAGCAATGGCTTGCATTCGGTTGACTGTAACATTGAGTCCTTTTAGCAGTTGATTGATTTGGGCGGTATTTTCATCGCTGATGATGCCATTGATCTGCCCAATGGATTGTCGTAAGTCTGCGATCAGCAGGTTGGCACCTTCGGCAAGGGGTTCGAGGCTGTTCATCAGGTTGCCCAACGCATCGGGAACGATATCGCCGGGCAGGAAAGCTCCTTCGCTGGCCGGTTTGGGGGAGTTGCCTTCCAGGATTCGGATCGCGCGGCCTCCTAAGATGTCTGAACTGAAAATCTCAGCTCGGGAGTCTTCTGGAATCTCAAAATCTTCCTTGATCGAAATATGTACGACAAACAGGTTGCTGCTTTTGTTGTACTCAATGCCTTTCAGACTGCCGACTTTAAATCCCCGGATGTAAACTGGACTGGCCGGATTGAGCCCTTCTACCTGTTCGAATTGGGCATGGTAGGTGTAACTTCCTTTTAGAAAATCATTTCCCTTGAGAAAATTGACAAGTAGAAATGTTGCAACCAGGGTTAGAACCGTGAACAATCCAATGCGGATACTTTTCTTATTCATGATGAAGATTATTTGACTTTGGTGATATAGGCTTCCGGGAAGTAACGGCGAACGTAAGGCAGGTCTTTTCTGGCTTCCTCTTCGCTGGTATATTTCCCGTACATATATTTATAGATGGAACCGCTTGCTATTCCTTCGCAAGGAGTCAGGCCTTTGAATGAGGGATCGCCAGGAGCGATCTTTTTGCTCGAGGCGAAAATCTGGATTCGGTAAGGGCGTTGAGCTGGCGAGGGAAGTTCAACAACGGTCTCAAACGACTGTTTGTATTGTTGGACCGCTTGAAAAATGCCATTGGCCATTTTTTGTCGTTGTGTGGCGCTGCGCAGACTTTTGAGGTCTTCACTGTTGGACATAAATCCAATTTCGGTAAGAACCGCAGGCATGGTACATTTCCACAAGACCAACAAACCGCCTTGTTTGATGCCCCGGTCTTTTTTGATGGGCCCTTTGCTGAATTGGGTTTGTATTTTATCAGCCAGGTAAAGACTTTGTTCCAGGTGTGCATTCTGGAGTAGTGAGAAGATGATGTAGGATTCTGGATTCTTGGGATCAAATCCCTGGTAGTTGGATCCATAATCTTCCTCCAAAACAATCACGGAGTTTTCTTGCTTACAAACTTCAAAATTGGATTCACTTTTGTGCATCCCCATGACCCAGGTTTCTGTTCCTTTGGCCGCGTTGTTGTTTTTGACGGAATTGACGTGAATGGAGATGAATAAGTCGGCATTGTTGCGGTTGGCAATGGCTGCCCGCTGGTCCAAAGCGATGAATTTGTCCGTGGAGCGGGTGTAGATTACTTTGATATCTGGGTACTTGTCTTTGATCAGCTTTCCCAATTGCAGGGCCACATCCAGGACTACATCTTTCTCTAAGGTCTTGCCGTCCCGGCTGACGCAGCCTGCATCTTTTCCTCCGTGTCCGGGATCAATGACGATGGTCTTCAGTTGAAGGCCCACCTGTTCCTTTGCGATAATTGTCAAGGAATTGTGGCCGGAAAAAAGACCCAGAAACACGAATAAAAGAAATCTTCTTACTTTGAATGGCATATTTCTTGCAAAATTTGTGTAGTTTTGCGTCTTGCAAAGTTAAGTAAATTTTTGATGTCCAAAACGCATCTTCATTATATAATAGTAAGTCTTGTGTTGACGCTCTTGGTGCTGTTTGATGCCAAGGCAGCGTCGGTCTATGTTCGTACTCCACTGGATCAGCAATTGGAAAACGTTGGTCTTCAGCGAAGAAGCCTCCGATTGGATAGCGCAAGCCGTGCGGTGGTTGATACGATGCAATTGGTACAAGCAGAGGTGGATACGCTCGTTTCAGAACCGTTGGATACCGTATATCGACCGAAAGGCATGTTGCAGATTCCGGCATTTTCGCAGGCCAAGGACTCCATCATTGAAGATTTTAGCAATGGCAAAAAGATGCTGTATTACTATGGCGATGTCAAAGTTACCTATGGAACGATGTCGTTGACGGCTGCCTATATGGCATATGATGTGGATTCTAAGACCGTGTTTGCCAGTGGTTTGCGTGATTCTACCGGGAAATGGGATGGTAAACCGGAAATGCAGGACAATGGTAAGAGTTATGTAATGGAGTCGATCCTATACAACTTCGAGACCAACAAAATGCGGATTTGGAACATGATTACTCAGGAAGAAGAGGGTTTTCTGCATGGGGAGAAGATGAAGATGATGCCCGATAAGTCCATCAACATCCAGCAGGCCAAATACACGGTCTGTGAATTGGAACATCCTCACTATTACCTGCAGATGACTGTCGCAAAAACGGTTACAGAACCTGAACAAAAAACGGTCTTTGGACCTGCCTACCTGGTTTTGGGAGATGTTCCTCTGCCGTTGGGGCTTCCTTTCGGATTTGTGCCCAAGCGTCCGGATCGGGCCAGTGGTTTGTTGTTTCCGTCTTATGGGGAAGAGGTGAAGCGGGGTTTTTACTTGAAAGACCTGGGGTACTATTTTGTGTTGGGAGATTACTTTGATCTGGCTGTGACTGGAGACATTTACACCTTGGGATCCTGGGCATTGGAATTGAATTCACGCTATAAAGTGCGTTATAAATACAATGGTAACTTTGCATTGACCTATTCTTCGGATGTAACTGGTGAGCGTGGAAGTACTGACTTTTCGGAGTCTCGGAACTTCTCTGTGAAGTGGTCACATGCTCAGGACCCGAAGGCCCGACCGGGAACCTCGTTCCGGGCATCGGTGAACTTCTCCAGCCCTTCCAACAACCGTTACAACTCCAACTCCATCAGTGAGGCCTTGCAAAGTCAGGTATCGTCGTCCATTTCTTATTCCAAGACCTGGAGCAAGATGAGTCTTTCGTTGAATGCCTTGCATAGTCAAAACTCACGGGATAGTTCGTACAACATTACTTTCCCGAACGTGACTTTCAACGTGAATCGTTTTTATCCTTTCAAACGGAAACAACGGGTGGGTAAGGAAAGGCTCTATGAACAGATTGCTTTTTCCTACAACACGACTTTCCAAAATAAGATTGCGTTCAAGGCCAGTGAAGTAAATGACCCTGATTTCTGGTCGAAGATGAAAAACGGGATGACGCATAAGTTCAGCATTGCGCTACCGTCCTTTTCATTGCTCAAATATTTGAACTTTTCACCTTCCATAAACTATGGGATGAACTGGTATTTCCAGGAAAGTTACCGGGAGTACAATCCAGAAACCAACCGGGTGGATACTCGATTTACGGATGCGTTCAGTACGTTTGGCATTTCGCAAGATTTCTCCGCAGGGCTTTCTATGAGTACGCGGATTTACGGGATGTTCAATTTTAAACCGGGTCGCAGTGTTCAGGCTATCCGGCATATGATTACGCCTTCCATTTCATTCAACTACAAGCCGGAATTGGGCACGCCGGGTAATGGTTATACTTCCTATACGTATTTGGATCAAAAGGGTGAGTTGAAAACTGTTGAATATAATAAATATTCGGGAGGGGTTTACAATCCTCCGTCCAAAGGAAAGACGGCCAGTCTTACCTTTGAAATTGGAAACAACCTGGAAGCAAAAGTGGTGGATAAGACCGATACTACCGGGGTGGGTACCAAGAAAATTAAGCTCATTGACCAGTTGAGTTTGCGCTCGGGATATAATTTCTTGGCGGACTCCTTGAAACTGCAGAACATCGGCTTGACGATGAATACAACCTTGTTCAATAAGGTTAATTTGAGTGGGAATATGAACTTCGATCCCTATGCCATTGATGAACGGGGAAAAACGATTAATGAGTTCTCCGTGGTGAAAAACGGTTGGAAACAACTGGTGCGTTTGACTCGGGCAAGTGCTTCGGTTTCCTACAATATTTCGGGTGAAGGCCGAATGTTGGGGAATGATGGTTCAGCTGACCAGGGCGCAAGTGCTGCGCCGGCATCTGGAGGGACTGCTCCGGGTGCTCCTGCGGCTCCAGGCGGGCGTAATGCACCGGGTGGCCGAGGTTCGGGTTCATCCTCTGCCAGTGGAAATCAACAATACTACCGTGTCTATTACCATCCGGTAACCGGTGAATATATTCCCGGTGGTTGGGTCTATTATATGAACCCCAATGTTCCTTGGTCGCTGAATATGTCGGCTTCCTATTCGTATGCAAAGAGCTATCAGTTTACCAACGAGCAACTGATTGAAAAGAATACGCACACTTTGACGATGAACCTGTCAGGTCAAGTTCGTTTGACCAAGGATTTGAGTTTGTCGGCCAATGCCAACTACGATGTGATTAAGATGCGTCTGTCCACCTCGCAGTTGAGTGCGACCTACGACTTGCACTGCTTCCAGATATCTTTTTCTTGGGTGCCGACCGGCCAATGGAAGAGCTGGAGCTTTCGGATCAATGCGAAAGCCGCTGCTTTGGCAGACCTGCTGCAGTACAAGAAGAATGCATCCTACCGCGATAATTTTTAACCCAATAATACACTGTAATATGAGTAAACGTGTAATTGCTAGTCCCTTGGCTCCCGCAGCCGTTGGACCGTACAGCCAAGCTATTGAAGCAAACGGAACTTTGTATGTTTCCGGTCAACTTCCGATTGACGCCAAAACCGGAGAATTCCCGGAAGGTGGCGTTCGTGAACAATTGGAACAAATTTTTCAAAACATTGGATACATCCTTCGTGAAGCTGGATATGATTTCTCCAATGTTGTAAAAACCACCGTTTATTTGACCGATATGAAAGATTTTGCAGTATTGAATGAAGTCTATTCAAAATATTATTGCGAACCTTTCCCGGCACGTGTTGCTTATGCTGTTGCTGCTCTTCCGAAAGGAGCCTTGGCAGAAGCCGATGTGATCGCTGTTAAGTAAATTTTGAACTTTTTTAAAAGTTCTCTACCTTTGTCGGAGAGAGGCGGTCTGCCTCTCTCCAATTAAGCTTTCTTACATTTTTCTTTAACATTCACGAGAATGTACGATATCATTCAATTAAATAGTAAAACTCAAGAAGAGTTGGTGCAGATTGCACGCAATCTGTCGATTAGAAAAGCGGAATCATTGTCACGGGAAGATTTGATTTATCAAATTCTGGATGAGCAGGCCATTCAGGGAGCCAATCGATCGACTCCCCGTCGTCGGAATCGGATTCAGCGGGAAGCTGCTCCGGTATCCGTATTCTCAACTGTAGAAACAAGTTCCGAAGAAAAAGTTGAACTGACTCAAGAAACCGCATCAGCATCTGAGGAAACCGGTACATCACTTGTGGAAAAGACAAAAAAACGCCGCGGACGTCCTGTCAAGGCCCGTTCTGAAGAAGGAGATCAACCGCAAGTTGAACGTGGACCGAAGCAACAGAAGCAAGAAGTGATGGAGGTGAAAGAGGAAGCGGTAGTTGCTGAGCTTGTTGAGGTTTCTGAAGCTCCGAAAGCGCCTGAAGTACTTGAAGTGCCTGTCGTCGAGGTGAAATCGGAAGGTAAGAAAGAGCAATCCCGCAAGCGGGGTCGTCGTAAGAAATCGGAATCTGAAGCGGGATACGATTCCAAACCTGCGGTAGCTGAAGAACAACAGGCTGAGCAGGAAATGGGAGGACAGCTGGCTCCAGAAAAGGCCCAGGAGAAAGAACCGGTTATCGAGAAACCGAACCGAATTGAGTTTGACACGGTCATTGAGGCTTCTGGCGTGTTGGAAATTATGCCGGATGGATATGGCTTTTTACGCTCTTCGGATTACAATTATTTGAACTCTCCCGACGACATCTATGTTTCCCAAAACCAGATTAAGCTGTATGCACTGAAAACAGGGGATACTGTATTTGGAGAAATTCGTCCTCCCAAAGAAGGCGATAAATACTTCCCGCTGGTCAAGATCAAAACCATTAATGGCCGTTCACCGGAGTTTATTCGTGACCGGATCCCGTTTGATTATTTGACACCACTTTTCCCGGAAGAAAAATTTGACATCACCTCCAACGGACATAACAATCTCTCAACTCGGATTGTGGATCTGTTTACTCCCATCGGAAAGGGACAACGGGGCTTGATTGTAGCACAACCCAAGACGGGTAAGACAATGTTGCTGAAATCCATTGCCAATGCCATCGCAGAAAATCACCCGGAAGTGTACATGATTGTTCTGTTGATTGATGAACGTCCGGAAGAGGTAACCGACATGGCGCGTTCTGTGAAGGCCGAGGTGGTGGCTTCTACCTTTGACGAGCCGGCAGAAAAGCACGTAAAAGTGGCCAGCATCGTTTTGGAAAAGGCAAAACGCTTGGTGGAATGTGGACATGATGTGGTTATTTTCCTGGATTCCATTACCCGCCTGGCACGCGCATTCAATACGGTACAACCGGCTTCTGGTAAGGTGCTTTCCGGAGGGGTGGATGCCAATGCATTGCACAAACCCAAACGTTTCTTCGGTGCAGCTCGTAACATTGAAAACGGTGGTTCATTGACCATCTTGGCAACGGCCTTGACGGAAACAGGTTCAAAGATGGACGAAGTTATCTTTGAGGAATTCAAAGGTACCGGTAATATGGAGTTGCAGTTGGATCGTAAGTTGTCTAACAAACGCATCTTCCCGGCTGTCGATGTCACTTTGAGTAGTACCCGTCGTGATGACTTGTTGTTGGAAAAAGACAAGTTGAACCGTTTGTGGATTTTGAGAAATTATCTGGCAGATATGACTTGTGTTGAAGCGATGGACTTCCTCAAAACACGAATGGAAAAGACGCGTGACAATGACGAGTTCCTAATCTCCATGAACGGCGAATAATCCTAGCAAAATTGGTAATCTTGACGTCTAATATCCGATAAGCAAGAACAGCATCCCTACAGCAATCGCGACAACGATGTTGATGAGTTTTGCGAGAACAAAGCTGCGTTTGCTTTGAGCCAACAACGGTAAGGTGGTGTGTCCGTCTTGTGCGATGGAACTGGTCAAAAGCACTGAAAATGGAGCTAGACCACTGGCAAAAAGCGTAATGAAGATCATATGCGGTCCTGATTCTGGAATGATTCCAATCAGGGCCGCTATTAGTATCATCAACAAGGTATTGCTGTGTAGCCAATCTTCAATATCCAGGTATTGTAGGCCCAAGTGGATGAGCAGCAGGGCTCCAAACGTCCAGAGGAAAATTGACAGGAAGTGTTTGCGAATCACATGGTTCCAGATGTGTTCCTGGATGAAATGTTCGTTGCTGGTCATAGCCAGTAGCAAGACTCCCAGCGAGAGGATGGCAAACGCAATGTTCAGCCAACGTTCGCTGAAGATATTCAGTGTATGTTCGTGTACGTGTGTTTCTGCCGAGGGGTGTACATTGGCAACCGAGTGGATTTCGTGGCAGTGATATTCAGTGGCTTGTGTAGGAACATGAGCATTGTGGTCGTGTTCCAATAATCCCACAAACATAGCAGCAATGAACAAACCGATTCCAATCAAGGTAATGATCTTCTTGGAACTTGCATGGCGAAGTTTCCGGTAAGAAGCGGCTTTCCACGGGGAGGCGAGTTCTTGTTGTTGGTGGTCGTGGTGATGGATTTCAAATTCCTGGTCACAACCGACAATGGGCAGGGGTTTCTTGAAGAACTTATCCGTGAGGAGTCCCGCAGCGCAGGCGATGACAAAAAGGATTGCAAAAATCAGTAGCGCTTGCTCGGGAATCATGGCCAACATTACAAAGGCTTCATCTCCGGATGAGCAGATCATCATGGCAACCAGGGCGCCAAATGAGAGGAGGCGGTGTGAATACAAGGAAACCGCAGCAAAGCCTCCAATGCATCCGGGAACCAGGCCCAGGAGTGCGCCCAAAAGAACTTGGCGGCGTTTCGATCCTTCCAGTTTGGAAAACCATCGACCATTCGATCCGACATTAATGAACTCAATTCCGATCATCATGATGATGACCAGGCCAGTGATTAATAGACTGTTGCGTAGTACGTCCGTAAGAAGATGAAGCATGGGTAGGGTAGCGATCGGTTATTTTCGTTTGTACAGATCCAGGAGTTCTCCGGCAGCGGTGAAAGATTCCAGGTTACCTTGCAAAACCTGTTCTTCGTAATCGGGTAGGAGACCTTCGATGGTTTGGTTTTCGTAGAACATCTCTTTCAACGATTCGTTGATGCTTTCGTACATCCAGAATCGGGCTTGTTCGCGGCGTTTCTTTTCGTAGTATCCGTTACCTTGAACCAATTCGAAATACGATTTGATCTTTGCCCAAATCTCATCCAAACCAACTTTGGTGACTGCTGATGAAATCATAGCTGTCGGAACCCAGGTAGATTCGGTCGGCGGGAACAGGTGCAGGGCATTGGCGTAAAGGGCACGGGCCATGTTGGCTTTGTCCACGTTGGTGCCATCGGCTTTGGTAATTGCAATCAAATCGGACATCTCCATGATTCCCCGTTTGATGCCTTGCAGGTCGTCTCCAGCTCCGGAGAGCATCAACAGCAGGAAGAAGTCACTCATGGAGTGAACTGCAGTTTCGGATTGGCCGACACCCACTGTCTCAATAAATACGACATCAAAACCTGCCGCTTCGCAGAGCAGTACGCTTTCGCGCGTTTTGCGGGCAACCCCACCCAGGGATCCTGCGCTCGGACTAGGCCGAATGAATACGTCCGGATTGTTGGTCAAGGTTTCCATCCGGGTCTTGTCTCCCAGGATACTGCCTTTGCTCTTTTCGGAACTCGGGTCGATGGCCAATACCGCCAACTTGTGTCCGTCTTGGGTGACAATTCCTCCGAATGATTCAATAAAGGTACTTTTCCCGGCTCCGGGTACACCTGTAATGCCAATTCGGATGGTTCTGGCTTTGTGGGAGATTGCCTGGCATTCTTGGATGATCTTGCGAGCCAGTTCCCGGTGTTCGGGGAGGGAGCTTTCTACCAATGTAATGGCTTGGCTGAGGATCGTGCGGTTGCCCGAAGTAATGCCGGCCATGTATTCCTCGACGGAAAGTAGGGCCGGTTTCTTTTTGACAAAACGTTTGAGGTATGGATTGACAATCGGGGGTTGTTCTACGCCTTCGTTGATAACCAATGCCGTGTCTTTATTGTCGTATTCATCGAAAAAATCGCCTTGGTGTTGCATAATTTTTCAGTTTTATCGATTCTTATAGTACTTATTTTATTGTTTCAGGTTTAGTCCTCTACTACACCGGTAATGAATAGGGAGGTGAGGGGGCGTACCGGAGAGTTGGTGATGACCGTTAGGATGAAGAGGATTTCCTCTTCATTTTTTTGTTGGGCCAACGCTTCCGGCGTTACTTTTACTCGGATAGTGCCGCTGGAGCCAGGCGCAATTTCCTTGGGAAATTCCATTTCCAATCCCGGATCACTTCCATCAATTTTGTATATGACCAACGGAACCTTTCCTGCATTTTTGCAGGTATAACTTACCGTGGCGCTGTCTGTGCTCTTGATGCGTTTGAAATCGGCTGAGGAGTTTTGGAACTGCGGCAAGGCGCCACTACGACGCTGTTGTTCGGTGTAACCGGCAAAGTTTTCCTTAATCAAAGCGATCACTTGTATGGGCTTTTGTTGGGCTTTTCCATTGATTTGCACCGTGGCTTCAAAGGTGTTTTTCCCCCAGAGCTTTTCCCGGGTCTTCTCGGTATCGATGCTATAGCGGAGTTGGGTCTTGCCTTTGGCCGGGATGGTAGGATGATCGAGTTGGAGATAGAGTCCGGGTGTGTTGTGGGTGAAAGAAACTTGAATGGGACGGTCCGACAGATTGGCGACCTCGATGGTTTCGCTTCGGCTGACTCCTTGTTCGATTTGCCCCAGGTTCAACGGTGCTTCCCGTAGGCCCAAGGAACCGATTCGGATGGGGAATAACTCTTCCAGGCTGCGTTTACGGTCCAGAACGTTGCCCCGAATGCGGAGGATGACTGGTTTGTGCACATTGGATACATACACGGTCAAAGCCTTGTCAAACGGGTAGGGACCCAAGTCATTGTTGAAGGTAACTTGGATGGTTCCCTGTTTTCCTGGATGGACGGGTTGTTTGGACCAGACCGGATCGGTGCAGCCACAGGAGGTGATGATATCGTGGATCACCAGGGGGCTGTCACTGATGTTTTTGTAGGTGAAGGTGCAAGTTTTTTTGCCGTCTGAGATCATGAAGTCTCCGAAATCGTGTACACTTTTGTCAAACTCAATCACCCCTGAAAAAGAATTTTGGGCATAGACGGGTGTGTGCTGACTGATTAGAACTTGCAAGATACAGAGAATCAGCAGATGTATGGTGAATATTGATTTTTTGTTCGCTTTCATATTGTTTTGGGTCGTGAACTTAAAGCAGCAAATTTAACAAAAATGATGCGCATATCACTTGTTTGCTTGTTTCTTTTTACTACATTTGCCGCCGATATCGATATTAACATTTAAACATTACTACAATGGCTTACAAAATTAGTGAAGATTGCGCAGCTTGCGGAACTTGCCAAGGTGAATGCCCCGTAGGAGCTATCTCTGAAGGCGACATCTACAGAATTGATCCTGAAATGTGTACTTCTTGCGGTACTTGCGCAGAAGCTTGCCCGGTAGGAGCAATTAGCGAAGAATAAGCAATCAGCAAAACAACAGAAACGGATGCATCATAATCAGTGTATCCGTTTTTTTTGTGTTCATCGGCTTGAAATAGTATATTTGTGGAATCTTATCAGACTTGAAGAAATACCGATGAAACCTTTATATTGGCGGCTTGCCTGGTTAGGGCTACTTTGTAGTGTGTTCTCTGTGGCAGCTTGGGCACAAGATTATAGCATGTTGATGCAGGGTGATCTTACGTTGGATCCGGCAGACATCGACGCACGGGCGACATCGCCCGTGAAGGACCAAAATGATGAACTGTGCGCACTCATCAAAGTTACTTTGTTGGGGGATTGGAACAATCCTTTGCAGTTGGAAACGGGGATGGTGGGTGTGATGGCTCGCGAAGAGAAAGCGACTGGAGAGGTGTGGTTCTGGGTGCCCCGTCAAGCACGCAATTTGAGCTTTAAATGCAAAGGATATGAGCCTTTGGCTCTGATTCCCGCCAAGTTGGAGAAAGGAAAGGTCTATCGTTTGCGCCTGTGCAGCCGGGTAGGGACAGCTCAGCAGGGAGATCCTCTGGAGCAGTTGTTTAAAGATATGATTTATGTAGAAGGTGGAGCGTTCCAGATGGGGGCGAACAACCAAGTCGATCCGGACGTATATTTGGATGAGGGGCCGTTGCATACGATGTTTGTGAAAAGTTACAACATTGGAAAGTATGAGGTGACCCAGGCGCAATGGACAGCTGTGATGGGAAGCAACCCGAGCTCTTTCAAGGGTGAAAACTTGCCGGTGGACAATGTGAGTTGGGATGATATTCAGTCCTTTATCCGGAAATTGAACCAGCAGACAGGCAGAACCTATCGCTTGCCGACAGAAGCGGAATGGGAGTACGCCGCCAAGGGAGGAAAGCAGAGCAAGGGCTTGCGTTATGCTGGGGAAGATCATCCTCAATATACGGCATGGTACCTGGATAATGCGGGCAATAAAAGTCACGCCGTGGGAACCAAGTCGCCCAATGAGTTGGGTTTGTATGATATGTGTGGCAATGTTTGGGAGTGGTGCCAGGATACCTACCGTCTATACGATGCTGGTACGGCCACGGATGGAACCCAGTATGTCCTTCGTGGAGGAAGTTGGGGTAGTTCTGCAAAAATCTGTCGGGTGACCTTTCGTGCCTACAATTATTCTTCTTATCGTCGGAGCAATTACGGCTTCCGTCTGGTGTTGGTGAAATAAGCTTCGATTCTCAATTGTAAATAATACATTTATGAAATACATTTTCCGTATACTTTTGACCCTGGTCCTGGTGTTAGGCGTGCAGGGTTGGTTGGCTCCGGAGGTGGGAGCGCAGTCGATGACGATGACGCTGGACGGAGAAGTGGTGTTGCAACCGCAGGACATGGATGCGACGGCCTATTATCCCGAGAAGGATCAGAATGACAATCTTTGTGCGCTGATCAAGGTGTCGGTGACGAACAAACTGAAGAATCCGTTGGTTTTGGAGACGGGTGGCTTGGCCGTGCAACGACGGATGAAGCGGGAGAATGGTGAGATCTGGTTTTGGGTGCCGTATCAGGTGAAGAACCTGCATTTCAGTTGCTCCGAGTACAAGGCGATGTCTCCGATCCCGGTCCGTTTGGAGAAGGGCAAGGTATATCGCCTGACCCTGCGGACGGATGCACAGGTGGAGACGGTGACCAATGCTTCGGTGAATTTCGGATTTTTGAAGATTCAGGTTTTGCCGGAGGAAGCTCAGACTGCCTTTGTTTCAATTGGCAAAACTGAAAATTACGAGTTGGGAGGAAGCTATACCAGCGATGGTGTTTATACCAAAAGCCTCGACTATGGAAAATACCACTACAAGGTCGAAAGTGAATTCTATCAGACGTTAACGGGCTCCATTGAATTCTCAGAATCGAATGATTTCATTACGGTAGATCTGAAACCTGCATATGGGCGTCTGAAAATAACCAGTGAACCGGTGGGCGCCAACGTAGCCATTGATGGAAAACTTGTTGGTTCGACCCCTGTTGAATCAAAAGAGAAATATGCCGAAGGACCGCATCGCATCCGTTTGCAAGCCGAGAATTACGCAGTCTTTGAGGAGACAGTGAATGTGACGGCCAACGGCCAGGTTCAGTCACACCATTTCAAGATGGTGCCGCAATTTGGTATGGTCACTTGTCGTTCAGACATGGCCGATGCGGAGATCTGGGTGGACCAGGAAAAGAAAGGGACCGGTTCGTGGCGGGGGAACCTCAGCAGCCGGACGCCGCACATATTGGAGGCCCGCAAGGCCGGTCACAAGTCGCAGAGCGTCTCCTTTACCCTGCAGGATGGGGAACCCCGGACGATTACCGTTGGTGCGCCTGTGCCGATGTACGGAACACTGGTTTTGGAAAGTACCCCCAGCCTTTGTGAGATTTGGATAGATGGAAAAAAGGCCGGTACAAGTCCCAAAGCATCCCAACTTTTGGTCGGAGAACACAAAATTGTGCTGAAAAAAGATGGCTACGAAGACCTGAGTTTTGATGTGATGATTGAACACAACCAACGCTTGGACGAGAAACGGACGATGGAAAAACTGCCGGAGCGACCGAAGACTATTGTAGATTACGGCATTGAAATGGTCTTTGTCGAAGGCGGTACTTTTAAAATGGGGGCGACTTCGGAGCAAGGTTCGGATGCGGATAGTGACGAAAAACCAGTACATTCAGTGACGGTCTCTGATTTTTACATCGGTAAATACGAAGTAACCCAGGCACAGTGGAAGGCGGTGATGGGGGATAACCCGAGCTATTCTAAGGGAGATAATCTTCCTGTCGAGAATGTTTCCTGGAACGATATTCAAGAGTTTATCAAGAAATTGAACCAACTAACGGGCAAGACCTATCGTCTACCGACCGAGGCAGAATGGGAATATGCAGCACGAGGAGGTAAGAAGAGCAAGGGGTATAAATATGCGGGCAGCAACAACATAGAAGATGTGGCCTGGTACACTAATAATAGTAGCAGCCATACCCATCCTGTCGGCCAAAAGCAACCGAACGAACTGGGCTTATACGATATGAGCGGGAATGTCTGGGAATGGTGTCAGGATAGGTACGGGAATTATAACTCCTCCTCCCAAACGAACCCCACGGGTCCTGCCAGTGGTTCGAACCGTGTGCTTCGCGGGGGTAGTTGGTGCAACAGCGCTAGGCTCTGTCGCGTATCCGATCGGTGCAGCTACGACCCCTCCAGCAGGTACTACACCTTCGGGTTCCGTTTGGTTTTGCTCCCCTGAGTTTAAAAATAAAAAGAATAAAAACATAGACAAAAAGCTCAGAGAAAGAATGTCTCGGAGAGACTTCTAACGATGAGCTAATTGTCTATGTCTTTCAGTAGAAATGCCCTGTTGCGGATGCGGCAGGGTCGAAACGCAGTCTTATAGAAGGTCTTTTATGTCTTCAATAAATTGTACGGCCTTGGGATATAATTCATCGACCATCTCCTGATCGCATAGGACGAAATCGTCGTAGTCACCGCTATGGCGTTTTTCAAAAAGATCATGAAAGGTTTTCCCGTTTTCCTTGCTTAGCTTGCCTTTTGATACAAAATGTAGTCCAAGCATAGCACGGGCACCCTGATGAGTTTGAGAGGTGATATCATGTTTGAGCAGTAGCGCGATTACTGCATAGAAGCATGCATAGTATAGACGATTGATTGCTGCATAGTAGAATCCTCCATCGGCATTGTATTTTGCTTCTTTAAGGGTTTCATAGGCTCGTTCAATTCTGTAGTTAATGAGAGCTTTTTTGCTTTCTGGGTCAAACGTATCTTTCATAATCGTATTCCTTCCCTCATGACGTTATAATAAAACGGTGTTTTGATTGGTCGATTGTACCAATTCTTTTTAAGCATGATCAAAGGACTGATCAAGACTCCGGTTTCCAGTTCCAGTTCGTACAAAGGCCATCGGATGATGTCCTCTTCTGCAGATGAAAGTTTCTCACCAGAACCATCCATCAGAACAAGAATATCAATGTCGCTGTCGGGGCGGGCTTCGTTTCTGGCTTCAGAGCCATACAAAAAGGCTTCTGCCGTAGGTGCGCAGCTCTTTATGATCTGACGAATTTTCTCTACTATGTCCTTCCTTGTTTTCATATTCTCTGCAAATTTAAGATTTTCTGAGAATTGTGCAAATTTGATGCCTTCGATACAATGAATCACTCCTCGTTGTTGCTGCGTTGGAATCTTTTCAGGCCATCACGCGCTAAATTAGAAGGTAAAGGACTTGGATTTTTCTAATACGTCTTTGATACGTTTCGCTTCTTGAGATGAAAGCTTTGGAGTTTTGTGTTGACTGTTAGCGTCTGCCGCAGATACAAAATCAACCGCACACCGCCCCGTCAACACTGGAATTGTTTTAATAGACATCGCCATAACTATTTCATTTATTAGGTTATACAACCCTTGTGATTCGCAAATATAACTTGCTATCCACAGAAGTCCAAAAAATATCTGCGCTCTACCGCTGAGGCCCTCGGGGGCGGGCGTGATGGGGCGCTGCGACGTGCGCGCATCCACGCGAGCGCCAGTAACTTTGGTACACCTTTTGATATCAAAGGGTTAGCTGCTTTGGCAGCGGTTAATACTCTTTGTTATGAAACGGTTTATTTTAAGCGGCCTAATGGCTGTATTGATGGTTTCCTCAATGATGGGTTGTTCGCCCAATCGGAAACCAAAGATTGACAAGACAACGGTAGCGGAGTTGGATCTGAATCGCTACATGGGTGAATGGTTTGAGATTGCTCGCTACGATCATCGGTTTGAGCGGGGCTTGGTTGGATGCCGCGCTTTCTATACGATGATGGACAACGGGATGGTTCAGGTGATCAATACGGGGTATGAGGATGATTTTGATGGGGATTTCCATGAAAGTATTGGCAAGGCTCGTCGTCCGGATCCCAATCAACCGGGTAAATTGGAAGTGGCATTCTTCTGGAATTTTTACGCAGACTATTGGGTGTTGGAGTTGGCTCCCGATTACAGTTATTCGGTGGTCGGCAGTAAGCGGGATAATTATTTGTGGATTCTGAGCCGTTCTCCAATGATGGATCCATCCACCTTGGATGGTATTCTTTTCCGCTTGGAGTTGCGTGGGTATGATACCGACAAGCTCATCTGGGTGGATCAGTTTGAGGTCGAGGAATCCATTGAGATTTTTGAAGAATTCTAACTGTCAGACAGACGAACTACATGAAAAAGGCAAGCATTCCTCGAGGGGTGCTTGCCTTCTTTTGTGTTATTTCATAGTTTTAAATTCGATCGCGTACTTGGTAGTCGTTGCGGTTGGCGCTGCTGCGGGAAATTAATTCTCCCAAGAAACCAGTTAAGAACAGCATTGTGCCGATGAGCAGGGCAACCAAGGCCAGGTAGAACAATGGTTGGTCTGTAACAGCACGGTACTTGAGTCCGCCCGCTTGCGCAATCACTTTTTCAAGGATCAACCAGGCAGCAATCGCCAGACCGGTCAGGAAGGAAACGATGCCACAAACCCCAAAAATATGCATCGGTTTTTTGCCGAAACCAGCCAAGAACCATAGGGTGAGCAGGTCTAAAAAGCCATTGACAAATCGGCTCATTCCAAACTTGCTCTTGCCATATTTTCGGGCTTGGTGTATTACGGGTTTCTCGCCGATTTTGTTGAAGCCTGCATTTTTGGCCAGATAGGGGATGTAGCGGTGCATGTCCCCATAAATCTCGATATTTTTGATGACTTCGTTGCGATAGGCTTTCAAGCCACAGTTCATATCGTGGAGCTGGATTCCTGTTACCTTGCGGGCTGTCCAGTTGTAAATCTTGGAAGGGATGTTTTTAGCCAGGACATTGTCGTAGCGTTTCTTTTTCCAGCCGGAAACAAGGTCGTATCCGTCTTCCTGAATCATGCGTACCATTTCAGGAATTTCTTCCGGGCTGTCTTGCAGGTCAGCATCCATGGTGATGACGATATCCCCACTGGCAGCGGCAAAACCGCAGTGCAGGGCGGGAGATTTGCCGTAGTTGCGGCGGAAACGGATGCCGTGTAGGGTTTTGTCGGTTTCGGCTTGCTTTTGGATCCACTCCCACGATCCGTCTGTACTTCCGTCATCCACCAGCAGGATTTCGTAGGAACTCGAGCGCAAGTAGTCGGATTGTTGGATGGAGCGATGGATCCAGTCAATCAATTCCGGAAGGGATTCGATTTCGTTGTAGGAAGAAATGACAATGGATAGGTCCATAGGAAACGTGATTGGAGGTTATGCCTGCTCGGTTGGTTGGAACGGATTGTTGTTTTTCTTGGAACGGAGTGCTGTCAATGAACTGAATACCAAGCCGCAGAACATCAAGTACAAGAAATAAACAATTGTAAAGGAGGTTGGCAATACCTTCATCAAAGAGTCGTAGTCCAGGTTTGATCCAGAGTAGCCTTGGCTTTCCATGCTGATGATGATTGTGGAGGCAAAGTCACCGATCAGCTCAGGCTTGATTACAAAAATGTTCAAAACAAAAAAGACCGTGCAGAGGATGGATGAGAAGCAACATACTTTGAGCGAATAGACAAAGGCATTGCTGTAAGTGAATGTGCTTTCTTCTCTGCCATACCGGCTAGCCAGACGGATCAGCAAATAAACAGTCAGGAAGGTCTTTGTTACCCAAATGATGGGGGCTAAAAATGTAGGCAGGCTGAAAAAGGAAGTCAGAGCATAGTCAGCCAAAGCGGGAAGGGCCAAGATCAAGCCATCTTTACTGGCAGAGGACCAAGCGTTTTTGTTCATATTCTTTTGTTTTGTTTGTGCAAAATTACGACAATATTGTTACCTTTGCAAGTTGAAAACTTATTACGGAATAGATTTTTTCAAGATATGATTAACATTACTTTTCCCGATGGCAGTGTTCGTAATTATGAACAGGGGATAACTCCTTACGGCATTGCACAAAGCATTTCTTCACGATTGGCATCGGATGTCATCGTGGCAACGGTTAACGGAGTAATTTATGATTTGGAGCGTCCGATTATGGAAGATGCTTCGGTGAAACTTCATAAATGGGAAGATGCGGAAGCGAAACAAACTTTCTGGCACTCTTCTTCACACTTGATGGCGGCAGCGCTGGAAGAGTTGTATCCGGGCGTTAAGTTCGGTATCGGTCCTGCCATTGAAACCGGTTTCTACTACGATATTGACTTGGGAGACCGCAATCTGGTTGAGGCAGATTTGAAAGCGATCGAAGATAAAATGCTGGAGTTGGCTCGCCAAAAACAAGCCTTTGTGCGTCAAGACGTGAGCAAGGAAGAAGCGTTGAAAACCTACACGGAGAAAGGTGATGAATACAAATGCGAATTGATCCGGGATTTGGAAGATGGAACCATTACTTTTTATACCAATGGAGCCTTTACCGATTTGTGCCGTGGACCTCACTTGCGTGATACCTCAATCATCAAGGCGGTTAAACTGACTTCGATTGCAGGGGCTTACTGGCGTGGTAATGAGAAGAACAAGATGTTGACCCGGGTTTATGGGGTGACTTTCCCGCAAAAGAAATTGCTGGATGAATACATCGTTATGATGGAAGAGGCGAAGAAACGTGACCACCGTAAAATTGGTAAAGAGTTGGAGCTGTTTGCTTTCTCTCAACGGGTGGGTCAAGGTCTTCCTTTGTGGTTGCCGAAGGGTGCCCAATTGCGTGAGCGTTTGGAAATGTTCTTGAAGAAGGTGCAAAAAGCACACGGTTATTTGCCGGTCATCACTCCCCACATCGGTCAAAAGGAATTGTATGTAACCTCTGGCCACTATGCCAAGTATGGAGCTGACTCTTTCCAGCCGATTCACACACCGCAAGAAGGCGAGGAATTTTTGCTCAAACCGATGAACTGCCCTCACCACTGTGAAATTTACAAGACCAAGCCCCGCTCTTATAAAGATCTCCCTTTGCGTTTGGCGGAATTTGGTACCGTTTACCGTTACGAGCAAAGTGGTGAATTGCACGGTTTGACTCGTGTTCGTGGCTTTACCCAAGATGATGCCCATATCTTCTGTCGTCCGGACCAATTGAAAGAAGAGTTCTGCAAAGTAATTGATATTGTACTTTACATTTTCAAGACATTGGATTTCAGTGAATTCATTGCTCAAGTTTCGTTGCGTGATCAAGTGAACCGCGAAAAATACATTGGAACCGATGAAAACTGGGAAAAAGCAGAGCGTGCGATCATTGAAGCGGCTGAAGAAAAAGGTTTGAAGACCATCGTTGAATATGGCGAAGCTGCTTTCTATGGCCCGAAGCTGGACTTTATGGTGCGTGATGCTATTGGACGCAAGTGGCAGTTGGGAACCATCCAGGTGGACTACAATTTGCCCGAGCGTTTTGAATTGGAATACATCGGTGCTGATGACAAACGTTATCGTCCGATTATGATCCACCGTGCACCGTTCGGATCAATGGAACGCTTTGTGGCAGTGTTGATTGAACACACAGGTGGTCGTTTCCCGCTCTGGTTGACTCCGGATCAGGCTGTGGTCTTGCCGGTAAGTGAAAAATACAATGACTACGCAAAAAAAGTTTGTGAATTACTTAATAATTACGATATTCGCGCCGCTATTGACGGTCGTAACGAAACGATCGGGAAAAAGATACGGGAAAACGAGCTCAAACGGATTCCTTACTTGCTGATTGTCGGCGAGAAAGAGGAAAGTGCAGGCTTGGTTTCCGTTCGTCGTCAAGGCGAAGGTGATCAAGGTCAAATGTCCCCCGAAGCGTTTGTTGCGAAGCTCAATGAAGAAGTAAAGAACTTGATTAGCTAAGCCGAATAGCCCATAAATATTAACCATTAATAAATAGGAGGATTAACCTATCGCAACCCCGATTAACAAACGCCCTTTTAGTGGCGCTCCCAGACCGAACTTCCCGCCTCGTCCCCAACAAGGACCGAACAACGGACCTCGGAGAGGACCCCAACAACCGAAAGAAGAAGGTCCCAGAATCAATGAAGAAATTACCGCTCCCCGTGTGCGGCTTGTAGGAGAGAATATTCCTGAACAAGGAATTTATCCGATTCAACAAGCATTGAAGATGGCAGAGGAGCAAGAGTTGGATCTGGTGGAGATTACTGCAAAAAGTGATCCTCCGGTTTGCAAGATCATGAACTATGAAAAGTTCTTGTATCAGCAAAAGAAAAAGGCCAAGGAAATGAAGGCCAATGCCAGCAAGGTGGTCATCAAGGAAATCCGTTTCGGACCTAATACTGATGAGCACGACTTCCAGTTCAAACTCAAACATGCTAAAGAGTTTTTGGAAGAAGGCTGCAAAGTAAAGGCTTACGTTTTCTTCAAAGGACGTTCCATCCTCTTCTCGGAACAAGGCGAAAAGTTGTTGTTGCGTTTCGCAGTGGAATTGGATGAGTACGGAAAGGCAGAACAAATGCCGAAGCTGGAAGGCAAGCGGATGATTATGATGCTTGGCCCCAACAAGAAAAAGTAACAAACTGAACGAATAACATTTGTTTAACTTAATTAATAATTGTAACAATGCCTAAAATGAAGTCGAACTCCGGTGCCAAAAAGCGCTTTACGCTTACCGGATCGGGAAAAGTGAAGAGGAAACATGCTTACAAGAGCCACATCCTCACCAAGAAAACAACCAAACAAAAACGTAACTTGACTCACATCGCTATGATGGATGCATGCGATGCAAAACGAGTTAAAGAAATGTTGGTTTGCTAATCTTTTCCGTATCATTAAAAATTATTGTTTAACTGAATGTACAGCAGAAAAGATTCTCCAATTGGGGGAGGGCGCTGGCATTCTTAAAAAAATCAGTGAAGTATGCCTAGATCGGTGAATTCGGTGGCTTCAAGAGCTCGCCGCAAAAAAATTCTCAAACAAACCCGCGGTTATTTCCTGGCCCGCAAAAACGTATGGACGGTTGCCAAGAATACCTATGAGAAAGGTCTTACCTACGCTTACCGCGATCGTAAAAACAAAAAACGTACTTTCCGCGCTTTGTGGATTCAACGTATTAACGCTGCCGCTCGTATGCACGGCATGAGTTATTCTCAATTTATGGGCAAATTGGCTAAACAAAATGTGGGCTTGAACCGCAAAGTGTTGGCTGACTTGGCGATGAACAATCCGCAAGCATTCGAAGCTATTGTTAACTCTGTAAAGTAGTTACCGTATAAGTGAAGGAATTCCTCCATAACAAATGGTTCCGTTTTGGATGCTGGAGCTTTCTTTACCTCGCTTGGGTGATCTGGTTGGGAAATTACTGGTGGCTTTTAGGCCTGATCGTAATTTTTGACCAACACATTACTCGAAAAGTAAAGTGGCTTTTCTGGAAAAAGACGTATCAGGATGGAGAAAAACGCAATGTTTGGCTGGATTGGTTGGATTCTCTGATTTTTGCAGTCGTTGTCGTTACCTTTGTCAATATCTTTTTCATCCAGGCTTATAAGATTCCCACTTCCTCTATGGAAGGAACCTTGTTGACCGGAGATCATTTGTTTGTGGGGAAAGTTGCCTACGGTCCCAAAATTGCCGAGCGGCCGCTTTCATTTCCTTTCGTTCACAATGCCATGCCTTTTACAGGCGGACAATCTTGGTCGGATCTAATCCGTCGGGACTATCGTCGGTTGGCTGGTTTTGGAGCAGTAGAACGTGATGACATTGTGGTTTTCGGATTCCCGCATGGGGATACCGTTCTCTCGCAAGATCCGAGCGCTGATTATTATACGTTCGTCCGTCATTATGGAAAGGAATTTACAGAACGCAATTATGGCCCTTTGAGGATACGTCCGCGTGACAAAAAAGACAACTACGTCAAACGATGTGTTGCAGTGGCCGGTGATACACTGGAGATTCGCTCAGCACAAGTTTATGTCAACGGACGGCAACAAGCTCCCATCGCAGGTGTGCAAAATTCATACACCGTCAAGACCAACGGTTCTGCGATCAATGCAAAGTTGCTTGAGAAACTGGACATCAACCCGGAAGAATATTGGTACAATCCATCGCTTCCTGGTTATGAAACGATGCCTTTGAATGCTCAGCAAGTTGAAGCCCTAGCAGACTTTGGAAATGTGGTTGAGATTCGCTTGAACGAAGATCTGTATGATGCCAGCCGCCGTGAATCAGAGTTGTTGATTTTTCCTTTTTCGGAAAATTATCCTTGGACAAGAGACAATTACGGACCCATTTGGATCCCTGCTAAGGGAGATACGGTAATCTTGAATCTCGAGAACCTGCCTTTGTATCGCAGAATCATTTCGGTATACGAAGGAAACGAATTGGAGGTGATCGAAGGTCAAATCCTTATCAATGGAGAGCCTAGCAGTCAATATGTATTTGCACAGGACTACTACTTCATGATGGGAGATAACCGCCACAATTCATTGGACTCGCGCTATTGGGGTTTTGTCCCCGAAGACCACATCGTTGGCAAGCCGCGAATCATTTGGTTCTCTACGGACAAACACAAGTCTTTCCCTCGTAACATCCGATGGAAAAGAATGTTCAAGTTTGTTTAAAATTTGTGATTAAGAAAAAAAGGGGTATATTTGCGCCCCGAAATGTTGTAAAAAATAAAAAAACGATATAGAGATGGCAAGAGTTTGTCAAATTACCGGAAAGAAACGGATGATCGGAAACAATGTTTCCCACTCCAAACGCCGCACCAAGAGAGAGTTTGCTCCGAACTTGAAAACCAAACGCTTCTGGTCGGAAGAAGAACAACGGTTCGTTACCTTGAAAGTATCTGTTGCAGGTATTCGGACAATTAATAAAAATGGTTTGGCTGCAGCTTTGAAGTCAGCACAAGCTAAAGGTTTAATTGATTTAGTGTAAGGAGATTGAGTTATGGCAAAAAAGAGTAAAGGCAATCGCGTTCAAGTCATCCTCGAATGTACTGAACAACGTGAAAGCGGTGTACCGGGTATCTCCCGCTACATCACTACCAAAAATAAAAAGAACACTACCCAACGTTTGGAACGTATGAAATACAATCCTTACTTGCGTAAAGTGACCTTGCACAAAGAAATCAAATAATTTAACTTGAGATTATACCATGGCAAAGAAAGCAGTGGCAACATTTAGCGGTGACAAATCCGCTTTGAGAAATGTCGTAAAATGCATTCGCATGACCAAAACTGGTCGTTCAGGTGCTTACGCATTCGAAGAAGAATTGGTGCAAACAGACAAAGTCAAAGATTTTTTCGCTAAGAAATAATCTAGTTTGATCGGATATAAAAAGAAGAGGCTGACCAAAAGTGATGTGACCCCCAAAAGTTGGACGGTTTAACATTATTATGAGGCGCTCTTAGATTGGAATAAAGCTCGGTATTGTACCGGGCTTTTTCCATTTAGCCTCAGTTTGATTCTATCATTGTTGTAATAGTGTATATAT
>JAFYSH010000016.1 GCA_017546605.1 Bacteroidales bacterium | reverse complement strand
TTCTTTTTCTGTTTCATCTTTTGTTTCAGGGATCGATGTCTGCGGAACAGATGCAGCTTGAACAACCTCTTTACGAAGCTCCTGCTTGACTTCTTGGTGTTGGTTGTGCCCCATCTCCAAGACAAGCTCCTTCGTTTCATAACCGTTTTTCTTCAAAGCCAACTGGTGTTTACCCACCAACACCTGAACCACCATCGGAGTTGTCCCCAACGACACCTCATCCAACCAGGCCTCGCAACCCATTGGGGTCGTTTCCAGAACCAAGGTACCGAACATCGGAACCGGAGCCCCCACGGTCTTGACAACCGAAGTGCCACTCTCTACCGTAAAAGAAATACTCTGCGACTGATGTCCCACTTTACGGGCTTCCAAGATATGTGAACTTTGACTACTCAAAGGACCCGTCCAAGAGCCAACACCCATCAACTGCTGATCCACCCAAATCTCTGCATCCGCCATCTCCGATTGACAAGTAACCGTTCCAAACTGAGGAACAAGGCGGAACGTATGAGACTGCTGCTGACCATTTCCCAATACCTCAACCGAAGTTTCCATCAATGCATGATGACTGGCCTGCAAACGCACTTGCACCAGACCTTGAGGCACTTTCTCTTGCGAAGTCCACGGAGTAGTACCCACCCGCTTTCCATTGATAGCTACCGTGGCCCCAGAGGGTTCGGTCATAATTTTCAGATAACCATAGGCCGGAGGCATCGTCACCGTTTGCATGGGCGTCGTTGCATCCAAGATCACCGAACCCCGAACCGTACCATACAATTCGTGTTCTACCTGGTAATAATACGTCCCATGATCCAACATTTTGGAATACATGCCCTCCGAAGCATATTGGGCATCTATTTCATACTCTTGTGACTTGCCAATAGAAACAAAAGCATTGCCTGCATCCTCTGGCAAGATTCTCAACTTCAAAAAATTATAGGATGCTGACGCGTTGGTTACGATCTGAACCTGCGCATCGCTACGCAGAGTCAAACGATACACGCCCCCTTTCTCCAAGCGAACAGCAATAGGCGGCAACTCGGTGTAACCAAAACAAGAAAAGCGCAGATTTCTGGCTTGATAAGGCACCCAGAACCAAATTTCCCCATTCTCCCGTTCCTCCCGTTTCTCGACCCCAACGGCTCCCGTTTCCAGTAGCAAAGGCTGCTGGAGCTGATGAGTAACCTTCACCTTGAGTAAGGCACACAGCTCATCGTTCTGATCCCTCACAGGAAAATAAGACCGGGCATCCAGATCCTGACGATCCATCACCACCTCTCCTTCCAAGGCCAAATTCAAAGACTGAGCCCGTAGATAATTCGACTGTAGGCCCCAAAGCCCCAAACTCACCAACATCAGGATGCGACATGCAATTCTTGCAACCATACCTTTCATATTCATCGATTATCGGGTAAATGTAAATGTTCGATACTCTGAAGAAGCGACCGTTTTCCACGTTCCATTCGAACGCTCATAAATCCAACATCGAAACTTCATATCATATTTTCCACTTCCCACATCAAACTCCTTATAAGGCACAAAGAGTTCAAAGTCCGTATAGACAGTATCATCGTAACCAGGAGAGATGTTAGCACTCGTCGTCAAGTTTCCTTTCGATGTTTGGTAGTCCGAAGTCCTACCCTTCACCGGATCTCCATTTTCAAAGTAGCAGAAAACATCACAAGACCCATCAACTCCCCGCATGTGCTGTACCTCAAAATCCACCAGAATCTTCATCCCCTTGACACCATCTTTCACAAAATTATGTTCCACGGTAATGTCCTTAATTTCACCAGTAATAGGTTCAACGGTCGAGCCTTGATCGGAAGCACCACTGGCATCTGCTCCCTTTTCAAACTTAAACTCATAGGTGCTGGATTCCATCATTCGCTCATTCGGAGAAACGGATCTATCCCAAACGATACCATAAAACTTCAAAACATAAGTACCCGGCGCCAACTCCAACTCACTGTAGGGCATGAAGATCTTGTAATCCGTGTACCAAGACTCCTCGTAACCTGGCTTGATATCCCTACCCACCGACACCTTTCCATCGGAGGTCTTATAGTTCCCATTTTTGTCCACCAAAGCGACACCATCCTGGTCGTAGAAATAAACGCTACATCGTCCATCTTGGTCCTTCATACCCTTGACAGAAAAGTCCAAAAGCAGGTTCATACCCTTGACCCCATCCTGTTCCACATTGTGTTCCATGGTTATTCGGGAGAATTTTCCACGATCTTCTTGTTGGCTTTCCGATTGTTTTTCAAGCGCTTCTTCTTTCAAACTCCATTGTTCATCAACTCGTTCATTATGACGGATTTGAACATCAAACGTCGCTGTCTGATAACCCGACTTGCTCACCCTCACCGTGTGTAAACCAACTAGTAACGGTTGGACCAATGGCGAAGTGCCAATGGACCGACCATCCACCTCCACTTGAGCATTGCTCGGCGTCGTACTTAATACCAAAGTCCCGTACATCGGCACCGGCGCCGGAATTCGCTCCGTGGTGGACTGACCTTTGATTACCGTAAAAGAGATGCTTTGAGATTGATGGCCCGGCTTGCGCACCTCCAAAATGTGAGGAACTTGACTACTCAGAAGACCGCTCCACGAACCCATTCCTTTGTATTCATGATCTACCCACAATTCAGCATCCTCCATCTCACAAACACAAGTAACCAAACCAAAGAGCCCTTCCAACTGAAAGTCGTGTGACTGCATCGATCCATCAGCAATCACCTCCACGGTTTTTTCCATCAGCGCGTAATTGTTTGCCTGCAAACGGATTTGCACCGAGCCCTCCGGCAATGCCTGAGAAGTCCAAGGTGTTGTCCCCATCCGTTTCCCGTTGATGGAAAGAATGGCTCCTGTCGGCTCGCTGGTTATTTTCAAAAATCCATAGGCCGGCTTCAACTCAATCGTCCGCTGCACTGCAGTAGCATCCAAGAGCAGGGTACCAGTCTCCGTCTTGAAGAGTTCGTGCTCTACCTTATAATAGTATTGGCCATAATCCAAAGGAAGCGGTGAAGCATAATATCCGTCTTCCGCATACCGCACATCCGTCTCGTAAGCCGTTGTCTTACCTACGGAAACCAATGCATTGGCCGCTTGTTCCGGCTTGATCTGCAACTTCAAGAAAGCATAATTGGCCTGGACGTTGAGCACTGTTTTGACCTCTGTGTCCGTCCGCAAGGTCAAACGATAGACCTTGCCACTTTCCAACTTTACCGGCACCAAGGGCAATTCGGCGTAACCCCGACAAGAAAACTTTAAATTCCTCACTTGATATGGCACCCAGAACCAGGTTTCCCCATCCTCTCGTTCCAGCCGTTTGACAACCCCTACCGCCCCCGTTTCCAACAACAGCGAGTGCTGCAGATGATTGGTGACACGCACTTTGATCAAAGCGCACAACTTATCGTTCTGATCTCGCTCCGGAAAAAAAGTTCGAGCATCCATATCTTGCTCAACAACATATACTTCTCCATCCAATGACCAGTCCAAAGCCTGTGCATACAAGGCATCCTCCGTGATTCCGAGGATGAGCAGCAAGGCTGAAACCAAGCACACCATATTACGAAAGATGCGTGACGACATAACTGATTCGTTAAGGGAACAAATATACGACATTCTAGCTGATAAATGCTACCTTTGTAGCAATGACACGCTCCTTTATCACCCTCGCATTGATCTGCAGCACCCTATTGATCAGCAGCTGCACACAAGAAAAAGTCTATTATGCCAAAGATTTCGGCATTCTACCAAACACCCAGGAAGATTATAGTCTGGCCTTCTGCGATGCATTCACCCAAATTGCCAACGAGCGCAACGGCAAGGCGGCCCGACTGGTTCTGGAAACCGGCGATTATAATTTTTATCCCCACCGATTGTTGCGGGAACTTTACATTTCCAACCACGACCAGGACAACCCCAAACATTTGGGCATCTTGCTGGAAGGAATGGAAAACTTCACTCTTGACGGCAACGGAAGCAATTTCTGGATGAACGGCCGGATGTTACCCATTGCCCTATTGGAGTGTAAGAACTGCACCCTGGAGAACCTATCCATTGACTCACACATTCCTCAGATTACACAAGTGGAAATTCTGGAGAACAACCCCGATCAAAAAGAAATCACCTACCGCATCGCAGACTATGTCCACTACTCCATTGTGGACCAACGATTGGTGGTCTCAGATGCAGAAGATCCCAGCCAACCCGAATTGGGTTCCTGGCACATCTCCCCTACCTGGGGCATCGCATTTGACCCCAACACCGGCCACTTACTCTACCAAACCAGTGATATTGGCGTGGGTACGCAGTCGGTCGAAGAAATCGCACCCCGCACCCTACGTGCAAAATGGCACGATCCTCGCCTGCTGCCCGGGACCCAGGTAGCCATGCGTTCTTACGCCCGTCCTACACCCGGCATCTTGCTATCCGAGTGCCAACAAACTGTGCTCCGCAATACAACCGTACATTACGCCGAAGGCATGGGACTACTGGCCCAAGTATGCGAGGACATCACCCTGGATCATTTCAACGTCGCACTGCGTCCAGGCAGCGGACGCTACTTTACCACACAAGCGGATGCCACACATTTCTCCGGATGCAAAGGACTCATCCAATCAACCGGTGGTTTGTATGAATCCATGATGGACGATGCGATTAACGTACACGGCACCTATCTGCGAATCAAAGAACGGATCAACGACTACGAAATCATCGCCCGATATATGCACCCGCAAGCCTACGGTTTTTATTGGGGCGGTGTCGGTGATAGTCTGCATCTGATCAACTCCTCAACAATGGAGATTGTCGGAGAAAATACCCTCCTATCCATTGAGCCAGATGCGAAGGATCCTCAAAAATCATTCAGGATCCGATTTTCCCAACCCGTACCGGAAGAAATTGCAAATGGTTCTTATGGAATCGAAAACCTTGAGTGGACACCTCGCGTTTATTTTGCGGACAACATCATCCGGAACAACCGCGCTCGAGGCGCCCTTTTCAGCACCCCCGAAGAAGTCATTATTGAACGGAACTTCTTCGATCACACCTCCGGAACAGCCATCCTACTATGTGGAGACTGCAACGGTTGGTTTGAAACCGGTGCCTGTCGAAGGGTCATCATTCGAAACAACCGTTTTCTGAACGCCTTGACCAATCTGTTTCAATTTACCAATGCCATCATCTCCATCTATCCGGTGATCCCCAATCTGGCAGCACAACAACAATACTTTCATGGTGGACCCGATGGCGGTGTTTGGATTGAAGACAATGTTTTTGAAACTTTTGATACACCTCTGGTTTATGCGAAATCCCTGGACGGCTTATTTTTCCGCAACAACACGCTGATCCACAACAACGATTATAACCCGTTCCATTGGAACCAGGAAGCGTTTCTGCTGGAACGGGTCAACCGAGTAGAAATTATAGAACCCACACCTTTTCAACCGGTTGAGTCTGATGCTTATCCAATGGATGAGCCTGGTATCTAACCAGTTTGAAATCGATGTCCTTTAATTCTATGCAACGGATATTGCTATTCCAGGCGGTCCTGTAGTACAAGATCTTTGCCGTCTGATCCGAAGCAGTCGTAACTTGCGTAGCACTCGGCAGGTTCTTCGGCATATCGGCCAGAGTGTGCTGGCTTCCGATCGGAATATCGAAATTGTTCAGAATATGGAATGCCTGTACAACCGTTTCATATCCATTATTCCATACCGGTGCGGTGGTTTGGAAAAACGCAGCTCGCACAAAGCGTGACGGTGAAGTAAAGTCGCCCGGCAAACCCAACATACCACTACCATGTCCTAAAGCTTGTAGTGTAATTCCTTGTTTGATGGTATAATCGGCTGCAGAACCCGGTCGCAGGTTGAGGTAATTGTTCAGATTCGTCAGATGCCAGGGGAAACTCGGTGCGTTGGTCAGTACACCCAGATTGTTATCGTAGAAATGAGGCACACCACCCACTACTTCCAGAACCACCATACGTCCAGAAGGTTCTGCAATGCGCCAGTGTACTGCTCCAATTTTATGATTCAATGTCACCAAATCGATCTGCTTGATGGCCTCCTTGACTTGATCGATGCTTGAAAATTGGGACAATACCCAGGAAACCAATTGCATATCGCATAATGTCTTCGCATTTTCAGCTGCATTATAGGGAGCATAATCCCCGTATTGCGGAAAGAAAAACAAGCCCGCCGACAAACCGGTCTCATTCATCCCTTCTACCACAAACGCTTCGTACTCCGTATAAACGCCCACATAACCAAATTGTCCCACGTATTTCAGCCCATTACTACCTGTAGGTGTATAAGACTGGTGTACATGACCTCGAGGAGCCACTACGTAACCACACTGCATCGGCGTTGCCGCCCATTCCACAGTCCTGGCCACAACCTTACTTCCATCTTTTGCCGATAAAGAAATTCCCGTACACGCATAAGCGTCCACTGCAAACAACCCTACTAGGAGCATTGTTGCGTATAATAAAATTCTCGTTTTCATAACCTTATTATTTAAAAGTTCAACGAGAATCTTCGCAAATTACAGACCAAATTCTGTTTACAGCATCCAGATCCAAATCAAGTTCGACACCATGTGACAGCCACCATGCGCGATCATCGCATAGCGAAAACCGTACTTGCGATACAAAAAGCCAAAAGCAAGTGCCAACCCTCCATTCAGCAAAAAACATCGGAGAATGATCACTGGAGAACTACCCAAGAGAATGTGGGTAAAAGGCAGGTGTCCGGCTGCAAAAAGAACAGCTGCCACAAAATTTGCCACGATCAAAATAATAACAGACGGACGATCCTGGTTCTTTTCAAAGACCTTATAGAGCACAAACGCAATCAATGACATTAGGAACAAGCGGAGCATCACCTCCTCAATCACAGCCCCGTAGGTAAGCGTTGCAATCAAATAGGGAATGGACGGTTTTACTGCATATATATCCAAAATTGCCTGTGAATAGTTCCCGAAAAAGAACCAATCCGAAAGAATCAGGGCCGTTCCACCTACGACTCCCACGACAAGCGTGATCATCAACGGTTTTGCCGCCAAAGTTCGCTCCTCCTTCCAAAGCCCAATCTTTTTAGCCAACCAAATACCCAGGCCCCCCAAAACAATTCCCCAACCTGCCGATTGAATGGCTGCTATCACACCCAGCTGTATTCTTGTAATTCCCTGATCATAAACTTGCTGCTGCAACTGATCCGAAAAACTATCCAGCTGATACAGCCCCACAAAAAGCCCCCTACTAGTCCTACAATTGCGAAGAACAGTAGGGGCTTCCAATAAGATCTCAAAAAATCACGCATGATCCGATCAATTTTTCACAAATATATGATATATACCTTATAAATAAATCGCTAACTTTGATTTTGGAAGCAACACGCTTTACGTTTGACTTTATACAAGACGGAACATATGAAAATCGCAATCATCGGAGCCGGAAACATGGGTGGCGCAATCGCCGCCGGACTGGCTAAAGGCAAGCTCGTTCAGTCAAAAAATATCCTCTGCACAGCTAGAACACAGACGACATTGGACAAGATCAAGGCAATTGATCCCGAAATAACCGCAACAACAGACAATTCTCTTGCAGCCAAGCAGGCGGATATCATCATACTGGCTGTAAAACCTTGGCTCATGGAAACGGTCATCGCAGACATCCGAGAGCACTTTTCTCCCCTGAATCAGGTTTTCGTATCAGTTGCAGCCGGAATCCCGCTCGAACAGTTAAGCAGCTGGATACACCCTTCCGACCCGTCTGCCGTATCCGTATTCAGAGCCATCCCCAACACCGCCGCCGCAGTACTTGCCAGTATGACCTTCATCGCTTCAGCAAATGCAGATACCAATCAGATAAAACTAATCTGTGACCTCTTTGACGAAATGGGATCCACCATGTATGTGGACGAGAGACTGATACCGGCAGGAACTGCCCTTGCATCCTGCGGAATCGCATTTGCAATGAGATACATCAGGGCCGCCTCCGAAGCAGGAGTAGAAATTGGATTCCGGCCCGAAGAAGCAATAAAAATCGTCGAGCATACCGTCAGAGGCGCCGCAGAACTTCTTCTGACATCTGGCAATCATCCAGAGGTAGAGATCGACAAGGTCACCACGGCAGGAGGAATCACAATAAAAGGGCTGAACGAGATGGAACATCAAGGCTTTACTTCGGCAGTCATTAAAGGTATCAAGGCATGCCTGTGATAAATAAAAACAGCTACAAGACACATCTTCCGATTCTTGTCTCGAGCAATACCTAAATATTGCTATTGACTATACAATATGGAACTAAGAGGCACAGACGAACTGGCAAGGGATATTTAGTGAGTACGGAAGGCCTGAGGAAAAAAAATCTCCTAAATCATTGTATCAATAATTTAGGAGATTTTTTGGAGGTGCCTAGCGGAATCGAACCGCTGTAGCAGGTTTTGCAGACCTGTGCCTAACCGCTCGGCCAAAGCACCTTATTTGTTTGGGACTGCAAAGGTAATACTATTTTATGAATTTGCAAATCTGTTGGTTCAACTTTTCCAAATATTCCGCATCCACCGAATCAAAGGTTGCATAAAACTCGCTATCTACATCCAAAACTCCCCATACACAACCTTGATGAAGGAGAGGCACAACAATTTCAGACTTGGAGGCCGAGCTGCATGCAATGTGTCCTGGAAAGGCATCAACATCCTGCACTATTAGGGTTTTTGCTTCCTTCCATGCGGCTCCGCAAACGCCCCGCCCTTTTGCAATAGAGGCACAAGCTACGGGCCCTTGAAACGGTCCTAATACCAATCGCAAAGGTTCCCCTGAACGCAAAGTTCCATCAATATCTTCACCGGCTATCGGTCCATTCGCCATCACAGGATCACCAACCCACCTATCCGCCCGATCTCTGACCAAGTAAAAGCCTACCCACCACCAGCCAAAAGTTTCCTTTAAGGCTGCAGCAATATTCGCCAAATTGGCAACAGCATCAGATTCATTTTCAATGAGAGATTGTACCTGAGGCAACAGTTCCTCGTAACGACCAGCCTTATCTTGGCGGGTAAACAACAGTTGTTCCATGCTTCGCTAATGGTTTCAATGTGGAAAATTTATTCCACGTAGAGCAACAATCCCTTGAGGTAGGATCCCTCCGGGTGATAAATATTCACCGGATGATCCGCTGGCTGGTTCAAACGATCCAAGATTCTCACCTTTCGTCCCGTCTGTGCAGCGGCCGAGAAAACGGCTAACGAGAAGGCTTGTTGATCCACGACTTGTGAACAACTGTACGTAAAGACAAATCCCCCAGGGGCAACGCGCTCAATCGCTGCGGCATTCAGTCGTTGATAAGCCCGCAAGGCATTGCTCAACGCTCCCCGATGCTTGGCAAATGCCGGGGGATCCACCACAATCAAGTCATAATAGCCTTTGGGAACGGTTTTCAGATAATCAATCGCATCGGTACAAAGACCACGATGGCGGGCTGCAATCGATGGATCAAAGTTGAGTTGCACATTACGTTCCACCAGTTCCATCGCCACCTTGGAAGAATCCACCGAAGTGACCTCTGTAGCACCAGCGGCCAAAGCATAAATGGAGAAACCACCGGTATAACAGAACAAGTTCAAAACCTTACGTCCAACAGCCAGCTCACCTACACGGCGACGATTGTCTCGCTGATCCAGGAAAAAGCCGGTCTTCTGTCCTTTCTCCCAGTCCACCCAAAAGCGGTGTCCTTGTTCCAATACCATTGTTCCAGAAGTCACGTCCCGGTTGTACAAATAGCCGTCCTTCAAATCAAGACCCGCTTTAAACGGAGCCGTTCCTTCACTTTTATCATAAACAGCCAGCAGGGCATCACCATAGCAAGCCACCAAAGCTTCAGCAATCTGATAACGCGCCAGAAACATCCCAGCTGAGTGAGCCTGAAGCACAGCAACACCATCATACATATCAATAATCAGGCCTGGCAAACCATCTCCTTCACCATGTACCAAACGGTAACAATTGGTCTGGTCTGTCAAAATTCCAGTGCGCAAACGTACTTCGCGAGCAGCCTGTAAACGTGCTGTCAAAAAATCAACCCCTAACTTCCATCCGTCGGGTGTCCACTCCGGAAAGTCAACCGCACCAAAACCCAACATCCGAACAGCAATTGAACCCACTTGGTAATGGCCAAAACCCAATACCGATCCATCATTTGCGTACACTGCAACCACATCCCCTTCTTGAAGCGCTCCCTCGATGCGTTGCACAGCACCCGAGAAGACCCAGGGATGAAAACGTAGCAGGGACTCTTCCCTACCTTTCTTCAAGAACAATTGAGTTTGTTTCGTCATGGTGATTGTTTACTGATTCTCTGATAATTGTTTCTTTTCCTGTTTTTTCTTTCTGCGTCGCAGGTTTCTGCTCCGATTACGACGTTTTTTGGCATCCGCTGATAATTTTTTCTTGGGTCTGCTCGCTTTTTGATTCACATCCCCGTTGAGCGTAGCGCGAGCCATGGCTTCATCCAAGGTCAAAAGCTCGCCAACTGGCATCGGAGATCCAGGTTCTGCATTCGGATCTTGCTGCACCGGCAAGGGACGCATACCCGCTTCTCCTACTTGCATCAATGCCTCGTACATTTCCAGGCAGATCCAAGCATCCGTCGCTGCATACTTGAGTTGGGGGCCTGTCAACTGAGGCGCTTCCCAATTTGACAATTGCTGAGATTTGGAAACCTTTTGATTCAGAATAATCCCAGCCATTTTTTTTACACTATTATCTCGAATACCAAAGGCATCGGTCAATTTTTGCAGATCTACGAAATTACGGGGTACAAAGGAGGTATAGTACTGAAGACCACGCACATCATCCCGAACGGCTGCTCCCACTTTCACCACCTTGGGATCTGAAAGTATCTCGGCAATGGCAACCGGCAAGCCCAACACCTGTAGTTTGAACAGATAGGCCTTCTCTTTGCCCGACAACTGGAGCAAAGCCATCTTATTGTGGGGTGCATTGGATTGAAAACAAGGCTTGGTTTCCGTATCAAAACCAAGTATAGGCTGCCTTCGAAGATACTCAACAGCTTCTACCAAATCTTCTCCTGGCTCCTGGACGACGGTAATAGGCCCCTCAAAAGAGGCCGTTTCCAACGATTCCAATTCTTGCACAGCTATCCTTTCTGCAAACTGCATATCAATACAAACGATTAACAATTAATTTATAGGCGGTGGGGGCTATCCACTGCATTTGTTCCAAGTCCGACAATGAGAGGTAACGATAAGCCATCGGTACCGGCTTGGTAGTAACCACAACACTGCCCGCAGCCCTGCCATAACGATACGCTTCCTTGAACATTCCATTGGCGGTCAAAACAGTGGCGTCTGTGCCATAGGTTGGCATCGACAAATACACCTCAACCTCCGTAGGAATCACCCGCAAAGCAAGCAGGTGACTTTCCCGCAATGCCTGATAGGCCGATCGGACGACTTCCTGTGCTGGATCGATAAAGACAAAATCCTTGGCAATCACATCCTCATACAGATAAATCCCATTCCGTTTGTACTCCCGCAATGATGCCAACGTTTCCTCCAAGATCGGTCGCAAAGCAGTCATATAAGGGCAAGCCAGGATAACTGCCTGCAAGGGCTGCTCATTGCCTTGCTTACGGTATTTTTCCACCAAGGAAACCAAATAAAAACGCGCCAGGTTCTCCGGAGAATTAATCGTGAGCTCCGAATAAAACCCATTCTTCAACGAATAGATCATTGCACCATTGGCAAAATCGAAGTCATAGCGATCCAACAAGGTAATATCGATCATCCCTTCACCAAAACCCAACTGAGGCAGGGATGTGCTATCCGAAACACCTGCAACCGGTCCCATCATTGACTCCAAATGGGGAGTCGCCTGATTGCAAACGGCCACTTTTCCCGAATAAGCTCTTGCATCCTTGCTCCGCCGGATGGCTTTTTCGTAATACCCAGCCTCAATTACCTGCGGTGATGCCAGTACGCCAACAGCCACATCCGAGTGCTGTGTCGTCCAATCCAAAAAGGAAGTTGCTGCTGCATCCGCCACACTGAGGGCCATAACATCCGTGTGCAAGCGGTCCAACAAGGTTTCCACTTCCTGAAAACCATAGGTAGAGGCTGCGGCATTGGCACAAACCAATAATTTGGAACGGGACTTGACACCGTAGGGCCGCTCATCTATAACGAGGTTGTAATACGAATTGTCCAATAAAAACAAGGCATCCCGAACAACGCTCTCTTTCAGAAAATCCAAATTTCCACGCTGGGGATATTGTCCATACGAAGCATTGGCGCCATCTGCCAGATAAACAAATTGTTCTCCAGCAAAATCCGCAATTCCATCCGCTTTTGCTACACCAGTGATATTGTCGAACTGATCCGCTGTCAGGAAAGCTTCCAGCACATTGAATCCCCAAAGGCCATCATCAAAGATACCAATGGAAAAACTGGAAAGGTCTTGGGAGAAGTCGTCCGGATTGACGTAATACACCGAAGATGTATCGTTCAATGCCTTTTCTACAATCGGCATGAGCTGTTCTTCTGTTGTCTTGCGTCCACAGGCAACCAGGCCCATCAACATCAGCAACCAGATGCATCCGACAAATACGCGACGCAACATACTAATGGTAGATAAATTCACCATAAGGTGTACGCAAAATCACTTCTTTTTGAGAAGCTTCCTCTACTCGTCCAACGATTCTTGCCTCGATACCAAAACTTTCAGAAATGGCAATCAAGTCTTGAGCAATCGCTGCCGGAACATAGAGTTCCATCCGATGACCCATGTTGAAGACCTTGTACATTTCTTCCCAAGCGGTACCGGATTCTTCCTGAATCGTCCGGAACAAGGGAGGAACCGGGAAAAGGTTATCTTTAATCACTCGCAAGTTCTCAATAAAGTGAAGCACCTTGGTCTGAGCTCCACCCGAACAATGCACCATACCGTGCACTTGCGGCCGATAGCGTTCCAGAATCGCCCGAATCACCGGCAAATAGGTCCGGGTCGGAGACAAAATGAGTTTACCATAGGTCAAACCGGTTTCCGGCTCAACATCGGTCAAACGGCGGGTACCCGAATACACCAAATCATCCGGGACAGCCGGATCAAAACTTTCGGGATAACGACCTGCCAGCTCGTGAGCCAATACATCGTGACGTGCTGAAGTCAGCCCGTTGCTACCCATACCACCGTTGTATGCATCTTCATAATTTGCTTTTCCGTAGGAAGCCAAAGCGACCACCACATCACCCGCCTGGATGCGTGCATTGTCAATCACATCACTACGACGAATTCTGGCAGTTACCGTACTATCCACAATCACGGTACGCACCAAGTCGCCAACATCGGCTGTTTCCCCCCCTGTCAGGACAACCCGACAACCATATTTTTCCATTTCCTGGGTGAATGCCTCTGTGCCATTGATGATGGCAGCAATCACCTCTCCCGGAATCAGGTTTTTATTTCTACCTATGGTCGAAGACAAGAGAATGTCATCCGTTACGCCAACACACAGCAAATCGTCGGTATTCATAACGATCGCATCCTGGGCAATCCCTTTCCACACACTCATATCTCCGGTCTCTTTCCAATACAGATAAGCCAACGACGACTTGGTACCCGCCCCATCGGCATGCATTACCAAACAATAATCTTCGTCACCGGTCAGATAATCCGGAACAATTTTACAAAAGGCTTTCGGGAACAAACCCTTATCCAAATTCTTAATGGCTGCGTGCACATCTTCCTTGGCAGAAGATACACCGCGACCTGCATAGCGATTCGATTTCACGTCCATGAAATAATAGTATTAACGGGGCAAATTTAGGTATTTTCTATTATATTTGCGCAATCAGATTGCAAAGCCTGACCATAACAATTACAAATCATTAGAAATATGCTTACTTTATCACAAAAAGCACAAGCGATGCCCTCTTCGCCGATCCGCAAATTGGTACCGTACGCCGATGCAGCCATCAAAAGAGGAATCAAAGTTTACCACTTGAACATCGGTCAACCCGATATTGAATCTCCGGAAGTCGCTTTGAAAGCCGTAAAAGAAAACACCATGTCTTTGGTTGCCTACCCCAACTCGGGTGGTAACGAATCTTATCGCAAAGGCTTGGCTGAATACTACCGGAACATTCACATTGATGTAGATTATACCGACATCATCATCACCACTGGCGGTAGCGAAGCACTTCAATTGGCATTGGGTGTTACTTGTGACCCGGGGGATGAAGTGATCATCATGGAACCCTTCTACACCAACTACAATTCCTTCTCACTCCAAAACGATGTCAAACTGGTTCCCATCACCACCCACATCGAAAACGGATTTGCACTGCCCTCTGTAGAAGAATTTGAAAAGAAAATTACCCCGCGTACCAAAGGTATCTTGCTTTGCAACCCGGGTAACCCCACCGGTGTACTCTACACCCGCGAAGCCATCGAACAATTGGGCGCTTTGGCCAAGAAACACGGTTTGTACATCTACTCAGACGAAGTTTACCGCGAATTCTGCTACACCGATGAGCCCCACTATTCTTGCATGCACTTGGAAGGCTTGGAAGAAAATGTCATCCTGATTGACTCGGTGTCCAAACGTTACTCGCTCTGCGGTGTTCGTATCGGCGCCATCGTTTCTCGCAACAAAGCCGTGATGGCAGCTGTGATGAAATTCGCACAAGCTCGTCTCTGCTCTCCCCAATACGGCCAAATCGCAGGAGAAGCTGCCTTGAAAACGCCGCAGTCTTATTTCGACAAAGTGCGTCAGGAATACATGCACCGCCGCGACGTATTGGTGGGCGAATTGCAAAAAATGGACGGCGTAATTTGCCCCAACCCGATGGGTGCTTTCTACGCAGTTGTTCAATTGCCGATCGACAACGCAGACAAATTTGCACAATGGCTGTTGGAAGAATTCTCATACGAAGGACAAACCGTGATGGTTGCTCCGGCAGCAGGTTTCTACGCAACCCCGAACACCGGCTTGAACCAAGTGCGTTTTGCCTATGTATTGAAAGAAGAAGACTTGCGCAATGCCATGAAGTGTTTGGCTGAAGCGTTGAAAGTATATCCGGGCCGCACCAAATAACAAGCGGTCATCAGAAAATCTGAGCGGCACGCAAGATCAGCAAAGCGCCGATCAGAAGAATCACCAAGATCCATCCCTCATAGTCCGAGAACCTGTCATGCAGAAAATCGAAGACAATGAGGGATGTTGGTATTAATAGCGGAAGTTGCCACGGATTGTGAAATGATGACTCAAAAATCATCGTCAACCCACACAAACAAACCATTGCATAGAGGATCGACAACAAGGCCATCCATTGCATCGGACGCAACAACAAACGCTCCTTACGAAACAAATGCAGAACGGCGCGGGCAAAAATCAACCCAAAAACCGCCATCACAATCAGTTGCAACAGCGACACCGAAAACCACTGCTCTTTAACCAACACATACCGCGTAAAAAACTCACTGGCCCACATCGAACAGGGCGTATCCAAACAGAGAAAGTGATAGCCAAAATGATACAGCCACGGAACCACCATTGCTGCAATCACATAGGCCATCTGCCGGGCGTGCATCACCATCAACGGCAATACCAGCCAAATCATATAGGGAACCGCAAGAGCCGCAACGGACAGACACAAGACCGTCAGAAACAAATCGGCAGAGCGGTTCTCCCGAATCCAATATCGCAAATAAAACAAGTTTGCTGCACACAATGCCCCTGCTGCCAGATGATAGGGACTAAAATAGAGAACCTGTGGATTCACAAGTGCCATCATCCCAAACAAACAGGGCAAGGTCAACATATAACCCCGAATGGTCCTGTACTGGTTTCGAATCAAGGGTAACATCACGGCAATTCCCACCAACGAAAGTAAGCCAAACCCCAAATCCAGTCCCGGACGGCCGAACCACCCCAAAGGCACTGCCGGTGGATAGACAAATGCCGATACCAAAAGTACCGACATCGTCATCACCAATAAAATCAACAAGCCAATACTGCTTTTGCTCCGATTAGCGTAAGTCATTTCCGATATCCCGTCGGTAATACATACCTTCAAATGTCACTCCTTCGGCCAATGAATAAGCCTTTTGCTGAGCTTGTTCGATGGATCCCGCCAATACCGAGCAAGACAATACCCGACCACCTTGGGTAACCAACTCACCCTCCTTGAGTGCAGTTCCCGCGTGGAAAACAATTCCATCTTCCACCGCTGTCGGTACTCCCGCAATGGGAAAACCTTTCTGATAAGCTTCCGGATACCCACCAGACACCAAAATCACAGACAAGGCTGTACGAGGATCCGTCTGCATGGTTTCTTGATCCAAAGTACCGGCTGCTGCCGCTTTCAAATGACCCAGGAAATCACTTTGAATACGCATCATTACCGACTCGGTCTCCGGGTCACCCATACGAACATTATATTCAATAACATACGGATCTCCGCTGCAGTTCATCAATCCAATAAAAATAAAACCTTTGTACGGAATACCATCTTTCGCCAAACCCGCTACTGTCGGTCGGATAATCCGATCTTCCACTTTACTCATAAACTCTTGATCCGCAAACGGAACGGGCGATACAGAGCCCATGCCACCCGTATTCAATCCGGTGTCGCCTTCGCCAATCCGCTTGTAGTCTTTGGCTTCCGGCAAAGTCAGATAATGGACCCCATCCGTCAATACAAAAACAGAGGCTTCTATCCCCGAAAGGAACTCCTCGATCACCACACGGCTACCGGCCAAACCGAATTTTCCACCGAACATTTCTGTCAACTCCGCACAAGCTTCGGCATAATCTTCCAAAATCAACACACCCTTTCCGGCAGCCAAACCATCCGCTTTCAAGACATAAGGCGGCTTCAAGGTCTTCAGAAATTCTTTTGCTGCTTCCAAGTCTTCCGCCCCAAACGAGCGATAGGCTGCTGTCGGAATACCATGACGCTCCATAAAGCATTTTGCGAACTCCTTACTGCCTTCCAGACGAGCTCCGGCTGTTCCCGGGCCAACAATACCCACATGTTGCAAGGCCGGATCTGCCTCCACTTGATCCCGAATTCCTTTCACCAAGGGTTCTTCCGGTCCTACCACCAAAAGATCAACCTGGTGATCCAACAAGGCCTGACGAACCGTTGCGAAATCAGACGGATTACCGGGCAGATTGATGGCCAACTGCGCTGTTCCGGGATTTCCGGGCAAGCAATACAATTGATCCAGTTGCTGACTTTGTACAATTTTCCAAGCCAAGGCGTGTTCACGACCGCCAGAACCTAAGAGAAGAACATTCATAGTATAATGGGTTTACAAATTAATCCTTTTTCATAAATCGCATCCAACGTTTTTTCAAGCGCATACTTCATATTCCGTTCACATTTGAGCGAATCGTGAAAGACAACAATAGCCCCCGGATCCAGATACGGCAACACATTTGCCGCACATTGCTGCGGACTCAGACTCCGGTTGTAATCACGACTGAGCACGCTCCACATGATTGTGTAGAAACGCTCGTTCACCAAGCGAGCCTGTGCCGGAGTAATCCGGGCATAAGGCGCCCGAAAAAGGTTGGTTCGAATCAAATCATTGGCCATATCGACATCCCGGATATACGTATCGCTATCCAACCCCCAGCCCTTTACATGACTGTAGGAATGATTGCCGACCCGATGCCCCCGTTGCTTGATTTCTTGAAACAAATCCGGAAATAGCTCCACGTTCTTGCCTATGCAAAAAAACGTCGCCCGAGCACCGTAAGCTTGCAGCCGATCCAACACCCAGGGCGTCACATCCGGGCTTGGACCATCATCAAAAGTCAAAAAAACACCTTCCTGTTCATCCGAAAAACTCCAGATGAACGACGGGTATATTTTTTGTATGATCCGTAAGGGTCTAAACTGCATTTCAAATGGTTTGAGTTAGCAAAAATAATAATAATTATGCTAACTTTGCGTATTTGGAAGCTGTATTCAAATAGCCTATGAATAAAAAACTACTCCTTACATTCCTATGTGGTTGTCTGCTTTGGGCATGTTCTTCGGAAAACGGCATCATTCCGGAACGAGTGATGGCAAAAATCTATCGGGACATCTATTTGACCGACCAATATATCTCTACCAGTCTTCAAAGCCAACAAGCCGCTGATACCCTGCGAGTCTATGAATCCATCTGCAACAAATACGGTTATACGTCCGCTGATTTTGTACATTCCGTGAATCACTACCTGCAACAGCCGGCCACGTTCGCAGACCTGCTCAAACCAGCCTATGCCGAATTGAAAAAGAAGGAAAATGAGTTGGAAAAAGAAATCGCCCGTCTGGAAAACTTGAATACCCGCTGGCCCTTGCTGGACACCCTGCCCAAACTGGCAGACAAACGACTCCGCGGCAACACCTACTACCGCGCCTTATACCAACTTTTTTATCAACCCAAAACGTTGGTTTATCACGCCCCCCTTCCCGACACGGCGAGTTTGAATGCTCCCTGGAGTAACCTGCTGCTGTACACCTCCTCCATCTTCAGCGTTACCGGACATATTCCCTATTATTTCGGTGTAGAATGGGCCGGCATGGATCCAGAGCTCATCAACGATCCTTACCGATGGAACTTCCGCGAGACCCTTCCCAGATGGTACCTACTGGAGCGTGACTACAAAGATTCCATCAAAGTGGTCCAAGACTCCATTCGTCGCGAACAACAGCGAATCAAACGCGTTGAAGACTCCCTCCGTCGGGAAAAACGCCGGGAAGAGGTCGAAAACATTCGCAAAAAAAACACACCCAACCCCAAGAACGCAAAGAATACAATGAGACAACAGCCGACATTGGACATCAAAGATCGGCACCAACAAAAGATTGTTCCACTTCAGAAAGAAAAAAGAAAATGACACGACGCATAGCTGCCCATTACGTATATCCCGTCATCGGAGCCCCTATTAAAAACGGCTACCTGGAATTTGACGAAAACGGCACACTCACCGGCATCGGCACACTGACCGGTGAAATGGAAAGCACGGAATTCTACAACGGAGTATTGGTACCTGGCTTCACCAACGCCCATTGCCACTTGGAACTGTCCCACTTACTGAACAAATTCCAACAAGGGACCGGTATGTCCGGCTTCATCAACCAAATCAATGCCCTGCGAGAATGCGCCGGCCCGCAAGAACGGTTGGAAGCGGCACAACATTACCTGGATCAAATGTACAAAGACGGTGTTTCCGCAATGGCCGACATCTCCAACTGCAACGAAACATTCGCCATCAAGGCCCAAAGCCCCATGTACACCCGCACATTCCTGGAAGTGTTTGGCACCTTAAAAGAGGAAGCCCTTTCGGTCTTGGATGAAGTTGGAAAACTACACCAGGAAGCTCAGAAAATAGGCATTGATGCGGCTCCGACACCGCACTCTCCTTACACCATGTCCCCCGAGCTGCTTACCCTATCCAGTGCAGCGGCCGTTGCTTCAGGCTACCTCTCCTACCACAACCAGGAATCCGATGAAGAGGAAAGTCTGCTTAAAACGGGCACCGGAGCCTTGGCTGACAACTACAAAGGTCGCGGCCTACCCACCCCGCCAGTCCTTGGAAAACCGGCCGTCTTCCATTTCCTAAACTGCTTGAAAAAAACAGGTAAAAGATACCCCAACACCAGCATCCTGTTGGTACACAATGTTGCAACGGACCAAGAAAGCATCACCGAAGTACAAGCCACTTTGAACAAAGTGACCTGGGTAACATGCCCATTATCCAACCTGTTCATTCATCGACAATTGGCACCACTGGATCTATTCCGGAAAAATGGTCTCAACATTGCAATCGGCACGGATAGCCTTTCTTCCAACACCGTTCTTTCGATGATCGAAGAAATCAAATGCATTCTCAATCACTTCCCGCACATTGCTTTTGAAGAAATCCTCCAATGGGCAACCTTGAACGGTGCCCGCGCCATCGGAAAAGAAGCCCAGTTCGGTAGTTTTGAAATCGGCAAACAGCCGGGTGCCGTTCTGATTGACCATTTTGACTTTGAACAAATGAAGCCCACACAAGCAAGTCAATCCAAACGAATCGTATAATTATAAGCACATCCTATGGCCACTATATTATTTGAAGAAATTGTCTTTGGTCCCATCCGAAGCCGACGTCTGGGCTCCTCGCTGGGTATCAACCTACTTCCCCGCCATGGCAAATGGTGCAACTTTGATTGTATCTACTGCGAATGCGGTTGGAACAAAGACGGCCTGGCAGACAAAAAACTCCCCACGTTGGACGAGGTTCGCACCGCGCTGGAGGAACGTCTGGTCGCATTAAAGACTGAGGGAACACACATTGACACCATTACCTTTTCCGGCAACGGTGAACCGACAGCACACCCGGACTTTCCCGCCATTATCGACCACACCCTTGCCCTTCGCGACCGTCTGTACCCGGAAGCTGTCGTTTCTGTATTGTCCAATGCGTCCAACTTGAACAAGCCCCAAGTCTGCGCCGCTTTGAAAAAAATCGACAACCCCATTTTAAAAATTGACGGATGCACTAGGGATTTTGTCAATGACATCAACCGACCTGCTCCCGGCTACTCCTTGGAACAAACCCTGAATTATCTGGAAAGTTTTCAAGGCGACTTTATCTTGCAGACCATGTTCCTGAAGGGAGAAGTCGAGGGTCGATTACTGGATTCCACCGAAGCCTCGGAAGTTGCAGGCTGGCAAGCCATCGTCCGCCGTCTCAGACCCCGTGAGATCATGATGTACACCCTGGATCGAGAAACACCCTTATCCGGCCTACGCAAAGTCACCTTGGAAGAGATGGAAGCGATTGCTGCTCCCTTACGCCAGGAAGGATTCAAGATTCAAATACGAGGATAAACAATGAAAGCCGTCATACAACGCGTCCGGTCTTCTTCCGTGGAAGTAGCAGGAAAAATCGTTGGCTCCATCGGCCACGGACTGAATATATTGATCGGTATCGCTCCGGACGATCAACAAGAGGATATTGAATGGCTCTGCAAGAAAATTCTCAACCTGCGCATCTTCGACGATCAAGACGGAGTCATGAACCGCTCCATTCAGGAAGTTGGTGGAGAAATCTTAGTCATAAGCCAATTTACCCTCATGGCATCGACCAAAAAAGGCAATCGCCCCTCGTGGATCCAAGCTGCTCCTCCACAAGTAGCAATCCCGCTGTATGAATCCTTCAAACTTTATCTTATAAATCATTTGGGAGATAAAGTCAAATGTGGTATCTTTGGCGAAGATATGTTGGTTTCCATTGAGAACAACGGACCTGTCACCATCTTGATTGACACAAAAAATAAAGTATAATAGAACTATGAGCTATTTAAACAAATACGGATTGACCTTGGACCCTCAATTTACCGAGCGCACCATTCAGGCAATCCATGACAACCTGAACAAATGGATGTCAAAACCTACCTTGATACAGATGTTGGGGTTGATTGATTTGACAACGCTCAATGCAACCGACACCCCGACAAAAGTCAGCAACCTGGTCAACAAGGTCAACCTTTTCCAAACCAATTTTCCGAACTATCCCAACCCGGCCTCCATCTGCGTCTATCCCAACTTTGCTTCCTTGATCCGTCAAGAACTCAAAGCCTCAGGCGTAGGCATTACCACAGTCGCTGGTTGCTTCCCAGCCTCCCAAAGCTATCCGGAAGTAAAAGTATTGGAAAGTAAATTAGCCGTTGAAAACGGAGCTACCGAAGTGGACATCGTATTGGCACTGAATGCCTTTATGGACAAAAATTTCGAAGCCAGCTTTGATGAGATTGCCCAAATCCGCAAGGCCATTCCTTCGGCACACCTCAAGGTAATCTTGGAAACCGGAGCCCTGCTCTATCCGGAATTGATAGCAGAAGCCTCCTTCTTGGCGATGGAAGCCGGAGCCGACTTCATCAAAACCTCTACCGGGAAAATGGAGCCGGCCGCGACACCTGCAGCCGCCATCGTAATGTGCCAATGCATCAAACGCTTCTACGAAGTGACCGGCAAAAAGATTGGCTTCAAACCGGCAGGCGGTATCTCCTCCGCCAAAGATGCAGCATGCTACTACGCGATTGTTGAAACCATCTTAGGCAGTGAGTGGCTCTGTCCAGAACTGCTGCGGTTTGGCGCCAGCCGCGTAACCAACAACATTCTTTCCGAACTGGAAGAACGAACAGTTACCTATTATTAGAAATATCAATTAACTATTATCTAACCCTATAAATTATAGTTTTATGAAAAAATCATTGTTAATCGCTTTAGCACTTCTGATCGGTTGCTCGGCTTTCGCTCAAGATTACAAACAATCAATCGGTCTCCACATTGGGGGGTCAGTAACCGCTAACTACAAAACCTTCATGAGCCGCGTAAACGCATTGGACGTTGAAGCTGGTTTCCAATTCACCGGTGGTAACGGTATCTTTGCAAGTGCTGCTTACGAATGGCATTGGGATTTGAATGTTGGCGTCGACGGTTTGACCGTATTTGCAGGTCCTGGTGCAACTGCATCCTTGACTTTTGCTGAAGGTGGCAACTCAAGCATTGGCGTCGGCGTATTTGCAATTGGTGGTATTGAATATACCTTCCCCTCTTGGCCGATCGTTGTTTCTCTCGACTACAAACCGACCTTGTACTTGGTACCGAACGTTGCTGGCGGTTGGTCAAACGGTGGTTTGAGTATCCGCTACATTTTCTAAGCCTTTCGAATAGAAAATCACATAAAAATAGGCTGGTCCGAAAAGGATCAGCCTATTTTCTATTGCCTTGACTCGTTAGCGCAGTTGAGCGTTATGATTCTTAACGAATGATTTCAACAGTTTATCCATCATTTGTTCAATTGCCTGGTCGGTCAATGTCTTCTCTTCATCCAAGAAAACAAAACTCAATGCATATTGTTTCTTACCAGCTGGAATCTTGTCACCACGATACACATCAAACAAAGCGACCTGCTTCAAGAGACGTTTTTCCGTAGCGAAAGCCGTCTTGCGAAGTTGAGCAAAGGTTACTTCTTCGTCCAACAACAAAGCCAAGTCCCGTCGTACGCGCGGGAATTTCGGAAGCTCACTGTATTTCACTTTATTTTTCTTGTACAAATCCAGCAACATCTTCCAAGAGATCTCTGCCACAAACACCGGTTGCTTGATACCAAACTGTTTCAAACGCGCGGGAGCAATGGATCCGATGGACAACAGAACCTTACCACCACGACTGTAGGTAAGCCCTTCTTGGAACAAATCTGCCGGAGCCGGAGTACATTCAAATGCATACAAATCGACACCCAAACGTTTCATCAACAATTCCACGTAGCCTTTCAATGCAAAATAATTGCCTTGACCGGTCGTATTGCGCCAATGTTGGGTACCCTTTCCACTAAGAGTCATTGACAGGCGCATTTCCTCGTGATATGCCTCCAAATCAGCCGTTGTTTCTCCTTCAGCAGGTTCAAAGCGATACACATTACCCAATTCAAAGAACATCAAGTCAGTAGCTTGACGGTTCAAGTTGTAGGCAACATCTTCCAATGCGCTAAAGATCAAGGTTTGGCGCATTACGTTCAAGTCCGAACTCAACGGATTGACAATATGGGCCAAGTTTTCTGCCGGATAGGTTTTCAATCCATTGTAATAATCTGCCTTTGTCAAGGAGTTGCTCATGCACTCCATAAAGCCATTGGCAGCCAACAGATCGCTGACTTTCATACGAACGGTTTCTGGATCCGGGCTCGGGGTGCTGTTGATGGAAGCTCGCATATTAGCCGGCAACTCAATGTTGTTGTAACCATAAATCCGAAGCACTTCTTCCACAACGTCACATTCACGATAGACATCAACGCGGTAAGAAGGCACCAGAACCACAGCTCCCTGCTCCGTCTTTGACACAAACTCAAAGTCCATATTTTCGAGGATTTGCTCAATGGTAGCTGCTCCAATGGCTTTTCCAATGAAACGCTCCATACGGGCATAATCCAAAGTTACTTGCTTGCGTTCGATGGTCTGCGGGTAGAACTCTTCCCAACCAACTACGGTTGCACCGGCTAATTCCTGTAATAACAAAGCTGCGCGACGGGCTGCAAAAGGAACGATGAGCGGGTCTGCGCCACGTTCATACCGGAAGGATGCATCCGTCTTCAAGCCATGGCGTTTCGCTGTCTTACGGATGAATACAGGGTTGAAGTAGGCACTTTCCAAAAAGACATCAGTCGTGGTTTCGGTCACGCCGGAATCCAAGCCGCCGAAAACACCGGCAATACACATCGGACGTTCAGCATTGCAGATCATCAAATCTTGCGCTGACAACACTCGTTCTACGCCGTCCAAGGTTACAAAACGGTCCCCATCTTGGGCCATCCGTACCACCACTCGACCACCTTCGATCTTCGCTGCATCAAAGGCATGCAAAGGCTGGCCGGTTTCGTGCAATACAAAGTTGGTAATATCGACTACGTTGTTGATCGGACGAGCTCCGATTGCCATCAACTTACGTTGCAACCACTCTGGAGAAGGACCAACTTTCACATCCTTCAGCGTAATGCCCATATAACGAGGAGCTCCTTCAGGTGCTTCCACAGTCAGAGGAATTACATTTCCTCCAACGGCTGTGCACGCTGCAATCGCCGGCAAAGTCAGGTCCCCACCCATGTTGTTCAACTTCAAATAAGCCGCCAAATCCCGAGCAACCCCTATGTGGGAGGCTGCATCAATGCGGTTCGGTGTCAAACCAATGGTAAAAACAATCTCCTCGCGCAATTGCAAGTATTCTTTTGCAGGCGTACCCGGTACTGCTGCCGGATCCAACACCATAATTCCATCGTGTGAGGCTCCAATGCCCAATTCATCTTCGGCACAAATCATTCCGAAAGACTCCACACCACGAATCTTCGATTTCTTGATCTTAAACTCAGAACCATCCGGTGTCGGTAATTTGGTACCTACAGTCGCCAAAAGCACCTTCTGACCTTGTGCCACATTCGGTGCCCCACAAACAACTTGAATCGGTTCTCCACTTCCGATGGACACTTGTGTAATGTGCAAGTGATCCGAATCGGGATGATCCACACAAGACAATACTTCTGCCACAACTACACCGGCCAAGCCACCGGGAATCTCTTCCGTTACGTTAATCTCCTCTACTTCCAGTCCAATAGAAGTCAGGATCTCCGCCACTTTCTCAGGAGCAAGATCAAACGAAACATACTCTTTTAACCAATTATAGGAAATTTCCATAGGTCTCTGCTATTTGAATAAAGAATCAATAAATGCCTTTTTATTAAAAACTTGGAGATCTTCAATCTTTTCTCCAACACCGATGAACTTCACAGGGATCTGGAATTGGTCAGCAATACCAATTACAACACCACCCTTAGCGGTTCCATCCAACTTCGTCACTGCCATAGCCGTCACTTCAGTTGCCTTGGTAAACTCCTTGGCTTGCAAGAACGCATTTTGACCAGTAGAACCATCCAACACCAGCAAAACTTCGTGCGGGGCATCCGGAACTACTTTTCTCATCACATTGCGAATCTTGGTCAACTCATTCATCAAGTTTACCTTGTTGTGCAGACGACCTGCCGTATCAATCAACACCACATCTGCCCCTTGCGCCACCGCAGAAGAGACTGTATCATAGGCCACCGAAGCCGGATCGGATCCCATTTGCTGCTTGACAATAGGAACACCGGCACGCTCACTCCAGATGGTCAACTGTTCCACAGCGGCAGCTCGGAAAGTATCAGCTGCTCCCAAAACGACCTTTTTACCGTCAGCTTTCAAACGTGCAGCCAATTTTCCAATGGTCGTAGTCTTCCCCACTCCGTTTACACCGACCACCATCACCACATAAGGCTTCTTGGTAAAATCAAAAGGCTCTTCAACCTCATCATTGGCCGCCAATAGGGTGGATATTTCTTCTTTCAGCATCCGATTCAGTTCGGTTGCATCCATGTACTTGTCACGCGCTACACGCTCCTCCAGAAGATCAATAATTTTGAGGGTAGTATCAACTCCCAAGTCCGACTCAATCAATGCTTCCTCGATCTCATCCAAGGTTATATCATCGACACGGGACTTACCGGCAATTGCTCGGGAAATCCTTGCAAACAGGCCCGTTTTCGTTTTCTTGAGGCCCTCATCCAAAGATTGTATCTCGGCTGCTTCCTCTTCTTTGTTCTTCTTTTTCCAGAAAAAAGCCATCGTATTAATATTTAATTCGTCAAACTACAAAGGTAAGAAAAAAAAGAAGAGGCTAACCAAAATTTGACATGAACCCCGAAAGTTAGACAAAAAACTTTCGGGGTTTTGTTATGAAATTTAGTTTTGAAATTAAACTAGAAGCTGTTAAAAGTTATTTATCAGGTCATACTGAAAAACAAGTTACAGAACAGTATGGAGTTAAT
>JAFYSH010000015.1 GCA_017546605.1 Bacteroidales bacterium | reverse complement strand
TTTGAAACTTTTTTTGAATTTTTTTGACCTCCCCAAACAAAAAATCACATAAAATACTACCACACAATGAGATAGCAAAATTAAGAAATTTTAAGCCGTGAATAAAAAAACAGCCTTCATTCGAGAGGCTGTCTCATCAAAACAATTTGGGATAATTTTCATCCAAATCCTGCATCAAGTGAGAAAGGATCAATTCCCTGAAAAATGCCGATCGGGACCTGACCTTATATTTTTGGCAATACCGATCAATCATACCCATCTCCTGTTCACTAAAGAAAACAGTTTTCCGGATATTCCGCACTTGGGACTTGCGCTGCTGCTGCAAATACTCCGGATAACTCACCGTGGATTTACCGCGCGTCTTTTTTGTTTTTCGGGTAGATTTCTTTGCCATATTCTTAATTTCGCTCAAAGTTAGATTATTCTCAGTATATCTACAAAAAAAGGAGAGAGACTACAACTCCAGTCTCTCTCCTTGCTCATTTACCCATTCAAACTGCAGAAGTGCAAAATCCGAATCCGGCGTAATTTTCAAATCAGTTTTGTATTTTTTGATCCACTTTCTATGGATTGAATTCAACCAACCTTTTTTCAAATACGCATCCACTAATGGATTAACCTTCAAAAACAGTTTTTTTTGGTTCTTTTCCTTTACATAATAAGCAATCTCTCGCTCAATGGTTTCGTCAATCAAAATGCTTGATGTGATTTTTCCAGTACCGTGGCAGGTCGGACAGACCTCACTGGTATTAATCTCCGTTGCGGGACGTACACGCTGACGGGTAATCTGCATCAGCCCGAATTTTGTCAAAGGTAGAATATGGTGTTTCGCCCGATCGGCCTGCATCAACTCCTGCATGTATTTCAAGAGTTGGTTTTTGTGTTCATTGGTATCCATATCAATAAAATCCACGATAATGATACCACCCATATCCCTTAAACGCAATTGACGAGCAATTTCTTCCGCTGCGTGACAATTCACATCAAAGGCATTTTGTTCTTGATCCTTTCCTGTCTTTACTCGAGTGCCGCTATTGACATCAATAACGTGGAGTGCTTCCGTATGTTCAATGACAAGGTAAGCTCCTTGGCGGATGGGAACAACTTTCCCAAAAGCACTCTTAATCTGCTTGGTTACGTCAAAATGGTCCAGAATGGGTTCTGACCCCTTGTACAGTTTGACTATTTTCTCACATTCCGGAGAAATCATGGAAACATATTCCCGAACCTCTTGATAAATGGTTTCGTCGTTCACATAGACATTTGAAAACGACTCATTCAACAGATCCCTAAGAATGGTGGTAGTTCTACTATTTTCTGTAAATAGCAATTGAGGAGGTTTTGCCATGGCAATCTTTTGCCATGAACTTTCCCACTTACCAATCAACATCTTTAGTTCCGTATCCAATACAGCTGCCTTCTTTCCTTCTGCAGCTGTCCGGACAATGACTCCGTAATTTTCAGGAACAATGCTATCCATCAACCGTTCCAAACGCTTCTTCTCATCCTTGGAGGATATTTTTTGCGAAATGCTGATTTTATCCCCAAATGGAATCAAAACCATATTTCGTCCTGCCAATGAAATCTCGGCAGTCAAACGGGAGCCCTTGGTAGAAATCGGCTCTTTAACAATTTGTACGATCAACGGCTGACCCGGAGCCAGCACTTTGTCAATCTTTCCTTCCTTCTCCAGGATTGGATGAGGGCGAATGTCAGCAAAAGCGGTTGATGCATTGTTCGGATTGATATGCTTTACAAACGCGTCAAACGAGAGAAAATTCAATCCAAGATCAAGATAATGGACAAAAGCATCTTTTTGATCGCCTATATCTACAAAGGCTGCGTTCAGCGTCGGTATCAACTTACGCACCTTTCCCAGGTACACATCACCCACCGAGAACTTCCTGCCTTCGTTCTGCTCTTTGTTCAATTCCATCAAACGATGATTTTGCAACAGGGCAATGGTCACCTCGGTGGATCGAACATCAATAATCAGATCTTTTTCATCCATAATCAAAAGCAATACATAAAAGAACTATGCTATAATAAAAGAAAGGGTGCCGGCTTAAGACACCCTATTCTTCTGAGATTAAAACGGCCTATTTTTTCTTTTTATGTCTATTCTTGCGCAAACGTTTTTTACGTTTGTGCGTAGCCATTTTATGTCTCTTTCTCTTTTTACCACTAGGCATAATCTAAGAATTTAACGTGTTATAAAATTATTGTACATTATTTTTCACTTTGTTCATGAACACTTTTGCAGGTTTGAAAGCCGGGATGTTGTGTTCAGGAATTTCGATTGAAGTGTTCTTTGAGATATCGCGAGCAGTTTTTTTAGCGCGTTTCTTGATGATGAAGCTACCAAAACCACGAAGATATACATTATTATTTTTTGCCAAAGAATCCTTCACGCTTTCCATAAAGTTCTCAATCACACTTTGCACAGCGATTTTTTCCAAACCAGTTGCTTTGGCAACTTCATTTACGATGTCAGCTTTAGTCATGATACAATATTATTACAGTTATTTAGTTACAACTCAATGCGATTTTTAAAATCGGACGGCAAAAGTATTGTTATTTTTTGAAATTTCAAAGCGTACTGTAATTTTTTTTCAAAAACTACTTTGGCATAAAGATTGACCAATTAGGCAAGACCCGATTTTAAAGATAAATTATTGATTATTTTAGAAAATAACTGACAGATTGACACAATATGGCAAATATTAAAACAGACTCTTTGGTAGAATCCGCGGTGAGCGAAGTGAACATCATTCCCATGATGGGTGTTGATGCTGGGAAAAAGCTTAGCGATCAGGATATTCCTGAAATTCTTCCCATCTTGACACTCCGGAATGCCATTCTTTTTCCCTCCACCGTAATTCCGATCACGGTCGGCCGCGAAAAATCCATCAAACTGGTACGAGATGCATACGCCGGCAACCGGATCATTGGAGCCTCGTCGCAGCGTGATGCTGAAATTGAAGATCCGAATCTCATCGACTTATTTGAGATTGGAACTGTTGCCAAAATTTTGAAAATCATTGAGATGCCCGATGGTAACATCACAGCCATCTTGCAAGGGGTCAAACGTTACCGGATCGTTGAGCAAGTGTCAGCAGATCCTTATTTGGTAGCACGAGTTGACTTCCTTCCGGAAATACTGACAAAAGCCGACGAACTGGAAATTGATGCCTTGGCAGAAACCGTCAAAGATACGGCGCTACACATCATCAAACTCTCCCCTCACCTTCCCCAGGAAGCCGCTTTTGCTATTAAGAATATTGAAGGCAGTGAGTTTCTGGTCAACTTTATCGCATCCAGCATCGAATTGGAAGACCCGCTGGACAAAATGGAACTGTTGAAAGAAAATCACATCCACGTGCGCGCCATGAAGTTGTTGGAATTGATGAACCGACAAGTGGAATTACTCAAAATCAAACACGATATTCAAAAAAAGGTAAAGACCGAGATTGATCAACAACAGCGCGAATACTACCTTAACAACCAGCTGAAAACCATTCAAGAAGAGTTGGGTATTGGCGACAATGGCCGGGACTTTGAAGAACTGGAAGCATTGGCTGCTCAGAAAAAATGGCCGGCACACGCAGCAGAGGCTTTTAAAACGGAGCTGCAACGCTTGGAACGGACCAACCTCAACTCTCCCGACTACAACGTTCAGTACCAATATGTAAAGTTATTGGTAGATCTTCCTTGGGATGAAAAGACCGAAGACAATCTGGATTTGAAACACGCGCAAGAGGTTTTGGATAGCGATCACTTTGGTCTTGAAAGCGTCAAGGAACGAATTATTGAATACCTGGCTGTGCTCAAGTTGAAAGGCGATATGAAGTCCCCTATTATCTGTTTGTATGGCCCTCCCGGTGTGGGTAAAACCTCTCTCGGTAAATCCATTGCCCGATCCCTGGGTCGAAAATATGCCCGCATCTCCTTAGGTGGCTTGCACGATGAGTCCGAAATCCGTGGTCACCGCCGCACTTACATCGGTGCTATGCCGGGCCGCATCATCCAAAACATCAAAAAAGCAGGTAGCTCAAACCCCGTGATTGTCTTGGATGAAATTGACAAGATCAGCAAAGACTATAAAGGAGATCCGGCATTTGCCTTGCTGGAGGTTATGGATCCGGAACAAAACAACACATTCCATGACAACTACCTGGACATCGACTACGATTTGTCCAATGTGTTGTTCATTACTACGGCCAACAATATCAGCACCATTCACCCGGCACTGCGGGACCGGATGGAGATGATTCCCGTGTCGGGCTACTTGGCTGAAGAAAAAATGCAGATTGCAGAAGGCTACTTGATTCCCAAACAACTGGAAGCACACGGCTTGAAGAAAACCCAATTCCGTGTCACAAAAACTGCGATGGAACGTGTCATCAACGAATACACACGTGAATCGGGGGTCCGTGGCCTGGATAAACAAATTGCCAAGATGGCGAGAACCGCTGCCAAAAAAATTGCGACAGGCGAAGCAGACAAGGTTTCAGTAGGACCGAAAGACCTCAAAGAATTCTTGGGTCTTCCCACCACCCAACATGATATACAAAAGGATAACGAAGCTCCTGGTGTGGTAACGGGTCTTGCTTGGACAGAGAATGGCGGTGAAATTCTTTTCGTTGAATGCAGCACATGCTCTGGAAAAGGCACTCTATCCATGACTGGCAACCTGGGAGACGTAATGAAAGAATCGGCGACCATTGCTCTGCAATACTTGAAATCTCACCCGGAACTCATCGGACTGACTACGGAGGACATTATGCAGAAAGACCTCCATATACACGTTCCGGAGGGAGCTATTCCGAAAGACGGACCGTCTGCTGGTATTACCATGGTCAGTGCCATGGCTTCTGCCCTCACCCAAAAAATGGTACGACACGGCATTGCAATGACCGGAGAAATGACCCTTCGGGGACGCGTGCTTCCAGTAGGTGGTATCAAGGAGAAGATTCTTGCCGCCAAACGTGCTGGTATCAAAACCATCCTGCTTTCAGAAGATAACCGGAAGGATATCGAAGACATCAAGGAAGTATATATTCAAGGTATGGAATTCATCTTTGTCAAGAATATTTCCCAAGTCTTGAAGACTATTTTCACCAACGCATGAATGTCCGCATTGAGTCCAGCTGGGGCGCAGTCTTGGCTGAAGAATTTGAAAAACCGTATTTTTCGGAACTAGTCGAATTCCTGCATCAGGAAAAGCGAGCCGGGAAGGTCATCTACCCTCCTGGCCCGCTTATTTTCAACGCTTTTAACATGACCCCCTTCGATCAAGTAAAAGTGGTTATTCTAGGACAAGATCCCTACCACGCTCCTGGACAAGCCCACGGCTTGTCTTTCTCAGTACCAGATGGCATTAAGACTCCTCCGTCCTTGGTCAATATTTATAAAGAGCTGCAAAGCGATGTAGGGACCTCCATCCCTGATTCCGGTAACTTGGAACACTGGGCCAAACAAGGAGTATTCCTTTTAAATGCGATCCTGACCGTACGCCAAGGCGAGGCTGCATCCCACAGCCAGATCGGTTGGCAAACGTTTACGGATGCCGTTATCCGAACACTGTCCGATCAACGGGAAGACCTGATTTTTCTCTTTTGGGGCAACTATGCCAGAAAGAAGAAAGAGCTGATCGATACCCGTAAACACGTTGTATTGGAGGCCGCCCACCCCTCTCCTCTTGCCCGAGGAGCATTCTTTGGTTGTCGCCATTTTTCCCAGACCAATGAATTTCTCAAGAGTAAAGGCAAATCACCCATTGAGTGGTAAGTTTTTTCTACCTTTGTAACCTGCTAAAATCAATACATTATGCGAACGGCTGTATTTCCTGGGTCATTTGACCCCTTCACATTGGGACATTTGGATGTTGTTACCTCAACCTTGAAATTGGTGGATGAAGTGGTCATTGCAGTGGGATACAATTCTGCCAAAAAAGGATTTTTCACCCCAGAAAACCGGATCCGCATTATCGAAGCCAGTATCGCACCTTTATTAGCGCAAGGCTACCGGATTCGGGTCTGCCAATACACCGGACTGACCATCGATTTTTGCCGACAAGAAAACATTTCCATTCTGATTCGAGGGCTTCGTACAACCGCGGATTTTGAGCAAGAAACCATCATCGCTCAAGCGAACAAACGGCTCTATCCGGAATTGGAAACCATCTTTATTCCCGCCAGCCAACAAACCTGCTTTCTCTCATCAACCGTGGTACGGGATGTGATGCTCCATCAAGGCGATGTTTCTCTATTCATTGCCCCGAACATCAACTTGGATGATTACCGATAAAAAATGGTGTATGAGACGGATCCTACTGTTGTTAATCGGCTTGCTCTTTGGGGTTTCAAACCTCGTTGCCTCTACGGATCAACAGACATCCAAATGGACACAGGAAGAATTGCAAATGGTGCTACAAACCTTGGATGGTATTCCTGCGCAGCAACTCATCCCCAAATTGAGCCAGTGGTACGCGGCAGAGAAAGACAGCACAGCCCAACAGCTATTCATCAAGACGGCTTTCAACCATTATGCGGACTCCCCCATCATGGGCTATGAGCACGTCGCCTTGTACCTGGCCGATGAATTTTTACTGAATGGCCGGGTTTCCCTTTCTTCCACCGAAGAGTTTCAAGTATCCTGGTACACCCAAGTTACACGGTCCAACGCATTGGGAGCCACCGCTCCAGACTTAATCTTCTACAACCCGCAAGGCTACCCCGTCCAACTCAACCGCTTACCGGGGGATTACCTCGTTTTGCTGTTTATTGATGACCAATGTCCAATTTGCCAGCAAGAGTACGAAGCCTTGGCAGGTTGGGCAGAACAATGGATACAGGCTCCTACCTGTGAACTGTCCATGGTCCGATGTTACGTTGGAGATGATCTTGAAAGATGGTCCACCTACCAGAAAGAGCACCCGCTTCCCCAATCAGATTCCCTGACCATTTGGGATGCCTGGGATCCCGATTTTAATACCGGGTTTCAACTCTATTATGGCGTCATCAGTACACCCAAAATGTTTTTGATCAATAGTCAAGACCGGATTGTCGGACGCAACCTCAACACCGCAGCATTGGCACAATTGCTTACCCAACTGACCAGAACCCAAAGCCCTCAAGAAGTTTTGGTGGGATTTTTTGAAGAACTTTTTGAGATTACCACATCTAGCAGCGGTGACCACGCCAGTGATGCTCTGCTCGTCCAATACACCATTGACCGGATCTACGAACAATGTCAGACAGACGATGCGAGTTTCCGACAAGTGTGCTACGAATTGTACCAGTATCTCAAAAATCACCCGGATTACTTATTACAAGAAGGTGCCGTATATGTGGGTGAACAATACATCTGTGGCATACCCCAACGCTGGCTGGGCTATTCGTATGAAGACCACACATTTGACGAGGATTTTTTAGAAGAAGTCGCTTTCGCAGCTCGTATGTTCCGTAGAAATCCACTTGGGGCCGTTGCACAAGACCTCAAACTAACACGAACCGACGGATCTGCTTTCCGGATATCCGACAGCCCAAGCGCCTACACCATTTTGTACTTTTACAAAACAGACTGTGCTGCTTGCGAGGCGGTTACCCATGAACTGCAACGCATCCTTCCGCAATTCCGCAAAGAGGATGTAACCCTATTGGCCATTTATACAGGACGTAAAGGTCGTTCTTGGAAAAAATATGCAATCTCCAACTTCCCCGACGCAGAGAATTTGGCGGACTTGAATGGAAATTCAAGACTATTCGAACGATACGACCTATCGGCTGTCCCCACCTTGTACCTGCTGGATGAGGAAAAGCGAGTAATCGCTAAAGATATTACCCCTTTTGCACTGGAAGAAATCATTAACGCCCTATATCCCCAATAATATGTTAACAGGAAAATACCTCGAGTTGTTCCACAACCTGCGGAAAGATATTCCCAGCGAACAAATGTTACACGATGCACTTAGCACCTTGGCATTCGGAACGGACGCCTCTTTTTATCGACTGATCCCCCAACTGGTCATTCGTGCCTACAATGAGCACGAGATTATCCGGATTTTGGAAGAAGCGAACAAATTGAACATTCCTGTTACTTTCCGGGCCGCTGGCACCTCCCTTTCCGGGCAGGCAATCAGTGACTCGGTCCTGGTCATCGCCTCGCACGGATGGGAAGATATTCAGGTACTGGACAATGCACGCAAGGTCCGGATTCAAGCAGGGGTTCGCGGCTCTCGAGCCAACCAGAAACTTGCAGCTTTTGACAAAAAGATCGGACCCGACCCTGCTTCCATTGACTCGGCTATGATTGGGGGAATTGCTGCCAATAACGCCAGTGGTATGTGTTGCGGCACCTCCGAAAACTCCTACAAGACGGTGGAAGATATCCGCGTCATCCTGGCCGATGGCACATTGCTGGATACCGCTGATCCGCAATCCGTAGAAGCCTTCAAAAAGAGCCATGCAACCTTGTGCGATGGACTGGAACGTATGGCTGCAGAGATCGCTGCAGATAGCACCCTACGGGAACGCATTCAACGAAAATACAAAATCAAGAATACCACCGGATATAGTCTTAATGCCCTGGTAGACTACAGAAATTGCATCGACATTCTCAAACACTTGATCATCGGATCAGAAGGCACCTTGGCCTTTATCTCCGACATCACGTATCGGACGGTACAGGAACACCGGCACAAGGCCTTGGCGCTGGTCATCTATCCCACCATCCGATCCGCCTGTGAAGCTGTACAAATTCTTCAATCCCTCCCAGTATCCGCAGTGGAATTAATGGACCGGGCAGCCCTACATTCGGTGGAAAACACGCCGGGTGTACCCCAGGTCCTCAAAACAGTGAGCGAAGAGGCCTGCGCCCTACTCGTAGAAACTCGCGCCGAATCGATATCCTTGCTGCAACAGCAAGTTGCCATCATTGAAGAAGGACTTCGCCCGATTGAAACCGAATTGCCGTACCTGTTTACTACCGATAAACACGAACAAGCTGGCTACTGGAAAATCCGAAAAGAAACCTTACCGACGGTAGCTGGTATGCGAAAAAGCGGAACTACAGCTATTATTGAAGACGTTTGTTTCCCCGGCCAACACTTGGCTGATGCGACCATGGAACTGCGAAAGATCTTTGAAGAATATGGCTATCAGGATGCCGTCATTTTTGGTCACGCCCTGGCCGGAAACCTCCATTTCATGTTCAACCAGGATTTTCAAACCCAAGAGGAAGTGGATCGTTATAGCCGCTTTATGGATGCCATTGCTACAATGGTAGTGGATCGCTACGATGGTTCATTGAAAGCAGAACACGGAACTGGCCGCAACATGGCTCCCTATGTGGAAATGGAATGGGGTAAGCAAGCCTACGCTTTGATGAAAGAAATCAAACGTCTTTTTGATCCGAACGGTATCTTAAACCCTGGGGTAATCCTGAATGAGGACCATCGGGCACACGTTTCCAACTTAAAGCCCATCCCGTCAGTACGCCCGACGGTGGACAAATGCATGGAATGTGGTTTCTGTGAAGGCAGTTGTGTTGCCGAGGGACTCACCCTATCCCCCCGTCAGCGCGTAGCCGCCTTCCGGGAAATGCAACGGTTGGCGACCACCGGTGAGGCCCCCCACCGCTCTGCAGAAATGCACCAGCAGTACCAATACTGGGGACTGGATACCTGCGCTACTGACAGCTTATGCGGGTTAAAATGTCCGGTAAAAGTGGATACCGGCAAACTGGTAAAAGAACTGCGGCACGAAGGTCACTCTGCTAAAGGCGAGCAACGGGCTGTCTCTATCGCCAATCACATGGATACCATCACGGCCGGTATGCGATTGGGCTTGAATCTGCTCTATGGCATCCGCTGTATGACGGGCAAGAAAGTATTTGGAGCCGTCGCCAGCGGTCTTAGAAGCCTTTCTGGCGAACGAATTCCACTGTGGAATGAACACTTCCCAAAAGGAGCTCACCGTATTCATCCTCAAGTGGTTGACCCGCAATCAGACCGACCCAAGGTGGTCTATTTCCCGTCCTGCATCACACGTTCCATGGGTGTTTCTAAAAGCTATTCCAAAGAGGTTGAACTAACCCGTATCACCGAAATCTTGCTAAAGAGGGCGGGGTATGACATCATCTATCCCCAACCGCTTGACAAACTGTGCTGCGGCATGGCCTTCTCCAGCAAGGGGTACGTTGAAGCAGGAAAACGGGCCTCCGATGAGTTGGAAGCAGCCTTGCAACACGCCTCTGAAAATGGAAAATATCCGATTCTCTGTGATATGAGCCCCTGCTTGTACACCATGCATACCAACATGGACGAACGACTCAAGTTGTATGAACCGGCTGAATTTGCCCAAAAATTCTTATTAGACCGCTTGAGCGTCCAACCTGTTGATGAAAAAATTGCCATATTCGCCGTTTGCTCTGCAAAAAAACTGGGAGTAGATAGCACCCTGGTCGATTTGGCCAAACGTTGTGCAAAAGAAGTAGTGGTGATTCAAAGCAACTGTTGTGGCTTTGCTGGCGACCGAGGATTCTTATTACCGGCACTGAATACACACGGCTTACGCATGATTCGTGAACAAGTTTACGGCTGTTCATCCGGATATGCAACAAGCCGTACCTGTGAAATTGGCTTATCCCGAAACAGTGGACTCCAATTCCAATCGATTCTTTATCTGTTGGAACGTTGCTCTCGGGCCAATCGTGAGGACCAGGCAAAAGACAACCAATAGAGCGACAGGAGGGCTGCCAAAAACTGTGCAATACGGGCAATGACATCTCCGTGACGCACATAAAAAGTCACGTCTTCGCTTAGGTTCAAGGAGCCACGCAACGAACTTTCTTTCCACCAGTTGGTACGAGCGATGATATCTCCGCGTTGGTTAATCAATGCGGAGATTCCTGTATTTGCACTACGCGCAATGCTTCTGCGCAATTCAATGGCCCGCAAACGCGCATAGCTGAGGTGTTGACGATAGCCTGGCGTATCCCGCCACCAGCCATCATTGGTAATGATTGTCAGCACCTGCGCCCCTTTTTCAACATAGCCACGACAATAGTCACCATACACCGATTCATAACAGATGGCTGTGCCGATGCGCGTACCATCGTTTGCGGTAAAAACAGATATTTCCGGCTGCTTGCCATAACTGTTGACAGTGCCCCCCAGACTGATTGCCAACGAGCCAAAACGGGAAATGAATTCCGGGAACGGAAGAAACTCGGCAAACGGCACCAGCTTGGACTTGTGAAAGATATCGTGTTTTCCAGCAGCATCCAGGATCAAGGATGCATTGAACGTATCATACCAATAACCCTGCGCCTTGCGGGCCGTCAAGGTTGGACGACTGTTTTCGGAAGATCCAGGATACGTATTCCAAGGATAATAATGAATGGTAATGGCCCCAAAGATAAAATTGGAAGCAGGATGCTGTTGTAGAAAGTCAGAGAATTTACGAACCGTGGTAAAATTCAACACCTGCTCCTCATCAATGGTCCAGGTAAAGGTCTCGGGCGCCACAAGGAAGGTTGTCGTATCCGTTACAGCTGCTGTGGCAAGATCCAACAGTATTTGATCTTGGCGTTCCCGACTATAACCTTTAAATTTACCAACATGGGGTTCTATATTCGGTTGCAAGACCACAAACTCCCGCGGATTTTCTACTTCCTGATAGTTCGCATACCGAATTATGGAAGCCGTTATGGGGACGATGACTAACAGCACAAGCCCTGCCAACCAAGCCGGACGCAAACGCGGCGCAGGCCTGTCATCCGGAAAGATCGAAACGGCACGGTACAAGACCAAAACACGAAATAAAGCCAGGTTGACCATCCAGATCCACAGCGTACCGCCAATTGTACCGGTATATTCGTACCATTGTATCCATTTGACCGTATTAGCAAAAGAATTTCCCAACATCAACCAGGGAAAAGACAACTCGGAATCCGTATAAAAATACTCCCAAGCAATCCACAAAGCTACCAGAAAAATATACGGCAAGAGTTTGAATGAGCGTTCTGCACGCTGGCGATCCAAATGCTGACGAAAGGCTCGGAACAACAGAAAAACAAAACCCATTTGCGCCGTGTTGCCCACCAATGCCCCCAATGCCCCCACCCAAGTCGCATAGCGCAACCACATTATTGTCAACAGATTCCAGACTGCAAAGAACAGAAAACAAAGCCATATGCGATGTTTTTTACCACGTTCATACCAGTCCCGTTCAAGAATCAGAAAAGGCACCCATGCCAGCAATGCCAAACATCCACAATGCGGATGCAAAAACGGCAAGGACAATAACACAATCGAAGAGAAAAACCAGATCCACCGAGTAAGTGTAAACTGGGAGGGTACAAATCTTTTCATTATTTTCTATTGTTCAAACAAACAAAGATAAAGACTTTTACAGACTTTCTTCTATCTTTGCAGCCGAAATAGTCAGAACACAAATAGAATCTATGCTTGATGTATTACTAAAGGGGATTGTTGTCGGATTGGGCGCCTCCATTCCTTTGGGGCCGCTGGGTGTGCTTTGTATCCAAAAGACCTTGAGTAAGGGCCGGTGGTCCGGTGTTTTTACCGGTCTGGGCGGAGCTATTTCTGACCTTTTCTTCTCAGCCTTAGCCTTGTTCGGCCTGGCCATTATCCAAAGTTGGCTGGACCGAAACGATGTCATCATCTCCTTGGTAGGAGGTTTCATCATCATCGGCATTGGTATCAGTGTTTATATAACCAACCCCATCAAACAACTGCGACAACCCAAAGAAGTCAGCAAACGCTATTTGGGCGACTTTTTAACCTCCTTTGCGATGACCATCACCAATCCGGGTGCGCTGTTGCTTTTATTGGGTCTCTTCACCTTTGTGGGCATCGATTTGAGTGAAAAATCACTGATGACGATTACTGTCGTGATGACTGGAGTTCTTCTGGGAGCGATGGTCTGGTGGTTTGCCCTGGTGTCAATCATCAATGCCTTCCGGAACCGCTTCCGTCTTCGTCAACTCATTGCCATCAACCGCATTGCTGGCGTAGCCATTGTAATTCTTGGAGCGGTCTATGGATTGAAAGGACTGTTACAAATCTAACCGATTGCGTAATACAGGAAGCCCTCTTTGGCTAATTCTTCCCGATCATAGATATTTCTGCCATCTACTACGAGCGGCACATTCATCAGCTGACGAATCCGTTTCCAATCCGGCAAACGAAATTGTTTCCACTCCGTAGCCAACACAATAGCATCAGCCCCCATAGCAGACCGATAGACATCGGTTGTGTATTGAATCCTATCTCCGTATAAAGCTTGAGCCGCTGATATGGCAATCGGATCCACCGCAATCACTTGTACTCCTGCCTGCAACAAAAGATCAATGGTGACCAACGAAGGAGCCTCCCGCAAATCATCGGTTCCTGGCTTAAATGACAAACCCCACAAGGCAATGCGCTTGCCAGCCAATTGTCCGTCAAAGGCTGAATGTAATTTTTTATAGAGAATCTTCTTTTGCTCTTGATTGACCCGTTCCACAGCTTGAACAATCTGCATTTGGTAGCCGTGCTCTGCCGCTGTTCGGACCAATGCATTCACATCTTTCGGAAAACAAGAGCCGCCATAGCCACAACCGGGATACAAGAATTTACTACCAATGCGTTGATCCGTGGCCATTCCCTGACGAACCATACGTACATCGGCTCCCGTCAGTTCACACAAAGTCGCAATCTCGTTCATAAAGCTGATGCGCGTGGCCAACATCGCATTCGAGGCATATTTGGTCATCTCTGCCGACAACACATCCATAAAGATAACCCGATAATTATTCAATAAGAAGGGACGATACAACAGTGACATCATCCGACGGGCGCGATCACTGGCTACACCAATGATGACACGGTCTGGAGTCATGAAGTCTTTTTTGGCCGACCCTTCCTTCAAAAACTCCGGATTGGAGGCCACATCAAATTCAATCGCCTGACCTCGTTGTTCCAATTCTTGTCGAACAATTTTTTCCAACCGATGCGCCGTTCCCACCGGAACAGTGCTCTTAGTCACCAACAAGGTATAGTGCTGCAGGTGTTGTCCAAAGATACGGGCCACTTGCTCAACTGCTGACAAATCTGCACTGCCATCGGCTTGCGAAGGCGTACCCACTGCGATGAAAACGATCTCTACCTGATCCATGCAATCAGCAAGACTTGTAGTAAAATGAAGCCGTCCAGCTGCAGCATTCTGATCCACCATTTCTTGCAGACCTTCTTCATAAATCGGGAGTATTCCTTGTTGTAACTGCTTGATTTTATGTTCGTCAACGTCTACACAATAGACCTCCACCCCCATCTCTGCAAAACAAGCTCCGGACACCAATCCGACGTAACCTGTACCGACAACCGCTATTTTCATCGTGATTATTCTCTATTAAGTCCCAGCAAAGATATAAAAAGCCCAGCAACTTTTCTGTAAAGATCCGGTTGGATTTTGTAGAAAACATCGGCTTGCAGACAGGCTTGTTGTTGCTGAGCAAAACGCTGCCTAGCCTCATTCATTAAATCGTACGTCTTGGCTACATAATTTCCAATCCGTTTCTTTTCCAAGGGAAAGCCTGCCCTTTTCCGGAGTCGGTTAAGCGCCTGATGTCGTTTGAGGAAACCCGCAGACTGCCATATTGAAAAGGTTTCCTTTGCCAATTCGTGCAAGGCAACCGCCTCTTCTGCTAAGGCGGACAGGTGTTGCATGGCTTCATGTGCCGAAATCCGTTGCCGGTCGAGTTCGGTTTTCAAGTGCTGAGCATCGAAGGATGCGACCACTCGGGATTCACAACGTTTAAAGACAACCCCATAGGCAGCCGCAGCCTGATCGAATCCATCAAAAGCACGCAGGTCATAGCCCTCCTCCTGCCACCTTAACAATTCTTGGTACAAATCATAAACTCGAACCTGCGCTTCCAGGCTGATACCGGCCGATCTTTCCAAATTTTCCAGGTCACTAGTGACTTGTCGAATCGCTTGAACCAACAGTGAATCGGGGAGTTGAACCTTTCTCATTGGGCTTGGATTTCACACGAATAAGTTTCTATCTTATTTTTTGCATAGTTATTGGTCAAACTCAAGGTGGCAGTTTGATCCTCAAACGTCCATGTCAGGTGCAAAGAGGTCACCCAATTAACATAGTGCAAACTAATTTTTAAGGATTTATTATCCCACGCATAACTTCCGGAAGCATAGAATGGTCCCTCTAGAGCTTCGTGCCAACCGATGGGATTGATGGAATAAGGAGGAAATCCAGCAATTTCGCCCGTCTGCCAAGCCCCATATCCCAAAGGCTGTACATAAGTTGCACCATCTTGCTTAACCACCTCCATGAGCAAACCATTGTCTCCCTGACGGAACGCCACGGAAGCCCAACCATATTGATTCTCCGGCAAGACGATACGCTTACCCGCTATCTTTTTGAGTTGCGAAGAGCGTCGTTTGCCACCTGGCAACTCCAACTGATAGGAGGACTGTTTCTTTAGAAGTTCTTCATAATCCTTGCTTGCGGGTAATGGTTCATCGGAAAGTGCCGGTAAAAACTGATTCCATATCAGACCTCGCTGCGGTTTTCCATTGGTAAATGAAGCTTCCGTCAAGACAATGACCACCTCCTTTTCCGGAACAACAATCACATATTGTCCCAACGCCCCATCCGCTCTGACAGCACCCGGATAAGCACACATCCACGTTTGGTAACCATATCCAAAATCTCCCCCATCAGCCTGTCTGCTACTCATCTGGTGAATCCATTCTTTGGAAATCAACTGTTTGCCTTCCCAAACACCTTCATCCAACCACAATTGACCAATTTTCGCCAAGGACTCACTCTGAATATGCAAGCCCCAGCCTCCCGTATTGACGCCTTCCGGGCTGACTTCCCAATTGACCACCTCGATGTGCATCGGGTCGAAGAGTTTGGTTTGCAAATAGTCCAGCGTCTTGACACCAGTTACCCGTTGTACAATGGCTGATAAAAGGTAAGTAACCATGGAATCATAGGCAAAGACCGTTCCCGGCTCATTTTTCACTTCCTTGTGTAAGAAAGTCTTGATCCATTCAGTACCACGGCTACGCATTCCCCAGTTGGGCTTGATGCCTGAGGTCATCGTCAACAGATCCCGAACCGTAATGGCGGCCAGATTGTCGGAAATTGTATCCGGAAGATATTCCGGAAAGAATGTAACCACACGATCACTCAATCGCAGCCGATTTTCATCAATGGCCAAACCGACTGCCATGCTCACCAAAGTTTTAGAGCTGGAGTACTGCGTATGTTGATATTCCGCTGCAAAAGGAGCCGGATAAAATTCCCCTACCACCTTGCCTCTGCGCATCACAATCATGCTGTGAATGTCGGTTTGCGGCATGGTGTGCAACGAATCGAACAAATTAATCAAGGCTCGTGAAGGCACCCCCTGCTCTTCCGGCGTAGATCGGGGCAACTCCCGAATCTGAGCTGCTGCTAAGTAAGGAATGCACCCCAGCAGCAAAGCCAACCATACTTTCTTCATAGTTCTTCTTATCTACCGGATCCAGAGCCATAACCGGAGAACGGAGCCAATGCGCTCACAAAGCAGGTCCGGTAACGAACGGTATCAGAAGTAAGTTGGATATAAGCATCCCCATCGCGATAGCTCACGGTGTACTCATTTAACAACTGTTGTTTCGGTTCATTCAGCAAGTCATCGGAGTCTGTGATCCACAAACGGGTCACCAAACCGGTAGCGTTATCAATTTCATAGCCCCAGAGCGTTGTTGCATGAAGCAAACCACCGTTACTATTGAGCGAAATGGTCATTGATGCGACACCTCTTCCAATAAATTCAACCACCAAGTCCGAGAATTTCTTATAACGTTCCACACCGACCAACGATGAGCCTTGTCCCCAATTCATATAGGCATTGAACTCTCCAACATACAAATCGGTATACCAGCCAAACATATACGAATACTCGTGGTACATATACGGATAAACCTCATCCCAGATAGTTTTCCAATAACCACCGGGGGTCAACGGAACTGCTTGAGAACCAGGAGAAGCCGTTGCTCCATAGTTTACACCTTCAAAAAACCACGGAATCGCTTCAGTTGTGTTGCATCCACGTCTATTGTCCCATTCGTTGTAGAAGACTTCCATCAAAGCCAGTTCATAGGCACGACCTGATTCCGGGAAGACCACCGTTCCCGGTCCCGTCACCGTTGTATTCGGCAATGTATTGCCTGCTGCCACGTAACGGTCTTGCCACCATTGGATCATGTTGGCTGATGAAGCGGCCCAACACATATTGATATCTCCGTTCAACTCACCTTGTCCCATCTTGTTCACATCGTACCAACCGGAGGTTATGGTCACACCTTCCGCAAAAACAATGGACTTGCCGGAACCCGAAACCGCTTTTGCTGAGACGGTAATCTCATTGGACTTGAATTCTCCCATCTGTGCATAGAAAGTGTACTCTCCAGCGGTGGTCGTACTGAATTTTGTTCCATTCAATTTTCCGCCATTTTTCACCATCACATCTACCTCTCCGGTCACATCAGCCCCGTCACTGGAAACAGTAAATTCCACAAAATCAGTTCCATTTGCCAAAATTTCTGTCTGTGAGGCAACCAACACCAAGTCAATGGTTTCCACTTCCGAGACAGTAATCGTAACGGTATTGGAAATCACATCCTGATAAGTCGCATAGAATTCAAAAGTTCCTGCCTGCTCGGGAACAAAGACAGCTCCCTCTAAGGGCTCATCCTCTTGTGCGTTGAAGATTTCACTCAACTCCGTCACGTTCTGATGATCTGCCGCTACCGTAAAGCGTACCTGTTCACCAACTTTTACATCCGTTGCAGTGGCGGTCAAGGTAATTTCTTCAATCACAATCTCCGGTTCGTTTACGGTAATGGTAACCCGATTGGAAACTTCTTCTCCCAGCATCGCGTAAAAACGATAGGTACCCGCTTCGGTCGCTTTAAACAATCGACCAGACAGAGGTGTATTGTCTTCAGCATGATAGATGGTAGCCGCCGAGGTAATGTCTTCCTCATCAGAAGACACCGTAAAAATCACCTCTTCGCCTACAAAAATTTCCATTGAGGAGGCGGTCAAGGTAATTACCTGAGGCTCTGCAGATACTTCTTTCGCAGTAACGGTTACCTCATTAGAAGTCACATCGCCCTTCATCGCATAGAAACGATAAACACCCGGCTGGGTTGTATGAAAGGTATGACCGACCAAGACGGAAGCACCCCCTGCATAAAAAATGGTGGTCTCACGGGTTACATCTTGACCATCAGAAATTACCGTAAAACGCACATAATCCTGTCCATCGGCCATAATTTCAGCTACATCCACGGACAATTCAATGGTTTCAATGCTATTTTCCGGTTCATTTACATCCACCTTACAAGCGACCAAGCCCAATAAAGCCAAGCCGACAACTAAAAACTGCTTAATGTTCATCATAAGTAATTATTCACTATTATCATTTTCTTTGTTAAAAACTCACAAAGTTAGCAATAATTTAATACCAAACTGCATCCATCAAAAGATGGAATCAAGGTCGAAGTGGAGCGGTTGCGCCATTACATTGGGCATAGGCCTTTGTGAAAAAGTCCAGTTATAATAGAAATTCCGTAAATTTGCCGCCATTAAGACACAACCTATGGTTTCAGTAGACGGATTAACAGTTGAGTTTAGTGGCACAACACTTTTTAAAGATATCTCATTTGTCATCAACGACAAGGACCGGATTGCCTTAATGGGCAAAAATGGCGCCGGAAAATCAACATTGCTCAAAATATTAGCTGGAGTCAAAACTCCCAACCGAGGCAAGGTCACCGTAACGGATGGCGGAAAAATCGGCTACCTGCCCCAGCATTTGATGGTGGAAAATGGTCGCACCGTATTTGAGGAAGCATGTCTGGCCTTTGAGCACCTGTTTGAAATTGAACGGGAAATTGCAAGCATCAACGAAGAACTGACCCTTCGCACCGACTACGACAGCGATGAATACATGGGGTTGATTGAAAAGGTGACCGCGCTTTCTGAGAAGTTCTACCGGATCGATCTGACCAACTACCAAGAGGATGTTGAACGCACGTTGATGGGCTTGGGCTTTGTCCGAAGCGACCTGCAACGTCAAACCTCCGAATTTTCTGGCGGTTGGCGCATGCGGATCGAACTGGCCAAGATCCTTTTACAAAAACCCACACTACTGCTGCTGGACGAGCCGACGAACCACTTGGACATTGAATCCATCGAATGGTTGGAAGATTTCATCATCAACAGCGCCAACTCCGTGATGGTCATTTCCCACGACAAAGCTTTCGTGGATCATATTACTACCCGAACGATTGAAATCACCATGGGGAAAATATATGATTACAAAGTCAATTACTCGAAATACCTGGAACTTCGGGCAGAACGCCGCCAACAGCAACAAGCTGCCTACGACAACCAACAGAAAATGATTGCCGAAACCAAGGATTTCATTGAACGCTTCAAAGGCACCTACTCCAAAACCAACCAGGTGCAGTCCCGTGTACGAATGCTTGAAAAATTGGAGATACTGGAAGTGGATCCAGAGGACAGAAGCGCATTAAACCTACGTTTTCCCCCGGCCCCGCGTTCCGGTTCTTATCCCGTAATTACAGACGGACTTTCCAAATCTTACGGTGAGCACAACGTCTTCAAGAATGCCTCCATCACCATTGAACGCGGAGATAAAGTAGCCTTTGTCGGCAAGAACGGGGAAGGGAAATCCACGATGGTCAAAGCCATCATGAACGAAATCGACTTCGATGGCAAACTTACGTTGGGCCACAACCTCAAGATTGGCTATTTTGCCCAAAATGAAGCCTCACTGCTGGATGAAGATAAGACGGTATTCAAAACGGTGGACGATGTAGCTGTAGGAGATATCCGCACCAAGCTTCGTGACATTTTAGGTGCTTTCATGTTCGGTCGTGACGATTCTGACAAATTGGTCAAAGTCTTGTCTGGTGGAGAACGGACCCGACTGGCCATGATCAAGCTTTTGCTCGAACCGGTCAACCTACTCATCCTCGACGAGCCAACCAACCACTTGGATATCAAAACAAAAGATATCCTCAAAGAAGCCTTGATCAACTTCGATGGAACACTCATCATCGTATCTCACGACCGGGACTTCCTTGACGGGCTGGTCAGCAAAGTGTATGAATTCTCCAACAAGCGCGTAATTGAACACCTGGGGGGCGTATACGACTTCCTGGAGAAAAAGAAAATGGAAAACCTGCGTGAAATTGAACGAAAAATCTCATAAACAAATAACAACCTATAAAGAAGATTGCTATGTTTCGCATTGATAATATCTTGTTTACATTGGGAGGCCAAGGTGTGAGCTTGCTTGAACTACTGGCCGTACTGGCCGGCTTAAGTTGTGTATTTTTAGCGACACGCGGAAAAGTCCTCAACTTCTGGATTGGCTATTTGTACAACGTCCTTCTTTTCTTCATGTTTCTGCAAAAGCACTTGTACTCCAGCATGCTGGTCCAACCCATCTCCTTTATCATCAACTTTTTTGGACATTATCGCTGGACCCATCCGACTGAAAATGAGAAAGACCGCAAGGAACAATTAAAAATCACAGTGTTGACCAACAAAGAGCGGGTTGGACTGCTGGCCATTGTTGCCATATTCACCCTCGGCTGGGGCACCCTGCTCTGCCAATTGAACGAGTGGTGGCCCAATATTTTTCCGATGGCCCGTGCGCCCTATCTGGATGCTTTTGTGACTGCCTTCATCCTTCTGGCCCAATACCTCTCCGCCCAAAAGAAAATCGACTGTTGGGGCGCATGGTTTGTGGTAAACATCACCAACATCACCCTCTACATCAAGGCGGGTCTGGTCTTTATGCCCCTGGTCAGCTTTGGGTACCTCATCCTTGCCTTCTTTGGTTTTGCGATGTGGAGAAAACAAATGACAAACAATCTCCGATGAGTTTCTAATTAAAAGTCCATTTAAGCCCCAAAGCCGGGCAAACATACAATCCCTTATCTACAAAATTAGCAGATAGTTCCAACTCCCCTCCGATGCTAAGATGAATGTCTTCCCAGCCTTTGATTTTATAAAGGTTCAACCAAAACTGAGGCTCAGAAATGAAAATATACTGCGTACCCTGCCAAGGACGAGCCTCTCGCCAAAAATCAAAGAACCCACTGAACGAGCACCAACCATTTGCAAAAGCAATGCCCCACACGCCTGTGATCTGGAAATTATGCTCTTGTTTATTTCCCTTCAGACCTACCGTACCCGGAATGTATTTGTACAATGCGGTAAGCGACCATGTCTTTGAGTAATCTTTCGAATGCCCCGCATAGGAAAGACCTCCCAACCAGCTATTGTTGAAGGAACCTGTCACGGCATTCATCCCGCCTGCATATTCTACTTGAACAGAAAGCCACGAAAATTCTGTATCCTGCCAAAAATTAAAATCCCGGGTGATTTCCCAATAAGTCCCTGACACCTTCGGATTTGCATCAAAATCAACAAAGAAATAGGTACTACCAAAAGCATCTGGACGAAACATCTCAAACGTAGTGGTCACACATCCCCGCTCCGTATCGTACAAAAATTGAATGTCCTGAGCCTTTACTTGAGACAAAGCACATACTGAGATTACAGCCGACAAAAGAAAAATTCTAAATTGATTCATACGAACTATTTAATTCTTGAGACAAAAGTAAGAATCGAATTTTATAAAGCAAACTATTCTCTTCGCAAAGATAAAACTGAAGCATCTAAAGAAACAGTCCGAACAGAAAGGATGGAACAAGATATCGATTTATATTGCTCAACCGTGCGTATAGGCATAAAATATACGCAGAAACTTCGCTACTTTTCTGCGTAAATCTTGTAAGTCATTGTAAATCAACCCATATTATGAAGATGGGCGGACTATAGTCCTAGTTTAACTATATTAAACAGAGCACACAAGTTGCTCATTTCCATAGACTTATCATTTATTGTAATTTAACTTAATTTACTTAAATATCTCACCCCTGTACGCTTCTATCTTTACCCCATGCCGAACAAGAAAGGCGAATGTCCTATTCGCGTTTCAATCTCTATTGGCTCGACTGTAGATTTAATGAAATTAAAAATCGCAAAGTGCGGAATTGATTCCGCATATTTTGCGTAAAGTGTGGAATTTATTCCGCGATTTATTATATTTGCATAAAGTCTTGAGTTATGGAAAAGTTATATGAACTCTATGCAAAGAAACTAAAGACTGTGTCTACTGACTTTGTCCGCTACCTATATAATCAAATCAATTGGGATTCTCAGCTGATCGTCATTATGGAAGCACGTGGTGTTGGTAAGACAACGATGGTACTCCAGCGTATTCTTTTGACAGATGCCAAGAAAGAATCACTCTATGTTTCAGCAGACAATACCTTCTTTGCAGGTAACACACTTTATGATATTGCCACAAAATTTGCTCAGGAGGGTGGTAAGGTCTTATATATTGATGAAGTCCACAAATACCAGGACTGGTCAAAGGAAGTTAAAATGATGTACGATTTCCTTCCTGATCTCAAGGTGGTTATAACCGGATCATCAATTCTGGAACTCATAAGAGGAACAGATGCTGATCTTAGCAGAAGAGCAATCCGATACAAACTCGAAGGGCTCTCATTCCGTGAATATCTCAATTTTTCTCTCGGTCTTAACATTCCCTCATATACCCTTGAAGAGATTCTCGATGGCAAAGTTGAGCTCCCAGCAGAAGTAAAATATCCACTGGCTCACTTCAAAGAATACCTCACCAAAGGATATTTCCCATTCTTCAAGCAGGATGACTATTACCAGCGTTTGGAAAACGTAATCAACCAGACAATGGAAGTGGATATTCCCGCATATGCAAAGATGAATGTCTCAACAGCCCGCAAGCTGAAGCAGCTCCTTTATGTAATCTCACGAAGCGTTCCTTTCAAGCCAAACTTCACAGAAATTGGCCGAGCAATCTCATCTGACAGAGGAACAGTTGCTGATCACATGGTCTACATGGAGAAGTCAACCCTTATTCGACAGTTGAATTTTGCT
>JAFYSH010000014.1 GCA_017546605.1 Bacteroidales bacterium | reverse complement strand
TTATCTCCTGTGGCTGCTGAGGTATTCTTTCTTTACGAGCTATAGCCAACACGCTTTCCTTATCATTACTCAACAGGAGGCGCTCATACAATTGACTGTTAATCTGGCGCTCCATCTCGCGAGCTGTCCAAGCATTGTTAATAGCTTCTAGCTCATAATACTCTCTTTTATAATCATCTGAGATTGCAAGAAGCAATTTATATTGAGTCCAGTTGAATTGCGTCCGCAGTGCGGTCGCAATTGGATACATCTTATAAAATTGACGACCCCTCTCCAATTGTCTAACAGAAAAGCCTGTTCCATATTCCGGTTCAAGCTTCTTTGCCAGGTTCTTCAGCAAGTAAGAACCATACTCAGCTCTTTCCTTTCCCTCTTGTTCTGTCTCCAGAATACGTTTACCGATACTCCAGTACATCTGCACACGACAAAAGTCCACACTGCGAGTCGCATTCTGCCTCGCAGATGCGATTATCTCCCTCACTTCATTATAGAGGCTCTGTATATCTTGTATCTCGTTCATGGCACTAAATTATAGATTTCTTCTCAGATTCGTAATCTTATGATTTATTTTTCTTCACCATCTCAATCAAAGCTTGTATCTGATTCGGGGTGAGTCCTTGAAGTTCCCCCATTATATCCACTGAGGTCCCCGGTTCAATCCCGGGTCTCGCTACCAAAAAGCACTTACAGGTTTGTGAGTGCTTTTTTTGTTTTATCCTGCATCCGACCGGCATAGAAAAAGGAGATAGGCCCAACGGCTTATCTCCTTTGTGTTTGGATTCCGTATCGGAGGATCGAACCTACTTAACTCTTACAAAGCGATAGGTTTCTTGATAACGGTAGCTATAACCGGACTCCGTGTACTCTTCGAAAATGGAAAGTTCCAAGTTGGTCGCATCCAATTTGAGGACGTCAAGATTCAGGACCTCCCCTTCCAGTACCAGGCGGAGTTTGGTGCCGTCCTGCGACCAGGTAAAGGGCTCGGATTCATCACCCATTGATGCAACACCCCTACCGCCTTCTTGGAACTCGTAGTACATCGCTTCCTGTTCCGTAATGTTCTCGCTGTACTCATCCACCAGGGTGCCATTCTCATATTCTGCACACTCCCAATAAGTAGCTTTCCATTTGCCAAGGATGCTGTATTCCTTATCCTCCGGTTGTTTGTCATCGTCTGTTTTGTCGCAGGAAGCCACAGAAAGGCCCAAGCCCATCACCAGCGCCAACGCGCCGAAAAGTTTCATCAGTTTTTTCATGTTGTAAAGTCGTTAAAGGTTTATAAATAAGGTTAAAATTTAGTCGTTGTTCATCTGGATGATATCCACGCTGTTTTCGCTGGTGCCCAACAACCACTCACTGAAGTGATCAGCCATGCGCCAGAAGAAATATTCGTCCATATCTCCAAAACCATGGCGTTGGCCCGGCAAAATCAACATATCAAAACGTTTGTTGGCCCGGATCAGTGCATTGACCACGCGCATGGTGTTCGCCGGATGCACATTGTCATCAATATCGCCATGCACCAACAACAAACGCCCTTTCAAATTCCCAGCGAGCTGAGCATTCTTATCGATGTTGTACACAAAGGTCGTGTCCCCTTTTTCAGTAATTTTTTCCAAAATACCGTGGTGCTGTTCGCTCCACCAACGATTGTAGATACTATTGTCGTGATTACCGGCACAAGATACCGCCGCTTTGTAGAAATCAGGATAAGTCAGAATCGCAGCCGTGGACATAAAGCCGCCGCCGGAGTGACCATGAATACCTACACGAGAGGCATCCATATACGGACGTTGCGCAGCCAATTGTTGCACCGCATATTTCTGATCTTCCAGGCCATAATCCCGCAAGTTGCCATAACCATAGTTGTGGTACCATTTTGAACGGTTCGGGTGACCACCTCGGTTACCTACCGTTACCACAATAAATCCCACTTGTGCCAAGCGGTCCACCCGGTTCATTCCCTTACTCCAGAAATAATTGGTTGCCTCCACCTGAGGACCCGGGTAAACATACTCAATCACCGGATACGACTTGTTCGGATCAAAGTCAAACGGTTTATAAATTACACCATACAAATCGGTAACCCCATCCGCAGCCTTTACTTTGAACGGTTCCGGGAACTGGTAGCCGGCGGCCATCAGCAACGACAGATCTGCGGCTTCCAGATCCATCAATTTTTTACCCTTGCCGTCATACAGCGCATTGGCCGGTGCTGTATCCACGCGAGAATAGCTACTAACGAAGAATTCCCCTTTCTCTGAAATAGCGATGCGGCTATCATAGTCGCCCGGGTTCAGCAATTGCATTTGACTGCCATCGAAATTCACCCGATACAAATGCATATAGTAGGGATTCTCCTGCGGATTAACTCCACAAGCTGTAAAATAAACCACGCGATCTTTCTCATTGACAGCTACCACATTTTCAACGTGATAAGCTCCCTGAGTGATGGCATTTTTCAAGGTTCCATCTGCCGCATACAAATACAGATGTGCCCATCCATTGCGTTCCGACCACTGGATCAACTCCTTTCCTTGATTCACCACCTGCAAGGGACGAGTTTCCACGTAGGTGTTCAATCGCTCTTCGAGGATGACACGAGCACTATCCTCAGCGACGTGTACTGCGCAAATGTCCACCCGTTTCAAGTCCCGGCTCACTCGTGTCAGATAAAATTTATCCGCATCTCCCAACCAAACCGTAGGAACATAATCCGCATACATCCGATCCTTGGTAAAAGGTTTGCCCAGAATATCCAACGACTGATCCTTAAAGGCGGCTGTACGAATCACCCGACTCGAATCGGACTGCATATCAAATAAATACAGATGAGTTTCCGGACTGGGTTCTCCGGGCATCTGGTATTTATAGGTTTCCAATTTGGGGCGAGGCTGACTCAAGACATCTATTACCCAAAAATCCTTCACTTTGGACATATCATAGCGACAGGTTGCAAAGTAGCGGGAATCCGGAGACCAGTAGGCATTTACAGCATAGCGTTTGTTGGTATCCCGTTCACCAAAACCCCGATAATCCGATCCACCGTAGGCAAAATCCGGAGTACCATCGAAGGTCAAGCGATGCTCCACAAAGGTAGAATCCTTTTCATCCGCCATCCACTTGCGCAGGTTCTCCATATCGGTATAATACACATCCAAACCTTTCACATAAACAACACGACTACTATCCGGAGAAATGGAAGCCCAACGAGGAAAATGTTCCTTCTTATCCAGATCGCTCACGTCTTTTAAGGAACGGGTGGCAATATCGTATTCAAAACGGAAGGTTTTTTTCACCTTCTTAGCCGGCTTTGCCGGAGCATCCGGTACTTGCTTTGTATTCTTTTTCGGCTTCTCATCCACCATCACAGAACTGGGCACCTCAAAAGTAAAAGTCCGATCATCTTTCAACTGCAAATTACGCATCGGAATATGTTGCGCATCAAACGGATCCTTGATGATTTCCGTTAGCTGCATGGCCAACTCATCCATATCAAAAATCGGTTTCTTGGTCTTCGCAACAGGATCCACCAAGTACGCATTTTCCCCATAAGGTGTCTTCCACCAATACCAGAAACGGTTACTTTCCTTAAACCAACGCGGTGTAATGGTGGTACTGAAAACCATTTGGTTGACCTTCTTGGTTGAAAAGCGTTCCGCCAGTTCATAATTCGGTTCCGTAACCGGAATGCGTTCTTGCGCCTGCACCCAAGCAACACATCCCAAGCACAACAAACCCAACAAAAACAATTTTTTCATACTATCATAGTGTTAAATAAAATCCTCTTGATTACGTATGGACTTCTCCCATTCACAAACTTCCATATCATAAATACGCCCTTGATCAATCCGAAAACGCAAAGCCGTCCTCACTTGATGAAAGCCCGAAATCCCTGCAGCCCCGGGATTCAGAACCAGCATATTACGGGGCTTGTCATTCACCACCTTCAAAATATGAGAGTGCCCACAAACAAAGATATCCGGCCGGTGCGCCTCGATGAGCTGATAAGCCTTAAAATCATAGCGTCCTGGGTATCCCCCAATGTGCATCATCAGGACACGCATTCCCCCACACTCAAAGTACTGGGTATAAGGATAAATTTCCCGAATGGATGTACCGTCACAATTACCATACACCCCCCGCAAAGGCTTGACCGAAGCTATCTTACGGGCCGTTTCCAAATCTCCAAAGTCTCCAGCATGCCAGATCTCATCCACTGGTTCAAAAAATTTGGCCACAGCGGCATCAAAATAACAATGCGTATCCGACAACAATCCGATGTAAGGCATAGACGCTAAAGTTTAATGACAATTCTCTTTCGGTACAGCAACAACGCCATCGCCGTAAAAATGGCCACATAAATCAACGCATACAGCAGCGACGCCATCTCGGTAGCACCAAAAATGGAAACACAACAGTTCTGATAGAACCAAGACGACAGACTCCACGTTTTTTCAACAAAAGTTCCATCCTCCTGCGGCAACATTACGGTCCACTTGATAATCCGACTAAAGGTTTTGGAAAAGACACCCGCCATCACGAACGCAAACAACGGATTCATTCCCAAGGCCTTGAATGGAGTAAAGAACTTTTCCTTACCCCGAATATCAATCCAATAAATGAAAAAAGCCAACATCACAATCGCCCAACCTCCCGCGTACAACACATACGAACTGCTCCACAAGGGCTTGTTGATCGGCACCCACACATTCAGCACCGAGCCCAACCCCAAACAAATCAGGCCAATGGTGTACAATTTGGACACCGCCTCCATCTTTTCCGAGGTTTTCCGAATCAGCAATCCCATCAGATAACCCAGCAAAACGGTCGCACTACCCGACAAGACTCCAAACAAGCCTTCAGGATCAAAAGCAATTCCGTAACCATGATAAACGTGAGCATCCCCAAACAGTGCCACATCAATCGGACCCGCAACATTCCCCTCCAGGGTACTCCACGCCGGACCTCCCAGCAAACGCAAGATTAGAGGATGCAACACCAACAGGAAGCCCATACCCCACAAAATCCGTCGGCCCGACTTCAGCCACAAGGCCAAAATCCCCCCTACAAAATAACACAAAGCGATTCTTTGCAGAACGCCCAATATCCGGATGCGACCCAGCCAGTTTACATAATTCTCACCAAAACTCAAGGCCGGATCAGGCGATGTCGGGTAGAACGGGAAAGCATTCAGTGCCAAACCCACCATAAAGATAGCGAGACTCCGTTTGGCCAATTTTTTCATGGATTGGACATTGAGTCCTTCCTGGTACTTGGCAAAAGAAAAGGCCATTGCCGCCCCTACCACAAAAAGGAAGAAGGGGAAAACCAAGTCGGTCGGAGTACATCCATCCCACGGAGCATGCCGCAAGGGCGGGAAAATCTTTCCCCAACTACCGGGGTTATTCACAAGGATCATACCCGCAACGGTCATACCGCGCAAGACATCCAAAGCTACGTAACGAGGTAATTTTGTAATCATACGACAAATTTACATAAAAAACTCATTAAAAAGTCGCAAAAACGCTACCTTTGTTGACATGGAATTGTACACCGCTCCCAATCTGGCTGATGCCACCGTTGAACTATCTGCCGATGAATCATTTCACTGCATCAAAGTCATGCGTAATCGGGCAGGCGATCCCATCGCCGTTACCGATGGCCAGGGCACGCGTTGCCAAGGCCGCATTCTGGAAGCGGACAGCCGCTGTACCAAGGTCCTGATTGAATCCCGCGAGCATTTTGCCTGGGAGCAACCCTTCCGCCTACACATTGCTGCAGCACCCACCAAAAACATCGACCGTTTTGAGTGGTTCTTGGAAAAAGCCACCGAATTGGGGATGGACGAAGTGACCCCCCTACTCTGCGAACACTCTGAGCGAAAAGTCATCAAAGACGAACGGGAAGAAAAAATCTTACTGGCTGCTGCTCGCCAATCCCTGCGGACCTGGTTTCCCAAATGGCACTCATTAACACCCATTTCTGAGTTCATTCAACAAAGTGCATCTTCATCCGCACTGAAGCTCATCGCCTACTGCGGCAACGAATACGAAAAACAACCGATCCGCAACGCCCTACAAAACTATGGCAGCGGACCGGTCATTGTACTGATTGGCCCCGAAGGAGACTTTAGCCAAGCGGAGGTCCAACAAGCCATCGCTGCCGGCTTTGTCCCGGTTACCTTCGGAACTATGCGTATGCGGGCAGAGACCGCTGCTGTTTTTGCAGCAGCCGCTGCTGCTCTGCTTTAATCCTCTTTCTTACGGTCGGATAATCTGAATTTCTCCACCCAGGCCCAACTTCATCAACGAAGAAGGTTTGCCGGTGGCGCCTTGCTCATATTGTTGCGGAGCAATCCAATCAACCGCCTCACGAATCTCTGCTGAGATTTCGGCAAAACGTGCAGGAGTAGATCCTCCCGAACGGTTCGCAGAAGTTGAAATCAAGGGCTTTTGCAGACGGGTAATCAACTGTAGACAAAAATCATGTTGCGGGATACGGATGGCAGCGGTACCATCTTCGGCAACCACTTTCGGTGCCAAACCCTGCGCTCCCGGATAGACAAGGGTCATCGGCTGATCATTCACCTCAATCAACGACCAAGCTATTTCAGGAACCTGGCGCACATAGCGGCACAACATATCACTACCGTTTACCAATGTAATCAAACTCTTGGCATCTTCCCGCTGTTTGATACGGAATATTTTTTCAACCGCTTCCGGACAAGTGGCATCACAGCCCAAGCCCCAAACGGTATCGGTCGGATAGAGGATAATTCCACCATCCCGCAAAACGCGAATAGCGTCATTGATTTCTGGATAATTCATAATTGATCAAGGATAAATGCTTAAATCTGTAATCACCGGATAGTGGTCCGACCAAGGCAAACGAGGTGTCCGATGATGCAGAACATAAAAATTCTCTGGAACTAATACATAGTCTATCCGAAGCAAAGGCCAGAAGGCGGCATAGGTCCCGGACAAATATTCGCCCGCTTTTTCGAAAGTATCCTTCCTTCCACGACTCAAATGCCAGTAAGTATAAGACATCGGAGTATCGTTCAAATCCCCGCAAACCAAAGCCGGATACGAGCTCTGGCCAATGTGTTGCAACACCACATTCACCTGCTCTACACGGCGAAGATTACTCTGAGTCATTTTGGATTGCAGATGCCCCAGCTCCTCCGAAAAATCATCTCCACCTCCTCCCAACTTCTGAATCATCGATGTGAAGGAAATGTTAAACGACTCCAGATGACAGTTGTACACACGGACCACCTGAGTCGCCAACTGAATATCGGACCAAATGGACAAGTTGGTACTTCCCTTAAAACTGATCCGCCCACGATCCAGAATTGGGTAACGGCTCACGGTCAGATTACCAAACCACGCACCATTTTTCAAGCGGAACAAGTGCTTGTACTTGTAGGGATAATCCCCAAGAATCGTGTTCAGCCGACTGGTATCTGAAATATAAAACTCCTGCAAGCAAACCACGTCCGGATCCGACTGACGAATGTCATCCAAAATCCGTTGCTGACATTCACGTCGTGTCAACGGATCCTTGGCTGCCGCAAATCTCCCAACGTTGTACGTCATCAATCGCAAAGGTTGTGTTCCGACAATTTCATCCACTTGCTGCTGTCCCAGATGCACGTACGAATCCAAAAACAGCAAAGACGGCATCAAAGCCACCAACGGAATCAGAACAGAACGAGATCTGCGCAACAGGGCCAGTACCAACAACAAGAGGTTCAAGCCCGCGATTGGAATGAAGAACAGCCCGAAAAAGGCCGGCAACGAGAAACGGACCGGGTTGACAAACAACGAGAGGTAGGACAAAAACAACGCACTCGCTGCCACCAACAGGACAAGTCGAAAACTGATGCTGATCAGAAAAAAACGTTTCATTGGCCTAATAGTACATCCTGCCTTTCTTCTTCCAATATAGAATCAGCAACAAGCCAAACAACATACCCCCCAAATGAGCAAAATGCGCAATGTTCCCACCGGATTGCGAAACGCCCAAGAAGAGTTCTATACCTCCAAAAATCAGAACAAACCATTTGGCTTTCAACTGAATTGGAGGAAAAATCAACCCCATTACATTGTTCGGGAACAACATACCATAGGCCAACAACAAACCATAGATTGCTCCCGAAGCACCCACTGTCGGAGTCATAAAAATCCGACGAATGGACTGTATCGCGCCAACGTTTCCAGCCTCCACCAAGCTTTGAAAGTGTTGTACCTCAACGAACTGCACCAACGTATGCAACAAAGCAGCCCCCAATCCGGTTACCATATAAAACAAGAAGAACTTCTTGCTCCCCCAAACATTCTCCAACAACGTTCCAAAAATCATGAGGGTGTACATATTGAAAAACAAGTGCCAGAACCCTCCATGCATAAACATGTGGGAAATGAACTGATAGGGATGGAACAATTCGGATTCAAAATAAAACAACGAAAAATACCGGTACATAAAATCGCCGGTAAACGAAGAAAGCAGCAACACCACCACATTGATGATGAGCAGGTTTTTTACAACAGGTGTTAAATTTCTCATACTGGATTTACAACAATTTCGCCAATTCCTCCAATGTAATCAGCGTCATACATTTTTTTCCACGGGGGGAATAGTTCGGCTCTGCACAAGCAAACAAGGAGTCCACCAAGAACTGTGCCTCCGCCGGATTCATCGATCCCTTCCGCACGCCAGCACACAAACCGGCAATCGGTACCGCCCAATTTTCTTCCGGCTCATCCAACAACACAACCACTTCATCAATTAAGCGTTGCGGCTCCTGAATATCCACCGGGAAACCCTCCGGGCAAGCATGAATGACCACCGTATCCGCACCAAAAAGACGGATATCAAAACCCATTCTTGCCAATTTCTCAGCATGCTCTTCAATCAGCGACCAGGTCATCGGATCCACCGTAGCCTGCTGAGGGAACATCGTGGCTTGCGCTACCGGTGCTTGCTTTGATAAAGCTGCTTGATAACGTTCATAAAAGATCCGCTCCTTAGCTCGCAGGATATCAATCAACAGAATCCCCGACTTTACGGTTGTGATCAGATACTGACCGCGCACCTGTAACAACGGACGCTGCCCAGCTGTTTCATCCCGGAACAATTGGGAATAGCCGTCCACTTGCATCGAATCATTCAAGCGCGACGGGTACTCAAACTCTTCCCGATTGGGCGTCAAGGATGCGGATGCTGTCCCCCGAATTTGCGGTGCCGCTGTTTCTTCCTTGAACGGATTAAACAAGGGATCAAAATCAATTTTGGGAGGACCCACCGGACGATGGTGGTCAAAGACCGGAATCTCCGGAGCTCCCTCGGTATCAAAATCAATGCTCGGACCAAAGGCATTCTTTCCAACTGCCTCCCGTACCGCGGCATAGACGATATCAAAAATCATGGATTCATTTTCAAACTTGACTTCCGTTTTGGCCGGATGAATATTGATATCCACGTCTGCCGGATCACATTCCAGATACAAGAAATAAACAGGAACCTGATCGGGCGCTATGATCTTTTCATAAGCCTTGGCAATGGCCTTGAACAGGTAACGGCTCTGAAAATAACGACCATTCACAAAAAGGTATTGGTACGGCTGATGTTTGCGCGCCTCTTCCGGAACACCCACAAAACCGTGAACACGGACAACCGATGTATCCACCGATACTTCTGTAATTTGTTGGGCAATCATCTTCCCAGCAATCTCCCGGATCCGCAATTTGCGGTTTGCACAACTCTCCAGCTGATGCACCGTTTTTCCATTATGGACAAGTTTGAAAGACAAGGACGGATAGGACAAGGCCACCCGGCAAAACTCTTGGACAATGGCACGAAACTCCGTCGTGTCCGCTTTCAAAAATTTACGCCGTGCCGGCACATTGTAAAAAAGATTCCTCACGGAAATGCTCGTCCCAACGGGCGCTTGTACCAACTCCTGAGAAACACATTCCGAGGCTGCAAAACGCACCTCACTACCGGTCTCATCCTCCGCTCGACAAGTGCGCAGAGTCACCTCTGCCACCGCAGCTATCGAAGGGAGCGCCTCACCACGAAATCCATACGTAGTGATGGCCTGCAAATCTTCTTCTTGAGCAATTTTGGAAGTTGCGTGCCGTTCAAATGCCAATCGGGCATCTGCCGGCGACATTCCACAGCCGTCATCCGTGATCCGGATCAACGTCCGACCGGCATCCAAAATCTCCACCGAGACACGAGTCGCCCCGGCGTCAATGGAATTCTCCATCAACTCCTTGACAACTGAAGCCGGTCGCTGTACCACTTCGCCAGCCGCAATCAGATTCGCCACACGTGAAGAAAGAACTTGCAACATCATGAATTACCGATAAATTGAATTCATCAATTCAACGAACATATCGCCAAAAAATACCAAGAAAATAAAGAAAATCGCCAAGGAAATGTAGGTAATCAGCCGCATGGTCGTAGGCTTGAAAGGCTGACGCCGGTTCTGCGCTGCTGCCTCCGTAAATTTTCCGCGAATTAATTTTCCAGGCACATACGGTTCATCCTCCCACGCTTCGCCCTCCAGTTGTGCTTTCTCTTTCTTCAACTCCTTCATCAAAGCCTCACGACGCTCCTTGCGGGGATCGTAATAACGAGGCTGATAATTAAACACACGATGTTCGGGGATCTTGAAAAAACTAAAATTTACCGCCATATTCTTTATTTTTAATCCTACAAAGATAGCATAAATTATTTTACCTTTGCTTGCGGAATCAACAATCACAACCACGATCGTTATGGAACACTGCACCCCTCTCCCTTTCCGAATTGGAAACGGCTACGATGTACACCAATTGGCCGACGGCCTGCCTTTGATCCTCTGTGGAGTTTCCATTCCACATACCCGAGGCTGTGTCGCACACTCCGATGGAGACGTTGCCATCCACGCCCTCTGCGATGCCCTGCTGGGCGCCATTGCAGCCGGAGACATCGGCAAACATTTTCCGGACACCTCGGCTGAATTCAAAGGCATTGACAGCCGTATTCTTCTACGCCGTGTCGTGGAACTGGTGCAGCAAAGCGGCTATCAAATCGCCAATGTGGACCTGACTATCGCCCTGCAACGCCCGAAAGTACGCCCTTACATCGATGCGATGCGTGCCTGCTTGGCAGAAGACCTGCACATCCCCCTGGACTGCATTTCCGTCAAAGCCACCACCACCGAAAAATTGGGATTCGTAGGAAAAGAAGAAGGCGTAGCCACCTACGCCTCCATTCTACTTTATCGCTAATCAGCCCCGCCTACTCGTAAATCAGATACGGCCGGCGCTGTTCCTTAAATTTGACGACATCGTCTGCCCACATTGCCTCAATTTCCTCAGCAGATTTTCCAGCTTTGATCATCTTACGGCCATAATCCCGGCCGAAAAGCAGTTCAAAGAAGGATCGGAAGAAATGGTCATCCAGGTTGAGGTTATTGTAGGCATCAATGACATACGAAAGATCAATCCCTTCTTCATTGATCGCTGCCAACGAAGGTTGATAGCGGAGATCCACTCCTTGGCATTCACGATCCAATTGCGGCGGATTCTTAGCCCCCGGAACACTGCGCGGAGTAAACTGAAAATCGTACCCCTTCATATTCGGATGGCCGTACAACTGGAAGGGACCATCGGTTCCACGCCCCAAGCTCACCGGTGTCGCTTCGAAGAAACACAAAGACGGATAGAGATAGATTGACCGCATGTTCGGAAGGTTCGGAGACGGTTTGATCGGCAATGCATACTTCATATCACGGGTATAGTGTTTGCACGGAACCACCGTCAAATCGCATTGAATGCCATCTTTCAGCCAATCCTCTCCATTGATCATCAACGCCAGTTCACCCAAAGTCATCCCGTGAACAATCGGAATCGGCAACCAGCCCACGCCCGACTTGTATTTCATATCCAGGATGGGACCGTCCACATAAAACCCAAGTGGATTAGGACGATCCAACACAATGAATTGCTTGCCTTTTTCAGCACACGCTTCCATTACCCGAGCCATGGTTGCGTTGTAGGTATAGAAACGTACCCCCACATCCTGCAAGTCAAATACCATCACATCAAACTCATCCATCACCTCATCACTGGGACGATTGATGCCTTTTGCATACAACGAACGGATCGGAATCCCCGTTTTAGCATCCACACCATCGTTCACGTGCTCGCCCGCATCCGCATCACCGCGGAATCCATGCTCCGGCGACATGATCGAAACTACTTGTACACCCATCGATAACAACGTATCCAACAAGTGACTGGTCGCACTGACCATGCCTGTCTGGTTCGAAAGAATCGACACACGTTTCCCCTCCAACAACGGCAAATAATCATCAAACGACAAAGCCCCAACTTGAATCTGTGCGGCGCGTTCATCTTGAATAAACGTCTCCGGCGCTACGGGCGCAGTCGCACAGCAACTCACCCCCAAGCAAGCCAACAATCCCAATAACCATCGTTTCATATCGTCTTTATTTTAAGATTTCACTACGGTAATTCAAACGAAAGACGTCGCTGATCAGCTCCCACTACCTCCAAATACACCTTCAGACAATCTTCCGGCAACAAGGGTTCGATGTTCTCCGGCCATTCAATCAGGCAAAGCCCGTCCCCATACAGGTATTCCTCCAGACCGATGTCCAACGCCTCTTCCGGACGTTCGATCCGGTAAAAATCAAAATGCCAAACCGGCATTCCATCGGCCGCCTCGTACTCATTCACCAAGGTAAAGGTCGGGCTGTTCACCGTATCCTCCACGCCCAACACCTTGCAAAGGGCTGTAATGAACGTTGTTTTTCCAGCTCCCATTGATCCATAAAAAGCAATGACCCGATGCTCCGATATTGCGGACCAAAACTGTCTGGCCACAGCTTCCAATGACTGGATTCCATTGATTTCAAATGTCTGCATATACTTTCCTAATCTATCCAGGACCAAAGGTAAGCATTCTCGCCAAGAATTAAAAAACATCCTTGCACCGATAGCCCACTGCTTCGGACAGATGCCTCGGTAAGACTTCCTCCAACCCTTCCAGATCTGCCAAGGTGCGAGATAACTTCAAGATACGGGAATAGGCCCGGGCCGAAAGATGAAACCGACTGATGATTTTATCCAGAAAAGCGCATCCTTCTGTGGTCAACGGACAATACCGCGCCAATTGCTGGCTATTCATTTCCGAATTGGTATGAATTCCTTCGTGGGCAAATCTCCGATGTTGGCGTTCACGAGCCTGCGCAACACGAGCAGCAATGGAAGCACTGGACTCCTCCAACGCACGATTCACCAAAAGTCGGGAATCTACGGCACGCACAAAAATCTGCAGGTCGATCCGATCGAGCAAGGGCCCTGAAAGGCGACTCCAATAGCGCTGAATGGATCCTTCTTGACACGTACAGCGATCCGTTCCATCCCCGTGATAACCACAAGGACACGGATTCATCGAAGCCACCAGCATAAAAGAAGCCGGATAGGTCACCTTATAACGCGCCCGGGCTATCGAAATGGTGCGTTCCTCCAGCGGCTGACGCAATTCGTTCAACAACGCGGGGGAAAACTGAATCATCTCATCCAAGTACAACACTCCATTGTGAGCCAATGACATTTCTCCCGGTGTGGCTTTCATTCCTCCCCCCGTCATCGAAACGGCACTTGCTGTATGATGCGGAGAACGGAAGGGCCTTTTTCCTTGAAGAAACAACTGGGCATCTAAGCCGGCCACGGAATAAATTTTGGTTGTTTCCAGCACTTCCGTCGGATTCATCGGAGGAAGGATCGACGCCAAACACCGGGCCATAAAACTCTTTCCAGCCCCCGGAGGCCCTACCAATAGGAGATTGTGCGCTCCTGCAGCCGCAATTTCCAAACCCCGCTTTGCAAAAGCCTGGCCCACCACCCATTGAAAGTCATCCCCTTGCTGCGTGGACAAAACGGATTCTCGAACCAGTTCCCGATGCCGGACCGGATACTCGCCCACCTGCAACCAGCCAATCAATTCCTTCAGATGCGTGGCTCCACAAACCCGAATACCTCCAATCAATGAAGCCTCCTCCTCTACCGACGCAGGGAAAAAACAAGCCTCAAAGCCAGCCTGCTTTGCATAGATTGCCAACGGTAAAGCCCCCGGAATTCTACGCAACGATCCATCCAGACCCAATTCTCCCCAAACGCAAAAATGCGCTGCACCCGACAACTGAATCTGACCCGATGCCGCCAGAATTCCCAAAGCAATGGCACAATCAAACAATGTTCCCTCTTTTCGCAGATCCGCTGGCGCGAGGTTGATCACTATCCGCCTCCCCGGCATCCGATAACCACAAGCCGATAATGCCGTGGTCACCCGCAACAGACTCTCCTTCACAGCACTATCCGGCAAACCCACCAAAAACACACCCACTCCTGCAGTAATGGACACCTCAATGGTTACAGGCATCACTTTCAGGCCCAGAAAGGCCGCACTATTGATTTGAACTAGCATTTTTCAGCAAACTTATCGACTCCCGGTTTCCACTTCAAACCAAATCGTCAAATTCTCCTAAAATTTAGTACTTTTACAAAATTTTAAAAAAACGTATGTTCAAGCGCGCCTTTGAATTGACCGGAGAATACATCCTTTTGATGCAACGGGTTTTCCGAAAACCCGAAAAATGGTCCCTTTTCGGCAAGCAACTGATTCTGGAAGCAGACAAACTGGTCATGCAGTCCATTCCACTGATTGCCTTGATCTCCATTTTTATTGGTGCCGTCATTGTCATGCAGACAGCACTCAACCTGGTCAGTCCCTTAATTCCCAAAATGTACGTAGGATACATGGCCCGAGAAAGCTTGATTCTGGAGTTTTGCTCGACCATGGTTTGCCTCATCCTGGCCGGAAAAATCGGATCAAACATCGCTTCGGAAATCGGCAGCATGCGCATTACAGAGCAAATTGATGCGATGGAAATGATGGGCGTAAACTCTGCCAATTACCTGATTTTACCCAAAGTAGTAGCAACAACCCTGCTCAATCCTTTCCTGATGCTGATGAGCTTCATATTGGGATTGGCGGGCGGCTGGCTCATCGTTTATACCACCGGTATCATCCCCGTTGCGGACTATATGACCGGTCTACAGTTCTGGTTCCTGGGACACTATATCACCTACAGCATCATCAAAACGGCTGTATTCAGTTTCATCATCACGACCGTTGCTTCCTTCTACGGCTATACTGCCACAGGAGGATCGCTGGGCGTAGGCCGATCCAGCACCCAATCCATTGTCACCAGCAGTGCACTGATTCTTGTTTTCAACCTGATTTTAACCCAACTTTTGCTACGATGATTGCGGTACAACACATCTCCAAATCCTTCCTCGGAAAAGAGGTATTGCACGACATCAACACCACTTTCCAGCCCGGACAATGCTCGCTGATCATCGGAGCCAGCGGATCGGGAAAGACAGTCCTGTTGAAAACAATCGTCGGTCTGCACAGCCCGGACAGTGGTGATGTCATCTTTGACCAGGTAGTATTCAACCGTTTGAAACTATCGGAACAGAAAAAAATCCGCCAACGCATAGGAATGCTCTTTCAAGGTAGTGCCCTTTTTGACTTTGCTACCGTCGAAGAGAACATCCGGTTTCCTATGGATTTCTTTACCGACTGGAGCAATGGCGAGAAGAAAGACCGTGTGGATTTCTGCCTGAAAAGGGTACATTTGGAGAATGCACATAAAAAATACCCGGCCGAATTATCGGGGGGTATGCAGAAACGGGTGGGGATCGCTCGAGCCATCGCCTTGAATCCGCAGTATCTGTTCTGCGACGAGCCAAACTCCGGTCTGGATCCATTGACCGCCATACACATTGATGAACTGATTGCGGAAATCACCCAAGAATACAACATCACCACCATCATCAATACCCATGACATGAACTCTGTGCTGGAAATTGGTGACCAGATCTCATTCATCCATCAAGGCCGTATCAAATGGGAAGGCTCACGCCGTGAAATCTTTCACACCAACTGCCCGGAACTGAATGAGTTTGTATTTACGTCGAACTTAGCGAAACAATTGAAAACGAAGACCGATATCCAACTTTAATTGTAGAGGCTCTTCGGTCCGCAAACTCAACGGCTGGCTGCTATCGAAGTAATAGACCAAACTCGGGTCCACAAAGACACCCACAAAATCGCTGAAATAGTATTCCAAGCCAAAGCCCAGGTTTACCGACCACTGAGCTCCCTTCACCGAAGCCGCATATTGGCTCTGTTTCCCATCCAAATCCAGCAACTCATAATTGAGGGCCACAGCCTTTTCCACCATACCACCGCCAGCCAGATACAAGCCCAGGCGCTCATATTTCAAGATCCGATAATTCAGTTGCAGGGGAATTCCTAAATAATGAATATCCTGATCCACCAGTACTTGTTTGAGGTTATTCTGCAATGCCTCATATTGTGAACGCAAGATGGTGTACGAGAACCCGGTCTGCACAGACCAGCGTTCTGCCAGAGGCAGCGTCAACTGCAAAGTTACAGAGATCGGAAAATGATAGCTCGGAGTGGTCAACGGAACCAAAAAATCGCGGTTGCTCAGACGGACTTCACCGCTACCTGCTGGAGCGACCGCCATCGGAGCATCGTAGCTATTCAATCCGCCTTCTGCGGTTCCCTGAATATTGGAAGCAATCCCTAGACGCCAAGGCCTGCGAGCAGCTGCCAAATAACGCGGCTCCTCCCCGATTTCGGGCTCCATCACAAAAACAGTTGACTGCGACTGCTGAACGGGAACTTCCTCCACATCCGTTGTTACCTGCTCAGTAACGGATTCTACATCCATGGCCGACTCTACCGGATCCGACTCCTTCTGCCCGATCGACACCTTCATGGGCTTATCCATCGGAACATTCATCAGTTTATTCGCTGATTCTTGCACCAATTCTTTCTGGGTTTCATTTATCAGTTCACGAATCGTCTCGTTCATCGGCATTTCTTCCACTTCGATCAAAACAACATCTGCCACCCAAGGTGTTTCCTGAGCGACCGGCTGGCGCATCAACCAAAGAGAGACGCCCATTACCAAGACGGCTGCCGCAGCCGACCAGCCGATCACGCGACGCATCTTACGAATGCGTTGTTTGCGTTGGTAAGTCGCCATAATTTGAGGAAACAAGTCTTCCTCCAACGGCATAGCATCGTTGGCAGCTTCCGCCCGTAGCCTTTTACTCAATTCTTCCCAACTTGCATTCATATCCTTATTCTCCATTCATTTTCTTTATTTCTTCCTGCAACCAGAAACGTCCCCGACGAAGGATGGTGCGGGAAGCCGCTTCCGTAATTCCCAGGGCTTCCGCAATTTCCTGGTGCGACATTTCTTCAAACACATTCAAACTGAATACCACTTTATAACGGATCGGCATTTGTTCAACCAAACGCAATACATCTCGGGATGCAATCCGACTCAACATATCATCCACAAACGGCGCATCTGCGCGCAAGTCCGTTACATCTTTTGCGCCTCGTAACACATCGTTTTTCCGCAGATCCATCAAAGCGACATTTACAAAAATCTTGCGCATCCATCCCTCAAATGAGCCATTTCCTGTGTACGTGTCTATCTTTGAATATACGGCAACAAAACCATCCTGCAGGTAATCCCGAGCTGCTTCCCGAGTTCGCGCATATTTCAAACACACTGCAAACATCCGAGCCGAATAGATCTCATACAACCGACGTTGAGCCGATTGATGCCCCTTCTTACAAGCATCAACCAACTGCGTTTCCGATAGTATAAGTTTAGGTTCGAACATACGACTACTTAATAGATGCAAAAATAGAGTTTTCGTTGCACCGATTACCTATTTTGCTAACTTTGTAACTTACGATAAGTTTGGTATGACATCTATGAAATCGATAGTGAGTTTTATTTTCCTGTGGTCCTTCTTCGCGCTGACCGCCCACGCACAGGACAGCCTGGCCATAACAGGGCCGGACTATTACCTGGAAGGGGTTCAAGCCTTCAATCGGGAAGACCTGGAAAAAGCCCGCAAGCTTTTTGAAGCAACGCTGGAACTTGAACCACAACACGATGCGGCCTGGTACTACCTAGGACGCATCTACGCCCTTAAAAATGACCGGATCGAAGCAGAACATTATTTGCAGAAAGCCCACCATGCAGATACCAGCAACTATTGGTACACGGCAGAGTTGGCAAAGTTCTATGCCAGCTCCACCCACCTCGAACAAGCTGCAACACTCTACGAAGAGCTTCTGAGCAAGCATCCCAACAAGTTCTCCTTGTACTCCGACCTGCTGAACCTCTACACCAATGCCCAACAATATGAGCAGGCATTGGCCACCTTGGACCGACTGGACCAAGTTCGTGGAGAAAATGAATGGACGAGCAATTTCCGTTTTGAGCTGTACCGCATGCAAGGCCGCTACGAAGATGCCTTCCAGCTGTTGGAAAAACTGGAAAAAACCTATCCGAGTGCGATGAACTCCTACTACCTGGGTGAACTATACCTCAACCAACGGCAGGACTCCCTGGCTATCCAATGTTACGAACGGGCTTTGCGCCTGGATCCCACCTATACCCCTGCGCACTTTGGCCTGGCGGAAACTTACCGCACACAAGGGAATTACCCCAACTTCCTACAGCACATCCAGGAGTTTCTGATCGATCCGCAGATGAATCCAGCCTTCAAGGCAGAATACATCGATCAAGTATTGAACAGTCCGTCACTGCGCAACCGTTTTCAAAACCAGATTGACACATTGGTTCTCCAGAGCATCCAACAACACCCGACCGATAGTACCCTACTGTACACCACGGGTAATTATTTCCTGCAAACGGGCCGAACCAATGAGGGCGTCAACTTTTACGCACGTGTCATTGAAAATTACCCCAACCACTTAAATCCACACATCCAGTATCTCTACCTACTGTACTATTTGCAACGTTGGGAAGATTTAGAAAAACAATGCCAGCATAGTTTGGGCTACCTGCCCGGCAATTTCGACATCCGGCAACTGCAAGCCATTGCCAATTGGCAGTTGGGGGCCTACGACCGCTCCATCCAACAATACAAAGCCCTGCTAAGGGACCTTCCGAAAGATCGGACAGATGCCCGTCTGATGTGCCATTCTGCGTTGGGCGACCTGTATCAGAGCATTGGCGAACACAAAAAAGCCTATGCGGAATACGAAAAAGCCTTAAAAATCCAGCCAGATTATCTCCAGGTCCTAAACAATTATGCTTATTACCTCAGCCTCAATGGAAAGAAACTTCAAAAGGCTGCAGAAATGAGCCAACGCTGTGTCAAAGCAGAACCCGACAATCCCACCTACCTGGACACCTACGGTTGGATCCTCTACTTGTTAGGGCGCTATGAAGAAGCGATTGCACAATTCAAGCGAGCCATGCTATTTGGTGGCAACCAAAGTGCGGTTATTCTGGACCATTACGCAGACACCCTATTTGCCATCGGCGAAAAAGCTTTGGCCTTGATTTATTGGGAACAAGCCGATCGTCTGGATCCGACATTGGGCGCAGCACTCAAGATTGACAAACACTCAAAATAAGGGCTTATGCGTTTACGATTACTTGTAGGATTGGGCTTCTTATTGCTTTTCCCCATGCTGCTTTCTGCGCAAGACCTATCCAAGCAGAAAGCCCAAAAGAAAAAGATTGAGGAAGAAATCCAGTTTATTGATAAACAGTTATCGGAAAACCGAAATCAACAGAGCCGTCAGCTCAATAGCCTCAGCTTGACCCAGCAAAAAATTGAGTCCCGCAAAACGCTCATCCAAACCCTGGATCAGGAAATCCAGACCTATCGCCAGCAAATCAACCAATGCAACCAGACAATCAACCGTTTGAAGCAGAAGTTGGACACCCTGCAGTTCTACTACGAAGATATGATACTCAAGGCCTACCGGAACCGGGATTCCCGCGTGTGGTTCATGTACCTGCTCTCAAGTGACGACTTGAGCCAAGCCTACCGGCGATGGGCCTACTTGAAGAGTTTCAAGACGACCATCCGCAATGAGGCCGACGAAATCCGAACCACGGAAGCCGCCATCCGTCACGAAAAAGCACAGCTAACCGTCCTGCAAGACGAGTCCGAAAAGAGCAAGAAGGAACAAGAAGCCGCCAAAAATCAGTTGCAAGAGGAGGAGAAGAGTGTAAAAAGTACCTTAAAATCCCTGCAAAAGAAAGAAAAGAGTTTCCAAAAACAGATCAAAGACAAGAAAAAAGAAGTCGAACGTCTGAATAAAGAAATTGAACGCATCTTGGCAGAAGCAGTCAAAGAACAGCAAAACAGTGCCAAGAAAGGCATTCAGATCGACTACGCCCTTTCTGGAGAATTTGGAAAAAACAAAGGAAAACTTCCTTGGCCAGTGAACCGAGGCGTTGTGGTTGAAAAGTTCGGTCAGCACAACCACCCGGTATTCAAGCACATCAAACTTCCATTCAACAACGGTATCAACATTTCCACCGAAAAAAATGCCGAGGTATATGCCGTCTTTGAAGGGGTTGTCAAACAGGTATTGGTGATGCCGGGCTACAACCAATGCGTATTGGTCCAACACGGCGAATACTTTACATTCTATTGCAAACTCAAACGGGTATCCGTCAAAAGCGGAGACAAGGTTGCTTTAGGCACTTTATTAGGGCAGGTGGACGATGGAGAAGATGGTTCCATACTACACTTCCAGCTATGGAAAGGCACCGACAAACAAAATCCCGAACTCTGGCTCAAAAAGAAATGATACTCAATTTCTCCATTCATTATCAAGCCGATCCCGGTCAAGTTCTGTATTTGTTAGGATCCATTCCCTTCCTCGGCCATTCAAACCCGGCAAACGCCCTCCCGTTGAAGGCCGACAACCGGGGTTATTGGCACCTGACCATCGATCTGCCAGACATGGAGGCTTCCCAAAAAGAGATCTCCTACGCCTACCAGATCCGCAGCGGAAACCGCACCCTATTTCGAGAAGTTGGTCCCCAACGCCGCTTGTTCATTCCGCAAGATGCGGCATCCATCACCTTGCTGGACCAATGGCAGGGCAACACCGAAGAGGCGGTCTTTTTGACCCGTCCCTTCACCCGCGTCCTCTACCCACAGGCCGCATATGATCTGATGCCACCCACTCCCAAGTCCCGCGTCGTGCTACTACAAGCTACCCTCCCCAATTGCTCTCCGGAACAAGGACAGCCGTACGTGGTGGGAGAAGACCCCCGGTTGGGGAGTTGGGACCCGAGCCGAGCACTCCCGCTGCTACCGGTTGGCGGTTGCCGCTGGCAAGTCCAACTACCGGCTGACTGGACTACACCGCTCCACTTGACCTACAAATTCATCCTCAAACAAGGAAATATCATTCACTGGGAATCTGGAGAAAACCGGCAATGTACACTACCGGTTCTTGCGGACCATCAAATTCTATTGGTGGATCATGCAGCCACCAACCTACCCTTCCCCCGACCGCGGCTGACGGGTACCGCAATACCGGTATTCTCCTTGCGACGAGAAGACGGTTGTGGTATCGGAGACTTCACCGACCTCAAACAACTCGTCTGCTGGGCGGCAAAAACGGGACAACACGCCATTCAACTGCTTCCCATCAACGATACAACGGCCACGTGGAGCGATCGGGATTCCTACCCATACAGCGGCATTAGCGTCATGGCCTTGCACCCCATTTATGGAAATCCGGATGCCATTGCGCAAGATTCCACCTGGGAAGATGAGAAAAAACGGCTGAACCAATTGGAACAAGTGGATTATGCAGCCGTACTTCAACTGAAATGGAATTGCTGGCGATCTCTGTCCGAACGCTTGGGGGACTCAGTACGAGAAAGCGCAGCCTATCAAGAGTTTGTACAACAACACCAAGACTGGTTACTACCCTACGCAGCCTTCTGTACCCTACGCGACCACTTCCAAACCGCCAATTTCCAGGAATGGGGTGACGATGCTACCTACAGCTCGGATCTCCCCCAACGGCTGATGAAGCGACATCCATCGTTCGCCAAAGCCATGCAACTACACATCCTGGTTCAATTCTGGCTGGATCAACAGCTTTCAGAAGCCGTCACCTTTGCCCATCAGCACAAGGTGGTGATCAAAGGAGACATTCCGATTGGAATTACCCCCAACAGCGTGGAAGCATGGACAACTCCCGCATTCTTCCATCGGCAAATGCAAGCAGGGGCCCCTCCGGATGCCTTTGCCGAAAATGGACAAAACTGGGGTTTTCCCACCTACAACTGGCAAGCCATGGCCAACGACCACTATCAATGGTGGAAACGTCGCTTTACGCGGATGGCAGACCACTTCGACTTGTACCGGATCGATCACATTTTGGGTTTCTTCCGGATCTGGGAAATCCCTCGTCCTGAAACACAAGGGTTGCGGGGACACTTTTATCCCGCCCTACCCTATTCGCCTGAGGAATTGCAACAGGCCGGCCTTGATTCCTCAACCCTTCAATGTGCCGACTTGTGGATTCAAGATCCGTGGAATCCAGCCCTTGTGCACCCATTCATCCATGCGCTTAAAACCAGTTGCTACCAAACGCTACCCTCGGAGCAACAGCGGATCTACCACCAACTTTACGACGACTTTTTCTACCGTCGGAACGATGCTTGTTGGGAAGCCTCAGCCCTGGAAAAACTTCCAGAACTCATCGCTGCAACAGACCTGCAAGCCTGTGCCGAAGATCTGGGCATGATCCCTACCTGCGTTCCGGATGTCTTGCAGCGATTGCGCATTGCCACTCTTGAGGTACAACGTATGCCCAAGCAACCCGGTCTAAGCCTGGCCAATCCACGCCATTACCCGTACCGCTGTGTCTGTACAACCGGCACACACGATACAAGCACCTTGCGTGGTTGGTGGAAGGAAACCCATCCGCGCGCCAAGGATTGCCCTGCGACTACCTGCCGATCCATTCTCCAAGAACACCTCGATAGCCCGGCCATGTGGATCATCCTTCCTTGGCAAGACTGGGTATCCATCGATACGCACTTGCGTCACTCCCATCCTGATCAGGAACGCATCAATCGTCCTGACAACCCCCATCATATCTGGAATTACCGGATGCACTGCAGCTTGGAAAAGTTACTGGCGAATGAAAAATTCAACAACACGTTGAAACGATTGACCAAAAATTGCATCTTATAAGAAGCAAAAACTTTAATCAAGTTGGTAAGATGAAATCGAAATTATTGCACAGTTTACTAGCAATCATATGTATAATAGGACTTTCTTCCTGCGGCTTGGAGGATCTGTTCCACAATGACAAACTCCAGGAATTTTCCGGAGACCGACTCCAAATCCGAATCAACTCCGTACAATGGGAGGCTGTGGACCTGGAAAGATGCAAGGTGGAAATCGCTCAGATGGGCGAATACTTAGTACTTGTCTCACTCCAAAGCATTCTACAAGACGATCCGTCCGTCAGCTTGGTTTGCAAAACAAGCAACACCCAAGGCACCAATTACACCTTCGATGGGAAACACAAGTTCGCCCAATATAAAATTGAGTTGCACGGCATCGTCAAGAACAATCGATTGGACCTTAGGATTGAATACGTAGCGGATTATGATGTCACTGGCAAATGGATGTTGGCAGAACAGGACGGAGCCTTTATGGACTTATCTGTCAATGTGCCTGATATCCGGATTGAAGTCCAGATTCCAGATGATGCCAACTTTTTTGGAGAGCCGTTACCCACCAACGAACTCAATACCCTACTTGCCTATTCCGGAATGATTGTGGGCGCCGTTGAGTTCTCTGAATCCGGCTACCTCAACTTGAGTTTGGCTCCAGAACTGATCGAAGAATCGGGTGTTCAAAGCAGCGATATCCAAGGAATAGCCCAATACTACACCAATGGCCAGCTGTATATCTATGCCCGAAAATCCATTCTGTACGAGTTGCTCCAATTGGCTGTAAAATCTGCACAACCGGTCCCGCCTGAACCGCCATTCCATCAATTGGCGTTGAACTACAACTTGACCGGAGAACAACTGTGTATCTACCTGGATAAGGAGCTGTTATTGAACTATTTTGACCACATCGCCAACTTTCTGAATAACCTGACGGACGAACAACTCCTCACCATGATCACCCTCATGGGCCTGAATACTGCTGATTTTGAAAGCATCAAAGAGGAACTTGGAATGGCACTATTCGTGGTAATAGAACTTCGATCCATCTTCAAACACGAAGATGCCCACTTTCGGGGAGAGATCAATTTGATTCCCTGGACCCCGGGCACTCGCCCGTGGACAGGACTGATTGCTTAACGGAAGGATTTATTTTCGAGTCCATCCTCCAAAGCCCTCATCGCGATAATTGAATTCCACGTTGAGGTTTTTTGCTTTTCCATCATCTCCCAACTCAAAATGTACCGGAAAACGGTGTCCATCCGACCAGAAATAATACCCGAATTCGGCTTCAAAATCCAAAGGTCGATACCAGGATTTTTTACCAATTGCTATCCACAAACGGCCCTGATCCTCGTAAATCCAAGCTCCGCCAAACAGATCATCTTTCACATATTCACCCACGAGGCAGTCGTTGGAATAGCGTTCATATGGTTCTTTTTCTGGAGCCTTTTCAGCACGCCGATGAGCCGCAAATTGACGATTTACCCAAGCATCGTAGTACTCCCGATTCCAGTCTTTTTCCGGGGCACCCCGATATGCATCGATGATACGGCGCATGATCGAATAACGCGCTCCTTCGCTGACTTCGGAATTGCAAAGGACCATCAGTCCCAAGCCCATTTCGGGTACAAACGCACAAATCGCAGTATGTCCCCAAGTCGTTCCTGTGTGAAAGATGACTCGGTATCCGTTGTTCTGCTCAACGTACCAACACAGCCCGTATAAACGGATGTAGGTACCATCTTGTGAAACCACCGTACGACCCCGATGCAAAGCTTGCACACTCTCCTGAGACAAGACCCGAACACCGTCTACTTCTCCTCCGTTCAGGTGCAGACGCAGCCATTGGGTCATCTCCTCCACATCCGAACAAATACCTCCGGCAGGCCCCACCACCGTGAGCCAGTTCAAAGCACGATCATCTCCTTCCAGAATTCGAGTTCGGATGGTGTCTTTCGCATCAAACAGAAACTCGTGTTGCAAAGAAGCCCGATGCTGCTGGCTCAGATACCCTGCAGCTCCGGTGGTCGTACGTTTCATCCCCAACGGATCCAAAATACGCTTCTGGAGATTCTCTTCCCAGGAAAGGCCCGTCAATTTCTCAATCAATTGACTGATCACCAAGAAGGTTACATTGTTGTATTCAAAATTCTGATGGTAGGTATAAGAGAGATCCATCCGGCCAATCATCTGACAAATTGCATCCCGATCATAACCCAAATTGGGTAGGTAGGTTCCGGCCTGTCCTCGCAAACCGGTGCTATGCAAACAAAGGTCCTGCACCAACATCCGCTCGCGTACCCAAGGATCCGGCCAAACAAATTCCGGCAGCAGATCAATCAACCGATCCTCCCATTTCAAAAGCCCCTCATCCACCATGGATGCCACAATAGCTGCGGTAAATGACTTGGTAACCGAGCCAATGTGATAGAGGGTCTGAGCCTGTGTCGGCTGATAGGTATCATTCCGCAAAGAACCAAAACCTGCAGCAAACATCGTCGTATCGCCCGCAACCACAGCGACCGACAAGCCCGGGATCCGCCAAGTCTGCCGCACATCCTCAATGTAATGCATCAAATCCGCCACATCCCAATCCGGTTGCGATGATGACTGCGCCGAGATCGGCTGCACAAAGATCCAACTAAAAACAAAGCCCAACAAGGCGATCCGGCAAATCCGTTTCATTTTTCAGAAAATTATGAGTTCCAATGCAAATGTACTACATTTGTAACACTATGGCAAAAGCAAAGACAGCATGGTTCTGCAAATCGTGCGGAAACGAAAGTGCAAAATGGATGGGAAAATGCCCGGCTTGCGGGGAATGGAATACGTTGGTGGAAGAACCGGTGGCACCCAAATCTTCTGCTACGTCATCTGCTGGAGGTAGGGTCCGTTCTTTGTTAGACTGCGAACAAGCCCAACCACTGGCGTTGAAAGACATTGATATGACGGCCCAAAGTCGCATTCAAATTGGCAACGAAGAAGTAGAACGCATATTAGGGGGCGGTTTGGTGGAAGGCTCGATGATCCTCATCGGAGGAGAGCCCGGTATCGGGAAGTCCACACTCTCGCTACAAATCCCATTGCACTGTCCTTCGCTGAAAACACTCTATGTTTCTGGAGAAGAATCTCCTCGACAAATCAAGCTACGGGCTGAACGTCTGAGCCCCGATCAACTGCACGACAACTGCCTGATTCTAGGTGAGACGCTGCTGGAAAACATCCTGCAACAAGCCCAAAAGTTGCAACCCCAACTGCTGATCATCGACTCCATTCAAACCATCTACTCCGAAGCCCTGGACTCATCACCCGGCTCGGTGTCACAGGTAAGAGAATGTGCTGCAATGCTGCTACGCTATGCCAAGGCCTCCAACACTCCCGTCGTCCTCATTGGACACATCACCAAGGACGGCACACTCGCTGGACCAAAAGTATTGGAACACATTGTGGATGTCGTTCTCCAATTTGAAGGGGATACCCGCCACGCTTACCGCATCCTACGCTCCATCAAAAATCGGTTCGGATCGACAGCAGAATTGGCGATTTTTGAAATGCGCAACAACGGACTCCGACAAGTAAGCAACCCCTCCGAAATGCTCATTCCCAGCCATGCAGAGAACCTGAGCGGGGTGGCTGTCAGTGCAATGATCGACGGCACACGCCCGTTCCTCATTGAGTTACAGGCCTTGGTTTCAACAGCCGCCTACGGCACACCACAACGCTCTGCCACCGGCTTCGATACCCGCAGAATGAATATGCTGTTGGCCGTTTTGGAAAAACGTGCTGGATTTAAACTCTCGGCCAAAGATGTATTCCTCAACGTGGCCGGAGGACTTAAGGTCAGTGATCCTGCTTGTGACCTATCCGTTGTTTGCGCCATCCTATCCTCCAACTTTGATCTGCCGATTGGCTCAAAGATCGCCTTTGCCGCCGAAGTGGGACTGAGTGGAGAAATCCGACCGGTCAGCCAGATTGAACAACGTATTGCAGAAGCCGAACGCCTGGGTTTTGAGCAAATCTACATCTCCTCGTTCAATCAACTGACGCAAAGTTCCCGTTTCAACCGCATCCGCATTGTGGAAGTGGCTGATATTAGTGCTCTTTGCCGCTTACTTTTCAAATAAGACAAAACGGGGACGCCCGCGAAAATCTTCAAGCAGTTCCACAGCCCTGAAGCCCTCCGAACGCAGCATCGCACAAAGATCTTCGCCCAAAGCCTCATTAATCTCCCAAAATACCTGGCCACCCGGACAAAGCAAGACCTTTGCCCAGTCCATCAAGGCGCGGTAAAATAGCAGAGGGTCTTCGTCGGGTACAAACAAGGCCATTTCCGGCTCATAGTCCAACACCGAAGCCGCCATTTGATCGCGCTCAGAAACCCGAACATAGGGAGGATTACTCACCAGGGCAGTCCACGTGCCCGGTGCAGGCAGGTTGGTTTCCTGCATCAAATCTTCCGGCACCCCTTGCAAAACATCAGCACGCAGAAAAAAAGGAGAACGAACAGGACATTCTTCCGAAGAAATGGGCTGATGCGCCGCCAAAGACAAGGCCGCCTGCGACCAATCAACGGCACAAACAGATGCTTCCGGAAAACGGGCAGCCAAAGACCATGCAATACAACCGGAACCCGTACACACATCCAACCACGAAACCCGCGATCCCCAACGTCGCTCCACTCGATCCGCTGCTAAACGAACCAATTCTTCAGTCTCAGGTCGTGGAATCAATACGGCTTCATTGACCAAAAAGGAGTGTCCATCAAAATAAGCCTCTCCTACCACATATTGCCAAGGCCGGTGCCGCAACAATTGCAATACATCTCCACACCACTGCGCCCAAATCGCTTCCGATACTGGCTTGTCCGCATCCGTCCAACAAGCATATTCCGGCACGCCCAAACGGCTGGAAAACAAGCGCAAGGCCAACGTTTTTGCTTCTTGTTGTGTGTAAGCAGATTCCAGCTGCCGGGTCATTTCGCGAACCGCATCAGCATAGGTAGTCGCATTCATCATACCTTATTGAATTACAGGTACCATCACCAGGCGAAGCTGACGATTCTCGGGACGACTCACATCCAAACACAAGGTATTGACCAGGGAATAACCCTTCGGCAGGGTATAACGGACATAATGGGAGTCGGATTGAAGGCGCAAACTAAAATACCCTGCTTCATCCGTAGAAACGGTTGTCCACTCATCATTCACCTCAACACCCGCCAAGCCGGGCTCATCTTCATCCTGAAGGCCGTTTCGGTTCTCATCCAAAAAGACCTTTCCCAAGATGACATTCGGATCTTTGGGAACCCCCTGCCGTTCTTGAGCCGACAAGTCTGCCAGTATCAGCAGACAACTCAAGGAAAGCAATGCTAAAACTCTCAGGTTCATAACAATTGATCCAACAATTGGGAGGTAAAGGTTTCCATAGAAATACCCGCAGTTCTCAACTGCACCGGTACCAAAGATGCTTCGGTCATACCCGGTGTCGGATTGATTTCCAACAAGTGAAGACGCTCTCCATCATATATGTAATCAATCCGCATCCAGCCACGATTTCCCAAATGGGCAAAGATCTTCAACGTAGTTTGTTCCACCAAACGACGCAATTCTTCATCAATCGGCGCCGGACAAATTTCTTTACTCAAACCCAAGTACTTGGCTTCATAATCAAAATATTCCCGTTCCGTAACAATTTCCGTAATCGGCAACGCCACGGCTTTTTGTCCATCAAAATACACCCCTTCAGTCAGTTCTCGACCCACAATTTGAGACTCCAGCAACACGGTGTCCCCTTCTTGGAAGGCTTTCCGAATAGCGTCTTCCAGCTGGTCCGCCGATTTTACCTTGGTAATTCCAAAACTGCTTCCCCCATCGTTCGGTTTTACAAACATCGGCAAGCCTAATTGGTCCACGAGTTCTTCCACGGTCCAGGTGCTGTCACGGTACAACATCCGGTCTTTTGCCAACGCAACCCCCGTATCCCGCACATAGGCTTTGCAGGCGTATTTGCTGAAAGTCAAGGCTGAAACCAAAGAAGAACAGCCAGTGTAGGGCAAGCCAATCATATCAAAATACGCTTGCAACTGTCCATTCTCGCCAGGGATTCCGTGTATCATCAAGAATGCGGCATCAAAACGAATCCGTGTTCCATCCAACTCGAATGAAAAATCCGATTTGTTAATGGCAATCGGTTCGCGACCTTGAATCAGCACATGCCACCCTTGAGGTGCGATCAAAACTTCATAGACCTCATAACGATTCCGATCCAAGTGGTCCGACACATTCTTGCCACTCTGTTTTGAGATTTCCATTTCGGAGGAATACCCTCCATATACCAAAGCGATTGTAGATTTTTTCATATTCATGCTCTAAAAGAAGGATTCCCCATCATCAAAATAATTCTGTTCTTTTTGTCCGGAAGAAGACGCATCCGCATCACTACCGTCACAATCCAAACTCAACGACCAGCCGGCCGGCGCCACAAATTGATCCGTTGTCCGAATTCCCAGCGTACCATCTTCCATCACTTTCTTCATAAAAATACCCCATATCGGCAATGCCATATTGGCCCCTTGCCCCATGGACAAAGTCTCAAAATGGACTTGGCGATCTTCGGCACCCACCCAAACTCCAGCCGTCAATTTCGGAGTATAACCAATGAACCAGCCATCCGATTGGTCATTCGTGGTTCCGGTCTTTCCGGCCAATGCCCCTTCCGGAACATAGCGGCTACGAAGACGAACCGAAGTACCCTCGTTGACTACCCCTTGCATCAAATTGACCATCAAGTATGCGGTCGATTCACTGATCGCTTCCCGTTTGCGGGAAGAGAAGTTGGCCAGCACGTTTCCAGCATTGTCCTCAATCCGAGTCACCATCATCGGGCTGACATACACTCCACGGCTAGGATACGTGTTGTAGGCACTCACCATTTCAAGTACCGAGATATCAGCTGGCCCGACACACAACGAAGGATACGGGGGCAAATAGGTCGTAATACCCAGCTTACGACACATATTGATCATGGCCTGCGGCCCAAATTGTTTCATCAGGTAGGCAGTGATGTTGTTACTACTCTTGGTCAACCCCCACTTCAACGTTACCGTCATTCCAATCCAATCTTCTTTGTCCGTACTTCGCGGGGTCCAGGTTGTATCCCCCACAATAAAGGTTTGCGGCACGTTGATCACCTTATCACAGGGGGTATATCCCTCCTGCATGGCCAGGGTATAGAGGAATGGCTTGATGGTAGATCCCACTTGACGCTTCGACTGACGGGCATTGTCATACTTAAAGAATTTATAGTCCGGTCCCCCTACATAGGCCCGGATGTTTCCGGTTTGCGGCTCCATCGCAATCAATGCCGCCCGCATAAAGGACTTGTAATAACGGATGGAATCATTCGGGGTCATCACCGTATCCACATACCCCTGCTTGTTCCACGAGAAAACCCGCATCTTCGCACGAACGTTAAAGGCTTTCTGGATTTCGGCCTCGCTGGCCCCATCCTCCTTCATGGACATATATCGGTCACTCCACCGACGAGCTTGTTGCATCACGGTTTCCGTCAATTCTTGCGGGACATCCATTGCAAAGGGTGCGTTCGGTTTACGCTTCAATTCGCGGAAAAAGGCTGGTTGCAAGTAGCCACCCAAGTGTTCCACCACCGCTTCTTCTGCATAACGTTGCATCGTTGCATTCAGCGTGGTATAGATCTTCAGACCGTCTTTGTCCAAATTATACTTGCTTCCGTCCGGCTTGAAATTCTTATTCAACCAACCGTACAAAGGATCTTCCTCCCAGAGTTGAAGATCTGCGTTGTAATCCTCACGATTGGCATAGCGACGACGATTGGGTTCAGATGCACTCATATAACGGCGCAACATATCCCGAAAATACGAGCCAATGCCGCTGGTATGATCCTGACGGCGATAATGCAGTGTAATAGGCAGCTGCGCGATTGAATCATGTTCTGCCTCGGTCAAAAAACCGTATTTTTCCATTTGGCGCAACACGTGATTGCGACGTTTTAACGACTTGTCGTAATTGATGACCGGGTTGTAACGCGTCGGCTTGTTGACCATTCCCACCAGCGTAGCACTCTCCTCAACATTCAAGTGAATGGGATCCTTACCAAAGAACGTATTGGAAGCGGCCTTGATACCATACGCATTGCTACCGAAAAAGATCGTGTTCATATACATGCTCAAGATCTCATTTTTCGTATAATTCCGCTCCAAACGGACCGCCGTAATCCACTCTTTCAGTTTGCTTCCCACCAGTTTGGCATGTTTTTCACCCGGGAATCGGTTGCGGGAGGTATCCCGGGGAAACAGACTCTTGGCCAATTGCTGGGTAATGGTACTACCCCCTCCGGAACTGGAATTTCCCATCAGCAAAGTCTTTACGCCCACACGCGCCAGGCCCCGAAAGTCAATACCCGAGTGGCTGTAAAACCGGATATCCTCCGTCGCTAAAGCGGCATTGACCAAGTTCTCGGAGAGGTCTTCGAATTGGACATACGTACGATTCTCAATGTGCCAGGTATTGAACACTTCACCGTCTTCTGCGATCAATTCCGTCGCCAAATAAGTCTTCGGATTTTCCAATTCCTCAAAAGAAGGAAGGTCACTAAATATCGAAACAAAGAGTAATGACAAGACAATCAGTCCAAAAGGCAGGGAGAACAACACCCAGAAAAGGCGTGTGATATAGTTCTTTTTCGATGCTTTCATATACCTATAATAAAAAGCAAAAGTAACAAAAATTTGGTATTTATAGCTCTTTGTATTTTACTTTGCAGCGTTTTTGACAAATATGTAGTATGGGAGAGAATTTAGTTATCGTCGAGTCACCGGCCAAGGCTAAGACTATTGAAAAGTTTTTAGGAGAGCAATATACCGTCAAATCCAGTTTTGGTCACATCCGCGATTTGGCCAAGAAAAACTTAGGGATCGATACCCTGAATGATTTTGAACCGGAATACATCATATCGGATGAAAAGAAGAAAGTGGTTGCCGAATTGAAAGCCGCTGTCAAAAAAGCCAAAACCGTCTGGCTGGCTTCCGATGAAGACCGGGAGGGAGAAGCGATTGCCTGGCATTTGCAACAAACGCTCAACCTAAACCCGGAGACAACGAAACGAATTGTATTCCATGAAATTACAAAGAACGCCATCCTGCAGGCCATCGAAAACCCGCGGGGCATTGACATGAACCTGGTGATGGCCCAACAAGCCCGCCGCGTACTGGACCGGCTCGTTGGTTTCGAGCTATCTCCCATCCTTTGGAAAAAGATCAAACCCTCCCTTTCAGCCGGCCGCGTACAATCCGTAGCCCTACGTCTGATTGTAGACCGGGAACGGGAAATTATGAATTTCAAGGCCCAACCTTATTTCAAAGTCGAAGGCTTCTTCCACCCGGAAGGAACCCCCGCCCGCACCAAGATCAAAGGCAGTGTTTCCCATCGCCTGACTTCGATGAACGAAGCCCAACAATTGCTGGAAGCTTGCAGCCAAGCCTCCTTCCAAATTTCCCGAATTGACAAAAAGGAAACCAGCCGCACCCCGGCCCCTCCTTTCACCACTTCATCCCTCCAACAAGAGGCAGCACGGAAGTTTGGTTTCTCCGTCAGCCAAACTATGAGCCTGGCACAACGTCTGTATGAATCCGGTTTGATTACCTACATGCGTACAGACTCCACCAACCTGTCACAACTGGCCATCAACTCCGCAAAGGCCTGCATCATCGAGCAGTTTGGCGAAGACTACTCCAACCCCCGTCAATACAAAACCCATAGCAAAGGAGCCCAAGAAGCCCACGAAGCCATCCGTCCCACTTACATCGAACAGGAAAACATCGAAGGAACGGTCGCTGAACGCAAGTTGTACAGCCTGATCTGGAAGCGCACCGTTGCCTCCCAAATGGCGGATGCCCGACTGGAAAAGACCACCCTAACCCTTTCGGCAGAAGGTGTACGCGAGGACTTCACCTCCCAAGCACAACAAGTTCTCTTTGACGGTTTCCTCAAACTCTACATCGAGTCAAACGATGACGAAACCGACAACGACGAAGAAGACACTTTGTTGCCTCCTCTGTCCCTACACCAAGAAATGAAGGTACTTGAAATTCAAGCTACCGAACGATATACTCTTCACCCGCTGCGCTACACAGAAGCTTCCCTGGTAAAGAAAATGGAAGAACTGGGTATCGGAAGACCATCCACCTATGCTCCCACCATTTCCACCTTGGGACAGCGTGGCTACATCCTCAAGGATGACCGCAAGGGCGAAGAACACACCATCACCCAACTCGTTCTCAAGAACGGCGTCATTACCAGCCAAACCCGACAAGAAACTTTCGGATCAGAAAAAGGAAAACTCTGCCCTGAAAACATCGGCATCGTGGTAACCGATTTCCTGGCATTCCATTTTCCGGACATTTTGGATTATGGATTCACGGCACACGTGGAAGAAAGTTTCGATGCCATTGCCGCTGGAAAGCAAGAATGGGTACCCACCATCCGCCTGTTCTACGGACCTTTCCACAAATTGGTAGAAGACACGACCCAAGAAGCCGCTCCAACCAAAGCAGAACGGGTGCTCGGAACCGACCCCAAGACCGGAAAAGAGGTCATCGTCCGCATTGGCCGCTTCGGACCCCTGGTACAAATCGGCACCAACGACGACCCTGACAAGAAATTCGCCAGCCTCGCCAAGGGACAACTCATTGAAAGCATTTCCCTGGAAGAAGCCCTACAACTGTTTGAACTGCCTCGCCAATTGGGCGAATGGAACGGAATGGCCATCTCTGCCTCCAAAGGCCGCTTCGGACCTTATGTAAAATATGGCACCAGCTTCGTTTCCTTGGGCAAGAAGTACGACCCGTACACCGTCACCCTTGACGAAGCAATTACCCTGATTCAGGAACATGCAGAAAAGAACGCCAAAAAAGAGATTTTGAATTTCGAAGAAGCTGGCATTCAAGTACTGAACGGTCGTTATGGCCCCTACATCAAACAAGGCAAAAACAACTACAAAATCCCCAAAGGAACCTCACCGGAGACCTTGACTTTGTCGGATTGCCGACAAATCATTGCAGAGGCTGACGCAAAAGGAAAGAAATAAGCCGTCTAACGATGTATGAATAACTGCGCCAACTGCCAGTCTTCTGGCGTGGTCAGTTTGATATTAAAACGACTGCCCGGTAAAAAAGACAAAGCATGACCGGCTGCTTCCATTACGGAAGCATCATCCGTAAAAGAAGTTTGATACGGACGCTGATAGGCTTCCTTCAACCAGGTAGAACGAAAAACCTGTGGTGTCTGTATCCCCATGAACAACGAACGGTCCACGGGTTCGGTCAACAAACGCCCCTCGCAATCCGGCTTCCGGCTACGCAAGGAGTCCACCACATCAACATACGGAATGGCACTTCCTTGCAAGGCTGCCATTTGATACGCCGCTTCGATCAATTCAACCGTTGCAAACGGACGAACAGCATCGTGCACGGCCACCAGAGCACCCTCTTCCACGTGCTGCAAACCGTTTTTAACCGAATGAAAACGGGTAATCCCTCCCGTCACCAAACGATGCCGCATCCGGAACTGAGCAACTCGGCAATAGGCCTTCCACTCCTCCCGAATCCCTTCGTTCATCACCACAATGAGTTCAACCGGCTCCACCAATCGCTGAAACAATTCCATCGTCCAGCGTAAAACCGGCTTTCCATCCAATTCCAGCAATTGCTTGGGTTTGTCCGCCCCCATCCGGGTTCCAGTTCCCCCTGCAGTTATGATCGCGTATCGTTTCATCATTTTTCATCTCTTGTGCTGCAAATATACGCGATAATGCAAAGTTTTTTCAATTGTTTTTGCTAATTTTACGCGATTAAAATTACAGCCTATGTCATTGGAGAACGAAATGAAAAAAATAAACCGGGCCTTGATATCCGTTTATCACAAAGATGGCCTGGAAGAGATTGTAAACAAGCTCATTGAGTTGGGCGTTGAAATTATTTCCACCGGAGGAACCTACGATTTCATTCAATCGTTGGGCCACCCCGTTACCACAGTTGAAAGTTTGACCGGCTACCCGTCCATTTTTGGCGGCCGTGTCAAAACCCTTCACCCCAAAATTTTCGGTGGCATTCTGTTCCGCCGGGATGATGCCGGCGACCTGGTGGAAAGCGAAAGCTATGACATTCCCCCGATCGACTTGGTCATCGTGGACTTGTACCCTTTCGAACAATACGTAGCAGCCAATGCTTCCGAAGCCGACATCATTGAAAAGATTGACATCGGAGGTATCTCATTGATTCGTGCTGCTGCCAAAAACTTCAAGGACGTAGTCATTGTTCCTGCTCAAGGCGGTTATGCAAAGCTGTACGAATTGTTGGTTAACCAAGACGGTTGCACCACCTTGGCCGACCGCAAATGGTTTGCTGCCTACGCTTTCCAAACCAGCTCTCACTACGACACCATGATCTATCGTTATTTCAACCAAGATCAAGGACTGGAATCCTTCAGTGAAAGCATCTGCGAAAGCATGCCGTTGCGCTATGGTGAAAACCCGCACCAGCCGGCACGATTCTATGGCGCTGCAGACACCCTTCCCAAACAGCTCCATGGCAAGGAATTGTCCTACAATAATTTGCTGGATGTAGAAGCCGCTATGGAACTCATAGCAGACTTCCAAGACTGCGCCGTAGCAGTAATCAAACACAACAACGCTTGCGGTTGCGCCGTACGTCCCACCCTTTTGGACGCATGGAAAGCAGCGTTGGCTGGCGACCCGGTTTCTGCATTCGGAGGCATCATCGTGGCCAACCGTCCCATTGACGCTGCCACTGCCGCAGACATTGATAAAATCTTCTTTGAAGTAATCGTGGCTCCCGGCTACGAAGAAGAAGCCTTGCGCATCCTCAAAGGCAAAAAGAACCGCATCATCCTGGTCAACGACAACATCGCCTTGTCTTCGGTAAAATTCCGTTCATTGCTCGGTGGTGCCTTGGTACAAGAACGCGACAGCCACGTGGAAAAACCGGAAGAACTGAACACGGCTACCCAATTGGCCCCGACCGCTGCTCAAATTGACGATATGATCTTCGCAAATATTTTGGTAAAACACTCCAAGTCCAACGCCATCGTTTTGGCAAAAGACCGCACATTGCTGGCCAGCGGAGTGGGCCAAACTTCCCGCGTAGATTCCTTGAAACAAGCGATTGAAAAAGCCAACCATTTCGGATTTGACCTCAACGGTGCTGTGATGGCATCCGACGCATTCTTCCCGTTCCCGGACTGCGTGGAAATCGCAGACAAGGCCGGCATTACAGCCGTCATCCACCCGGGTGGATCCATCCGAGATCAAGAAAGCATTGACTACTGCAATGCGCACGATATGGCAATGGTCATTACCGGTAAACGTCATTTCAAACACTAATCCGTTCCGATACCATGGCATTTTCCTTCCTTACCCAAGAACTGGCCATTGACCTGGGAACGGCAAATACCGTCATCCTGGTTGATGATAAAATTGTAGTGGACGAACCCTCCATCATCGCATTTGACCAAAACACCGGAAAACCGATTGCATTTGGCCAACGTGCCCGATTGATGCACGAGAAGACCCACCCCAACATCAAAACCGTACGCCCGTTGCGAGACGGAGTTATTGCAGACTTCCATGCAGCCGAACACATGATTAAGGGCTTCGTCAAGATGATCAACCCCAAACGCTCGCTCTTTACCCCGAGCATCAAGATGGTTGTCTGCGTACCTTCCGGAAGTACCGAAGTGGAAATCCGGGCGATCCGCGACTCCTCAGAACACGCAGGGGGACGCGATGTCTATATGATTTTTGAACCCATGGCTGCTGCGATGGGGATCGGCCTGGATGTAGAAGCTCCTGCTGGTAACATGGTGGTGGACATCGGAGGGGGTACCACAGAAATTGCCGTCATCTCATTGGGCGGCATCGTGTGCAGCCAAAGCATTCGGGTTGCGGGGGACGTATTCACCTCCGAAATCCAACAATATATGCGTCAACAGCACAACATCAAGGTGGGCGAACTGACCTCTGAAGAGATTAAAATCCGCATCGGATCAGCCATTCCGGACCTGGAAGAACAACCCGAACCCTTCATCGTACGCGGACCCAACCTGATGACAGCTCACCCGGTAGAGATTGGCGTAACCAGCCCGGAAGTCGCCCACTGCTTGGACAAATCCCTGGCCAAGATCGAAACCGCCATCCTGCAAGTTTTGGAACAAACTCCGCCGGAACTCTATCAAGACATCGTAGAAAAAGGCATCTTCCTGACCGGAGGTGGCGCTTTGCTTCGTGGACTGGACAAACGGCTGTATGAAAAGATCAACATTCCCTTCCACGTGGCCAACGATCCTTTGCGCGCAGTCGCTCGAGGCACCAGCCTAGCCTTGAAAGGATCGTCCCACTACTCATTCTTGATGCGGTAAACGTCACGATGGGAAAACACACATCTTTTCTACAAATTTTTGCGATCGCAATCACCTTCCTCTTGTTGGAGGGTGTTTGCGTTTTATTGATTTCCAAGAACAGCATCCTGCAGCAAACCCAGCTCGTCTTGAGACTTCGTCAGATCCAACAAATCGGCTGGCAACGTGTCGAACGGCGTCGTTATGCCGATAAGCTGGAGTCTATCAATGAAATCTTATTCCGGGAGAATCAGCAGTTGTTAGCCCAAAACCAACGATTGCTCGAACTGGTAGCCGAGCAACAGTACCGGGATAGCGCCCAGGTGTTGGAAGCACAAAACCGGTTTCAATACATCCCAGCAGAAGTCATCCGAAATGAAACGGACCGCCAACACAACGTCATCTTCCTGAACAAGGGACGTGCCGATGGGGTCCGACCCGATATGGGGGTGGTTACCACCCGTGGCATCATTGGCTTCGTAAATGGCGTTAGCGAACACTTCTGCCAAGTGGTATCCCTCCTGGACATCGATCGGGGCATTACCGGGACATTGGCAAAAAGCAATACGTTCGGACCAATCCGTTGGGATGGTGTCCGCCACAACCAAGTCATTATGGATGAAATTCCCATCCATACCACCTATGCGATAGGAGATACGGTTGTTTCCAGCGGCTACTCCCAGCTCTTTCCCAAAAACATTCCCATTGGAACGGTCGCTTCCCACAAACTCATTGACGGCGTCAGCCACCGCCTCTATCTGGATCTGTTTGAAGACTTCCGCTCCCTGCATTTCGTGTACATTGTTTACAACAACCAAGAAACCGAAATAGAATCCTTATGATCAAAGTCCGCCACTTTCTACTGGTTGCCCTGCTGGTGATCCTACTCCAGGCTGTAATTGACAAGTACCTGACCCTTAATTCGAATCTCTACCTGATTCTGGCTCCGATTATTGTCTTCCTGATGCCCATTCAATTACGGGGAATACCGATGCTCTTGGCTGCATTTGGCATTGGATTGCTGTCGGATCTTTTGGGAAATGGAATCCTGGGACTGAATGCTTCCGCAATGACCGCAATGGTGCTGCTCCGTTATCCGCTCATCCGGGCCTTTACCAATGAAAACTCGCTGGAAAAATATCCCTACCCGTGCCAGCTCAGCATGGGAAGCGGTCGTTTTTTCCTTTACCTGGTGCTGCTATATTTCCTTTTCCTTTCCATCTACATCCTTTGGGAAGGAGCCGGCATTCTACCCTCCCCGTTACTTGTGGGACGGATCGTTGTTGGCACGGTCATCAATGCCGCTTTGGGCTTTCTTTTCACCTGGCTAATCATCCGTGAAGAATAGGTCATGGGGAAAGATCTTTACAAACAACGCCTGCTCATCCTGGGGATGATGATCTTTTTCTCGATCATCCTAATTCGTCTGTTCAATATCCAAATCCTGGACACCCAGTACAAGGTCAATGCCGAGAACAACGCATTGCGATACATCGCCAAGTACCCGGTTCGTGGGCGAATTCTTGACCGGAATGGGCGAGTGCTGGTGGATAATGCCTACTCTTACGACATCATCGTCACGCCCTATGACGTCAAGCCTTTTGACACACTTGCCCTATGCCGCATCTTCGACCTGAACCCCGAAGATGTCCATGCTACCTTTGCCGAGTACCGACGGTATCGCAGCCGCATCGGTTTCCAAAGCAAGACCTTCCTTAAGCAGGTCACCCAAGACCAATACAGCCATTTTCTGGAAATGAGTCACCACTTTCCTGGCTTCACCGCTGTCCCCCGCACCATCCGCAGTTACCCCTACAATGCCGGTGGCAACTTGTTGGGCTATGTATCAGAAGTCGATGCCAGCTACCTGAAAAAGCATCCCGAATATCAAAGTGGAGACTATGCGGGGAAAACCGGCCTGGAATTGGTTTGTGAAGAGCAGTTGCGAGGAGAAAAGGGTTATAACATCTTCCTGCGAAACGTTCACAACCGCATCCAGGATTCATACAGCAATGGCGAATTTGACAAAGCGGCCGTCCCGGGAGAAGATGTGATCACCACCATTGATGCCGAACTGCAACAATATGGCGAATACTTGATGCAGAACAAGGTCGGCAGCATCGTCGCCATTGAACCCACGACGGGTGAAATCCTATCCATGGTCTCCAGCCCGGGGATACACGTTTCCATTTTGGCCGAAATTGGAAAACACTACGGCAAAATCTCATCGGACCCGCTCAAGCCAATGTTCAACCGCGCAGTAATGTCACCCCAGCCGCCAGGTTCAGTCTTCAAACTGGTCAATGCACTCATCGGTTTGGAAGACGGTGTGGTCAAGACCACCTCCAAACACGGCTGCTACGATGGATTCCGTGCATCTGGTATCCGGGTCGGCTGTCACACCCACCCGACCCCGCTGGATTTCAGACAGTCCATTATGATGTCCTGCAACGCCTACTATTGCGAGTTGTTCCGCGATATTCTGCACAATCCTGCACACGATTCCATCCAAGCCGCTTTCACCCACTGGCGGGAAATGGTTCAAAGTTTTGGATTCGGCAAAAAGCTTGGCAGTGATTTTCCGGCTGAACAAGCGGGCTATGTTCCGAACACGGCGCTCTACAACCGCACCTATGGCAAAAGAGGCTGGAGCGCACTATCCGTCATCTCCCTGTCCATCGGACAAGGGGAATTGGGTTGTACCCCGCTACACTTGGCCAACTTGGGGGCAATCCTTGCCAACCGGGGCCACTACTTCATTCCGCACATCATCAAACCGGAAAATCCAGAAGACCTGGATCCCAAATATCGGGAAGCTATTCACACCTTGATCAACCCCGTGCACTTTGAACCCGTAATCGAAGGCATGCACATGGCGGTCAACTCGCCTCCCGGATCCGGTGCCACCGGCCGATTGGCTGCAACAAAAGACCTGGATGTTTGTGGAAAAACCGGAACTGCGCAGAACCCTCACGGTGACGACCACTCCGTCTTTGTCTGCTTTGCTCCAAAGGATAATCCCCGAATTGCCGTTGCTGTCTATATGGAAAATGCCGGTGCCGGTGGATCGTGGGCGGCTCCCACTGCCGGTCTAATGGTCGAAAAATACTTGAATGACACCATCAGCAAATCCAAGAAATGGATTGAAGATCGGATTGTCGAAGCGAATTTATTGAACAAAGTCAAGGCCCAAAAATAATGAGACAAAGCGAACTATCCTACCGACACATCGATTGGGTCATTGTCATCTGCTACCTACTGCTGACTTTTTTTGGCTGGATCAACATCTATGCTTCGTCCTTCTCAGAGGAAGCATCCGGTATGCTGAACTTGGGAACCAAGGCAGGTATGCAATTCATTTGGATTAGCATCAGCATCGGGGTAGCCTGCGCTTTGATCTTCTTCATCAATCCCCGTTGGTACCTGTCCACAACTTGGCTATTGTACTTGGGGGTACTGATCCTACTGGTCGGTGTTCTGGTATTCGGGAAGGAGGTAAACGGGTCCAAGTCGTGGTTTTCCCTGGGGTCCGTGAGTTTCCAACCCTCAGAACTATCCAAAATTACCACATCCCTGGGATTGGCTACCGTGATGAGCCACTACAACTTCAAGATCAACCGCTGGCACGATCTGCTCAAAGTGCTGCTGATTTTGGGTATTCCGGCAGGACTCATTATCCTGGAACCGGAAATGGGAACCATCCTCGTGTATGTCGGTTTTCTCTTTGTCCTCTATCGAGAAGGACTCACTGGCTGGATCATCTTCTTCCTGGGCTTGGTGATCCTGTTGTTCATCTTGACCTTAAAATTCTCCCCCTTTGTATCAATGCTCGTCCTGCTGGGCATCTTTGGATTGCTTCGCGGGGGGCAAGCACGGCAACCCCTAATCTGTATCCCCGGCTACCTGATCGCCATCGTCCTGCTGGCATTCCTTCCCCGCCTAATCACCCTACCGTGGCTCGCACCACTTGCTGAAATGGGGAGCGATCTGTTGATGGCCCTCCTTCTTTCCGCTTTTTGCCTCTACTGGATCGTCCGCCTGATACGGCGCAAAGAGAAAAAAATGAAATGGTTTGTAGGAGGACTGATTGCCTCCTTAATCCTGATTTTCTGTGTGGAGTTTATCTTCGACAAAGTACTGCAACCCCACCACCAAGCTCGGATTGAAAACCTGCTGGGTATCCGAGACGACCCGCACGGCATCGGTTACAACGTCAACCAATCGATGATTGCAATTGGATCCGGTGGTTTCTCCGGCAAAGGATTCCTGGAAGGAACCCAGACCAAATTCAAATTTGTACCGGAACAAAGTACGGACTTTATCTTCTGCACAGTGGGCGAAGAATGGGGATTTTTGGGTAGTTTCGGTCTGCTGGCCGTTTTCTTCATCCTCATCACCCGACTACTCATCACCGCTGAGCGACAGAAAGAAGCCAGCATCCGTATTTACGGCTATTGCGTCGCGGCCATCTTTTTCATGCACATACTCATTAACATTGGTATGACCATCGGTTTGATGCCAGTAATCGGAATACCCCTCCCTTTGATCAGTTACGGAGGATCCTCCCTACTTGCCTTTACGGTACTGTTATTTATGTATGTACGAATGGACCTTGAACGCTGGAGACGATGAAAAAAATCATTACACTCACCTGGCTAGTTAGCCTGCTACTCAGTACAACCTCCTTATCGGCAGAGACCGACTACAGCTCCATTGGGATCGCATCCGGTTTGATTCTCACCAGCGCCTTTGTAGCAAATAGCAACTTCGACATCAATACCTACGATTTCCGCCAAGACTATCTGCCAAACTTCCGCTACCACTACGACGACTACCTGCAATACCTGCCGGCAGCGGCTATGTTGGGATTGAAGGCGACAGGAGTTCCAAGCGCAAGCAGTTGGCCCAAAATGCTCGTGAGTGATGCTTTTGCCATCGCCTTGAATGCTCTCATGGTCAATAGTCTGAAATACACCATCTCTCGCGAACGACCTGACCAGTCCCGCCACAATTCCTTTCCATCGGGCCATACCGCCACGGCATTCATGACCGCTACCATGTTGAACAAAGAGTACGGTAGCAGTTTGTCACCCTGGATCGGCTTTGGAGGCTATGCTGTTGCCACAGCCACCGCCTTGAGCCGGATTACCAACAACAAACACTGGTTTTCAGACCTCCTATGCGGGGCTGGAATTGGAATTCTCTCAACGGAATTGGGCTATGTATTCAGCGAACTGATTTTTAACGAGGCTACCTCCGACGGATTTACTACCCAATCGGATGACACCTACGAGAAAAACAACTACCTGGCGATTGGAATGGGACCCATTTATCTGGAAGATACTGCCGGAAATGGGAAGTGGGGCAACCAATGGCTGATTCAATGCAATTGGTACTTCTCACCCAATTGGGGGGGGGTCGTGCAATGCAGCATGGATTACGCGGAAGGATCGCTACGCAACGGTCTGAACACCGGCATTGTTTACGGCTACTCACTCACCGAAACAATCCGCCTGGAAACCAGCTCTTCCCTGGCCATTGAATACACCTCGCAAGCATTACCCGGCAACCGGCCCTGGGAAATGGGCTTGATGGTAGAAGCCGGTCTTGGCTACCGGATTCGCCCCCATTTGATGACTCAACTCTACGCCAACCTGCAATACCTTCCGCAATACCAAACCGAAACTGCCGTCGGACTGGGCATCAAATGCTGCTACCTATGGTAACACCATCGGATCCGTAGGGAACTGATAAACTTGTAAATCAAAGATTGGCAACACTGACAGAATGTGGTCAAAAATATCGGACTGCACGTTCTCGTAATGTGTCCACTGTGTTCCATCAACAAAGCAATACACCTCCATGGGCAATCCCCGTTCAGTCGGCTGTAACTGTCGCACCATTGTGGTCATATCATGCTTTAGTTGCGGATGCTGTTGGAGGTAAGCTGTCACATAAGCCCGAAATACGCCCAAGTTCGTCTGACGTATCACATTCGGCACTTCTTGACTATCGGAACTGCGCTGCTCGTTATAACGATCCAGCTGAGCTTGTGTTTCCACCAAGTAGTTCTTGATGATCTCAATCTTTGAAAAGCGCTCCATCAAAGCCTCATCACACATCCTGACCGACTTCATATCAATATTGACAGCCCGCTTGATACGACGTCCTCCCGCATCAATCATTCCACGCCAGTTCTGGAACGATTCACTCATCAGCGCATAAGGCGGCAACGTTGTAATGGTCTTATCAAAATTACACACTTTCACAGAATAGAGGTTGATTTCGATAACATCCCCGTCCGCCCCGTACTTCGGCACCGTAATCCAATCACCCACACGAAGCAAGTCATTGGATGTCAACTGCCAACCAGAAATCAAGCCCAACAATGTATCCTTGAACACCAATACAATGATCGCCATCGAAGCTCCAAGACCCGCAATGAGCGTTCCCATCGGTTGGTTGATCAAAACACTGAGAATCAACAATCCGGCAATGAAATAAACCGCCACATTGATGACTTGAAAAAACACCAGCACCGGCTTATTGATGTACGAGGATTTTTTGGAATAAATCTCGGACAAAGACCTGGAAACAGACCTGATCAAAATCACAAAACGAATGATGATGTAAATATCCAGCACCTTGCGGAAGAACTCCACACCCGACTCACTACGGATGGCAAAAGGCAATGCCGAATACAACAGGATGGAAGGGAGCAGATAGACCGCCTTGTGAAAAACACGGTTTTCGAAAAAGACATCGTCCCACTTGGCCGAGGTTAAATGAACCAAACGTTTCACGAAACGGTTCACCAACGCATCAATAACCACCGTCAGCAACCAGATCAATAAGGCGATAAAAGCCAAGGACAAAATCTGATCACCCCATCCAGCCCATACTTCCGGAATACCCACTGCCTTCAAATGACGGTGAAAAAAATCCGGTATCGCACTAAAAAACTGCATTTCCATAAAAAAGTGTTTTCGTTTATTCGGTAAAGTTAATCAATAAAAATTATCTTTGTAGTCTGTAGAAACGAATTATTCAATTTTAAACAATATTTCTTATGGCATTAAACTTTGCACAAAGACACAATGGCCCGCGTGAAGCCGAGATTCGAGAAATGCTCGACGTAGTGGGTGCCGCATCGTTGGATGAACTGATCGGACAAACCTTCCCCAAAGACATTCTGTTGAATGAGCCTTTGGCTTTGGACCCGGCCTTGAGCGAACAAGAATACCTGACCCGTCTGAAAAAGATGGTTGCTCAAAACCAAAACTTCCGTTCAATGATCGGTTTGGGCTGGTATGGAACCGCTTCCTTGCCGGTCATCTTGCGCAATATCTTTGAAAATCCCTCTTGGTACACTTCTTATACTCCTTACCAAGCTGAAATATCCCAAGGCCGTCTGGAAGCGTTGATCAACTTCCAAACCATGATTTCTTCTTTGACCGGCTTTGGCATGGCCAACTGCTCGATGTTGGACGATGCGACTGCCGCAGCTGAAGCTATGCGGATGATGTTCGAGTTGCGCTCCCGTGATGCAATCAAGAAAGGTAAAAACCAAATCTTTGTTGACAAAAACATCTTCCCGCAAGTGCTGTCAGTATTGGTCACCCGTGCAGCCGGCTTGGGCATCGAACTGGTAATCGGAGACTGGAAAGAACAATTGGAAGCCGGCTTTGGCGAAATGATGTACGGCGCCTTGTTGCAATACCCCGCAGCCGACGGTGAAGTTCGCGACTACACCCTGTTCTGCGAAAAAGCACACGAAGCTGGTATGTTGGTTTCTGCTTATTGCGACCTGTTGGCATTGGCAGTCCTGAAAGAACCCGCTGCATGGGGAGCAGACATCGCTGTCGGCACCGCTCAACGCTTCGGTTTGCCGATGGGCTTCGGTGGTCCGACCGCCGGCTGGATGGCAACCCGCGACACCTACAAACGGAACATCCCGGGCCGTATCATCGGTTTGTCCATCGACCGTCACGGAAAACCCGCTTACCGCTTGGCGCTTCAAACTCGTGAACAACACATCAAACGCGAAAAAGCAACTTCCAACATCTGTACTGCAACTGCGTTGATGGCCATCATGAGCGGTATGTATGCCGCTTACCACGGACCGGAAGGAATCCGTAGCATTGCTGCCAAGACCTTCAAATACGCACACGCATTGGGAGCAAAACTAACAGCGGCTGGTTACCAATTGGCAACAAACGAGTATTTCGACACCATCCGCATCATCGGTGTAGATGCAGCGAAGATCCGCCAACGTGCAGAAGCTGCCGGCTTCAACTTCTATTATCCGGCTGCCGACCAAGTACAAATCTCTTGCGACGAATTGACCGACTGCAAAGAAGCCCAACAAATTCTGGCCATTTTTGAAGTATCTACCCAAGCTTGTGCTTGTGTTGGAGAAATTGCTGTTCCGATGGCCCGTGAATCCGCCATCTTGACCCAGTCGATCTTCAACAAATACCACTCGGAAACCGAGATGATGCGTTACATCAAGAAATTGGAACGTCGCGACATCTCCTTGACCCACTCGATGATTCCGCTGGGTTCTTGCACCATGAAATTGAATGCAGCTGCAGAAATGATGCCGCTTAGCTGGAGTGAATTGACCAATGTTCACCCCTATGCTCCCCAAGAACAAGCAAAGGGTTACTTGGAAATGATTCACGAATTGGAACGCGACCTGGCCATCATCACTGGTTTTGACGCCTGCTCACTGCAACCGAACTCAGGTGCTGCCGGTGAATATGCCGGTCTGTTGACCATCCGCAATTACCAAAAAGCCAATGGACAGGGCCACCGCAATATCATCATTATCCCGACCTCTGCACACGGAACCAACCCCGCAAGTGCCGCAATGGCTGGCTTTAATATTGTTTTGGTAGGCTGCGATGACCATGGCAACATCAACGTGGAAGAATTGCGCGAAAAAGCAATTGCCAACCGCGACAACCTCGCTGGTATCATGATCACCTACCCGTCCACCCACGGTGTATTTGAAGTGAAGATCCGCGAAATCTGCAACATCATCCACGAAAATGGCGGACAAGTATTTATGGACGGTGCAAATATGAATGCCCAAGTTGCCATTACCAACCCCGGCTTCATCGGTGCTGACGTTTGCCACCTGAACTTGCACAAAACCTTTGCAATGCCCCACGGTGGTGGTGGTCCTGGTGTTGGCCCGATCTGCGTAGCCAAACACTTGACTCCTTACTTGCCGGGTCACCCGATGGTTCCGGAATGTGGCGGTGAAAACATCACAGCAGTTGGATCTGCTCCTTATGGAAGCCCGCTGTTGCTTCCCATCACGCACGCTTACATCAAGATGCTGGGTGCCGATGGTCTCCGCGCGGCTACCTCATTGGCAATCCTGAATGCCAACTACATTTCTACCCGCTTGACTCCGGACTACAACACTTTGTACACCGGAGCTACTGGCCGTGTAGCCCACGAGTGCATCGTTGACCTGCAACACTTCAAATCTGCCTACGGTGTTGACGCTACAGACATCGCCAAACGTCTGATGGACTACGGTTTCCATGCGCCCACCCTTTCCTTCCCGGTACACGAAACTTTGATGGTTGAACCTACCGAAAGTGAAAACAAAGCGGAATTGGATCGATTCATCGACACCATGAAGCAAATCCTGAAAGAGTGCCAAGCGATTGCCGATGGCACCTACGACAAGAACGACAACCCGGTCAAGATGGCTCCGCACACAGCAGAAGAAGTTTGCGCCAACGAGTGGAACCACGCCTACGGCCGCGAAGTGGCCGCCTACCCGCTGGAATGGATTCGCGAGAACAAATTCTGGTGCTACGTTGCCCGAGTAGATAACGGTTACGGCGACCGCAACCTGGTACCGGTTGTAGAATAATCCCACCGAGCAACCCTCATAAAAAGCGGCTCCTACTTTTCAGTAAGAGCCGCTTCGTTTTTAGATCCATCCGTGGCTAGAATGCATAGCCCAAGCTCACTCCAACGTTTCCTCCCAAAAATTCACTGCTTTCATAAAACATAGCCAAACTCCAGGCTCCATGTCCCGCATCCTTGGTCCGATGACGAATACGTGTTCCAATCTCCACGCCCCCATATCCCACAACCATTTGATCACGTTCCGATGAATCACTAAACAAGAAATTTCCCCCTAGCTTTGCACTAATGTACGGGGTTATTCGTCTCTTCAAAGCAGAATACTCAAAATTCAAGTAAACCGGCATAGAGGGCTTGTTGAAAAACTGCAATCCTGCACCCACCCCAAAAAAGAGATGATGATTAAAATGATAACCACGAACCAGGTTCATAGATATCGGATGGGCGAGGCCACCCGACATACTAAAACGCGTAGAATAACCGGTCGGATCGCCAATGTACTGCAAGCCGACCCGTTCACCCAATCGCTGCGCTCCTTTGTACCAGAACTGGGCTCCAATCACCGCAAGAATCCCTCCTGTTACCAATCCCGCATAACCAACAATCGGCAAGACAGGGGTTCCTGCATCTTCCGCAGGGTTGGGATGAGTCACATCGTAAACATACTGAGCAGCCAAAACACCGGCGCCAAAGACAGCAACACCGCCTCCAAAGTACACCAGACTCTGCCCAACATCGTAGCTAAAGTTGGTCGGAGCCAATTGTGTATCCTCAGTTACATATTGTGCATAGGTCGTATGAGAACTGACCATAGACATCAGAAAAACGCTAACTAAAAGGATATAATGTTTCTTCATAACTATGGAAGTTTATAGGTTAATATTCTATAAAATTTATCATAACAATCACCATCTGAAGATCTTGTCTCCACGACAGGATTATCCGAGTCGAATACTCCTACATAAATTTTATCTTATTGGCGGATTACAAGCGAACACCCAATCCAGCCATACCGATCATGTTTGCAGCGGAGATATTCGCCTCTACAAGTCCATATATTCTACCTTTACCAAACCGGACACCTATTGGCGTTATATAAGGTAGTGGAAAAACCCATAAACTAATTCCTAAAGCAGAATAACAACTCACTTGTTCCCGCAATAGCCAATGGTAACGGACTGCAAAAGTAAGCGAACCTTTGATTTGCCTTTCCTGTCTCAGAAGTGCCGGTTCTTGAGTCCAATCATACTCCATCTGATAAGATCCTTCTGGAGGAACATAGCCTTCTTTTTCCGGATATTGCATCACTTTATAAGAATTCAAGTGAATATTTGCCAGTGTTACCAAATCCCATCTTTCAGCCCAAGAATAAACATAGGACAGGTTTATGTTTGGATGATGATAAACATCCTCCACCTTTTGCCCTTTCGGATAATAAAACCCTTCGACTTCACTACTGCCTGGCGTCTCCAAATATGCCACAATACTAGGAGTTCCATATGCCAACTCCAACGAATGCTGCTTGTTTTTAAGAGGTTTAATATCCCCCTGGGCATAAGTCAACCCAACAAGAAAGAGACAAATAACACTTAATGACGAACGATTTAGATACTTCATAACTCACTGCATTTATTTTAGTAATACTCCCTCTTTAATTTCAATTTCTTCCGCAACCATCTTACCCATACCTTCTCTTCCATTTCTATTAAGCGGAACTACCATTACTATATAAGAGCCATCTTCTGGAACTCTACAAATAGGTTTCCTATCCGAATTCATGTAGTATCCCATTGATTCAAAAACCTCCGGATGATTTTTTAAATAATCCGCCAGTGTCATACCTGCCAATTTAGACTTTGGTAGGATCGTGTACAAACTCAATATCGTATTATCTGCATGAGTAATGGATAACTCTAAACTGTACATATCATAGGTTGAGACCCTCAACTCGGGTTGACCCGGCAATGGTTGTGATGAATCATAGGCTCCTGAAAGAAGTCTAAAACTATATTCACCCACCTCCTTTTCGCCAACAAAGACCACATAACCCGCAGCAGTAGAATTAGGAAAACCCTCTCCCAATATCAAAATCCCCTCCTCTTCTACCTTGTGCATATTGGAAGATTGATCAGTATAGATCCACAAATTCATCGCCTCTCCAAAAACACGAACCCGGTATCGACAATGGATGGCAGAAATATCAATAACCTCAAAACCAGCAGGAGCTCCTATAATCGGCAAATATAATGTCTCACCGGTGTATCCATCTTCTGACACAGCTCGCGCTACCAACATATAATTTCCCATTTGAGGGATATTTAACATTACATTCTCTGAAGTGACAGGAATTCTTCGAAAATAAGATTCATTAATCTCCTCTGTCTGATATTGGTAATATGAAATCAGTTGAAACTCTATCCATTTAGCCAGCTCTCCTGCTTCAAACTCTAACAAAACATATGATGATGTTCCGTGAACCTGCTCCGCCATTATTGACAATTTTGTTTTATCAACAGGAGAGGATATTTCAGTAGGCTCACAAGCCACCATAAGAAGAGCCGCGCACAAAGCTAGAATAAAACGTTTCATAAGCACAAAATTTAAATTGTTAAACAATGACCTCTATGAGGAGTTCGTTAGCAGCATTTCCATTCCTCTTTTTGTATTCTATATCCAAAGAAAAGTTTTTGTAATATATTTTATATTTTTTAATGTTTTTGCAAATATAATTTTTCTTACATATCAAGTCAATCACTCAAAAAAAGACTCTAATCACAAATTGCATTTGCAGCAATTTGCGTTATGTTGGGATTTTTTTAACTTTGTATATTTATGGGAACAACCGCTATTGTTATCTTGAATTGGAATGGACTCAGTTTTTTAAAACAGTTTGTCCCCATCCTTCTGGAAAGAACCCCTGAACTTCAAACAGGGGAAGCCACACTCATCGTTGCAGACAACGGATCCAGCGACGACTCAGTGGCTTGGCTTCGAGAACAATATCCCAGCGTTCGCCTCATCTTGCTGGACAAAAACTACGGTTTTACCGGAGGTTACAACCGGGCTTTTGCCCAAATACAACAATGGGAGCAGAAATATGATTATTTCTTACTACTGAACTCCGATGTTGAAGTCACCCATGAATGGCTCTCTCCTCTGATCCAATTCATGGATTCTCACCCCAAGGCGGGTGTCTGCTCTCCCAAAGTGCGCTCCTATTATCAGCGAGACCATTTTGAACACGCAGGAGCCTGTGGCGGATTCGTAGATTGGTTAGGATTCCCCTACTGTCAAGGCCGGGTGCTGTCCAAAATCGAAAAAGATTACGGCCAATACGACTATCCCACTCAAGTTTTCTGGGCATCTGGCACCTGCTTTCTGATTCGTACTCATTTGTATGCCCAAACCGGTGGTTTGGACGACTTGTTCTTCGCCCACATGGAGGAGATCGATCTTTGCTGGCGCGTCCAGTCCCTGGATCATCAGGTCTGGGTGATTCCACAATCTGTAATTTACCACGTCGGAGGAGGCACCTTGCCAAACAATTCTCCGAGAAAGTTGTACCTCAACTTCCGGAACAACCTCTTTATGCTCCACAAGAACCTACCGTTATCCACCCGCAACGGACGGATTTTCCTGCGGATGTGTTTCGATAGCGCCATTGCTGCTGTTTACTTATTAACCGGGAAATGGACCTTCTTCAAAAGCGTATGGAACGCCCACATGGATTACCACCGACAAAAAAAACAGCTGTCCCGACCGGAACAGCTGACACAAGTCAAATTAGCCAACACCCTCCTACTCTTTGAGTGGTTGAAGCTAAACAAAACGGGCTATAAATCCTGAATGATTTGTTGCAACCCAATTCCATTGGATCCCTTGATCAACCAAGTCATCTGCTGCGTAGTGGCCTCCTTCAAGTGTTGTTTGAGCGCCTCTACATTTGCAAAGAATCGTACGGGTATAGCGGGATTCGACCAGGTCTGATTCAAGTGTCCAAATAGCTCCCCTACAAACCAGGCTGCTTTCAAATCCATCCCTGCAACACGTTCCATCACCTTGCGGTGTTCTGTTTCGCTAACCACCCCCAACTCTCGCATATCTCCCAAAATAACCCCCTTGTTAGGAGATTCAATCCGACCAAAGCTCTCCAAGGCTGCAGCCATACTGGATGGATTTGCGTTATAAGCATCCACAATCAGCAGGTTCTTATCCGTTTTCAACAACTGAGACCGATTATTGGCCGGCTCGTATGCAGCAACAGCAGCACGCGCCTGTTGCCTCGGAACCCCAAAATAGTCAGCAACAGCCAAGGCCGCCATCACATTATCTGCATTGTAATGACCTACCAACTTGGTTGACAGTTCAGAACCATCCTCAAAGGACAAGCGCAAAAAGGGCTGATCCCAAGTGATTGGAGCTACGCGAGCACCTGCCAGATCCAAGCTATAGGGCTGCACCCGCAAATCCGGACGCATCCGAGCCATTTCCTGCAAATGAGGATTGGCCACGTTCACAAAGGCCAAGTCCGCTGTACGTTGCAGATAATCATACAACTCACCCTTGGCTTGTTGCACCCCTTCAAAAGAACCAAAGCCAAGAATATGCGCCGTTCCAACATTGGTAATCAGACCAAAGGTAGGCAGAGCAATTGAGGCTAGTAACGCAATCTCTTTGGGTGCACTTGCCCCCATCTCCACAATGGCAATTTCTGTGTCAGAGTTAATTTCCAAAAGCGTTAGCGGCACACCGATGTGATTATTTAAGTTACCCTGAGTGGCAGTTACCCGATACTTGGCCGATAAAGCTGCACGAACCAACTCCTTGGTCGTTGTCTTTCCATTGGTGCCCGTCAAAGCAATCACCGGGATGCGAAAACGACTTCGGTGATAGCGAGCAAGGTCCTGCAACGTCTTGAGCGGATCCTCTGCCACAAAGACTTTTCCCGCCTCCACAAAGGAAGCAACTTCCGCTTGCTGTGCTACACCACTATCCGCAGCAACAACCACAGCACTCGCCCCTTGCTCCAAAGCTGACAACGCAAAATCATTTCCATCAAAGCGCTCACCTCGCAAGGCAAAGTAAATCCGACCGGCCGTACTGCGACTATCCTTGGACACTCCGTCCGATTGCTGAAAAACCCGATACAAATCAGCTATTTTCATACCCTTATGCGAATTTATTTCCCTGTTGAACCAAATCCACCCGCACCTCGAAGACTCTCTTCCAAAGCCTCCACGGAGTCCACTTCAACCCAATTGGCCTGTTCGTGACGGGCAATAACCATTTGTGCAATGCGCTCTCCCGGTTTGATTTCAAAGGGAGTATCGGAAAGATTAATCAAGATTACACCGATATCGCCCCGATAATCCGCATCAATGGTACCTGGCGCATTCAAAACGGTAATCCCATGCTTGGCTGCCAAGCCACTTCTGGGACGAACTTGGGCTTCATAGCCGACCGGCAACTCCATGCTTAATCCCGTCGGAATAATTTTACGTTGAAGCGGGGCCAGAATTACCGACTCCTGCAGATTGGCACGAAGATCCATACCTGCTGCGGCTGCTGTCGCATATTGAGGCAGATCAAACGGTGATTTGTTGACGATTTTTATATTCATAACCAAAATAATAGATAATCATGTAGAGGAAAATCAAAGCCGTATGGATGGTCAACTTCAAGCCCAAATTCATCACTGGCAAGCAAATCGACAGCCCATAGATCAGACAAGCCCAAGCAATCAAGGAAAGAATGCGCCCCCACCGATAGGGAATGGGATAGTATTTATTCCCCAGCAGAGCACTTATGAGCAGCATGACCGCATAACTCATAAAATGTCCCCAGGCTGCCGCCCAATAAGAATACTTCGGCAAAAAGAGGATATTGATGACAGCACTGACCACCAAACCCGCCAATGTAATCCAGATGGCATAACCGGAACGGTCCGAGAGTTTGTACCACATCGAAACATTGTACAACATCCCCAGCATCAAGTAACTCAGCAACATAATTGGAACAATACCCATACCTGCACGGAAATCACGACCCAACAATAATTGAAACAGATCTATATAGAGCGTAACACCCAGAAAGATCAACATACAAAAGGCCACAAAATACTCCATTACGCGCGCATAAAGCTCAGGAGAATTCCGATCCTTGGCCCGCGAAAAGAAGAACGGCTCGGCCGCATACCGGAACATTTGAACAAACAACGACATGATGACGGCCAACTTTACAGCGGCCTGATAAATCCCCAAATCCGATTGCCACAACGACTGATCCACATGAAAGAAGCGGAACAGAATCCGATCCAAGAAATCATTTGCAATCCCCGGCAAAGCGGCCAACATCAACGGCAGGGAATAGCGGAGCATCGCCCTGGTCAAACCCCGGTCCGGACAAAAACGGATCCGCAACAAATCCGGCAACAGCAACAAGAAAGCAACAACACAACTGAAGCAGATGGCAAATACCGGATAGCTATAATTCGGAGTCGCGGGCAAGAACTGTAGCAGCCAGCTATCCGGATGGGCCGCTACATAATCCGGAAAGATCAAGAACAAGAAGAGGTTCATTCCAGTCTCCGACAGAATCTTTGCCGTCTTGATCAAAGCAAAACGCCAGGCTCTTCCTTCATACCGCAATTTTGCAAACAGGATGGCCGTTGTTGAATCCAAAGCCAGGATCCAGCCAATCCACCAGAAACAAGATTCGCTTCCGGCATAGCCCATCTTCTCAGACAAAGGCCCTGCAAAGCCCAACAGCAACAGCAAAAATCCGACCGACACCACAGAAACCGCCAGATAAGCATTTGAGAACACAGCACTCGGATTGACACCCTCCCGGTTGGCAAAACGGAAACAGCCGGTCTCCAGACCCAGCAACAAAACCACTTGCAGCAAAGCAATATATGCCATAAACTCCGTCAACACCCCATAATCCGATGTAGAAAGGATGTAGGTATAAAGCGGCACAAACAGGAAGTTGATGAACCGGGCAAGAATGGTACTAAGACCATAGATGGCGGTTTCTCCTGCTAATTTCTTCAAGGCTCCCGAGGGTTTCTGCGACATAGGTTTGTGTGAGTTCTGAAAAAGTAATAAATTTGCGCTACGAGTGCCTACAAAAGTACGAACAAAAAATTTAAAATATGCGTATCAAATTATTTACTTTAATGATGGTGGCTGGCTTGACCCTTACTTCCTGCGGAAACCGCTCCAGCAAGCAAGGGGAAACGGCCCAACAAGATGAAACGACTATGAACATCAACGACGATTTCATTCCGGAAAACGTAACTCCGGAAACACTTCTGGATGTGGTGACCAGCGAAGGTACCATCCGTATCAAATTGTACGAAGACACCTCGAAACACCGGGAAAACTTCTTGAAACTCGCCTCTGAGGGATTCTATGACAACGTCCTCTTCCACAGAGTCATCAACGGCTTCATGATCCAAACCGGCGACCCGCTCACCAAGAGCTTTGACAACCCCAGCCAATACGGAACCGGTGGACCTGGCTATACCATTCCCGCAGAAATTCTCCCCCATTACACCCACAAGAAGGGTGCATTGGCGGCAGCCCGTCAAGGCGACTTTGTCAATCCTCGCCGCGAATCATCCGGCTCACAATTCTATTTGGTACACGATCCCAAACACTGTGTGCACTTGGATGGTCAATACACCATCTTTGGTGAAACCGTAGAAGGTTTGGATGTAATCGACGCCATCGCAGCCAAACGGACCAACCCCAACGATCGTCCGTTGGAAGACGTACGGATCCTCTGCATCCTTCCCGTCACCAATAACTAACCCTTCACCAATGAGCATCAACTGTATGCCCATGCACAAGGTCCGGGTATTGGCGTTTGACGCTGATGACACCCTTTGGAGCAATGAACAGAACTACCGGCAGATAGAACAATCGTTCTGCCGGTATTTTTCCAACTATGGAACCCAGGAAAGCATCTACACCCGACTCATGGAACTGGAAAAAAACTGGATGTTGCCTCATTTTGGCTATGGGGCCAAAGCCTTTACCCTATGCATGTACGAATGTGCCCTACAACTCAAGGAAGCCAACAGCCCCGAACACAACCGGTCACTCTCTGCAGAAGAAGTCCGAACCATCGCCGATTTTGGTAAATACCTGATGACGCCCCACAACGAGCTCTTTCCCCAGGTAAAGGCTTGTTTATCCCGCCTACAAGAAGCCGGGCACTGGCAACTGGTCCTGGCCAGCAAAGGGGACCTGCAAGAACAAATGGACAAACTCAACGCATCGGGCCTGGAATCCTATTTTGACCACATCCAAATCATGGTGGAAAAGGACCGGCTCAATTACGAACGGCTCTGTAAAACGATGCGCTGCCAACCCGAAGAACTACTAATGGTCGGCAACTCCTTCAAATCAGACATTGCACCGGTATTGGAGTTGGGCGGAAAATCCTGCTACATCCCTTCCCAATACACCTGGTTTGTCGAGGTAATTGAAGAATATGATCACCCCAACCTATTGAAATACGAAAATATTGAAGTACTCACCAACCACCTACTGGACTTTGGCACGAACTTTGAAAATTAAATCATCAGAACATGAAGATAGTTTTTCATAGGTTAAATTTTAGGTTAATTAAAAAAGAGACGATTTTGAGTGAATTGTCTCTTTTTTTTGCTATCTTTGCGCGCCTTTTCTCGAGAAGATAAGGAAGTTATTGATTTATTAACTTTTAAAAACCATTTAAAATGGCTGTTAAAATTCGCTTGTCCCGCCACGGTAAGAAAGATTATGCTTTCTATCACGTAGTAGTAGCCGATAGCCGCGCACCCCGGGATGGTCGCTTTATCGAACGCATCGGTACTTACAACCCCAACACCAACCCTGCAACCATCAACGTAAATGTTGACCGTGCTTTGACTTGGTTGAACAATGGTGCTCAACCGACCGACACTTGCCGTCGTATCTTGTCTTACGAAGGTGTATTGTTGAAAAAGCACTTGGAAGGTGGTGTAAAGAAAGGTGCTTTCACCGCAGAAGTAGCGGAACAAAAATGGAATGCTTGGAAAGCAGAAAAAGACGCGAAGTTGGCTGGTCGTAAACAACAACTTACCGACGAAAAGAAACAACTCGTGAAAGCAGGTTTGGAAGCTGAAGCAAAAGTAAACCGCGAAAGAGCGGAAGCTATTGCTCAACGTAAAGCTGAAGAAGCTGCTGCTGCCGCTGAAGCCGCTGCACAAGCTGCTGAAGCAGAAGCTACCGCTGAAAATCCTGAAGCGTAACCAGCATGCTTTCGGCCAACGATCATTTCTTGCCGATTGCACAGGTAATAAAATCCTACGGCACAGAGGGGGAGGTTATGATCTCCATTTTTCCTCAAATGCCGGAAGATTTGGACATCAATGAACCGGTATTCTTCTTTTTTGAGGGATTACCGGTTCCTTTCTTTTTTGAATCGATCGATTTCCGGGGCAATCGCGCCCGCGTCAAATTCGAAGGCATTGACTCGCTATCTGCCGCAGACGAGTTGGCCAAGATGAAAATCTACCTCCCCAAAGACCGCATGGAGGAGGATGGTGAAGAATCCATTTTCTTGATCGGATACACCTTGTACGACGGAGAAGAACAACTTCGTGGTACGATTCGAGATCTTCACAACTTCGGTGGCAACCTCTGCCTAGCGGTTGAAACTCCCGAAGGCGAAGAAGCCCTCTACCCCTTCCACGAAGACCTGATCTGTGGCCTTGACGAAGAAAACAAAGTCCTCGTCCTCTCCATCCCTGAAGGGTTGTAGATTATACTTTCTTTAAAAAATTGTCAATAATCATATAAATCAATTATGAAACATTCTTTGATTCTCTCTTTTTGTTTCATTATTGTACTATCATGTGCTCCCAACAACATATGGGGACAATTTGCAGTACCGGTTCAACCAGAATCAAAAACAATTCAAACTTTGGAATTTGAATCCAACCAGCAGGAACAATCGCAGACCCAATTTGCAGGAAACTCCCTGATGACCATCGGCCAGACATTGACAAGCATTGGAATCATGTCCATGATTTCCAATGGCCCTCTCACGCCTTTCATTATGATTGGAGGCAATATTTCTCGCCAACAAAAAACCAGGATGGAGACAATCCTGTTGACCGACTTCGGCGCTCTATTAACCGGTATTCCCATCTGGATCATAGGGACACGCCTGGAGAAACACCCCGATGGCAGACAATATTTGGGAGACCCGAAGGGATTTGGACTCCGGGTGGATCTCGCAGCAAATGTAAGTCCCGTATTGGGCGTAGACTGCATTGCTGGCTATCACTTCGGCCCGTATGTCTTTGCCGGTGGTGGCGTGGGCTTCCGTACGATCGACGGCCTCGCCATTCCAGTCTTTACAGACCTTCGCGTGACCTGCTCTCCCAAAAGGGTTGCCCCCTTTATCGGATTAAAGGCCGGCTTGTCCTATTACGACGAACAAACTGCACAGAAAAACCCCTACTTTGACGCATTTTTCAGTCTCAGTCTGGGTACCCGCATCCGACACAGACACAATGACTGTAGCCGCGGAGACTGGTGGTTTGCCAGTGTTACCGAATATTCTCCTATCTGCGGTCTCAACAGCGGGCTGCAAATCAGCTATTCTTTCTAAACTAAAAAACAAACGATAAAAAAGGCTGACGTGTGAACGCCAGCCTTTTTCATAATTATAGGGATCGGACGAATTACGCGTTAGTTACGCGTTCCAACCATTTTACCATACCCAACATGACGCCCATAGAAATGAGACAGAATACAGCAAATACAGCCCAGCACATCCATTGTTCCGGGAAAGTATTCAACATGGTCACACCGATCGCGATGAACAGGTTACCGATTGCGGTAGCAGTCAACCACAATGCTTGGCAAATACCTTGCAAGTGACGGGGAGCGATCTTTGACACGAAAGAAAGTCCGAGCGGTGAAATGAACAATTCCGCAACAGTCAAGAAGAAGTAAGTCAAGATCAAGACCATCGGGTTACATTTCATGGAGATCTTAATTGCGTCAGCCAAGCCTTTGAATTCTTCTCCAGAAGGATAGTTGTTCACAATCGCGATAAGCGCCAAGAAAATATAAGCACAAGCCGCCAAGAACATACCAATCACAATCTTACGAGGAGTAGAAACTTCTTTGCCTCTTCTGCTCAATGCCGCAAATACCCACATGATCACCGGGGTCAACAAGATCACAAACAAGGGGTTGATACATTGCCAAATTTCCGGCGGAATTGCAGCGGTTGCAACGAAGTCACGCGCAAATACAGAAAGGGATTGACCATTTTGGTGGAATGAGAACCAGAAGAATACGGCAACACCCAATACTGCAAACAAAGCGTAGAGGCGTTGCTTGATTTCTTTTGCGTTAGCTGCTTTTTCTTCGGCACTGTATTCTTCAACGGCTTTCTTCTCTTTCTTAGCCGGGTTAGGAAGACGGTTTTTCACAATGAAGAAGATCACCAATGAAATCAACATTGCCAACACAGAAGCGATGAATGAATAGTGAACGCCGGTGTTGAATACATTCAAGTATTGGCTGCAAAACTCAGCAGTCACTTCACCTGAATGGCCAACTTCTGCTGCCAAAGAAGTCAAGTTTGCTTGGTCAACAGCGCTCATGGATTCAGCACCTTCGATAAATTTATGACAAAGACGCGGAAGGTCTGCGTTGTAGGAAAGGTTGTGCAAATTCAACCACATGCTACGGAGCAAGGGTGCTACGAAAGGGGCTATCACACCACCGATGTTGATAAACACATAGAAGATTTGGAAACCAGTGTCACGTTTCGATTTGGCTTCAGCCAATGCTTCGGGACCTTTTTTCGCTGCTTCCGCTTCAAAGTTGTCATACATTTGACCAACAACCGCTTGCAGGTTACCTTTGAAAAGACCGTTACCCATCGCAATGATGAACAGCGCCACACAAGTAAATACCAATACCCATGAGAAACCAGCTGCTTCAGCAAACACAGGAATGGACAACATACCGTAACCCAAAGCCATTACGCAAAGACCCGTGATAATGGTGCCTTTGTAATTTTGCGTACGGTCTGCGATGACACCACCGGGAAGACTGAGTACATAAATGAGGAAATAGAAAACCGCATAGATCCAACCTGCAGCATCATCACTGATACCGAATTTTGAACAAATGAACAGGAGGAGTACGGCGTTCATAATGTAATAACCGAAACGTTCACCCATATTACTCAATGCTGCAGCGATCAAGCCCTTAGGGTGTTCTTTTCTTGCTTTGTTGATGTAGAAAACCAAGAACGGTATGACTACAATCAGAATGGCGAGCAGAATCATCATCGGACGATTGGTCTCCCAAAGATTCGTAATGAATGACATACTTTTAAATGGTATTAGTTAGTAAATAAAATGTTTCTCGTCAAGTTACAGACGGACAAAGATATTAAATTTTATGAAAATACTGCCCCGATTTGTTAAAAAGTTGGTAACTTTGCTTGTTGACTTTGATTCATTCATTTCTATGAAACGACTACTGGAAAACCTCCTATATTACCCCTTGGTCGGCTTGATCTACCTGGTCTCGCTTCTTCCCTTGCGTATCCACCACGCCATTGCTGATCTTGGAGCTTTTCTTCTATACAACGTATTCCACTACCGGAAAACTGTTGTCATCACCAACCTTTCCCGATCATTCCCCGAAAAGAAATACCCCGAGATACGACGCATTGCTAAAGCGTTCTACCGCGATTTCTTGGATATTTTTGTGGAAATGATTTGGTCACTAACCCGAAGCAGAGCGAAAATCAATCGCCACGTATCGTTTGAGAACCCGGAAGCAATTCAAACTCTTTTCGGAACAGGTAAAAATCTAATTTCCGTTTTAGGCCATTTTGGAAACTGGGAAATCTGCTGTTCAATGGGACCGTACTCCAAAATCTTTGGGATTGACCTGGATGCGTCCGAAAATTTTTTCATCTACAAAAAACAAAAAGGCATTGGCGATCGTTTGGTCCGAATGTTGCGGAGCAAGAAAAAAGTATGCACGTTGATCGAGTCAGCAGAAGTATTCCGCCACTTGGTCAAACACCGAGATGGGAAAGGTATGTATTATTTCATTGCGGACCAATCACCCCGAGGTGGTGCCAAATACGGAATGAATTTCCTAAACCAGCCTACATCGATGATCAATGGACCGGAATACCTGGCTACACGCTTGGAACTCCCCGTCTTTTACACCGAAATTGATCGTCGCAAACGGGGTTACTACCACTTTACATTTACCGTAATCACCCCTAACGCAGCCCAAGAAGAACCCGGTTTTGTAACCCACCGCTTTGCCCAACTCCTGGAAGAGAGTATCCAACGTACCCCCTCAGCTTGGCTCTGGAGCCACAAGCGTTGGAAAAGAGACATTACCAAAGAAAAATTATTGCATTACTTTGAAGAATAAGAAAACAAATACCCTATGAAAAAGTTAGCGCTATTATGGGCCTTCGCAACAATGGCCTTTATCACTTCCGGCCAAGAACCGGCTTTTGCGCAAGAACGTGCTGCCGAAAACCTGAACGGATCCATCATCTACACCTTGCCCCGAACCTCTGTTCGGATTACAGTAGAGGCTGTCCGGGAAAGTTATCAAGCCGGTCCTTATGCTCGTTTTGCAAAGAAATACCTGGGCATCGATGCTCCTGAAAGCAATACCATCAGCTACCGCCTGCAAACCGTTCGTCTGATTCCCACCTTGGAAGCAGATCCCCAATTGCGCATGATCGCTGACCTTTCCGCCCTAAAAAAACCGGAAGCCATCGCTGCATTCTTTGAGTTTTCTAGCCAAGGCTTGGTTATGCTGTCAGATGACACACCGGCCAGCGAGCAGACATGGCGCTTCCCGACTCCGACACACCCGATGCACATGCAAATCAAAGGGATGACGTCGAACCTGACCGAAGCAGAATCCACGATGTACCGCAGCGTGCGTTCCGGCAACGGATTTGAAAAGGTTCCCGTAACACAAAGCCAAGTCGTTTCCAAAAGCCTGGAAGCAAAAGCCGAAGAAGCTGCCCAACTCATTTTTGACCTTCGCAAAAAACGTATCCAAATCATCACCGGTGATACCGATGCCACCTTCAGCGGCAATGCCCTGCAAGCTGCAATCTCGGAAATCAACCGTCTGGAAGCCGAATACCTCTCCCTCTTCTTGGGCGAATACACCGAAGCCATTGAAACCTTGAGTTTCGATGTTGTTCCGGAAGAAACCAAAGAACGTCAACTCCAAATTGCATTCCGCATCTCGGAAGACGAAGGCATCCTGCCGGCAGACAACATTGCTGGCCGACCGGTCGTTTTGGAACTCATCCCGGAAACCTCCGAAGATGCCATTAAACAGCACTTGGGCGACGGCATTCCTCCCAAGAAACCCACACCGGAAATCACCTACCGTATTCCTTCAATTTGCACAGCCCGCCTGTCCGATGGCCGACAAGTCCTGCTGCAAACACGAATTCCGGTCTATCAAATGGGAGAAACCTTGAGCTTCCCGATCGGAGCTGTCATCAAATAAGCAAATTAATTTGTAATCATACGTAATTATAATATTCTAATTATCAAACCATGAACATTCAAGATTTGAACCCGAAGTCCGTATGGAAAAATTTCTATGCGTTGACTCAAATTCCCCGTCCGTCCAAACGCGAGGCCAAAGCTGTTGAGTACCTGGTTGAGTTTGGCCAAAAACTTGGCCTCGAAACCATCAAGGACGAAGTGGGCAATGTTATCATCCGCAAACCGGCTACTGTGGGCATGGAAAACCGCCAAGGAATCATCCTGCAAGCCCACATTGATATGGTTCCCCAAAAGAACAACGACAAAGTACACGATTGGGACAATGATCCGGTTGAGCCCCGCATCATCGAAGACTGGGTTTGGGCAACCGGTACCACCCTGGGTGCAGACAATGGTTTGGGCTGCGCTGTAGCAATGGCTGTCCTGGAAGATAAAGAATTGGTACATGGCCCCGTTGAAGCCTTGTTCACCATTGACGAAGAAACCGGCATGACCGGTGCACGTGCACTCCAACCGGGCATTTTGCAAGGCGACATCCTCATCAACCTCGACTCCGAAGACGAAGGTGAATTGTACGTAGGTTGCGCCGGCGGTTTGGACGTTACAGCAACCTTCCAATACAACCAAGAAGAAGTTCCTGCTGGCTATGTAACCCGCGAACTGAATGTAAAAGGCTTGCGGGGCGGTCACTCTGGTATGGAAATCAACCAAGGTCGTGGTAATGCCAATAAAATCATGGTTCGCTTGCTCCTGCCCTTCTTGCGAGACATGGATGCACGCTTACTCTGCATCGAAGGTGGTAATATGCGCAACGCCATCCCGCGCGAAGCCGTTGCCTATGTAGCGCTGCCGGAAGCTCGCGTGGCCGAAGCAGAAGCTTTGGTTGCTCGCACCTTGGCCGAAGCCAAAAACGAATACGGACCGGTAGATCCCGGCTTGGAAATCTTCATGAATCCCTGCAACTGCCAAGGTCCTGCAATTGAACAACGGGTTGCCCTCAACGCAATGCGTGCTGTTTATGGCTGTCCCAATGGCGTTGACCGCATGAGTTTGGCTATGGACAACCTCGTGGAAACCTCCAACAACTTGGCGATTGTCAAATCAGAAAACGGCACCCTCGTTGTAAAAACCTTGATGCGCGGTTCCATTGACTCAGCAAAAGCAGACTTGAGTGAATCCATTCGCGCAGTCTTTGAACTGGCTGGTGCATCCGTTGCACTGACTGGCGGCTACTCAGGTTGGCAACCCAACATGGCATCTCCGATCCTGAAAGCCATGAAAGAAACTTACCGCGAATTGTACGGCATCGAACCCGCTGTGAAAGCAATTCACGCAGGTCTTGAATGCGGTATCCTTGGCGGTATCTACCCGAACTGGGACATGATTTCCTGCGGTCCGACCATCCGTTCTCCTCACTCTCCGGAAGAACGCGTATGCATTCCTACCGTAGAAAAATGGTGGAACTTCGTGGTAACAGCCCTGGAGAAAGCCCCTCTGAAATAGATAATTATTTGCAGATTACTAAATAATTACTAACTTTGCAGCCCTTTTGGAAACCCCAGAAGGGCTTTTTTAAACAAATTAATAATAATCAGTATGTTAAAACAGTACGAAACCGTTTTCATTGCAACTCCCGTTTTGTCTGAAGCTCAGATGAAGGAAGCGGTAGAAAAGTTCCGTGGACTGATTGTAGCCGATGGTGGTGAAATCGTTCACGAAGAAGATTGGGGCCTTCGTAAATTGGCTTACCCGATCCAAAAGAAGACAACTGGATTCTATCACTTGATCGAATTCAAAGCAGAACCTGCTTTCATTGCAAAATTTGAAACCGAATACCGCCGCGATGAGCGCATCATTCGTTTCTTGACTTTCGCAATGGACAAACATTCAATCGCTTATGCAGAACGCAGACGCGCTAACAAACAAGAAGCAAAATAATTGAGGAGGTAAAATTATGGCAAATGTAACTAACAACGAAATCCGTTATTTGAACCCTCCGACAGTTGAGGTTAAAAAGAAAAAATACTGCCGTTTCAAAAAAGTAGGCATCAAATACGTTGACTACAAAGACGCAGAATTCTTGAAACGTTTCTTGAACGAACAAGGTAAGATTTTGCCCCGTCGTCTGACTGGTACTTCCTTGAAATTCCAACGCAAAGTTGCTCAAGCTGTTAAACGTGCAAGACACTTGGCTTTGCTTCCTTATGTAACTGACTTGTTGAAATAATTGTAGGAGGAGAGAATATGGAAATCATTTTGAAACAAGACGTAGCCAACCTCGGTCACAAAGATGACATCGTAACGGTTAAAAACGGTTATGCCGTGAATTACTTGATTCCGCAAGGAATGGCCATCATGGCAACTCCCTCTGCAAAGAAAGTACACGCTGAAAACCTCAGACAACGTGCTCACAAAGAAGCAAAACTTCGTGATGACGCAACTGTATTGGCTGGCAAATTGGAAGGTCTTCTCGTGAAGATCGCTACCAAAGTTAGCGAAAGCGGCAAGTCATTCGGTTCTGTAAACAACATTCAAATCGCTGAGTCTTTGGCTGCTCTCGGTTACGAAATTGACCGCAAGAACATCACCATCAAAGGTGCAGATGCTTTGAAAGAAGTTGGTACTTACGAAGCAGTTGTAAAATGCTACAAAGACATCAAAGCTACTGTTCAAGTAGAAGTTGTTGCTGAAGAAGCATAAGCATTTAACACATAAAAAGAAAAGGGGTAGATAAAATTATCTGCCCCTTTTCTTTTATTTAGCGCTATCTAGCGACGTATCTCCCGCAAACAAGCCTCCAGCAAAACTCTGGGCAAATTAAAATTAGAAACCGACGAGATGGTCCGGAAACCCGCATTTCCATTCACCTCACAAACCGTCCACTGGCCATCAGGCAGGAACAACAGATCCACCCCCGCAAAAAAGAGCCCCACCGAGCGGGTTGCCTGCACCGCAAGACTTGCAGCCGTACGTCCTTCGGGTGTAGTCAAATCATAAGCAAAGGCCTTTCCTCCTTGTGCAAAATTCGACCTAAAGGAATGTTCGTTGGCGCGAACAACTGCTGCCACAGCTTGATCTCCAATTACCCAAACACGGAGATCGCGTCCAGAACTGCTGCTCACATAAGATTGGCACAAATAGGATGCACAGCAAGCTGCCGCCTGATCAAATTCGGTTTTATTTTGAATCAGAAAAACTTCTTCTCCCTTGGATCCGGTACGTTGCTTCAACACAAAAGGTACACCCAATTCGGCTATCACTTGTTCCCAAGTACAAGGACCACAACAGGTTGTCGGCAAAGGACAACCGGCTTGCTGCAAACATACCGTCGTTTGCCACTTATCCCGAGAACAAAACATCGGTTCAGCACGATTAAAGACAAAAATGCCGCGTTCTTCAAAGAATTCGGACACCAATCTGTCATACCCACGAAGCAAGACGCCATCGGGCCAACGGCTTTCAGACGCAAAACCAAACGGCAGATCTGCCTGAAAATCTTCAAAAAACAACACTCGCACGCTGAGTCCCAAGGCCATAGCTTCCTGTGTAAACCAACTATGCGCAACATCCGAACAATGCCGCGTGTAGGCCGGATAAATCATCCAGATCTCGGGTTGAGGATCTACCCAATGGATGGGAATCCCCCGACGCTCCATCCCTCGAAACCAAGTCATCTGACGTTTGGCAAATTGATGGATTGCCGTACGAAGAGCGTCCACCATCTGCTCATACTCCAGCTGCCCAGTCAAATAGAGCGTCAAAAATTTATATTCCAGGCCATAATAAAGCAAATCTTCCGGGGCAACACCCCCCTCCAACAAGCCCTTCACCTCCTCCACCAAACCCTCTTGCAAGCGAGCCTCCAAACGCAAATCAATCCGACGGATGCGTTCCTCCCGCGACACTTGAACTCCCAAATACAAGATCTCATCCGGATCAAACAACACCCGTTCACCCTCGTGATACACTTCCTCATCGGGATGTTCTGCCTGATAAATTGCAATTTCCAAGGCTCGGATCAAACGTTTGCGGGTATCATAATCTGTCGTATTATGTAGCTTCTTCAAACTGGCCAGGCGCGCGATCAAGGCTTCATCTGATTCTTTTTCCAACTCGGCACGCAACGACGGATTTGGAGGTACTTCCGGCAAAGAATAACCCCGCAAGGCTGCCTCAATGTACAGGCCGGAGCCGCCACAAAGAATCACACGTTTGCCTCGAGCAACAATGGATTGATATGCGGCTGCAAAGTCACGCTGGTACCGGAAAATATCATATTTTTCTCCGGCATCGGCGATATCAATCAAATGGTAAGGAATGGTTTTCTGTGTTCCGTCCTCACGGGTAAAAACATAGTCTGCCAGGTCTTTTCCAGTACCAATATCCATGCCCCGATAGACTTGACGGGAATCCGCCGAAATAATCTCAGCATCCAGGGCTTCCGCCAAACGGACGGCAAACTTCGTTTTGCCAGAGGCGGTTGGCCCCAATACACAAATCAAGCGCTTTCCAGCAGCTTGGTCCAATATCTGCTTGAAGTTATACATAGTAACGACAAATTTAACTATTTTTGCGCTCTTGATTATGGCAAAAGCGAAAAGTAAAGTAGAAATCAAAAACAAAAGAGCCTCATTTGAATACGAATTCATTGAGTCTTTTACTGCCGGCATCGTGCTCACCGGAACGGAAATCAAATCAATCCGCGCTGGTAAAGCCTCCCTGACCGACAGTTATTGTTATTTTGTCGGAACTGAACTATTTGTCAAGAACATGCACGTGGCTGACTATTGGTGGGGCACGTTCAACAAACACGACCCCAAACGGGATCGAAAACTGCTGCTGACCAAACGGGAATTGAGGAAACTCAAACGGGCCTCCCAGGAAAAAGGAATGACAATGGTGGCCACCCGAATCTTCATCGCCGAGAACGGCTATGCAAAACTGAATCTCTCCCTGGCCCGAGGCAAACGGGAATACGACAAACGGCAAACGATTAAAGAAAAAGACCTGCGCCGAGAAATGGATCGGGCAGGTCACTAATCCAAGGGACGGGCAACCGTCCTATTTTTTTCGAGCAGGCAACCGGGCTGGTTTTCCACGCTTTACGCTCCAAATCCAGATCGCAATACCCGCAACAATAAAGGGCACACTCAGCCATTGACCCATGTTCAAGGTCATTCCTACCTCAAAATTCGATTGCGGCTCCTTGATAAACTCAATCAGAAAGCGTGCTCCGAACAAGAACGTCAAAAAGATGCCAAACAGCGACCCCTGACGGAGCTTCTCCAGACGATGGCGATACAACCACATCAGTGCAATCCCCAGCAGGACATAAGCCAAAGCCTCATAAAGTTGGGTCGGATGCTTAGGCAACACCTCATTGGCCCGCACAAAAACAAAACCCCAGGGAAGAGTCGTCACGTCTCCATAAATTTCTGAATTCATCAGATTTCCACAACGGATCAAGGCTCCTGCAAATGTCACCGGAATAATAAAGCGGTCCAACAGCCACATATAGTTGATGCCATATTTGCGACCGTAACGTTGCACGTACCACCACAGACCAATTAGAAGGCCGACAGCTCCTCCGTGACTGGCCAACCCTCCCTTCCAGGTCATCAGAATTTCCCAAGGATGAGCCAGGTAATATCGTAGATCATAGCCGATTACGTGTCCTAAACGGGCCCCAATCAGCGCAGCAATCAACGACACAAAGAAGAGGTTATCCAACTGTGCGATGGGAAGATGTTCCCGACGATAAAAGCCCTTAAAAATAAAATACCCCAGCACAAAGCCAGAAAGAAAGAGGATGGAATAATACCTCAAAGCAAAGCCTCCAATCCGAAAAATTTCCGGATCCACGTTCCACACAATACTCAGTAAATTCATTTTCAATTCTTTATTGTTTATAACATCCTAACGGCTCAAACGAGTAAACACGCTCAAGGGCAACGCACGGCCTGCCCGATCCCGCAACACCAGTTCTCCGGACTGACGTTCGCCCGCCTTGCCAAAGGTGTCTTCCACCAAGGTATCAGACAACACAGAAGTATATCCGTTTGAATACAGGTTCACCACCATAAAGGCATGCTCCGGAGCTAAGATTTGAGAACACTGTTGCAACAAGTCAAACAAACACTCATCCAATTTCCATTTTTCACCATCCGGACCATGGCCATAAGCCGGCGGATCCAGAATCAATCCATGGTATTTGTTGCCCCGACGCACTTCCCGGCGCACGAACTTCAACGCATCCTCGACAATCCAGCGTATATTTTCCAGGTTACTCAATTCCATGTTGTTCCGAGCCCAGGTCACCACCTGCTTCACCGAATCCAGGTGCGTTACTTCCGCTCCCGCACAACGGGCAGCCAACGAAGCACCTCCCGTGTAAGCAAAGAGATTCAACACCTTGGGCGTATGCGACAACGAACGGGGGACTTGTTTGAGCTCTTGCGCTACGCGATGAGTCTGTTTAAAAATAAAATCCCAGTTGGGAGCCTGTTCCGGAAACACCCCAACGTGCTTAAAGGAAGTCAAACCCAAGCGCAAACGAAAATCCAAGCCGGCAGGCGCATCACCATCCGGGCCTCCGTAACGAATGGTCCACTGATCCGCCATACGTTTTGACATCTTCCAGGTTCCACTGTCCTCCTTTCCGGCACGACCAAAACCGGCCCCTGCTTGAAAGGTCGTATGACATGCGTGTTTCCATTCAAGATCAGAAAGCGCCTTGTTCCACAATGCTTTCGGCTCAGGTCTTGCCATCACATACGGTCCAAAACGCTCCAATTTTTCATAATTGCCGGAGTCAATCAATTCATAATCTTTCCAACTGGCTGGAGGTGTTTGTATCAGCATATTCAATCATTTAAGTGCTCAAAGATACTTAAAAAAACATTTTTCTACTATCTTTGCCCCTGATAGTTGCGTGTTTTTATAAACATTTAAATTTTCTATTCTATGCAAAATATCACTTCATACGACTTCAACGGCAAGAAAGCCATTGTTCGTGTTGACTTCAATGTTCCTCTAAATGAATCTTTTGAAATTACTGACGATACCCGTATCCGTGCAGCCATCCCTACCCTTAAACGCGTATTGGAAGGCGGTGGCGCTCTGATCATCATGTCCCACTTGGGCCGCCCGAAAGGACCGGCTGACAAATTCTCCTTACGACACATCATCCGTCGCATTGAGGAGTACTTGGGATGCCCTGTTCAATTTGCTACCGACTGTATGAAAGCGGACGAACAGGCTGCGGCCCTCCAACCCGGACAAGTCCTGTTGCTGGAAAATCTCCGTTTCTATGCGGAAGAGGAAGGCAAACCCAGAGGATTGGCTGACGATGCCACAGAAGAAGAGAAGAAAGCGGCAAAAGCAGCCGTCAAAGAAAGCCAAAAGAAATTTGTGGAACATCTGGCTTCGTATGCAGATTGCTACATCAACGATGCCTTTGGAACCGCTCACCGCGCACACGCATCTACAGCCCTGATCGCCAAATATTTCCCCAATGACAAAATGTTCGGTTACCTGATGGAAGGCGAGATTCGCGCCATAGATCAAGTACTCGGACATCCGGAACGTCCCTTGACGGCCATCCTGGGTGGAGCCAAGGTATCGTCCAAGATTGCCATCATCGAACACTTGATGGATTTTGTGGACAACATGATGATTGGTGGCGGTATGGTCTATACCTTTATGAAAGCACAAGGCGGACACATCGGAAAATCCCTTTGCGAAGATGACCAGTTGGATTTGGCCCGTAGCATTATGGAAAAAGCCAAAGCCAAGGGTGTAAACCTTTATTTCACTACCGAGGTAATCACTGCCCAAGAATTCCGAAACGATGCCCCCACCCAAATATTCCCGTCCAATGCCATTGGAGAAGGTTGGGAAGGAATGGATGCCAGCGACCGCTCTTTGGACCGCTGGGAAGAAGTACTGAGAAAGTCCCGCACCATCCTCTGGAACGGCCCTGTAGGCGTTTTTGAAATGCCTAACTTTGCCAAAGGAACCAAGCGCATTGCCCGCATTCTGGCAGAAGTCACCAAAGAAGGAGCCTTTACCTTAGTGGGCGGAGGAGACTCCGTAGCCGCTGTTACCCAAATGGGATTTGCGAAAGATGTCAGCTATGTTTCTACCGGTGGTGGAGCCATGTTGGAATACCTGGAAGGGATCGAACTTCCCGGCATCAAAGCAATCCGGGAATAAATTTCTTAATCCTAAAACCTAACCTATGTACGAACAACTACAATCCTTGAATGCCATCACCATCAATTTCAATGAAGCGGGTATCCACACGATCAATATCGTATTGGCCTTCATTATGTTTGGTGTTGCCCTTGGCCTCCGGCCTAGTATGTTCAAAGAAGTTTTCAGCAAACCCAAATCCATCACAACCGGATTATTCCTGCAATGGATTGGTTTGCCCGCTATAACCTTCCTGCTCATTCTGCTGATGTACCGCTGGATCCCCCCGATGATCGCATTGGGGATGATTCTGGTTGCATCTTGCCCCGGCGGAAACATCTCCAACTTCATGTCTTCTTTTTCCAAAGGAAACACGGAGTTGTCCATCAGTATGACGGCTGTCAGCACTTGCACCGCCACGTTCATTACCCCTATCAACTTTGCTTTTTGGGGAAAAATGTACACCAACTTGCTGGATCGTCGGGAAGCCATTGACATTCCCGAACTCACCATTTCTTTTTGGCCAATGTTCTGGCAAGTTTTGATTTTGTTAGGTATTCCGATCATTCTCGGTATGCTTTTCACACACTGGTGTCCGAAATGGGCAGAAAAACTCAAAAAACCGATGCAGGTTTCCTCGCTGTTTTTCTTCCTGGCGATGATTGTCATCTCTTTCTCACAAAACTTCACGTTGTTCATCCAACACATCTGGTACGTCTTCTTCATTGTACTCATCCATAACTTTGCTGCCTTAAGCTTGGGATATAGCGGAGCCGCCCTGATGAAACTACCACGAAGGGACCGTCGTTCGTTGACCATCGAAACTGGTATTCAAAACTCCGGTTTGGGCTTGGTGTTGCTGTTCAACCCGAATATCTTCCCGCAAGAAGGCCTTGGAGGCATGTTGTTCGTCACCGCATGGTGGGGAATTTGGCACATCATTTCCGGCCTGACCATTGCGACCATCTTCCGACGCAAACCTCTCCAAGATGAAGCCGCATAAAGTTAAAAAGATCCAGGAGAGCAACAGACTCTATCATTTCCTGCGGAATTACGTTGACCGTAGCCTACGACAAGCCTACCGGGATATCGAGTACTATGGTCGAGAACAATTGCCGAAGGATGCAGCAATCATCTACGCCCCCAACCACAGCAATGCTTTGATGGATGCGTTGATTGTCTTAACCATCGACAAACAGCAAAAGGTGTTTGTCGCCCGTGCTGACATCTTTAAGAACCCGGTCATCGCCAAACTCCTCAACTTCTTCAAAATCATGCCCATTATGCGTATTCGAGATGGGGTTGAAGAAGTTAAGAAAAACCAGGAAATCATCGACAAAAGCGTGGATGTACTCTTGGATGGTGTTCCTTTCTGCATTCTTCCAGAAGGCACACATCGCGCTCAGCATTCCTTACTTCCCTTATCCAAAGGGATCTTCCGGATTGCGCTACAAAGCCAACAATTATTACAAGATAAAAAGGACGTTTGCATTGTACCGGTCGGCATTGAATACGGCAATTACTTCCGTTATCATTCCAACGTACACATCCAGCTGGGAACACCGATCAACATCCGTCAGTTCCAAGAGAATCATCCCGAGCTGCAACCGGCAGAGCTCATCAATGAGCTGCGCACCCACCTTACGCAAGCCATGAGACAGCACATCCTATACCTGCCGGATGATGACAAGTACCAGGCCAGCTATGAGCTGACTGCCTTGGTTGCTGAAGCTACTCAGAAAGAACTTCGTGCAGAAAATCCGTCCCTAAGCCCTACTCGTCTCCGTTTCCTGGCCAACCAAAAGACAGCTGCACGCATCGCCACATTAAGAGCCTCCCAACCGGAAGCCATGGATGCATTGCTGGATAATTGCCAGCGAATTCATGAAGAGCGGATCCGACAAAAAATCAGTTTGGCCAGCATGGTTCCCGCATGCCCTTGGCGGAAACGGGGTATAAATTACTTGCTGAGCCTAATCACCTTCCCCTACTTGGCAGGCTGTATGTTAGCCGTATCCCCCATTGTCGGAATCGGCGAAGCCCTGTTCAAGTATGTCATGAAAGACAAAGCGTTCCACAACTCGGTCCGCTTTGTTCTACACCTGGTCCTTTGGCCGTTACTCTTAGTTATTTATGGCAGCATCTTGTTCTGTAACCTTCCGTGGGTATGGGCCTTGCTGACTCTGACAGCTGTCCTCCCTGCCCCCATTTTTGCACAAGATTGCTCCCAGAATATCCGCTTATTCCTGTCTGACTGCAAATGGAGCCGGAATGCCTCTTTGCGTCGGATGATTCGTCAAGTCCGATCGGCTTATTCCGATCTCCTTCACATTTAAAACTCACATTATGAAAAAAATTGTCATCCTGCTGACCCTCATCTGTTATTGCTTCAACAGCTATGCACAAGAGATCAAAAAGCAAGGCCTCAACTTTGGCCCGCTTCCGGTTGTCGCCTACGATGCGGATAAAGGATTTCAATACGGAGCCTTGCTGAACATTTATAACTTCAGTGATGGTTCTTTTTACCCGGACTACAAGTCCAAATGGTACATGGAAGCTTCTTTCTTTACCAAAGGAACCCAATTCTACACCCTCACCTTCGACAGCAAACACTTGATTCCGGGTATCCGCACATCATTGGCTGCTACCCTGATGATTGACAAAGCTTTGGATTTCTACGGGTTTAATGGCTATGAAGCTTACTACAACCCCGAGTTGCCCAGCATGTACTACCGCATGGGCCGACAAACTCCGATTTTGAAAGCAGACTTCATTGGCAACTTGTATGAAAACAAGTTATTCTGGGAGGCCGGATACTACTTTTCCTACACTAGAACCAACCGCTCCGATGTGGACTTCAATACGCTGTACGATGAATATTTGCAATGGGGTCTCATTCCGCAAGATGAGGCAAACGGAGGCATTAGCAGCGTGATTCGTCTGGGGCTGGTATACGACACCCGCGATAAAGAGGGTGCCCCGACACGAGGCATTTGGGCAGAAGCCCACACCATGCTGGCACCCAGTTTCCTGGGCACCTCTCATCCATACAACCGCTATGCGTTGACCTTCCGTCATTACCTCCCGGTCATCGCTGAAAAATTGACTTTCGCATACCGTTTGAACTATCAAGGAACGATTGGGGACCATGTTCCGTTCTACGTCCTTCCCTTCCTGGATGTCTTTGGCGAAGGATTTAACCGCGACGCAGTGGGGGGTTACCGCACCGTTCGGGGTATGATGCGCAACCGTATCCAAGGCCTGGATGTTGCCTTCTTCAATGCAGAAATCCGTTGGCGATTTGTTGATTTCCAACTTTGGAACCAAAACATCGCATTTGGCATCAACGCATTCTGCGATGGCGGTATGACCATCCGGGATTATGATATGAGTTATCGGGGTATGGATGCCCAAGGCAATCCGACCGACGCCTACAAAGCTGCCTACGACCAATACCGTGCATTGGGAACTACAAAAGACCGTCTGCACTTGACCGGTGGAGCTGGTTTGCGGTTCATCATGAATCAAAACTTTATCGTCGCCTTTGAATACGGTAAAGCATTCAACGGACAAGACGGTAACGGAAGTTTCTACATCAATACCGGTTATCTATTTTAACCAGGTACCACGACTTTAGAATTGTCGTTCGATGGAAGCCTGATGAATCAGGTGAAAAAGATTTCGGACAAAGGTTTCGTCAAGACCCGCCTGGTGCCCGATTCGAACAGCACGATCTTGCAATCGATTCCAACGATCCGGCTGTATAACAGGAAGTTGGTGTTGCTGCTTCAGCTGTCCAATCTGTTCTGCTATGTCCAAACGCTGCGCCAACAGTCGAAGCAATTCTTCGTCCAAGCGGTCAATCCTTGCCCGATAATCATCCAACAAGGCTTGCATCTGCGCATCGGCCTGATCGGACCTTGAACGGCTCAGGCTACGAAGTAACTGGGACAATTCCGTAGGAGTAATTTGTTGAGTGGCATCACTCAAGGCTGCTTCGGGATGCAAATGACATTCAAGCATCAATCCATCAAAGCCCACATCCACCGCCTGATTGGCAATCTCTCCTACGTACGAACGGTTTCCAGCAATGTGACTGGGATCACAGAAGATGGGGAGGTTCGGCAATGTTTGCTGAATTTCCAATGGAATCTGCCAGTAAGGCAAATTCCGATAGCGGGAAGGCTCACAAGAGGAGAAGCCGCGGTGAATAATCCCGACTTTGCGTAAACCCACAGCAGCAAAACGCTCGACGGCTCCCAGCCACAGGGCGACTTCCTGACTCATCGGATTCTTCACCAACACCGGCAGATCGGTCCCTCGTAATGCCTCCGCAATTTCTTGAACCAAAAAGGGGTTGGTCGTGGTCCGGGCTCCTACCCAGACTGCATCCAGACCGGCTTTCAGCACCGCCTCTACATGAGTCGTCGCTGCGACTTCGGTCATAACTTTCAAACCGGTTTCCTGACGCGCCTCCACCAACCAAGGAAGAGCATCGGCTCCAAAGCCGGCAAAGGATTGGGGTGACGTTCGAGGTTTCCAGGCACCTGCCCGAAAGACCTCTACACCCAAGGCCGAAATGGCCCGCGCCGTTGCCAATACACCCTCTCTACTTTCTGCACTACAGGGTCCCGAAATGATAACAGGTCTTCTCTCCGAAGAGAAAAGACCCCATTCATCCAAAGGCAACAGCTTCGAAAACATCAGACAGTCAAAATTTCTTTTTCTTTTGCAACCAACAATTCGTCCACCTTCTTGTTGAATGCATCGACATCTTTTTGAATCATTGCTTCCGAATCTTTCACCATATCTTCCGGCATTCCATCTTTTTGTGCTTTCTTCAAAGCTTCGATGCCGTCACGACGAGCGTTGCGGATACTGATTTTGGCATTTTCACCCGCAGCGCGTGATTTTTTCACCAAATCCTTACGGCGGTCTTCAGTCAACGGGGGAATGTTGATGCGAATGTGCTCACCGTTGTTTTGAGGAGTAAAGCCCAAGTTGGCATCCATGATGGCTTTTTCGATGGTGGGAATCAAATTCTTTTCCCAAGGTTGGATCAACATGGTTTTTGCATCCGGAACGTTGATGCTGGCCACTTGATTCAACGGGGTCGGAGAACCGTAATAGTTCACCATCACGGAATTGAACACCGAAGGATTTGCCTTACCAGCACGGTAAGTTTTCAAATCTTCTTCCAAAAACATAACGGCGCCTTCCATTTTTTCGTTCGCCGCACTGATGATTGATTTTGATTTTTCTATCATAGCTGAATGATTTTAATTCTTATTTATCCGATACCAAAGTACCGACTTGTTCTCCTTTTGCCAAACGCTCCAAATTACCCGGACGATTCATATCAAATACGATGATATCCATACCGTTCTCCTGACAGAGGGCAAAGGCCGTTGCGTCCATGATTTTGAGTTGGTCCGCCAAGGCTTTTCCGTAAGTCAAACGGTCGTATTTGGTTGCCGAGGGGTCTTTTTCCGGATCTGCCGTATAGACTCCGTCCACCCGGGTTCCTTTCAGCAAAACATCGGCACCAATTTCACAAGCACGCAAAGCCGCTGCAGAATCTGTGGTGAAGAACGGGTTGCCTGTTCCTCCAGCAATAATGGCAACTCCTCCTTGCTGCATAAATTTCACCGCACGATCGCGTTCATAATAACGGGCCATCGGCTCCATCGGGGTGGAGGTGAAAACCTCGGCTTCTACGCCCGCAGAACGGATTCCCATTGACAGCGCAATGCTGTTGATCACCGTTGCCAACATACCCATTTGATCACCGTGTACCCGATCAAAGCCCTTACCAACTCCGGACAAACCTCGGAAAATATTACCTCCGCCAATGACAATGGCCACTTGAATGCCACTGCGGGCCAAATCGGCAATCTGTTGTGAATACTCCGCCAGCACATCTTCGTTGATACCGCGACCGGTACCACCACCAAGGCTCTCACCACTGAGTTTGAGTAAGATTCTTTCGTATTTCATAGGACATTATTTTTCTTTTTGACGAAAACAAAAGTAGCCAAATATTATGAAAATCGCAAGTAAGATTCTATCTTTGCACTACGAATGACGGTGAAACAAATTATTAACAAAAAAAATATGGCAAACATTTTTACCTCTTCCATCGGAAAGAAGCTCATTATGAGCATCTCTGGTCTTTTCCTGGTAATCTTCCTGCTCCTTCATGCAGTGATTAATTCATTGTCACTCATCAGTGACGAAGCTTTCCAAGCCGGTTGCGACTTTATGTCCCTTCCGATCATTACCGTTATGGTTCCGATCTTGGCTTTTGGCTTCATTATTCACATTCTTTATGCATTCTATTTGTCTGCAACTAACTTGAAGGCTCGTGGCACACAACGTTATGCTGTTGCTCACAAAGGAGACGCCAGCTCCTGGGCTTCCAAAAACATGCTTGTTCTCGGTATCATCGTTCTCGGAGCACTTGCTTTCCACTTGACCCACTTCTGGGCTGATATGCAGCTTCTCCACTTCCAAGGACAACACCAAATGGACCCTAACTTCTTGATGGATCGTACTTTTGGAAACTTGTTTGTAACCATTATCTACTTGGTTTGGTTTGCAGCGTTGTGGTTCCACTTGACCCACGGTTTCTGGAGCGCCTTCCAAACTATTGGTTTGAATAACAACATTTGGATCAAACGTTGGAAAGTTCTTGCATACATTTTCGCTACTATTATCTGCGGTTTGTTTGCAGTTGTAGCCATTTCAGCTTACCTGAACGCAGGTGCAGCTGCGGCTGTGGAATGCGGATGTGGCCATATCCACTAGTCCAACATTAACTCACAGATAATACCGTCGGAAACGAACAGTTTTTCCGACGGTATTTTTATATACCCATCGGAGGTCTGAATGAGCAAGCCTTGCCTGAGCAAGCGATGCAACGGACCGGCAACGCGGTTCAACAATGCGGGATCCAAATCCGCCAGACGAACCCCTGCCACTTGGCGCAACCCCAACATCCACTGTTCATTGAATACCTCTTCCGAAGTCAATTCTTCCGAAACTCGACCGCTATGGGATTGATAATGGGTCAGATCCTCAGGATTCCAAGAACGGATGAACCCATCAAATGAGTGCGCAGCGGGGCCCAAACCCAAATAGGGTTCCCGCAACCAATAAGAACGGTTGTGCAACGCCTCGTAACCGGATTTGGCAAAGTTCGAAATCTCATACTGCTCATAGCCTGCCTGTTTCAAACGCTGCTGCAAAAGGGCATATTCCTCAGCCGCTACCTCGGCAGGCAACTCCTTCGCCCGACCACTTTGCATCCACTTGGCCAACGTACTCCCCGGTTCTACACTGAGTTGGTAGGCCGATATATGCTCTGGCGACAAAGCAATCATCTGCTCCAAGTCGAATTCCCATCCACCAATTGGATCCTGGTCTTGTTCCAGAGAATACCCAAAAATCAGATCCAAACTTATGTTCTGGAAACCAGCCTGACGTAAAGTCTGATACGCACAACGAGCCTGTTGGGCATCGTGCCGTCGCCCCATCCAACGTAAAGCCGGATCACGAAATGACTGAATCCCCATACTTACCCGAGTCACACCCAAGTGCAGCCAAGACTGCGCCAAAGGTAAGGTCACATCGTCGGGATTCACCTCGATAGTTACCTCGCGTAAATCCTTCAGACTACGACCATACGGCTGCAAGTAGAAAGCCTCAATCCAGGAAAATATCTTTGCCAGCTCCTGTTCTGATAACAAAGAAGGAGTTCCTCCCCCAAAGTACAAGGTGGACGGAGGAACTCCTTTAAAGAATGAAACGCAACTTCTTGCTTCTCTCTCCAGAGCTTCCAAATAAGCAGCTTTACGAGAGAGCTGCGTAATGGAATAAAAGTCACAATACGTGCAGAAAGACGCACAGAAAGGAACGTGTATGTAAATTCCAGCCAAGACAGCAGGACCTAACGGAGCAACAAATCAGCGGAACCCAACTTACCTCCGGATGTAAAGACATCTACGGTATAGACACCTTTTACATAGCCGGTTACTGACTCAAAGTAAATGCATACTTCTACTTCAGATCCCTGGTAGTCCACTTCTCGAGAAGCTGAATAAATCATCTGCTCGCCCGCCATTTCGAAAATCTGTTGTTGGTCTCCGGTCATCAAGATTCCATCGGGACCTTTAACACGGATATAGATCTTACGCAGGCCTCGCTCAGCGATGGAGTTTTCCACCAAGTGCAAGCACGTACGCAGCTTAGCAACACGGCTGCTGCGATCGGTTTCTTTGTTCGAACCATTAATCGCCACCAATTGTACAGCACGGCCCTTCAACACCGAACCGATTTCGATCTGTTTTGCATATTCATCGGTTGTCTTACTCAATTGTTCATACTCTCGTTTTGCCTTTTGAGCTTCCTTACGAGCTGCTGCTGCATCTTTACGCAAAGCGGTATTCAAGGTGTTGAGGGAGTCAATTTGTACAATGTAGTGCTTCATAATTGCCCGAAGGGTACCCAATTCCTGCTCATATTGACGAATTTTAGCACGATTGGTTGCCTCGGTCTTTTTCACCCGATCAATCAATTCTTCCACCTTCATCCGCTCACGATCCAATTGCACATTCAAACTATCGTTGTTGGATGACAATTGTGCATAATCTTCCTGCAGATTCACCATTTGCTGAGTCAATTGGTCTTTTTCCAAGGTCAAATCATCAATCAACGCATTGCGGTCAATCCAGATCCACAACAACACGCCCAGCAAGATTACCGACACCGCTGCCAAAAGCAGCACCCCTGTTTTGAACGGGTTATTATTATTTTGCGCCACTGTAGCCATAAATACTTATTATTTTTAGAAATAGGTGGCAAATATAAGCACTTCACGTTTTTTTATCAAAAAGAATTTGAATCCACCATTTTTTTGATACCTTTGCCTATTCTATATACCTAATAATCAGATAGAAACCCATATTATGAAAACCTTACAATTATTTACCATCATTGGCTTGTTATTGGTCGGATTTTGCGCTTGCTCCCCCGAAGAAAACAACTCCGGAAACAATCCGTCTGAACCCTCAATCTGCGACTTCGAGATCAAGATACTCCAATCAGGAAACCAGCTCAACGTCGAGATCATTCCGTCCATAAATGACCAGCCCTATTTCTTTGGCATACTTGATGAAAAAGAATATCAGGCACTCGGCCAGAACAGCGAAGAAGGGTTCATCAACTGGGCGAACAACCTGCTAAGTTCCCCCCTTTGTCCCGAATTGTATTCCGGACAATACAGCAGCGAGTTTACCGACTTGCTGTGGAACAGAGAATACTGCATTTTTGCCGCTCAAATCATTGAGAACAAAGTACATGGAACTCCTGTGCTGAAGGCACACAAAGTCTATCGCGCAAGCATGACCTACTCTCCCCAGGGAGCGTGGATCGCGCCGGCTTATCTTTCTGATAACGGAGATTATGTAGTTGGCAACTACGAAGGCTCATTCATCTACCACCTGCCCACCGACTCCATTTCCTTCATTCAAGGCACCTCCTTGTACGACATTACCGACAACGGCATCGCATATGGCCAAGACGAGACCGGCTATCCTGTCCGCATTGAGAACGGAGAACTCCACTTTATGGAACTCACGTATGCAACCTCAACAGAAGGGTCCATCTTTGCCGTATCTCCGGACGGATCCTTGGCAGCAGGCTATCAGTTCGTGGATAGTTGGAACATCCAGCCACTCTACTACCGCAACAACGAAATCGTAGAATTGGAAACAGGTACGGACATCAACGGTATTCCAACCGCAATGGCTTGTGTCAAAGGCATTGCCTCCAACGGCAACATGACCGGCTACCTGCTGGACGAAAACTACGTTGAAATGGGCTGTATGTGGGATGGTGAAGGCAACTTCGACCTATACATTGAACCCTTCATGGTTTGGAATGGAAACATCAATCAATGGAAAACTCTGTTCGGCACCATGTTCAACTACATTTCTCCGAACGGCCGTTACATTGCATCCATGTTGATCGAATATAGCAACACGGGGCTGACCAACACCTACTACCCCTACGTATATGACTGCGTAGAAAAAGAAATGTATGTGATTCGTGACCCGCAAGCAAAAGACATGTTACGCGTAGACTGTGTGGACAACGATGGCATTGTTTACCTTTCCGATGTAGATCATGGCTACTCATCCGTTCCTTTCTGCTACGACGTCCGCAACCAAAAATTCTACAAAGTGGAAGATTTCTGGAAAGAAAAATACGACTACGAACCTGACAGAACCATTGTCGGCACGATTCTTGCCGTTTCCGATGACGGAAAAACTTATTTGGCCGGTTGTATGGAAGACAACTTTACAACCATTGTTTATTTTATGCGTTAAGAACTATGAAATACATCATTCGATCTGCTAAGTACTTGATTTGGTTTTGTGCCATCTTCTTTTTAATCCTCTGCGTCTTGATTGCCACCACGGAAGGGCAAAGTCTGGAAACTGTGTTTGATCCGGAAATTGGCATGTTCCGTGCCGGTTCATTCCCCAAGATTATCATTTTCTTTGTTGCAGTCGCTGCCATCTATCCGATGATGGGATTCACCAAGAAAGAATTGGCTCTTTGTGGCTCTTTCGCTGACAACGAAGACTTGATCCGCAAGCAATTGGAAACTTCGGGTTACGAATTAGTGTCTGAAGACCCTACTGAAATGGTATTCCGATTGAAAAACCGGTTCACCCGTTTTATGCGTATGTTTGAAGATCACATTATCATCACCAAACAAACACCGGTCGTTATTTCAGGATTCCGAAAAGATGCCTTCCGTATTGCCAGCGCTGTTGAGTTTCATTCCCGCAAACGATCTGAAAACTAAAACATTATCCAATGAAAGTTGTTGAAAGATATGACAGCGCCTTTGCCGCAGAATTGGCAAAAGGACGACTCAAAGCAGAAGGAATTGAGTCCTGCATTGTCAATGAGTACTTGAACTACGTTGGCTTGCCCCTCAACCGGGCAACCGCTCCGGTTGAGTTATGCGTAGCGGACGAAGATTATGAATTGGCAGTGAATGTCTTAGCGACTTCCTCCAACGCGTTGTAGAAATCTTCTCCCAAGAATTGAATAAGGGGTTCCCGCAAAAACTGATAGACGGGGATCCCTTCTTTTTTACCTTTTGCAAAAGCATCCTTACAAATGTCCCAGCGGTGCAGATTCAAGGCGAGCATACCACTTGAAAGACGCACAACACGGATCGGATACAACCAGCAGGAAATAGGCTTTCTAAACGAAGTTTTTCCTTGGAAATAAGCTCTTTCCACCGCACAAAAACAATGTTCCTGCTCATCGAAGCAAGTGTAAACACACTCTTCCTTCCCACAAATTAAAGGGGTTACCAAGTCCCCATCCTGATCCACTGTAAAGAAACCGTTCTGATCAACAATCGAACGCTCCTGTGCCGTCATCAAGGGAGAATAATGCGGATATTCCTGCTCCAAGGCTTCACACTCTGACTCTTCCAACGGTGCACCGCTGTCACCAATGATGCAGCATACACCTTTACATTTCTCATAATCGCAGCAGAACTGCTCGGTAATGATCTCAGAAGAGACCAATACATCATCAATTTGTATAATTGTCGTTTCCATACAGTACCAAATCCAGACGTCCTCCAGTCTTCAAATAACGAGTCAGCGCTGCATTGAATTGCGCACAAGTCATTTGATCCAAAGACGACATATATCTTGAATAAAAATCTTTTCCATACACATAGCGGTCCACCAACAAATCCATCCAAAAGTCACAGGAAGTTTTCTGATTCAGTTCGAACCGGGTCTTGAGGACCTTCTTCACCAATGCAAAATCAGCCTCTTCAATCCCATTTTCCTGCAATTGGGCATACAACGCCTGCAAACTTTCGAACACCTGAGGCTGATATTGCTCCGTCTCAAAAGCAAGGCTCATAATCAGAAACTCTTCCGGGTAGTTTCTGAATTCGAAGGCAACATCAGGGGCCACACCTACCTGGAAAAGGGCTTGACGAAGACGACTAGCCAACACCTCCGCGATCATATTACCCACTACCCGGTCCTCCAGATTATTGGGAGATTCTCCTAGCAAGGTGATCCGATAATACGCCTTGTCTGAGGGGAAATCCATCGGGATCTCAATCCGACGAACCAACTTGTTCAAGTAGTAGGGCAAGACCTGCCAGTTGTCCCGACGGTTAGGATTACTGGGCAAGGAACCCAAATAACGAGCCAACATTGGTTTGAGCGTTGCCGGATCAAAGTCGCCGACAAAGAGGAAGGTATAACTTGCTGCATTGGCATACAACTTCTTCAAGAATTCCACAGCTCCTCCATAATTCAAATCGAACAAATCTTCGGGATTCGACAAGGCGGTGTAAGTACTCGGGTTATGCAAGTATTTAGCCAATGTATCCTGTACTTGATGGAAAGGATTATTATCCACATAGGCTGATTGAGCCATCTGCACCTTTTTGAAGTAGTCAAATGCAGCTGGATCGGCCTGCATGGCCGTAAAATGGAGGTTAATTTCTTGCAAGAAGGTCTCCATCTCCTGCAAGGGAGCCTGACCTTTCAAGGCACTCGTCGCATAGGTAATCTCTTTATTCAAAACCATTCGGCGACTGTGGTTAAAGGCCGCCAAATCCGCAGCAGAAAGGTCTCCAATTTGGCAGAGATCCGCAATTTGTCCCATGTAATCACGAAGTAACGGTGACGCATTTTGCAACAGAGAAATACCGCCTTTCGAGATGGCCTGGAAGTAAATCTGTCCTGGCTCAGCCAGGGTCGGTTTCAACAAAGCGCTCACTCCATTCTCAAATGTAAGCAACGTTGCTCCGGACATCGGATCCGTCGTCTCCATAGTAACTGCCGGCAAGATTGCCATTTCCGGAAATTCGGGCAAGGCTACGGAATGAAGAGGGGCAACCGGACGTACAGATCCACTCATTTCTGAAATCACCTCCAATACCCGGTCAACCCAGGCCTGATTCGGATAAGAAACCCCATCCGGTCCGGTCATCGAGATCGTCAGATCTTCCGGCGAACGCAACAAAGCTCCCACGTATGTATTAAAGGTTCCGACAGACAGCAAAGAATCTGCTTCGTGCAACAAGGCTTGGCGCAATTCCAAACTGGCCAATGAACTGCCGTCCAAATAATGTGCAACGCAACGTTGAGCAAAATCCGCATTGGTCGTTGCCGTTTTCCGATACTCATAGCGATCATCTAGAGCCGCCAAATAATGGGTCCGGGCCCGGTCAAATTCTTGTTGGGAGAAGCCGTCCCGACGCACTTGCTCCAGCATACGGGCCATCCAAATCACGGCAGCTTGCAAACTGTCGGGGGAAGTCGAAAAACCAAGTTGCAAAGAGACTTGGTTCTGAGTTCCTAAAAACTTGCCCTCTTGTACACGCTCCCCCCAAATCGGCAAACCAGCAGCTTGCTTCATCCGACTGATTCGTTCCTCCAACAAAAACCGAGTCATCCCGTTGACATAATCCTGCAGATAAGGCATTGCTGTATTTCGCAATTTGAAAGGAGTCGGCAAGTTGCGGAAATGGAAGGCAATCGCTGCCGCTGAAGCCTGCACATCCGTTGCAGATACAACTTGCAGCTCCCCGGGCAACGACGTCCGTTCATAAGAGCGTTGCTCAACAACCGGTGCCTTGGGCATTGTTTGAAACAAGGTCTTGATCTTCATTTCCACTTGCACCGGGTCAATATCTCCCACCACGATCAATGCTTGCAGATCCGGTCGGGACCATTGGTAGTAAAATTTCCGCAACTCTTTGGATGTAAAATCATTTACTTGATCCAAAAGACGTGTTGTAAATGTATTTTCGTACTGAGTACCATTCAACAGCTGCAAACGAAGCCGTCGGTTCATCCGATGTTGGGCAGAATCCCGAGTCGCATATTCGTTGCGGAAAAACACCTTGGCTTTTTGCACATCGTCTTCATCCAGATTCAAGGAACAAGACCAGTTGTACAGTACCAACAAGGTGGAGTCCATCACGGGAGTACGGGCTCCTACCGGCACATTGGACAAGCGAAAGATGGTCTCCTCCAAGGCTGCATCGATCTCAAAATCGCGTTGCAAATCCAAACCCAGTTCTGCAAAATAGTCCAACAGGGTCGTTCCAGGAAAATTGCGCGATCCGCGTACGCTCATCTGAGCCAAAAAGGCAGACATCCCAGCTTGCCCAGGCTCCTCCAAAGCCGCTCCCGACTTCTCAACCAAATAGAAGTCCGCTCTTCCGGGCAGGAATTGGCTGTTTACCAGATAATAGCTCAAACCATTTGCCAAGGCTCCCTTCACGATACGAGGATCGTCCGGAAGTATTTCCAACGGTTGTGCTATCAGCGCAGTCACGGCACACAACCCACTCAAAATCAAGATCAGCAGTTTTTTCATGCGACATAAAGTTAGGATTGAGCAAAATTACAGAAAAAAAGTAGTAGCTGAATATTTTTATTTATTTTTGTCTTCTATTATTTTGATTTTTATAAACTATTTAATTTTAAGAATACAAACAGCGCAATGAAAAAATTAGTCTTGTCTACTTTTGTCGCTTTATTTGCGATCTCTGCCTCCTTTGCACAAACGGTTGAAACTGCAACCGAATTGTACAATGCCGGTGCTACTGAATTGAACGCAGGAAATATGGCCACCGCCTTGGAGAACTTTGAAAAAGCATTGGCAGAAGCAGAAATCATCGGCTTTGATGCAGAAGAAGTTGCCAACAACTGTAAAGCTGTAATCCCTACGATCTACCTGCACATCGGTAAAGAATACGGTGTTGCCAAGAACTTGGATAAAGCGGTGGAAACCTTGAAAATTGCCATTGAAAAAGGTGCTGACTTTGGTGATGACAACGTCGTTGCTGAAGCTACTTCGTTGATTCCCCAACTTTTCATCCAAAATGGTAATGAAAAATTGAACGCTAAGGATTATGAAGCTGCTGTAGGGGCTTACCTGGCTGCCCTTGATTTCGATGGAAATAACGCAATGGCTTGGTTGCGTTTGGGTATGGCTTCTTCTCGTACCAGCAACGATGAACAAACCGTCAACGCTTTCACCAAAGCTGCAGAATTGGGCCAAAAAGCCAATGCAGACAAACAACTTTCTGGTTTCTACTTGACCAAAGCAAACAAAGCTCGTCAAGCAAAAGACTTCACCGGTGCAATGGACTACGCAAGCAAAGCCAACCAAATCGAAGAAAATGCAACCGCTCATAAGATTTATGCAATCGCTGCAATCAGCGCCAAGAAAAATGCAGAGGCAGTGGTTAGCTTGGAAGCTTACTTGGCAATGTCTCCGAACGCCAACGATGCCAACCAAATGAAATACTATGCTGCTACTGCATACGAAGCATTGGGTCAAGCCGACAAAGCTTGCGGATACTACCGAGCCATCTTGACCGACCCTCAATTTGCAGAATATGCAAAACACAAAGTCGAAGTTGAGCTCAAATGCAAATAAAACTTGAATTACTGGCTCCGGCCAAGAACAAAGAGATCGGCATCGCGGCCATTGACTGCGGTGCCGATGCTGTTTATATAGCCGGACCGGCCTACGGAGCCCGCGAAGCAGCTGGGAATAGCTTTGAAGACCTACAGGAACTGGTACAGTATGCCCACCGTTTTGGCGTTAAGATTTACCTGGTCCTCAACACCATTCTCTACGATCAAGAGCTAGCAGAGGTGGAAGAATACCTCTGGAAAGCCTATGAGATTGGCTGTGATGCCATCATCATCCAAGACCTGGGCATTCTAAAAATGAACCGACCGCCCATCCCGCTGCACGCCTCCACCCAAACCAACATCCGAACCGTTGAACAAGCCCAATTCCTTTCCTCTTTTGGGTTTGAGCGGATCATTCTAGCCCGAGAGTTGTCCCTCGATCAAATTCAAGCGATTCGACAAGCCGTCCCTTGTGAAATCGAAACCTTCGTCCACGGAGCACTGTGTGTATCCTATAGCGGTGCTTGTTACCTGAGCCAAAAACTAGCCCGTAGAAGTGCCAACCGTGGCTGCTGTATTCAAGCTTGCCGCGGACGATACGACTTGGAAGACGCTGACGGCAGGCTACTTGCCCGCAACAAAACCCTCCTCTCTCTCAAAGATTTTTCAGGAGAGGAACACCTCGAAGCATTGGCTGAAAGAGGGGTCTGCTCATTCAAGATCGAAGGGCGCTTGAAAAACGAGTCTTATGTAAAAAACATTGTACGCCATTATCGACGGCTACTTGACGAAATCATTGACCGCCATCCCGATCGCTATGCCCGCGCATCTTGGGGTCGCGTTTCCGGTGGATTTACTCCTCAACCCGATGCTACCTTTAATCGCGGCCGGACTCCATTTCACCTGGACGGAAAACGAAAAAAATGGTGCTCCATGGAGGCTGGGAAAAACATCGGTGAACGCATCGGACCATTGCAAAATCTCCAACGAAAAAAAGATTGGGCTATTTTTCGGATTGACACCGACAAATCACTCAACAACGGAGATGGTTTGTGTCTGATTTCCACACAAGGAACAGTCACCGGACTCCGTATTGAACAGATAAGCGACGGCTGGATCAAAACAAAAAACCTACCCGAATTGACCAACGGCTGCCTGTTGTTCCGAAACTACAACCACGCCTTTGAAAAAGAGTTGGAAAAACAAATGCCGCAACGGCTTATTGCCGTACGGGTTTCGGTAACTGAACAACCCGACGGGCTTTGCTTTCAAGCCCAAAGTGAAGACGGACGTCAAGCCTCCCAAGTCCTAGCGGGGCCTTTCGACCCTGCCAGAAATTCGGAAATGGCCTTGGAAAACATTCGTCGTCAAATTGAAAAGAAAAGCGACAACTACCAGTTTTTCCTCCAAGATCTACACATCCACAGCTATCCGTTCATCCCGGCTGCCCGCCTCAACGAAGTGCGTCGTCTGCTTGCGCTGAATTTTGAACAACAACCCGCTCATCCGGCAACCTTTGCGGTGCCTGTGCCTACAATTCAACCCCAGCAAAAACTTTTGTTTCAAAAAGCCTGGAACCAACAAAGCCAGGGCAACCTCAACATTGCCAATCACCTGTCCCGATCGCTATACGAAGCCTTGGGGGCTCCAGACCAACAGGCATATGAGCTGCTTCCGACACCCAACTCAGAACTGATGCGCTGCAAATATTGTTTACGATTTGAGATGGGACAATGCACCCGAGGCAACGACAAACGCCCTTGGTACCTAATCAACCAAGGCTACCGACTCGTGGTCGAATTCGATTGCGAAAAGTGTGAAATGATTATCCGAGGGTAAATCAAAAAAGGTTAACTTTGTCCTATGTTATTCCGAGATATCCGGGGGAATGAACCCTTGAAAAAGAGATTGGCAGCAATGTGTGACCAAAACCACGCTGGCCATGCCTTGCTGTTCTCCGAAAGCGGCGAATACGGTGCTGTTGCATTGGCCATCGCGCTGGCCCAATACTTGTCCTGCACCCACCCCAATGGACAAGACGCTTGTGGGACCTGTCCCAACTGTTTAAAATTCAACAAACTCATCCATCCCGATCTACATTTCATCTTTCCAACAAACAGCACTGGAAAAAGCAGTAGCCGCCCCTTGAGTGAATCATTCCTGGGAGCGTGGCGGTCGCTTGTCCTTTCGAATCCCTATTTTTCCGAAGAGACCCTCGGAAAGGCACTCGGCCTGGATGAAAAAACGGGAACCATTGCCGTACAAGAAGCCAAGGAAGTCCTTGCCAAAATGTCGGTACGCGCTTACGAAGGCGGCAACAAATACACACTCATATGGCTCCCGGAACGCATGACGGCAGAGGCTGCTAACAAACTGCTGAAAATCATTGAAGAGCCCTACCCCAACACGTATTTCTTCCTCATTACTCACGCTCCGGAACGGGTCATTTCCACCATCCTGTCCCGCTGCCTGCGCATTGAGGTTGCCCCCATTGAGGACCTGTCAGCAGAACAGGAGGAAACCGAATGGCAAGAACCGGCCCTACAACTGCTCTCGTATGCGGCACAATCCAACCTCTTGGGACTCCTGCAAACGGGAGAAAAGCTATGGGAACTGGGACGAGAAAAACAAAAACACTTCTGCTTGTATCTGGAACGTTGCTTGCGTGATATCCTTTGGATCCGCGAAGAGCTCTCTCCGCGATCCACACTGACGGACTCTGCAAAAAACACCTTACAAACACTCGCCCAAAAATTTTCCAACAACGGGCTGGAAAGTGCTTTTACTGCCACCGACCAGGCCCGCAACCTCATCGAATCCAATGTGAATGCAAAAAGCGTCTTTGCGGTTCTTTGCAATTCTCTCTATAACGCTGTAAATTTGTAGTCAATACCTGAATTTATGGAAGAAAAACATATAAAATATGACTGTGAACGGGGATGCACCACCGAGCGTACGCCGGAAGGTAGTCTCCAATGCCAATACAAAACCGGATGCTGCAAACTGGAATCATTCAACTGGTTGAGCGGCATCCAACAAGAAGATGTCCGCGACATCTTTGAAGTTCGCTTCAAAAATACCCGGAAAGGTTTTTACCGCAACGCCTCCGGACAATTACTCCGTACCGGGGACTTTGTCGTGGTAGAAGCGGCCAATGGCCACGATTTGGGCATCATCACCCTGGATGGTGCTATTGTTGCCCGACAAATGATGCGCCACCACTACAACCCGCAAACCTACGAATGCAAGAAGATCTACCGGAAAGCCAAAGCCTTGGACATGGAACGCTGGCAAGAAGCCATTGCACGAGAACACCAAACCATGATTCGTGCCCGTCAAATTGCGGCCGAAATGAAGCTCAGCATGAAAATTGGCGATGTAGAATTTCAAGGAGACGGCACCAAAGCCATTTTCTATTACATCGCTGATGAACGGGTCGACTTCCGTCAACTCATCAAGGTCTTTGCCGAAGAGTTCCGAATCCGGATTGAAATGAAACAGATTGGAGCCCGCCAAGAAGCAGCACTGATTGGAGACATCGGAGTTTGTGGCCGTACGTTGTGTTGCTCTACGCACATCGTAGATTTCCACTCCATCACCACACAATCGGCTCGTTGCCAGGACCTCTCATTAAACCCGCAAAAATTGGCCGGCCAATGCGGCAAACTAAAATGCTGCATCAACTACGAAGCTGCGGTTTACCAAGACGCCATCAACCAGATGCCTCGGGTCAACAACCCGCTGATTCTCCAAGATGGAGAAGCCCATTTGGTGAAAACCGATATTCTCAAAGGGCTCATGACCTTCTCCTACGATCCCCACTCTCTGGCGAACACATATCCGCTTCCGAAGGAAAAGGTAATTGAGATTTTGAAACTCAATGCTCGCGGCAAGAAAGGTCCTTCTTTGATGAATCAAGAAGAAACACACCATCAGACAGAGTTTATCAGTGCCGTGGGTGATGAGAAAATAGACCGTTTTGACGATAACAAGAAAAATAATAAACGTAACAACCCGGCAAACAACAAACCCCGTCCCAACAACAAAAAGCGAAAACCGAAAAAAGGTGGAGAGCATGGGAAACCTGTTAAGAACAAAGAGGAATAAGCGGATTGGGATTTTATGCGTGGGGGTACTGCTAGCTGCTCTATCCTGCAAACAACCCCTACCCACTCACCAATTACAAGTCCTGCCCGGCCATTGCCTGAAAACGACCGATACCCTGCATTTTTCAGCACCATTGTTGGAAGAGTCAACCCAATATCGAATCGCGATCACAGCCAGAACGGATCACCGGCTTGCGGATCCATTCTGGTCACTGAGAATTCGAGCGACTGCACCTTCCGGTCAACGCTATGAGGAAACCATCGAACTCCCTCTGGATGCCAACTCCATCGATGCATACCGACACCAATGCTTAAAAAACGGACAGGAACCAGCCATTACCGTCATTACGACGCGTTCCGGCAACGATTTGACCTGGCTATACCGAGCAGGCATCCAACCCATTGAAACGGGCCTGTGGGAAATTGCCATCTATTGCAATACACAAGAACCAATATCCGGCCTACATTGTTTGGGCCTAATATGTACAGCGGAACAAAATGAGTAAGAACAAACTTTTCAAATTCAAGGAAAACGAAAGCTTCCGGTGCCTGGTGCAACCAGCTACCGAGGAAATTTTTCACAAAGATCATCCCCTGAAAGGTAACTGGGGCGAACAAATGTTCGGCAATAACAACCCGATTGTTTTGGAATTGGGCTGTGGAAAGGGAGAATACACCATTGCCTTGGCAGAGCGACATCCGGAGAAAAACTACATCGGCGTGGACATCAAGGGAGCCCGCCTTTGGAAAGGAGCCAAATATGCAACCGAACACAACCTACCCAACGTAGCCTTCCTTCGAATCCGCATTGAATTCATTGAGTCCATCTTTGCAAAAGATGAAGTTTCCGAAATTTGGGTAACATTTGCTGACCCTCAAGTCCACAAACCCCGCAAACGCCTCACTAGCGAGGTTTTTCTTGCCCGGTATAAAAACTTCTTGAAGATGGGAGCACAGGAGGGCGAAACAGGAACTATCCACCTAAAAACAGATAGCCAACTGCTGCATGAGTCCACCCTGGAAGTCATCGAAGCTGGGAAACATCGGCTGCTGGAAGCTGACAATGACATCTATGGCAGCGGACGCGCTACCGATGACGAGATCCTATCCGTGAAGACCTTCTACGAACAACATTTCCTGGCTCAAGGCCTTCCCATCACATACCTGCGCTTCAAGTTGAATCCCGAAACACACGCATAATCTGTCAAACCATGAAGAAACTGACGATCCTGGGGCTTTTATTGACCCTGCTACTGACGGCTTGCCAAACACAAACTCACACCTTCGAACACGTCAATCCGGCCCAAGTGGGTATGAGTGCGGAGCGCCTAATCCTAGGGGATCAACTTATCCAAGCGGCGATTGATGAAGGAGAAATACCCGGCGCAGTATGGGCTGTTGTCCGTCACGGGAAACTGGTTTACCTGAATGCCTTGGGAAATAAAGCGGTCTATCCGGATACCGTTGCAATGACACCCGAAACCGTATTCGATTTGGCGTCGGTCAGCAAATGCGTCGGCACTACGATGGCAGTGATGCAGTTGCTAGAAAAAGGCGTCATCCGGCTGAATGATCCTGTAAGTCGGTTTATCCCGGATTTCAAACCCTGGACCAATCCCGAAACAGGAAAGACGACCGCCCTACGCGTAGTGGATCTGTTGACCCATAGTTCAGGAATTGATCCATACATCGGTGTCGATGCATACGTAGAACGCTTTGGAGAACACACCCCGGACAGCTTGATTCGTTACATTGCAACGCAAACCAACCGCAGGTTCCAACCGGGCAGCCGCGGCCTTTACAGCTGTCTGAACTTTGTAACCCTGCATAACATCGTGGAAAAGGTCACCGGACAGAAATTTGAAGAATATGTTGAGGAACAGGTATTCGCGCCCTTAAAAATGAGAAGCACGGCCTACAATCCGACCGATGAGATCCTGGCAGCATGCGCTCCTACGGAGATCCAAGCAGACGGACTACCTTTAATCGGCCAAGTTCACGACCCCATTGCCCGCCGCATTAATGCAGGAAATTCCGGAAATGCCGGCGTATTCTCCAATGCACAAGACCTCGCTCGCCTCTGCGCAGCCTTGATGAATGGCGGTGAACTGGATGGTCAACGCATCTTGTCTCCGGCCACCATTCAGACCATGAGCCAAGTTCCCGAATACCTTGCAGACGGAGTAGGACGTGCCTTGGGTTGGGATAACTGCTCGGGAGCTGCCTCCATTCGAGGAGATTTCTTCGACCGGAACCACACCATCTGCCACACCGGTTACACAGGAACATCCATTGTCCTGGACCTGAAAAACGAATGTGCCGTCATCCTGTTAGCACACCGCGTACACCCCTATGATAAAGGAGCCCTAACCCGTCTGCGCGCAACCCTGTCGAACGTCGTCGCAGGAGCTATGACTGACTAAGCAAAGAACCGAAAATATGCAAGCTTGATGGCTCGCTTCTATGATAAAAATAAAAAGGGGATGACTTTCCGTCATCCCCTTTTTGTATGCATAAATCAAACGATTAGTTTTCTGATTTACGGTTGCCACCACGGTTACCACCGCGACGACGGTTGTTGCCACCGCGACGATCGTTGCGACGTTCACCTCCACGGGGAGCGTTTGCGTTCGCAGATACACCAGCGTTGGGAGACAAGTCACGTTTTCCGTAAACTTCGCCGTTGCAGATCCATACTTTAACACCCAAAACACCTACTTTAGTGTGTGCTTCTGCCAAAGCATAGTCGATGTCAGCACGGAAAGTATGCAAGGGAGTACGACCTTCTTTGATCATTTCGCTACGTGCCATTTCAGCACCGCCCAAACGACCGCTGATTTGTACTTTGATACCTTCTGCACCTGCACGCATGGTAGAAGCGATTGCCATTTTGATAGCACGACGGTAAGATACACGTCCTTCTACTTGGCGAGCGATGTTTTGTGCAACGATGTTAGCATCAACATCCGGTCTCTTAACTTCGAAGATATTGATTTGAACTTCTTTGTTAGAAATCTTCTTCAATTCTTCTTTGAGCTTGTCAACTTCTTGACCACCTTTACCGATAATAACACCCGGACGAGCGGTGTGGATAGTTACGGTAATCAATTTCAAAGTACGTTCAATAACTACTTTTGAAAGGTTGGTGCGAGAAATACGAGCATAGATGTATTCACGAATCTTGGCATCTTCCAAGATGCGGTTTGCATAGTCACCGTACCAGTTAGAGTCCCAGCCACGGATAATACCAATGCGGTTGCTGATCGGGTTAGTTTTTTGTCCCATTGATTATTCCTCCTCCTTTACGGTTTCTTTTTTAACATCCAAGATCACAGTTACGTGGTTAGAACGTTTGCGAATGCGTGCTGCACGACCTTGGGGAGCTGTACGGATTCTCTTCAAAGAGGTTCCTTGGCCAACCATGATGGTCTTTACATACACATTGCCGTTTTCCAATTCTTTGCGATCATTTTCATTTTTAGCTTCCCAGTTTGCGATAGCTGAACGGATCAACTTTTCTACGCGAGCTGCAGCTTCTTTCTTGGTATATTTGAGAATATCCAAGGCACGGTTTACCTCAACTCCTCTAACCATATCAGCTACCAAACGCATTTTGCGAGGAGAGGTGGGGACGTCATTCAGCTTGGCAATAGCTGTGTGCTTCTTTATTTCTTTCAGCCTTTCGGCCATTTGTTTTTTACGAGATCCCATTTTGTAACTCTTTCATTAATTAAGTTTAACGATTACCCGAGTGACCTTTAAAGGTACGTGTCGGTGCAAATTCGCCAAGCTTGTGACCTACCATATTTTCAGTTACATATACCGGAATAAATTTGTTTCCGTTATGCACAGCGATGGTGTGACCTACAAAGTCAGGCGAAATCATACTGGCGCGAGACCAGGTTTTGATTACTTCCTTTTTCATCGTGCCTTCATTCATAGCAAGCACTCTTTTTTCCAAAGCAGCTTGAATGTAAGGGCCTTTTCTAAGTGAACGACTCATAATGATCTAATTTATTCCGTTATTTTTTTCTTCTCTCAATAATAAATTTGTTTGAAGTGCTCTTCGGGTTACGAGTCTTGTAACCTTTAGCAGGAAGACCCTTGCGTGAACGAGGGTGTCCTCCGGAAGCGCGACCTTCACCACCACCCATCGGGTGATCAACCGGGTTCATTACTACACCGCGAACGCGAGGTCTGCGACCCAACCAACGTTTGCGACCAGCTTTACCGTGTGATTCAAGGTTATGGTCGGGATTAGATACTGTACCGATGGTTGCGCGGCAAGTTACCAACACCATACGGGTTTCGCCTGAAGGGAGGCGCAAGATAGCGTGGCTACCTTCACGAGCCGTCAATTGAGCGTAAGCACCGGCACTACGAGCCATCGCTGCACCTTGACCAGGACGCAATTCGATGTTGTGTACCAAAGTACCGAGCGGAATATTTGCAAGAGGAAGTGTATTACCGACTTCGGGAGCCACATTGGGACCAGAAGCAATCACTTGACCAACTTGGATACCGTTGGGAGCGATGATGTAACGTTTCTCTCCGTCAGCATAAACCACCAAGGCAATGCGTGCACTACGGTTGGGATCGTATTCAATAGTTTTTACGGTTGCGGTGTATTCGTCCTTGTTACGCAAGAAGTCGATTACACGATACATACGTTTGTGACCGCCACCAATATAGCGCATGGTCATTTTACCTTGATTGTTACGACCACCTGTTTTGCGGAGGGGTTCCAACAAGGATTTCTCCGGTTTGCTGCAGGTGATTTCGTCGAATGCGCTAATGACTTTATTTCTTTGACCGGGAGTTACCGGTTTGAATTTACGTACTGCCATAGGATTAAATATTGCTGTAGAAATCAATCTTATCTTCGCCTGCCAATGTCACGTACGCTTTCTTGTAGTGATTAGCACGACCTGTCAACAATCCCGCTTTGGTATAGCGGCTCTTACGTTTTCCGTGGTAGTTAACGGTATTTACACTTTTAACCGTTACACCATACATTTGCTCAACCGCATTTTTAATTTCAATCTTGTTAGCAGCGCGGTCAACAATAAAACCGTAACGATTCAATTTTTCGCCAAGAATCGTCAATTTTTCAGTTACTATAGGCTTAATGATAATTCCCATTGCTCTTAACGGTTATTTGCGTCTTTCTACGAGAATGTCTTGAACACCGTCAACCATTACCAAGTGGTAAGCGTTCAGGATGCTGTAAGTATTGATTTCATCAACAGAAACCACTTTTACATTCTGCAAGTTACGAGACGATCTGTAAATATTTTCTGAGTTTTGAGGAAGTACGAAGAGAGTTCTTCTTGAATTTGCTTTCAAGTTGTTCAGAATATTGATAAATTCTTTAGTCTTCGGTGCTTCCATTTCGAACGGCTCAACCAAAGTGATTGCGTTATCTTGAGCTTTGTAAGTCAAAGCAGAGTAACGAGCCAATTGTTTGAGTTTCTTGTTCAATTTGAAGCGATAGCAACGAGGTTGCGGTCCAAACACACGGCCCCCACCTACGAAGGTGTTCGCTTTGATGCTTCCGTGACGAGCGCCACCAGAACCTTTTTGACGAACGATCTTCTTCGTGCTATAAGCTACTTCCCAACGTTCTTTGGTCTTGTGAGTTCCTTGACGTTGGTGAGCAAGGTATTGTTTTACATCAAGATAGATTGCGTGATCATTGGGTTGAATTCCAAAGATTTGTTCATCGAGAACAACTTTCTTTCCGGATTCTGTTCCGTCGATTTTGTAAACTGATAATTCCATCGCTTAATCCTCCAAAATTACATAAGAACCTTTAGCTCCCGGAATAGATCCTTTTACAAGAACCAAATTGTTTTCGGGAATTACTTTAATCACTTTCAAGTTGAGAATCTTAACGCGGTCACCGCCCATGCGGCCAGCCATTCTCATACCCTTGAATACGCGTGAAGGCCAAGAAGATGCACCCAAAGAACCAGGAGCGCGGAGACGGTTGTGTTGACCGTGGGTTTGACCACCTACTCCAGCAAATCCGTGGCGTTTAACAACCCCTTGGAAGCCTTTACCTTTTGAAATACCGGTAACATCTACCCATTCTACATCTTCAGTGAAGACATCAGCAACGGTAAGGGTATCACCCAATTTCAACTCTTGTTCAAAAGATTTGAACTCAACGAGTTTGTACTTAGGTGTGGTTCCTGCCTTTTCAAAGTGCCCTTTGAGGGGCTTGCTGACACGCGTTTCTTTCTTTTCGTCATAGGCAAGTTGTACAGCGGCATAACCATCTTTTTCTACTGTACGAATCTGCGTAACAACACACGGACCAGCCTCAATAACGGTGCATGGAATATTTTTTCCATCAGCATCGAAAACGGAAGTCATTCCGATTTTTTTTCCAATTAATCCAGGCATTGGTTTAATTTAAATAAGTGTTAATCAATAATTTATACTATTCCGCACACTTTTTGCGGGCTGCAAATATAGGACTATTTTTTTAATTTACAATAGCTTATCCAAATTTTATCGTCGAAAATTGCTCCTGCCAAGAATTCTTAGTACCTTCGTTGCTCCTTAAACAACAAGCATTTACCATGAAAGTTTATCGCACCAAAACCACCCTGATCCTTTTCATTTCCTTTCTGTTTTGCATCACCACTTATGGCCAACCCAAAGTCATCGCCCATCGTGGTTACTGGAAAGCCGCACAAGGTGCGCAGAACTCTTTAGCCTCCTGGACCCAGGCTTGCAACATTGGCTGCTTCGGATCCGAGTTTGACGTATGGCTAACTGCCGATGACCAGCTCATCGTCAACCACGACCGTCTGTACAAAGGTATCTATATGACCCAAGCCAATGCCGAAGTCATCTGTAACCTTAAATTACCCAATGGAGAGACCATCCCCACCCTCGAAGCCTACCTGCAACAGGCCAAGAAACACCCCAACACCCGCCTGATTCTGGAATTGAAATCCCATGGAAATGATGAGCGCGAAATCCTGGCAGCTGAAAAGATTTCGGTGATGCTCCAACAACACGAACTTCTTGAACGCACCGACATCATTTCCTTTTCACTGAATGCCTGTAAAGCCTTCCGCCACCTCCTACCCCAAACCCGCATCCAATATCTGAATGGCGATCTCACACCTCAAGAGGTTCACAACTTGGGACTCAATGGGATTGACTACTCGTTCAAGACGTTGCAACGGCATCCCGAGTGGATTGAACAAGCCCACCAATTGGGACTGGAAGTCAATGTTTGGACCGTAAACAACGAGGAAAATTTACGAAAATGCATCGATTGGAAGGTGGATTACATCACCACGGATGAACCCGAACTCCTCCAAAAGCTGCTTCTTTAACGATTTTTTATTGCTTTCGGACTTAAAATGTTTACATTTGCGGTATTATGCATTAAGTTGACAATCATTAATTTTATCAATAACAATCACTATGATTCAATATTCATTCAAAACCTCCGGAAAAACCCGCACTGAACACGACTTGCTGGGTTATAAAGAAGTGCCGGAAGAAGCCTTGTTCGGCATCCAAACCCTCCGCGCGATTGAGAACTTCCAAATCAGCTGCCACCGCCTCGGTGACTTTGTTGAGTTTACAAAAGCATTCGGTATCGTAAAGAAAGGTGCGGCCTTGGCGAACCACGGTTTGGGCTTGATGTCTGACGAAGTGAAAGACGCCATCTGCCAAGCTTGCGACGAATTGATGGAAGGCAAACACACCGAACACTTCCCCATCGATATGATTCAAGGAGGTGCAGGTACCAGCTGCAACATGAATGCAAACGAAGTAATCGCTAACCGCGCATTGGAAATCATGGGCAAAGCACACGGTGCTTATGAATTTGTTCACCCGAACGACCACGTGAACATGGCTCAATCCACCAACGATGCTTACCCGGTTGCTATGCACTTGGGATTGTACATGATGCACTTCCAAATCCGCGCTGCATTGGATCGTTTGATTGCTGCTTTTGAAGCAAAAGGCAAAGAATTCGCAGACATCATCAAGATGGGTCGCACCCAATTGCAAGACGCTGTCCCGATGACCTTGGGTCAATCCTTCGATGCTTTTGCTACTGCATTGAAGAGCGAAGCTAAAAAAATGGATCGCGCTGCCGTTGAATTCTTGACCATCAATATGGGTGCTACCGCTATCGGTACCGGTATTACCGCAGAACCCGGCTACGCTGAATCATGCACACAATTCATCAAAGAAATCAGTGGTTGGGACATTACCTTGGCTGAAGACTTGGTAGAAGCCACCAACGATACTTCTTGCATGGTTGGCTACTCAGCAGCCTTGAAGAGCCTCGCTATCCGCGTTTCAAAAATTTGCAACGACTTGCGTTTGATGTCATCAGGTCCCCGCACCGGTTTGCAAGAAATCAACTTGCCTCCGAAACAACCCGGTTCATCCATCATGCCTGGTAAAGTAAACCCGGTAATTCCGGAAGTAATGAACCAAATCTGCTTCAAAGTTTTTGGTAACGACACCACCATCGCATTCGCATCAGAAGCCGCTCAATTGGAATTGAACGTAATGGAGCCTGTCCTCATCGAATCGTTGGTTGAATCCATCCAATGGTTGACTGCAGGTTTTGACACCCTCCGCGTAGAATGCATCGAAGGCATTACCGCCAATGCTCAACACTGCCGTCATTTGGTAGAACACAGCATCGGTATTGTAACTGCCTTGAAACCTTTCATCGGTTATGCAAACAGCACCGAAGTGGCAAAAGAAGCCCTCGAAACTGGAGGAAGCGTATATCAATTGGTTTTGGACAAAGGTCTGCTGTCAAAAGAACAATTGGACAAGATCATGGATCCCAAAAACATGATCAAACCGACCAAGATCGAATTCTAATTACGAACGTTACTACAACAGGAATACTAAAGGCTATTTTCGGACAAATCCTTCGGGGCTTGCCGGGAATAGCCTTCCTACTCAAAATATGGCCAGTTACTTAGAAGTCAACAACCTCTCCAAATCATACGGACCCCGTGTCTTGTTTGAGAACCTCTCCTTCCACATCAATGAAGGAGATAAAATCGCATTGATCGCGCCCAATGGAACCGGGAAAACCTCCCTATTGAAAATCTTGGCCGGCATCGATTCCTCAGACGGAGAAGGATCGGTTCGTTTTCTAAAAGACATCACAGTGGCATTTTTGGAACAAGACCAACACTATGCTCCGGAAAAGACCGTCTATGATGTCGTATTTGAAGGTTGTGATGAAAAAGCGGCCATCATCCGGGCTTATGAAACCGCCCTTAACAGCCAAGACCCCGTACTGCTGGAGAAAGCCATGACAGCCATGGACCAAGCAGACGCTTGGAACTACGAGCACGAGATCAAGGAGATTCTGTCCACACTGCACATCCATCACTTGGACCAACCTGCCAACACACTCAGTGGAGGAGAACGCAAACGGGTTGCCATTGCAGCCATGCTGATCCGAAAAGCCGACTTTCTGGTCATGGACGAGCCGACCAACCACTTGGATCTGGAGAGCATCGAATTTCTGGAGGACTATTTGTCGCGATCACGCTGCACCCTACTCATGGTTACCCACGACCGCTACTTTTTGGACCGAATCTGCAACCAAATTTTTGAGTTGTCAGACGGAACGCTGCACCGCTACCCCGGTAACTACTCCTACTTCTTGGAGAAACGAGAAGAACGCATCCAACAATTCAACACCGAAACCGACAAGGCCCGCAACCTGCTGCGTACCGAACTGGACTGGATGCGACGTATGCCCTGTGCTCGAGGAACCAAGGCCAAATACCGGATTGATGCTTTTTACGACTTGCAGGAACGCGCCTCGCAGCGCATTCAAGAACAGAACCTGGAAATCCAGGCCGGCATGTCGCGTTTAGGCAAAAAAATCATCAATTGCCGACACCTTCACTACCGATGGGAAGATTTTACCGGTGTAGCTGACTTCACCTACAACTTTGCGCCGGGTGAAAAGATCGGTATTGTTGGAAAGAACGGGGTTGGAAAGAGCACCTTCCTCAACCTGCTGACCGGCTCGTTACAAGCTACTAGCGGAGAAATTGATTGGGGCACTACCCTCAATATTGGCTACTACCGCCAAGAGGGCATCGCATTCAATCCCGGCCAAACAGTCCTTGAAGTGGTTCAAGACATCACAGAAACTGTGAACCTCGGAGACGGCAAGACCATTCCGGTCAGCACCTTCCTGACGCGTTTCCTCTTCCCGCCCGCCTCACATTACACCAAGGTTGAAAAGCTCAGCGGTGGCGAAAAGCGTCGCTTGTACTTGTTGACCATCCTGATGCGTTCACCCAACTTCCTGATCTTGGACGAGCCCACCAACGACTTGGACATCATGACCTTGAATGTATTGGAAGACTATCTGAAAGACTTTCAGGGATCCCTACTCATCGTCTCCCACGACCGGTTCTTCCTGGACAAATTGGCCGATCACCTTTTTATCTTTGAAGGCGAAGGGAAAATTAAGGACTTTGTAGGAACCTACTCGGGCTACCGACAATACATGCTTGATAAACAGGCAGAACAACGCGCAGCCGAACGGACTGCCGCCGAAAAAGCCGAACGCAAAGCCCAACAGACCGTCACTACGACCCAACAACCCGAGAAAAAGCGAAAGCTCTCCTACAAGGAGCAACGCGAACTGGAACAGTTGGAAAAAGACCTACAGGCCCTTGAACAAGAGAAAGCCGAGCTGGAAGCCCGACTTTCTCAAGGAAATCTTTCCAATGATGAACTCCAACAGCAATCCCGACGCATTGGTGAAATCCTTGAACTCATTGATGAAAAGGAATTCCGTTGGCTGGAACTCAACGAAATTGCCTAACGGCTAATACTCAAAGGTACTTCCCCCAATGAATTCTCGAAGGATGGAAGTAGGAGGAATTCTTGCGATTTCTTCCGGCGATAAAGGAACCACCAACGATAAAAACTTCCGCAGACGCACACTCTCCGCATAGGCTGGAGAAGAAACGGGTATCCGAAGCAACAAGGGCTCTGCATAATACTTTAGCAAGGGCAACTCAAATACCAAGGAGGAGTTGAAAAACACATCCGCATTTTCCTGGAAAGGGAAAATATTCCGTTCCTCTCCTCGACGGACACTTGGCCAACGAAGAATGGTTTCTTCCGGAACAATACCGCGCGTTGCGTTGTCGCGAACCATCCGCCGCAACATACGGCAGTCAGACGTAGAAATCAAGTTGTTCTCATCCACCGACAAAGCAGTCAACGCAGAAGCATAAATCCGGAAAACCTGATCATCGGAAACTTCCGTCAACAACGAGGGATTCAAGGCGTGAATGCCCTCCATGATGAGGATATCCCCTTCGTGCATGCGCATACGTTTTCCCTTGAACACACGCTTGCCCTGTTTGAAATCAAAGGTGGGTAATTCCACCTCTTGGCCAGCCAACAACTGATGCAACTGCTGGTTCAGGAACGGAAGATCCATCGCATGTAGCGACTCAAAGTCATACTCACCATTTTCATCCCTCGGGGTATGCTCCCGATCCAGGAAATAATCATCCATGGCAATAACAATGGGATTCAAACCCAAAATCTTGCACTGCAAAGCGATGCGCTTGGAAGTTGTGGTCTTTCCACTACTGGAGGGTCCTGAGATCATAATTAACCGCAAACGATCGCGTTGCGCATAGATCTGGTCTGCAATCTGCGCATACTTACGAGCATGAAGCGCCTCCATCAACTGAATCAGTTCTTTGGCTTTACCCCGTCGAATATAATCATTCACCTCCACGATGCTGTCTGCTCGTAAGATGGAATACCAATTGGCACTTTCCTGGAAAGCCTCTGCCAGTTTGTCTTGATAAACTTCAGCAACCTTCTGATCCGGAGTCGCACAATTGGGAGACTGTAGACAAAAACCATTACTGAAGGGAATAAGTTCAAAATAGTACAAGGCACCCGTTGAAAACAACAAGGGGCCGTAGTAGGTGTCCGGATAATCCGCTATGTAATAAACCGAACAATAATAGCGCGGCAAATGTTCAACCAAGTTTGCCTTCTCAAACTTGCCCTGTTTGCGGAACAACTCGGCTGCCTCGGTCGCCGGCATTTTTACTTTGCGAATAGGAAGATCCTCTGCAATCAACGCCCGCATCCTGGCCTCCAGAGCAGCGTACTCTTCCGGGGTCAACTTCATCAGACGATTTGAATCGTCGGTCACTCGGAATTCCCCATAAATACCATTCGGCAGGTTGTACTCCAACACCATGTGCAAATCGGGAAAACAATCTGCCAACGCCTTTTGCAGCAAGAAAGACAAGGTCCGGCTATAAGTCCGTTGACCATCCGGATGGGTCATATCCAAAAAACGGATACTACAGGAATGATACAAGTCGTAACTCAGCTCCTTCAATTGGTTGTCGACCAAAGCCGCCACAAAAGGGTAACGCGATTGCAACGATAGCTCCTGCAACAGATCCATCAAAGTAGTTCCCGGCATGCAATCAAGCGTACACCCGGTATTTTCACAATAAACCGCAAATTTTCCCATAGCTTATCCTATTTTAATTTATCTTTCAAAAACTGACCGGTTACCGAATCCGGATGATAGGCAACCGCCTCGGGTGTCCCTTGCGCCAAAATCCGACCGCCATGACGACCGCCACCCGGTCCCATATCAATCAAGTAGTCCACACACTTGAGCACATCCAAGTTGTGTTCAATGATAACAACCGTATTTCCCTGATCCACGATTTTCTGCAAAACCCCCATCAAAACCAAAATGTCCCGGGTATGCAGGCCTGTGGTTGGTTCATCCAACAAGAACAAGGATTTGCCCGTACTTCGCTTCGACAACTCTGCTGCCAACTTCACCCGCTGATTCTCACCCCCACTCAAGGTCAAAGAAGATTGACCCAATCGAATATAACCCAAACCCACGTCCTCCAAGGTCTGCAATCGTTGTACAATGGAAGGAACGGCTGCAAAAAATTCAACCGCCTGTGAGATGGTCATCTCCAAGACATCGTTGATATTCTTCCCTTTGTAACGAACTGCCAAAGTATCCCGCTTATAGCGTTTTCCGTTACACGTCTTGCAAGTCACATGCACCGACGGCAAGAAATTCATTTCCAGCACCTCCTCTCCGGCGCCCTTACAAGCCTCACACCGACCACCCTTTACGTTAAAAGAAAAACGATTGGCCTTGAATCCCCGCACTTTTGCATCCGGGGTCTCTTCAAAGAGTTTCCGGATGTCCGTAAAGACACCCGTGTAAGTGACTGGATTGCTACGCGGAGAGCGCCCAATGGGTGACTGGTCGATTTGAATGAGTTTATCGATCGCTTCCACATTCACCAGCTCCCGATAAGGCAATGGAACCTGCTTGGACCGATAAAAATGGTTGCTCAGAATCGGCATCAAAGTCTCATTGATCAAACTCGACTTTCCACTACCACTCACACCGCTAATCCCAATCATACAGCCCAGGGGAAGGCGCAAGTCCACCTGCTTAAGGTTATTGCCACAAGCCCCCAACAACTCGAGCCATTGACCGTTTCCCGATCGACGAACGGCCGGTACCGGAATTTGGGTAAGTCCGGACAAAAATGCGGGTGTCGGAGGCCCGTTGAACAAAACTTCACCTCCTTGATCTCCCGCACCTGGTCCCAAATCCACCAACCAGTCTGCACACATCATCATCTCTTCGTCATGCTCAACCACCATGACTGTATTTCCCTCATCCCGCAACTGCTGGAGGGAATGAATCAGTTTCTGGTTATCCGACTGGTGCAAACCAATACTCGGTTCATCCAGAATATACAATACATTGACCAACTTGGATCCGATCTGGGTCGCCAGCCGAATCCGCTGACTTTCGCCCCCACTGAGCGAACGCGTAGCCCGGCTCAAAGACAAATACCCCAGGCCAACGTTGATCAAAAAGCCAACCCGATCGTTCAGCTCCTTCAGAATATCGGTGGCAATCAACAACTGACGTTGATTCAGACGCGACGGCAGCTGTTGGATCCATTGTTGCAATTCGGTGATGTCCAGGTCTGAAACCTCCGCAATATTTTTTCCATCGATTTTAAAATACAACGCTTCCCGATGCAAGCGTGTTCCCCCGCATTCCGGACAAACCAACTCCTCAATGTATTGGGTCTTTTTCTCCGTTAATTCATCACTATCGTTTTCTGACTGCTCCAACCGGGCTACCAACCCTTTGAAGGAAACCATGTCCATCACGCCACTCATGGATTCCACTCGAAACAAGTCATCCGAACCATAAAACAGCAGGTTCATGACCTCGTCTGACAAAGCGGAAATGGGCTCATTCAAGGAGAACTTGTACTTACGAGCAACGCTATCCAACAAACGGAAAGTCATGTTGTCCCGTTTCTCACCAAATGGAAGAATCCCCCCCTCTGCGATGGATAAAGAAGGGTCAGGAATAATTTTATCCCGATCCACACTAACGATTACTCCCAATCCTTTGCAATGGGGACAGGCACCCTGTGGCGAATTGAATGAAAACGTATGAGGTGCTGGCTCCGGTAATGAAATACCACTCTCGGGACAGATAAAATACTTGCTAAAATGATGCAGCGACTGCTGATGCGGCTCCCATATAGCCAAAGAGCCTTTTCCATACCCCAAGGCCAAACGGATCGCCATCCGGATCCGATTCTCGTCCTCCTGACGGGGAACCAGCTTATCGATGACCAACTCAATGAAGTGGGACTTGTAACGATCCACCCCATTGGCAACCTGTTCCAGGTAACACAACTCCCCGTCGACCCGAACCTGTGAGAACCCTTTTTTGATGAAAGAGGCAAACAATTCCCGGTAATGTCCCTTTCTCCCTTTGACCAAAGGAGCCAGAACAATGCATTTTTTACCGGAAAATTTTTCCAGGATCAGTGACTGGATCTGCTGATCCGTATAACGCTCCATCTTCTTACCGGTTACCGGTGAATAGGCATCCGCGGACCGCGCATACAACAAGCGCAGAAAATCGGAGATTTCCGTAATCGTACCAACGGTGGAACGGGGATTCCGGTTGGTGCTTTTTTGTTCAATCGCAATGGTTGGACTCAGGCCGCTGATCCGTTCGATCTTGGGGCGTTCCAACACACCAATGAATTGCTTTGCATAAGCCGACAAGGTATCCACATAGCGACGTTGGGCTTCCGCAAAGATGGTATCGAAAGCCAAGGAAGACTTTCCACTACCACTTAGGCCCGTCACAACAATCAGGCGATTGCGGGGCATCTTCAAACTGATGTTCTTCAGGTTGTGGACACTCGCGTGCTCAATTTCAATATAATCCTTGTCGTCTTGCATAGATTGGAAGGTTATTGTTGCCAGATCTGAGGCTGAGCATCTACCAGAAAGGGATTGGTAGTCAACTCTGTAGCAATGGTCGTTGCCGGACCATGACCCGGATAAACGGTCGTATCCGGAGGTAAGGTCAGCACCTTGGTCCTCAAGCTTTCCATCAATTCCTCATAATCCCCTCCCGGTAAATCGGTCCGACCAATGCTACCAGCAAAGAGCGAGTCGCCCACCAACACAAATTGTCCTTCTTGGCTGTACAACACAATGCCCCCACGGGAATGACCCGGCGTATGACGCACCTCCAGGACCGACGCCCCAAAGGTCAAGCGATCACCATCCGCCAAATCCTGTACTTGTTCACTCGGTTGCAGAATCTCGTAGCCAAAATAGTTTCCATAGGTTGACGTTCTTGCCAATTGCGGAAGATCGTTGCGATTCATCCAAGTGTCCAACTTCCATTGCTCGGAAACAAAGACATTCCCCATTACATGATCAAAATGTCCGTGCGTATTCACCAATTTGACAGGACGAAGGTCGTTCTCCTGCACAAATTTCACCAATCTATTCTTTTCACTTTCCGAGAAACAACCCGGATCAACAATGACGCATTCACGTGTCTCATCCCACAACAAATAACAGCAGGTACGCAGGTCATTGAAATAAAATGTCTTAATCTGTATCATAAGGCAAATATACAAAGGATTGAAATAAATTTCTAATTTTGTACTCCCTAAAAGCACCTCAAAATTCATCGTTATGCACATCGCCATTGCTGGAAATATCGGAAGCGGAAAGACAACCCTAACTCGACTTTTAGCCGCCCACTACGGATGGAAACCTCATTACGAATCGGTTGATGACAACCCCTATCTTTCAGATTTCTACCAAGATATGAAGCGTTGGTCATTCAATACCCAAATCTATTTCTTAAACAAACGTTTTGAGGATATCGTTAAGATCCACCGAGAAAACCAAGTGGTTGTGCAAGATCGCACCATCTACGAGGATGCCCGCATTTTCGCACCCAATCTACACAGTATGGGGCAAATGGATGACCGTGATTTCAGCAATTACAACACTTTGTTTGACTTGATGATTTCATTGGTCAAGAAACCCGACCTACTCATCTACTTGCGTTCTTCCATACCCAACCTCGTTGCCCAAATCCAAAAACGCGGACGAGAATACGAAAGCAGCATCCGCATTGATTACCTGCAAGGTCTCAATGAACGCTACGAAAACTGGATTAGTACATACGATGGGAAACTCCTCATCATCAATGCTGACGAAATCAAATTTGAGGAGCGGCCGGAAGACCTGGCTCACATCATTGACCGCATTGACGCAGAACTGTTCGGTCTCTTCTAATACGGATTCCTAACGGTACTGGGCCATCAGATCCCGTATTTCTTGTTTTGCCGCCTTCCAGCGGGGAATGTCAATTTTAGGGCCCACCACTTCCACCACCTTGGCCGCAATAATGGAGCCTATTTCACCACAAACGGACAAAGGCATACCTTCGGCATGGGCATATAAGAAGCCGGCTGCATACAAATCTCCAGCACCCGTTGCATCTTTGGTTGCGGCAGGACGCACGCCAATGCGATATACATTCTCACCCGATTGCACCAAAGATCCCTCTTTGCCAATTTTCACCACAGCTACCTGACATAGTGCCGAAATTTCGGCCAACGCCTCCTCCGGCTCCAAGCCACCCGTGAAAGCTTTTGCCTCTGACTCATTGGCAAAAACCAAATCCACATAATTGGTCACAATATCGTGAAGGAACGTACGATTCGATTCGACGACATTGTAGGAAGCCAGATCCAAAGAGACAAACAAGCCCGCTTGTTTGGCCAACTCGACAGCCCGACGCAACAACTTCTGATTTTGCACCAGGTATCCTTCAATGTGAAAATAGTCGTAGCCTTCAAAAAACTCAGGCTTCAGATCCTCCGGTCCCAACTCCACGGCTGCCCCCAGATATACTGCAAAGGTACGTTCTCCATTGGGCGGTGTGATGAACACCATCGCCCGACCCGAGGCTGCTTGCCCTTTTAACAGACGCGAGCATATACCATTACGTCCCAAATCAGAATCATACAAGGATCCCAATTCATCGTCCCCCACTTTCCCAATAAATCCGCTGCGTAAACCAAAAACAGCTGTTCCTGTGAGGGTATTCGCAGCAGATCCTCCCGCCACATATTGCACGCCCATTTTCTTAAGTTCATGCCAAATCTTGTCGCCCGTCTTCTCATCAACATGCTGCATACTGCCCTTCGGCAAATGAAAACGTTCCAGCCAACTGTCGTCTGGCAAAATTGCCAAAATATCCGTCAGGGCATTACCCATTCCCAAAATTGATTTCGTACTCATCGGATTTACTGATAAATTATTTGAAATTCGTGCGAATATAGAACAAATGTTGTAAGTTTGCGACATTATTTTGAACTATGATTGTTGCAAGAACTCTAGCGGAATTCATTTCTGCCTACAACGAACTACCCAATAAAAGTGACATCGGTTTTGTCCCCACGATGGGAGCCTTGCACGAAGGTCACTTGTCCCTGATTCGACGGAGCGTCGCTGAATCAACCTCCACCATCATATCCATTTTTGTCAATCCCACCCAATTCAACAATGCCAATGACTTGGCTACCTACCCTCGTACGCTGGAAGCAGACTGTGCGCTGGTAGAGCCTGCTGGCGTAGATATTGTGTTTGCCCCCCGCGTAGAGGACATTTACCCGGAACCGGATCACCGGATTTTTAACTTGGGCGGTTTGGACCAATACGGTGAAGGCCCCCGTCGCCCCGGCCACTTCAATGGTGTAGCACAAGTCGTTACCCGACTATTCGAGATTGTAAAACCCACCCGGTCCTACTTTGGCGAGAAGGATTTCCAACAATTGGCCATCCTCCGCTATGTGACAGAAGATCAGAAATTCCCCATATCGATTATTGGCTGTCCGATTGCCCGCGCAACCGATGGCTTGGCACTCAGCTCCCGAAATGCACTCCTGACTCCCGCTCAACGGGAAGCAGCACCCCACATTTACCAATGCATTTGCCAAGCTCGCGAATGGAAATCCACCCTGACTCCCGATGAAGTGGTGGCACGTATCACCGAAGCCATCAATGCCAACCCGGAACTGGAAACCGAATACATCGAGATTTTCAATGCCCGGACCATGGAACCGGTTCACAATTGGGAAGACGCACAGGAAATTCAATTGGGCTGCGCTGTCTATGCTCATCCCGTACGACTGATCGATAACATTAAATTGAAATAAACACCTATGTACCTCGAAATCGTCAAATCAAAAATACACCGTGTAACCGTTACCGAAGCCAACTTGAACTACATCGGAAGCATCACCATTGACCGTGATCTGATGGAAGCCGCCAACTTGTATGAAGGGGAAAAAGTAGCCGTGGTGAACATTACTAACGGAAACCGAATTGAAACCTACGTAATCCCGGGCGAACGAAAAAGTGGAAAAATCGGCATCAACGGTGCCGCAGCCCACTTGTTTAGCGAAGGCGACCTGGTTATCATCATGGCCTTTGCCTGGATGACACCGGAAGAAGCCAAAGACTTCAAACCGGCCTTGGTGTTCCCGGATTCAACCACCAACCAGATCATCCCGTAACAAATGGGGACGATTCAATCGAAAACTCGTTCCACGCTCCTGTGGATAGCAATGCTGGCCTTGGCCAGCATTTTGTTATACTTCGCATTCCGGGGTGTTCAATGGGAGGACTTGGTAAACGGTATCCGTTCCTGCGATCTGCGTTGGATCCTGATTTGCACACTACTCAGCGGTTTACCCATCTTTTTACGCGGCCTTCGGTGGCGCATCCTGATGCTACCCTTGAATTCCAACATTTCCCGCAAAGAAAGTTTTAATGGCATCTCCATCGGTTACCTCACCAACTTTGCTCTCCCACGAGCCGGGGAATTTGCCCGTTGCGGCGTTATCTCTGCCACTGGAAAAGCCAGCTACGAAGCCGTACTCGGATCGGTCGTACTGGAGCGCAGCTTTGACTTGTTCTGCTATGCCATCATCCTACTATCTGTTCTACTGTTGCGTTGGCAACAATTCGGAGCATTTATCCAAAATGAAATTGGCAACCCATTGATGGAACGGCTTCCCTTTCATTTCGTTTGGCTCATCGTCCTGCTACTTTTGTGTGCCGGTGGCTGCCTGTGGGCACTGTACCATTATCGGCACAAACTCCGGTGCTACCCGATCCTGGCAAAAATCTACCTCATCGGTAAAGGACTTTGGGAGGGACTGATTGCCGGATTCCGAATGCCCCACAAAGGACGCTTCTTTCTCTACACCCTGTTGATCTGGACCACTTACTGGCTCATGAGCTACTGCACCATCCAAGCCTTCCCCGCCATCGATTCGCTCAATGGCGTGGATGCTTTGTTTCTGATGGTCGTAGGCAGTCTGGGCTGGATTGTTCCAGTGCAGGGAGGTATCGGTGCCTACCATCTCATCATCAGCCTTGCACTTACCTCCCTTTATGGAATTCCGCAAACATCCGGCGTTATTTTCGCAACCATTTCACACGAAAGTCAAGCCTTGATGATGCTGCTTTGTGGACTTTATTCGTTTATCAGTCTTTCAACCACTTGTCAAACCAAGCGAAGAAAGACCGGTGCCAATGAATAGAATTCTGCGGCTTCAAAATCCAGTGGTTTTCTTCCGGGAACAACAACATTTCTGAGGGAACTCCCATCATCTGTGCTGCATTGAAGGCAGCCATACCTTGTTCTACGGGCACCCGATAATCCATTTCACCATGGGTCACCATAATCGGAGTATCCCAATTCTTGATCAACTTGTGAGCCGAATTGGCATAATGTCTTTTCGCAATCGGATTGTTATCCCAAGGAGCTCCACCATTGTCCCAAGTCGGGAACCACAGTTCCTCGGTCATCAAATACATTTGTTCCTGATTGAAGATTCCCGCATGCGAGAGGAATGCCGAGAACATCCCTTTATGAATGCCTGCCAGATAGTAAATGGAAAATCCACCATAGCTTGCTCCCGCAGCTCCCACCTTACCCACAAATTTCTCTTTCTTCAAATCCTTCACCGCAGAAAGATAATCCTGCATATTCTGACCCATATAGTCGCCAGAGATCTGATCACACCATTCTTGCCCAAAAGCCGTAGTTCCACGACGGTTCGGCAAAATCACAATGTAACCTTGCGCAGCCATCAAGCGAGGGTTCCAGCGGGTGGACCACCCTTGGCTAATGGTTCCTTGCGGACCACCGGTACAGAACAACAAGGCCGGATACTGCTTGTTCGGGTCAAAATCCGTCGGATACACCACCCAAGTATGCATCTTCTTGTTATCGGTGGTTGTGATCCATCGTTCTTCGATCGGAGTCTGTTTCAATTGGGCCAGTACTTGATCGTTTTCATGGGTCAACTGAACAAATTCCCCGGTTTCCGGATGAATGGAGACAATTTCCGCGGGCGCATTCATGGATTGATAAGTTGCTATCAAACGACCGTCAGCAGCCTTTGCCACCTGTGAAAAATCGAACCAAGCCTTATCGGAGGTAATCCTACGGATATTTCCTTGAAGATCGGTTTCAAAGACACCTTGCAAAGCATTCACCAAAGAAGTGAAATACAGCCCTTGTCCATCTTCTTTCCAAACCGGACTCTGTACATTGTATCCATAGTTGGCCGACAATTCAGTCTTTTTACCTGTAGCCAGCTCCATGATAAACAACCGTTGCTTATCCGCTTCAAAACCGCCACGTTCCATACTTACCCAAGCAATGTATTTTCCATCCGGCGAGAAACGGGGATCCGTATCATAGCCCATGTTTCCCTCTGTGATGTTTTTCACAGCACCACTTTGCAGATCATACAAATAAATATCCGTATTGGTGGAAAATGCATATTCTTTTCCGACCACTTTGCGACAAGCATAAGCGATCGTCTTTCCATCAGGACTCCAGCTCAACTGCTCGGCACCCCCAAAAGGCAATGTAGGCAGTTCATAAGGTTCGTCGCCCAGCAAGTCAAATGAATCCACCAACGCATTGCCTCCCCGCAGCACACGGCGTTCATCCAAGTTCGCTACATAAGTACGAGGTATTTTTTCCACAAAATGATCCCAGTGACGATACATCAAGTCCTTGATGATCCGACCCGAAGACTTCGGCAGATCCGGATATACGTCGGTCGGACGAATGGCCGATTGAACTTCACTGATATAGTAAATCTGGGAATGATCCGGTGACAGTTCAAACGCTGAAATTCCACCGGGAACATCGGTAATATGATGGATGATACTCGCCCCATCAGCCTTCATGGAGTGAATCTGTCCTTTCATCAAAAACAAAATATACGCTCCATCCTTGTACCAACGAGCATTGCTCAAACTGGTATTTTGTGCTGTAATTTTCTGATTGTTGCTTCCGTCTTGATCCATCACAAACAAATGACGCTGACTCTGGTTGGCAGCCACATCGGTATAGGAAACACCGTAAAGGATTCGTTTACCATCCGGCGACAATTGTGGATCCGATACTTTACCCAACTGGTGCATGATTTCCGGCGTAAACTGTCCGTCAACAACCTGAATTGTCGGTTTATTGATCGCAGCCGCCTCCTTCTCTGACAAGGACTTGCCTCCATTACAAGCAACTATCATAGCTAATACCCAAAAAGATGTTAAAATTCGTTTCATATCGTCTGTTATTATTATAAACTCTATTTATGCAAAGATACAATAAAATTATACTAACTTTACCGCTTCCTACCATCTTATTAAACAGGAATGTACCTTATGCAAAAGAAAAGTCACTTACGTTCATTGGGAGCTATCTGCCTGGGAACAGCATTGTTATTTGGAAGTACACAAATCACTGCCCAATCTTGGCGCGAAAAAGATGTGGATTATTTTCCGCGTCATGAAATCACAATTCACTACGGCACACCTACGATCCTGGAGTTGACCACCCAATTAGGTTCTCCCAAAATGAGTGGAAATGCTCAAGGAAAATCTGAAAACCATCAGTTCACCGGAGCGGCCGGCTTGGGTTACCAATTCTCAATCAACCCCAATCTGGCCATTGGTATAGCCGGAGGCATCAGCCATGCTGGAGCAGACATTGTTTTGACAGCCGATACGCCGCAACTGAAAGCTGGAACAAAACTCTATAATTCCGCCTTGACCACCTATAGTGTCCAACTCAACGCCCACTGGACCTATTTGGAAGAAGACCTATGGTCCCTTTCCTGTGGAGTATACGCTGGAGCCGCCTATATGGACGAACACATTCAAAAGTACCTAAACAGCCCCTCCTTGGATGCCACCGTAAAATATCCCTCTGACCGCATGAAACTGGCGTACCACTTAACCGCTCTCAAAGTTCGCTACGGTGATGTATTTGGAGTCTACGGCGAGTTGGGATTTGGCTATCGCGGATTGGTCAACATAGGCATATCTATCAAACTTTAATTGCTTATTTTTTATTCTCAATTATAAAATGAAAGCAGGGTGGCCGCGGCCACCCTGCTTTTTATGTACGTTCTATCAACAGAACCTAAGACTGACTACCAGCCCGGGTTTTGTTGGATAACAGCAATGTTCGGATAAGTCTTACTCTTATCAATGTAAGTATTGATTACATCATTACAAATCGGTGCCAAGTAGTTACGTTCTGCAGCTACAATGTCACGGTTTTGTACGTTTGCAGGCAAGTAGAAACCAACCATATCAGCGGCATTTGTACCATCCCAGGTAACGATAGTACCATCCAGCTTCATCACTTGAACTGATCCAATGTTTGCTTCAGTCAACTTGTTGAATGCGGTCTTAACACCTTCTGCATTGGTAGTATTCAAGTCAACCCAAGTACCCAACAACAAGTCCGGATTTTCTTCAGCATCCATGTAGTCAAGTTTGTGCCAACGACGAAGGTCGAGCAAACGGTAGTTTTCGAATACAAATTCCATACGACGTTCACGACGGATTTCCCACATCAAAGCAGAAACATCTGAATCACGGTTGGGGTCGTTCGGAAGAGCATTCAATTGCAGAGGAGAAGTTTGTTGTACACCTTTTGCAATAGCAACTTCATCCAACGGACGATTACGGATTGCGTTGATAGAAGCATTCAAGTCTTCTTGGGTAATTGCTGCACCACTGTAATTCTCAGCCAAAATTGCTTTAGCTTCAATCCAGTTCAATACAACTTCTGCCAAACGCAATACAGGGTAACCATTGGTGTTGGTGTTAGAAGCGTATTGTGAAGGGTAGGGACCCGGATAGTAGTTCACACCTACGCGGTCGATAAATTTGCAAGTGTACAACAAGGTTGCAGAAGATGCATTGGGTTCGTGCCAGAATGAAGCTTCGAAACGAGGGTCACGATCAACAACCAAGTGAGACAAGTCAAAGTTTTCGTCAGCGTTTTCGCTGTAAGTCTTACCATTGTTAGAAATGAATGATTTGATCAAAGCAGCGTTGGCAGCCGGTCCTTGTGATTCATTCAAGTTTGAGTAAGAAGCGATACAGTGGCGAACAGCCAAAGCGTCGTCGTATTGACGATACATAATCACTTCTCCACCCGGGTTTGAGAATGATCCAAACAATGAGCGGAAGTCAACAGTAAACGAATACTTACCAGATTGCATTACCAAGTCAGCTGCAGCAACAGCTTGGTTCAAGAACTTCGCTGCAAGTTCTTGAGTACCAACACCTTCATGGTAAGTATACCAGCTACCTTCAAACAACATCGCGCGGGAAATCATCGTTGCTGCCATATAACGGTTTACATAGCTGCTACCATCATCCAGACGAATGTTGTTCAATGCGAAATCAAAGTCATCATATACCTTATCCATTACCAAGGTACGAGGATCACGAGGTTTGTATTGACCTTCAATATCCACGTCAGAAACCACCTTGTCATAGTAAGGAACATCACCAAATGATTCAACGAGCAATGAATATTCGTAACCACGGAAGAAACGAGCTACACCCATCCAGTGATTGTAAGCTTCTTCAGCCAAGTAGCCGTTTGCTTTCATTTCATCCAAACGTTCAATCAAGAGGTTCCATTTACGGATCAAGCCAAAGTTCCAGGGAGCTGCAGCGGTTTGAGTCAACCAGTAAACGCTTTCAGTACGATACCAGTTATCAGCGGGAACCGTTGATTGGAAGTTAGTTTGCTTGTTGGTGGAAGTCATATCATCGTTGAAGTTCGCTCCACGGTAAGGAGTATAAGCAGTACCCCAAGAAGTGTTGTAACCAACGAAATATGTAGGATAAGCACCGTTTACAAACAAACGGACGTTAGACTCATTGGTCCAGTAGTTTGAATTGTCCATCGCAGACTTCTGCGGACGATCCAGAAAGTCAGAGCAAGAACCGGCCAACATCAAAACAGCCAGTGATGCAATTGTTAAAATGTATTTTTTCATATCCGTCTATCCGTTAGAAATTAATTTGAAGACCAAATGATGCAGTCTTGAAGGCAGGAGTACCCACACCGGTACGACCGCTGTTGTAGTCTGAAGTGTTCAACATTGAGTAACCAGAAATTGCTTCAGGATCGATAGGCAGACCATCGAGGTGGTCGAATGTCAAGAAGTTTTCCAAAGCTACATAAACGCGAACCTTATTGATCAACGCTTTTTTGGTCAATTTTTCAGGCAAAGTATAACCGAAGGTCAAGTTTTTAAGTCTCAAGTAAGACATATCCAACAAGTAACGGCTTTGAACTTGCATGTTGTTGATGCTAGCTGTTGCACCGTTGTTGAATGCACGCGGCCAGAATGCGTTTTCGTTTACACCTTCAATCCAGAAGTTACCGGCCATAGCTTGCGGCATAGCTCCATCTGAAGAGTTCCAACCAGCTTGTGCCAAGGGTGAATTTGCCCACAAATCACGTTGTCCTACACCTTGGAAGAACACTGACAAGTCAAATCCATGCCATGCCAAAGCAACGCGGAAGCTGTATTCGTAACGAGGAGTGCTGTTACCGATTACTTTCAAGTCACCGTGGTTATCAATCGTGCTTTCGCCACTGTCGATCTTACCGTCACCATTCAAATCTTTGAACTTCACGTCACCAGGACCAAATTTGAAAGATGAAGAGTTTTGCAAGTAACCTTGGTCAATACCGTCTTTGGTTTCATAAACTGAATAACCATTTTCGGTAGTGATAAGTTTCAAGTTACCATTTTCGTCATATACGAAGTCGTCTTTTTGGTAGAGACGATCTGTTTCATAACCCCAAATTTCACCGATGGTCTTACCTACATAGTAATCACTAATGCTCTTAGTAGAACCATATGCAGTTACTTTAGTAATAGCGTCAGCCAAAGTTGCATCTACTGTCAAAGTCAAACCATTGTTGAATTGGTGACCGTAGTTCAAAGCAATTTCCCAACCAGTGGTACGGAATGAACCATAGTTGCCTTTCGGAGCTGTTGTACCAAAGGTGTAAGAAACACCTTCCATCGGAACCAACATGTTATCGGTGTCGCGTTGGAACCAGTCAAATACCAATGACAAAGCACCGTCAGCAAAGAAGCTTGCATCTACACCAAAGTCGAGGGTGCGGATATCTTGCCAGGTCACTGCATCAGAAACGGCTGCCGGAGTACCGTAGTAAACCAGTTTAGCGCCATCCATTACGAAAGAAGCTTCACCACGAGTCATGGTAGGAACATACAAGTTACCCGGAACAGTTTGGTCACCGATTGAACCCCAGCTAGCACGGAGTTTCAAAGCACTAACTGCTTGTTTTGCAAAGTCCATCCAAGGTTCTTCCATTACACGCCATGCAGCAGAGAATGAAGGATACCAACGCCATTGCAAGTCAGTCGGGAATTTAGAAGAACCGTCATAACGGATGTTTGCTTCCAACAAATAACGATCTTTCAAAGCGTAGTTGATACGACCGAAGAAACCAAGTTGTGATTCCCAAGATTCGCTACCACCTGAAGTTTGAGTACCGTTTGCCAAAGTGAATTGAGGGTTGTTGATGTCAATCAATTTGGTGATTTGTGACCAGCTGTATGCATAGTCATATTTCACGGCGTTCATACCTGCCAAGAAGTGGAGGTGATGATCGTTCACGTTCAAGTCATAGTTGGTGGTCAAGTTCAAGGTTGAACGAGCTCCATCACTTGCACTACGATAAACGTGGTCCGGGTTAGAACCACTTGAAGTGTATTGGTAGCAAGGCAACATATAAGCATCAATTGTTGCAGGAGCACCGTTGAATTGAGCCCATTCGTTGGCAGCTTGTGCACGAGAACCATCTGCGTTCATCTTAGCAACGGGGCTATCCCAAGTGTTACCAGCGGTAAAGCGGGTACCCGGAGCGAAGTAAACATACTCGTTGTTAGAGAAAGTGTAGTCCAAATCAATGGTCCAGTCTTTCAACGGAGTAATGGTGAAACCAGCATTTGCACTGGTATAGTTAGTCGTACGGGTAGCTGTATTTGCTTGAGAAGTTTCGTAAGTGAAGTTACGCATGTTGTTACCGTTTTCATCGGTCGGAGTCAACGGATAGGTAGGTCCCCAACGATAGAGGTAATACCAAACGTCTGCTCCAGTAGAGCTGGTTGCGTAAGCACTACGTTTTTGGCTTCTTGAGTAGATCAAGCCAGCGTGCAAGTCAATGTATTGGTTCACTTTGGTGTTGATGCGAGCAGAAGCATTCCAACGACGGTAGTCATCGTGCTTAGCAGTCTTCATCATACCGCTTTGATCCAAATAACCAACTGACATGTTGTAAGTGGTGTTACCTGAACGGCCATTTACAGAAATGTTATGGCTTTGGGTAGGAGCCCATTCTTTCACTACATAGTCATAAGGATTGTAAGTACGAACACCGATCTTTTGGCCAGCGTTAGCAGGGTTCACATACCAGTCACGACCATAAACCATCGGTTCGTAGGGATCCATATCACCATACTTTTCTTTCCATGCTACAGCAGCTTCATAACCTTTGCGGTCGATCAACCAGAAAGCACCTACAGGAGTCATTGTGCCCACGCGTTCAGCTGCTTCAACTGTATAACGCAAAGCATCAACATCACCCATTTCGTAGTCACTTGCCATATTTTGGAAAGCCACGTTACCTGAATATTGTACATCTACGCGGTCAACGTTCGCACCTTTCTTAGAAGTCAAAAGGATTACACCGAATGCTGCTTTTGCACCGTAGATAGAAGCAGAAGCTGCGTCTTTCAATACAGTTACAGATTCAATGTCGTTCGGGTTAACCAAGTTGATGGAGGGAATTTCCACGTTGTCCAACAGAATGAGAGGTGAAGAAGAACCGTAAACGGAAGCTTGGGTACCACGGATACGCATCACGGGGTCAGAACCAACTTCGCTATCGGCAACTACAACACTCAAACCAGGAGCAGCACCTTGCAAACCACGACCAACGTCAGCGATCGGACGGGCAACCAAAGCTTCTTCCACTTTTACGGAAGTAACAGCTCCGGAGAGGTTTTCCTTCTTTTGAGTACCGAAACCTACGACAACGGCGTCAGCCAACATCGTAGCATCTTCTACCAAAAGCACATCAATAACGGCACGTCCGTTGATATCAACGATTTGGTCTCTGTATCCCATAAAAGAGAAGACCAGACGTCCATTTGCAGGAGCAGAAATGGAATAAGAACCTGTTTCATCGGCCATCGTACCGACTTGGGTTCCTTCCACCAGAACATAGGCTCCGACAACCGGATCTCCTGCACCATCAAGTACTTTACCCTTAATGGTAATGTTCTGTGCTGAGATGGTTCCAATTGCTAAAAGCAAGGAACAGAGAACAAGCATTGCGCTACGCAAAGACTTTCTCATTCTTTCTGAAGTGAACATAAATAAGATTTTAGGTTTATAAAAAAACGTATTATTTAGGTTTTAAACCGAATAATATCCGTGTACGGGTAGATGCAAATTTGGGAAATTTATTTCAAAATATCAAAATCCTCGAACAATATGATAAAGTAAAATAATTGAAACTATTAATTTCACTCCAATACTTAACAAAAAACCAACAAACGACCCCCAGGCCGACCGAAAAGAAGCCTCTAATGTCTTATTTTCGATCAATCGCTCCGCCAAATACGCCCCCAAAAAAGCACCGACAATCATCCCCAAAGGCGGAAGAAACGGGATACCCAACAACATTCCCACCAACGAAGCTCTGGAGGCAGATGAAGAACCTCCTGTCTTTCGGGTATAAATGGCCGGAATCACATAATCCAAAACCGTTACAACAACGACCACCGCCAACCAGAACACCAATGCCCAGGCCGCCATAAAATCAGGATCATTTCCCCAAAAATAAAGCAATACCACCCCCAAATAACTCAACGGAGGCCCCGGTAAAACCGGAAGAAAGCACCCCAATAGCCCCACAATCCCCATTAACAATGCAAGCAGGTCGATCAATACATCCATAGCGATTCAAGATTATTCAAACACTCAACAAAGTTCGTTTTTTTTCCTATTTTTGCAAAAAACGAATTCCCTATGTTTGCAAAAGAAATTTATCAGCGCAGACGCGCCGAACTCCTGAAACAAATTGACCGTGGCATCCTGCTTTTCCTAGGAAACAGCGAAGCCCCCTTGAACTACGTCAGCAACTGCTACAAATTCCGTCAAGACAGTTCATTCCTATACTTCTTCGGTTTGCAAGACCCTGATTTTGCAGCCATCATTGATGTCGAAAGTGGCGAAGAAATCCTCTTCGGAAACGACGTTGACATTGATGACATCATCTGGATGGGCCCCCAACCCCTGGTAAGTGACAAAGCGGCTGCCATTGGTGTTCAAAAATCCGCCCCCTTAAAAGAACTGGACAACTACTTGTCCCGCGCCATCAGCCAGCATCGCAAGATCCATTACTTGCCTCCGTACCGCAACCACAACAAAATCCAGCTCAACCGCTTGCTGAACATCCCGTTCGATGATTTGAAAAAGAACGCTTCAGAAGCCTTTATCAAGGCTGTAGTCAAGCTCCGTCTGATTAAAGAAGCGTGTGAAATTCAAGAAATTGAAAAAGCATGCGATCTTGGTTACGCCATGCACATGACTGCCACAAAGATGGCCCGACTGGGTATGGTAGAGCAAGAGTTAGTGGGCATGATGGAAGGCATCTGTGCAGCTGAAGGCCACTTCCCGTCTTTCCCGATCATCCTCTCCCAAAATGGAGAAACCCTTCACAACCACTCTCATCACCAAATTCTCACCGAAGGACGACTGCTGGTTATTGATGCCGGCGCAGAAATCAATTCTTGCTACGCCTCGGATTTCACCCGAACCCTTCCCTCGTCGGGCAAGTTCAACCAACGCCAACGTGAAATTTACCAAATTGTATCGGCTGCCAACGATTTGGGCATCGCCCTCTCCAAACCGGGCATTACCTATACAGAAGTACACTTGAGCGTAGCCCGTTTGTTGGCCGAAGGTTTGAAAAACCTAGGCTTGATAAAAGGCGACATTGACGAAGCCGTGGCAGCAGGAGCTCACGCATTGTTCATGCCGCACGGACTGGGACACCATATGGGATTGGACGTACACGACATGGAAGATTTGGGAGAAAATTACGTAGGTTACGACGACACCTACCGCCGCTCTACCCAGTTTGGCTTGGCCTCCTTACGAATGGGCAAGCTATTGGAAACCGGCCATGTTGTTACCGTCGAACCGGGCATCTACTTCATCCCCGCCCTGATCGAGCAATGGAAACGAGAAGGCACCAACGCTGCATTCATCAACTTTGACCGTTTGGAAGCTTACTACGACTTTGGCGGAATCCGAATCGAAGACGACATTCTCATAACTGCTGACGGCTGCCGACTGTTGGGAGCAAAACGACTTCCCAATACCCCCGAAGCTGTTGAAGCAGCCATGCAACAAGAATAATTACAAGATGGTCATCAAGGCTTCGTACAACTCTTTCTCCCCGAGTCCACACAATTCTTCCGGAATCACCCGAGGAAGATGCTCTACGGCCGGTATAATTTCCGCCTTGATGGGCACATAAAACAAGCGTTCACGCAACGATTCAGGGACGTCTGTCGGCACAATCCGACGGGCGTCCTTTTCGGTTGTCAACACCACTGCGGTCGGTTGTTTGGCCGCTAACTGCGCCAGCGACCTCCATTCGGAAGCCGAGAAGTTATGATGGTCTGCAAAACGGCGGTGCCCCACCAACTGATAATCCGAACGCACACGCATCGTCAACAAACGATCATCCGCAATTCCTGAAAACAGAATAGCCTTGGGGGCATAACAGTAACGCGCATCCCCACCAGGCAGCACCGGCAACGGCTTGTCGTAAGCAATCTTTGAAAAGAACAAACGCTGATCATCTCGCAAATGCAAGCGCTCTCGCCATTGCTTGCGTTCCAACTCTGTCACCTCAATCCCCGGATACTTGGTAACAATTACCCAATCTGCCCGTTTTAAGGTCTCCGGCAGGTCCCGTAAACGACCTAAAGGCAATAAATGATCCTGATCAATGGGGCGGTGATAATTGATCAGCACAACCGACAGACCCGGTGTTACAGCCCGATGCTGGAATGCATCATCCAACAATATCACATCCGGACGATCGGTACCTTCCAAAAGTTGATCGATTGCCCGTTGGCGGTTTCCATCCACCACGACACGCACATTCGGATATTTCCGTTTGATCTGCAAAGGTTCATCCCCTGCCTCCCGAGCCGAGTCGCCAACCACAACCTCCCGATAACCAGAGCTTTTCCGACCATAACCCCGAGAAACGACTGCTACTTTGTAGCGATCACCCAATACCCGTAAGAAAAGTTCACTATGAGGGGTTTTTCCAGTTCCTCCCACAGTAACATTACCAATTGAAATCACCGGAACGGGATAGGATTTGCTTTTCCAGATCCCTTTATCATACAGAAAATGACGTATTTTTAGGGTCAAGTAGTACGGAAACAGAAGAATAATATCGGATAGGGGTGTCATAGTGGAAACAAAGGTAATATTTTTTAAGTAGAATCCGTATCTTTGCGCCCCATCCTAGCGATTGGATACGATAGATTATGCGCATAGCCCACCTTGAACTTCCGGACAAGCCCTTGTTTCTGGCCCCTATGGAGGATGTCACCGACGCATCCTTCCGCTACATCTGCAAACAATATGGAGCCGACATGATGTACACCGAATTCGTCTCCTCAGACGGACTGATTCGGGATGCCAGAAAGTCACTGGAGAAATTGGAAATCCATGATTACGAACGGCCAATCGGCATTCAGATTTATGGACACATCCCCGAAGCGATGGTGGAAGCAGCACAACGGGTAGAAGCGGCACAACCCGATCTTATTGACATTAATTTTGGTTGTCCTGTCAATAAAATCGCCCGTCGGGGTGCCGGATCCGGCATGATGCGCGAACCCGACAAACTGGTTGAAATCACTCGACAAGTTGTACAGGCTGTAAAATTACCGGTAACTGTAAAGACCCGATTGGGTTGGGATGAAGACAGCAAAATCATTGTAGAACTAGCAGAAAGACTGCAGGATGTGGGAATCGCAGCTCTGACCATCCATGGCCGCACCCGCTGCCAGATGTACAAAGGCGAAGCGGATTGGACTCTGATTGGCGCGGTCAAAAACAACCCCAGGATGCACATCCCCATCATCGGAAACGGCGACATCAGTACCCCCCAACAAGCGGCGGCCGCATTTGACCGATATGGAGTGGATGGCATCATGATCGGACGGGCCACATTTGGACACCCTTCCTTATTCCGTGAAATCCGTCATTATTTGAACACCGGCGAGGAACTTCCCCCGATGTCCGTCCGTGAAACCGTAAACCTCGCGAAAGCTCATTTCCAAAAATCTCTGGAGGTAAAAGGCAGTCGGGTCGGTGTATTGGAAATGCGTCGTCACCTGTCCACTTATTTCAAAGGTTTGCCCAATTTCAAAGAGACCCGATCGAGCCTCGTGACGGAAGATGATCCGATGGAAGTGTTTAAAATACTTGACACTATCGCCCAAATCTGGGGCTAAGTTTTGCAACTTCAAGTATTTTGTCTATCTTTGCACCCCCTTTAATAGAGGGACGCAACATTAAATTTAGTATTAACTTAAAAATCAAGACAGTGGACACTCAAAGCTACAAAACAGTGTCGGCGAATGCTGCAACAGTAACCAAGGAGTGGGTCGTTATTGACGCTACCAACATGGTTCTCGGTCGCTTGGCTTCACGCGTAGCGCTTATGCTTCGCGGAAAACACCGTCCGAACTTCACTCCTCACGTTGACTGTGGTGATAATGTAATCATTATCAACGCCGAAAAGGTTCGCTTGACCGGAAAGAAATTGACGGACAAAGTTTACGTTCGTCACACCGGCTATCCTGGAGGACAACGTTTCGCAACCCCGAAAGATCTCCTTTCAAGAAAACCGACCGCAGTTGTGATGGAAGCCGTTCGTGGAATGCTTCCTAAAAATCGTCTCGGAGCACAAATGTTCCGCAATTTGCACGTTTACGCAGGTGCAGAACATCCCCACGAGGCACAACAACCCAAAATCATTAACCTTTAATTAGAAAATTAAACAGAGCATGGAATTAATTAACGCCCTTGGAAGACGTAAATCAGCTGTTGCTCGCGTTTATGTGAACAAAGCCGGAAAGGGTAACGTTACCATCAATGGTCGTACTTTGGAAGAATACTTCAAAGAAGATACGCTCCGTTACATCGTAATGCAACCCTTGCACGTGACTGAAACCGCAGCTCAATTCGACATCAAAGCGAACTTGGACGGTGGTGGAATCAAAGGACAGGCTGAAGCACTTCGTTTGGCGATCTCTCGCGCATTGTGCGAAATCGACAAAGAAGCTTACCGCTCCATCCTGAAGACTAACGGTTTCTTGACCCGCGATGCTCGTGAGGTTGAACGTAAGAAACCCGGTCGTCCCGGCGCTCGTAGACGCTTCCAATTCAGCAAACGTTAATCTTTTATTAACACTGATTTACAAATTAGCACAGTCAGGATTCAAAACCTTGGGACTCGCTATGACTACCCTCTGTTTGTCCTGCTGCGGAAAATTCCGGGAACCGTGATGCTATTCCGGAATTGAAAAAAAGAGAACTCAAAGAGAGTACAAACACTTTAAAAGACAAAACAATGCCTAGAACAAATTTCCAAGACTTACTGGATGCAGGTGTACACTTCGGACACATGAAGCGGAAATGGAATCCCAAAATGGCTCCCTATATCTTTATGGAGAAAAACGGGATTCACATCATCGACCTGCATAAAACAGTTGTTAAAGTAGAAGAGGCAGCAAATACATTGAAACAATTGGCCTTGGCTGGCCGCAAAGTCCTCTTCGTTGCAACGAAAAAACAGGCTAAAGACATCGTTGCAGAACGTGCAGCTGCTGTAAATATGCCTTACGTGACTGAAAGATGGCCCGGTGGTATGTTGACCAACTTCCCGACTATCCGTAAAGCCGTAAAGAAAATGAACACGATCGATAAAATGATCGAAGACGGCACTTTCGAAACACTCGCTAAACGCGAACGTTTGCAAGTTACCCGTCAAAGAGCCAAACTTCAAAAGAACCTCGGTTCTATTGCTGACTTGAACCGTCTTCCCGCTGCATTGTTCGTAGTGGACGTTCAAAAAGAAATGAACGCGGTTAAAGAAGCAAACCGTTTGAACATTCCGGTTATCGCGATGGTTGATACTTGTTGCGATCCCACCCCGATTGATTACGTGATTCCGGCTAACGACGACGCCGCAAAATCCATCTCATTGATCATGGATGTGTTGTGCGAAGCAATCCGCGAAGGTTCTGAAGAACGCAGACTCGAAAAAGAAAAAGAAGCTAAGTTGGCTGCTGAACAAGCAGAACAAGCTCCTGCTGGCAAGAAATTGCGTCCCCGCAAAGGTGCTGCCAAAGAAGCTCCCGCTGCTGAAGAAGCTCCCGCTGTAGTAGAAGAAGTTAAAGAAGCTTAATTTTTGGAGGATTACAATTATGGAAATTAAAGCAGCTGATGTTGCGAAACTCCGCAAAATGACCGGTGCCGGTATGATGGACTGCAAAAAAGCCTTGGTTGAAGCTGACGGCGATTTTGGCAGAGCTCAAGAAATCATCCGCGAAAAAGGTAAATTGGTTGCCGCTAAACGCGCTGACCGTGAAACTACCGAAGGTGCAGTAATCGCTAAAGTCAATGCAGCAGGTAACCAAGCTATTTTGACTTGCTTGGGTTGCGAAACTGACTTCGTAGCTAAAAATGCTGAATTCCAAGAATTGGCTAACGGAATCGCTGACGCAGCTTTGGCTAACATGCCGGCTGACTTGGCTGGTTTGATGGCTACTTCACTCAACGGTGCTAGCATCGAAGATGCAATTACCCAACAAACTGGTAAGAGCGGTGAAAAACACGCTATTCCTTTCTACGCAAAATTGGAAGCTCCCTACATCGTTGACTACATCCACACCAATGGAAAAGTTGCTACCATCGTAGGTTTCAGCAAACCGATCGATCACCAAGTGGGTCGTGAAATCGCTATGCAAGTTACCGCTATGAACCCGGTATCTGTAAGCAAGAACGACTGCCCTCAAGAAGTGATTGAAAAAGAAATGGAAATTTACCGCGAACAAATTCGTTTGGAAGGCAAACCTGAAAACATGGTTGAAAAAATCGCCTTGGGTAAATTGAACAAATTCTTCAAAGAACAAACTTTGGAAGATCAAACCTTCGTAAAAGACGGAAAGATCTCTGTAGCTGAATATTTGAAGACTGTAGATGCAGAAGTGAAAGTAACTGCATTCTTCCGTTTCTCTTTGAATGACTAATTCAAAACGTATCCAATAAAATAAGGCTGAGCCAAATGCTCAGCCTTATTTATTTTTATTACCTTTGTGCAAATAAATCACACACGATATGTACACTAAATTCCAAGCCTTTTTGCAAAACGAACTCCAAGAGATCGAAAATGCAGGTCTGTATAAAAACGAACGGATCATTACCTCTCCCCAGCGTGCAGCTATCAAGGTAAATACCGGAGCTGATGTATTGAATTTCTGTGCAAACAACTACCTCGGTCTTTCTGACAACAAAGAATTGATCGAAGCAGCTAAAGAAGCGTTGGATACCCATGGTTACGGTATGTCCAGCGTGCGTTTCATCTGCGGAACTCAAGACCTCCACAAACAACTGGAAGCTAAAATTGCAGAATTCTTCGGTACCGAAGACACCATTCTGTATGCAGCTTGTTTCGATGCAAATGGTGGTGTATTTGAACCGCTTTTGGGCGAAGAAGATGCAATCATTTCTGATGCACTCAACCACGCCTCCATCATTGACGGTGTCCGTCTCTGCAAAGCAAAACGTTACCGTTATGCCAATGCCAACATGGAAGAATTGGAAAACTGCTTGAAATTGGCACAAGCACAACGTCACCGCATCATCGTTACCGACGGTGTATTCTCAATGGACGGTAATGTCGCTCCACTGGATCAAATCTACGCATTGGCTGAAAAATACGATGCCATGGTAATGGTAGACGAATCTCACTCTGCCGGCGTTGTAGGACGCACAGGTCGTGGTACTACCGAAGAATTCAACCTCCGCGGAAAAATTGAAATCATCACCGGTACCCTTGGTAAAGCCTTTGGTGGGGCAATTGGTGGATTCACAACCGGTAAAAAAGAAATCATTGCGATGTTGCGTCAACGCTCACGCCCGTACTTGTTCTCCAACTCCATCCCTCCGATGGTTGCTGCAGCCGGTATCCGCATGTTTGATATGATGGCTCGCACCAATGAATTGCAAGACAAACTTCACGATAACACGGCATACTTTGTTGAAAAAATGAAAGCTGCTGGATTCGATATCAAACCGACCCAATCAGCAATCTGCGCAGTCATGCTCTACGATGCCAAGTTGTCACAAGTCATGGCACAACGAATGCTGGAAGAAGGCATCTATGTAGTAGGCTTCTACTACCCGGTTGTACCGAAAGATCAGGCTCGTATCCGCGTACAAATTTCAGCCGGCCACGAAAAAGAACACCTCGACAAATGTATTGCAGCCTTTACCAAAATCGGTAAAGAACTCGGCGTAATCCAATAGTTGACGAGGATTTCCAACCAATCAACAAGAGACGAATGGCCGAAACGGCTTTCGTCTCTTTGCCTATTAAAAGGAAGGCCCTTGTTGCCGCATAAAACCTTTTACCCGATCGGCAATCAGATCCAAATAACGATCCGTCTGCACCGACGAAAAATGGCGTGTATGCAACAGGAGTTTGGGAGGATCCTGTTGTTCGTAAACTAGTAGCCGGTTCCACTTCCCCCGACACTGTGGACAGACGTGAAGTAGGCGGCCTTGCGAATGAACATGTCCACAACTTCGACAGATCCAATATTGCAGAACATCCTGAAATCCAAATAGTTCAAATGGATTAAAAGTAGCACTCCTCAACTCTGAGACCGCATCACCGGCTACTAAAAGAACGATGGGGAATTGTTGGAAATAAGGATGAGAAAGGAAGCGGTTGCCAGCTCCACAGCGCTGCTGGACGCTCTCCAGCCAAGCATCCATAGTGGAAGATGTATTCCCCTGCTTGAGCGGACAACCCAATGCAGTACAGAAACAGGTCTGCAGAAACGAGTTATCTGATACAAAGATCCGTTGCCCCAGTTTCTGAAGGTGCAAAAGCAGACGCGAGGAATGCCCTTGCTCTTGGATCAAAAGGGGACCTGGAAATTCTGTCGGCATGGAGCCAGACAACCAAGCAGAGCGATTGTTGCAAACCCGTTCTGCATCCCAGGGAACGAGTGGCTGGGCTGTCAGCACGAGAATCCGTGCGTGTGGATTTCCCTCGCCAATGTAGTACTCCTGGGTAGCGGCAAGCAATTGTTGAAACAAATATGGATAGGAGGTGTTTGTTTCCATCGTTTCATGCGATTTATCAAGCCCTACAAATGTACAAATTTGGACAGAATTGGCATAGAAATTGAGTGGAAAAGCAATCTTTACATGTCGAAATTAATGCACAACTAAATATGAAAATGAAATCAATTTTTCTCACTTGCCTTTTGTCCATTGCTGGGCTAACCGCTCTCTTTGGTCAGGCAGGGATTGAAACCATCCATCTTTCATTGGATGATGCTCAGAATTATGCGTTAGAGCACAATCGAACGCTTAAAAATGCAGCTTTGGACATCCGCCTTGCTGAAGCAGAACGTTGGAAAAACATTACCACCCTCCTTCCGCAAGTAAGTGCCAGCTTGGACTACCAAAACTTCTTCGATTATAAAATCGACCTGGGAGGTATGTCCATTGCCATGCCTTCCTATGGTTCATTTGGCCTCACCTCCGCCATTGGTGTAAGCGCAGCACAGATCATTGGCATACAACTGAGCAACATTTCAGCAAAAATGTCAGACATTAATCAAAAGCTGACAGAGCAAGACATCACCAGCCAAGTGAAAATCATGTATTATTCTGCCCTGGTGACCGAAAAAACGATTGATCTGTTGACCGCCAATTTGGAAAACCTGCGCCAACTCTACAATTACTCCCAAAAAGCCGTGGATGTAGGGGCCGCTGAACAAATTGATGCTGACCAGCTGCTGGTACAAGTAGCCACGATGGAAACAGGTCTGAACTCAGCCAAACGTAATCACGAAATGGTGTTGAACAGCCTTCGCCTGCAATTGTGTATTCCCGTAACCACGGAAATTGTATTGACACAAAGCATTGAAGACCTGCTCAACGAAGAAGAGTCCAATCGTCTTTTGTCAGAAGTCTTCGTTCCGGAGAAAAATTACACCTTACAATTGATGGAAGAAAGCACCCTTATTTCCAAAAAACAAGTGCGTATGGCACAATGGGCATATGCTCCTTCCATCCGTATTTTCCACCAATACAACACTCGAAAATATTTCAGCGACGAACGGACCATGAACATGACCCCTCCCAATTTATTTGGCATTTCACTATCCGTTCCCATCTTCTCCAGCGGAAACCGCTACAGCGCAGTCCAATCCGCCAAACGTAGTTACGAAAAACAATTGAACGTTTTGGCAGACACGCAAGATGCCATGCAAATCCAACACCGCCAATTGTGTTTCAACTTGGTATCTGCCAAAGAAAACTTTGCAACACAAGCCAAAAACGTAACCGTTACCCAACGCGTTTTTGACAACATTTCTAAGAAATACGAATACGGTCACGCATCCAGCCTGGATGTAACAACCTCAGGAACCAACTTGATCAATGCTCAAAGCAGCTATGTACAAAGCTTGCTGGAATATGTGAAAGCGACGATCGAATTGGAAAAATTGTTGAATTTATAAAGTTATCATCTATGAATAAAATTGTTTTCTTGGGTCTGGCTGCCGCAGCGGCACTGACCATCGGCTGCAAAGGGCAGTCAAATGCGGAAGTTGTAGAAGAAAAGACTGAACGCATCGAACAAGTTGAAGTGACCGTATTGAAAGAAACAGAAATCGCCCGTCAATTGGAGTTGTCAACCACCTTGCAGGCTTACGAAACCGTCAACATCGCTCCGTCCCTGACTGGACCGATCGAACACATCTACGTGGAAGTTGGCGATCAGGTCAAAGCCGGTGATATGCTGGTTCGGATGGATCAAAACCAATACACCACCACCCAACTGACTTTTGCCAACCTGCAAACTGAAATTCAACGGACCGAAGCCCTTTACGAAAGTGGTGCTTTGTCACAACAAACTTACGACCAAGTAAAATTGAGTTACGACCAAACTCAAAAATCATTGGCCTTCCTGGAAACCAACACCTTTGTGAAAGCTCCCTTTGCGGGTGTCATTGCTGCCAAAAACTACGAAGATGGTGAATTGTATGCAGGTCAACCCATCCTCACCTTGATTGACATCGCCCGCTTGAAAGCGTTGATCAATATTCCCGAAACCTACTTCCCGATGATTAAAGAAGGGATGTCTTTGACCCTGACCTCTGATATCTATCCGGGCCGTACCTTTGAAGCGAAAGTGGAAACCATCTTCCCGATCATCGATGCAGCAACCCACACTTTCCAAGTTCGCATCGTGATGAACAACCAGGAAAAGCTTCTGCGTCCGGGTATGTTTGTCAGAACCGCGATGGCAATCGGAAAAACAACCACGATCGTAGTACCCTACCAAAGTGTTTTGAAATTGCTGGGTTCTAACGAACGCTACATTTTCATAGAACGAAATGGCGCAGCTGAGCGTATCTTCGTCAAACTGGGTGACCGCTACGACGATCGCATCGAAGTCATCAGCGACGAGTTGCAAGCAGGCGACCACTTGGTAGTGACCGGTCAAGCCCGCTTGGTAGATGGTATCAAATTAAACGTTGTAAAAGTTGTTGAATAATGAGTATTTATAAAACTGCGATTAATAAGCCGGTAACAACGATTCTGATCTTTGTTGCGGTAGCGATCCTGGGATTGTTCTCCCTCTCGCGGCTGCCCATCGACCAGTTCCCGGAAATGGAACCGCCCTATGTTACCGTAATGACGACCTACGCCGGAGCCAATGCTTCGGAAATCGAGACCAACGTCACCAAAATGATCGAGAACTCCTTGAGTTCGGTTGACGGTCTGAAAGAAATGACATCCACTTCCAAAGATAACATGTCCATGGTATTGCTGGAAATGGAATGGGGGCAAAACTTGGACGAAGTCATCAACGACATCCGATCATTCCTGGACATCGTCCGCGACCGACTCCCGGATGGTTGCTCCAATCCGATGATCCTCAAGTTCAGCTCCAGCTCTATGCCCATTGCCCAGTATGCAATCACCGCAAAAGAAAGCTACCCGGGCTTGGACAAGATCCTCAATGACGATGTCATTCCCCAGCTGAACATGGTGGACGGTATCGGTAACATCTCGTTGTCAGGAAGTCCCGAACGCTACATCTATCTGGACTTAGACCAAGCCAAATTGGATGCCTACGGTTTGAGCCTGGAACAAGTTTCTTCAGCCGTATCTTCCAACAACTTGAACCTGTCTTCGGGTACCATCAAAATCAACAAGGAACAGTATGCGATGCAAGTGCGCAGCGAATACCTGGAAAGTGAAGACATCAAACACATTGTCGTTTCAACGACTCCAACAGGACGCCAAGTGTTTGTTAAAGACTTGGCAATCATCCGGGATACGTTGAAAGACCTCTCCTTGGATGAAAAGATCAACAGCCAGGAAGGGGTCCGGATGATGGTTACCAAACAAACGGGAGGTAATACTGTTCAAATTTGTAAGGAGCTGAATGAAGAGCTGGCCAAGATCGAGAAACGTCTGCCCAGTGATATCAACATCGAAATCATCTACGATTCATCCGACGAAATCAAGAACTCCATCAACTCCTTGGAAGAATCCATCTTCTATGCCCTTCTTTTCGTGGTGTTGGTTGTATTGTTCTTCCTGGGACGCTGGCGTGCTACGTTCATCATCGGTATCACCATTCCGATTGCCTTGATCGTTTCCTTCATCTATTTGATGCTCGTTGACAGTTCCATCAACATCATCTCGCTCTGTTCTTTGACCGTTGCCATCGGTATGGTGGTGGACGATGCGATCGTGGTTTTGGAAAACATCACCAAGCACATCGAACGGGGTGCCAACCCGCGCGAAGCCTCCATCTACGCAACCAACGAGGTATGGGTTTCCGTCATTGCGACAACACTCGTTATCGTCGTGGTATTCGTTCCGCTGACCATGCTATCTGGTATGGCTGGTATCCTCTTCAAAGAATTGGGTTGGTTGGTAACCATTGTCGTTTGTACATCAACCGTTTGCGCAATTACGCTTACCCCGATGCTTTGCTCGAAATTGCTCAAAGCTAAGAAAGTACAAGTGGATGAACACGGCCATCTGATCAACCTTCAAGAACATGCCAGCTGGTACGAAAAATACGTGGTGGGTTTCCTCAACAAAGTGGACTCCATCTATGCAAACGTTCTCCGCGTCTGCTTGAAAAATAAGAAAAAGACCCTACTTGCCGCTTTTGTGATTTTTGCGATCACCCTGCTTCCAATGATCATGGGCAAGATTGGTTCTGACTTTATGCAACAAACCGACAACGGCCGTCTGACCGTAACTGTAGAACTCCAACGCGGTACCCGTATTGAGGAAACCATCAAAACTGCTCGTCGCCTGGAAGCCCGCTTCCGTGAGTTGGTTCCCGAGATCCGAATGATTTCCTCCTCTGCAGGTAGCAATGACAACGCGGGTATTGGTGCCTTGTTTTCACAAACTACCAACAACAAGATTTCAATGACCGTGGTTTGTACCAAGAAATACCAACGGGAACGTACAATTTTCAACATTGCTGAAGTTTTGCGACAAGAGCTCGCTCAATATCCTGAAATCATTACCTACCAATGTTCTACCGGCGGTGGTATGATGGGTGGTTCAGCGACGGTTGATATTGAAGTCTACGGACACAACTTTGACCAAACCAACATGATGACCCAAGAAATCCGTCAAATGATCCGCAACAAGATCGCTGGCGCACGGGACATCAAAGTTAGCCGCGACGAAGACCGTGCAGAATTGAAATTGACCATTGACAAAGAGAAAGCCTCTTTGCATGGATTGAATTCCGCTACAATTTCCACCTACGTCCGCAACCGGATCAACGGATCATTGGCTGGTTACTTGAAAGAAGATGGCGATGAGTATGACATCATCGTTCGCCTGAAAGAAGAAAACCGGAACTCCATCACAGACATTGAAGATATGACGATTCCGACACCAACAGGAAAACAAATCAAGTTGTCCGAAGTGTCTCAAGTTGAAGAGTACTGGGCTCCTCCGACCATCGAACGCAAATCCCGTCAACGTGTCGTAACCATCAAGGTAACTCCTTACCAAGTTTCATTGGGTGAAATGGCTCAACAAATTGAAAAGGAATTGGACCAAATGAACATGCCCACCGGTGTTACTTACCGCATCTCTGGTAGCTACGAAGACCAACAAGAAAGTTTCGGAGACATCGGTATCCTCCTGGCCTTGATCGTGTTGTTGGTTTATGTGGTAATGGCTTCTCAGTTTGAATCCTTCTCCAAACCTGCCATCATCATGATGTCAGTGCCGTTTGCCTTCTCAGGTACCGTCCTGGCCTTGTGGTTGACCGGTACTTCATTGGATATGATTGGTGCATTGGGTATTGTCATGCTGGTAGGTATTGTTGTGAAGAACGGTATCGTATTGGTGGACTACATCAACTTGATGCGTGACCGTGGCTATGAACTCAACGAAGCGATTGCACTTTCTGGTCAATCCCGTCTTCGTCCGGTATTGATGACTGCATTCACCACCATCCTCGGTATGGTCCCGATGGCCATCAGTCAAGGTGAAGGTTCTGAAATGTGGCAACCCCTCGGTATTGTGGTAATCGGAGGTCTGTTGATTTCAACCCTCGTTACCTTGATCATCGTTCCGATCTTCTACGCACTCCTGTCCCGTCACGGAGAACGTGATAAAGAAGCGATGAACCGCAAACAATTTATTTTCATGCAATTGGCTGCTGATGAAGCAGAAACATCAACCCAACAAGAATAATACGTAGCAAATTATGAAAGCTGTATTTATTGTATTCAATCAGGCCAACACCGAACGGGTCGAATACTTGCTCGATCAATTGAGCATCCGCGGATTTACCTTCTTTGAAGACGTACAAGGCCGTGGTACCCGGGACGGAGAACCTCGTCGAGGCACTCACACCTGGCCGGAAATGAACTCTGCCGTCATCACCGTGGTTGAAGACGAGCAAGTACACGATCTGCTCCAAACCATCAAGAAGCTCGACAACCGGAACAAAGAAGTAGGTGTACGTGCTTTCGTTTGGAATATTGAACAAACCGTGTAACTTTGATGCATGGAAAGCATTAAAACAATTTACAAAATAGGACGGGGCCCATCCAGTAGCCATACCATGGGCCCTCAAAAAGCAGCGCAGATGTTTCGGGAGCAATATCCGGAAGCATCTGCTTTCGCTGTTACCTTATATGGTAGTCTAGCTGCTACCGGCAAGGGACACATGACCGACGTGGCCGTGATGGACGTCCTAACGGGTGGAGATCCACAACTGAGTAACCGGGTAGAAATCATCTGGAAACCGGAAGTCTTCCTTCCCCAACATCCGAACGGGATGCTGTTTCAAGCATTCGATGCCCAAAAACAATTGCTGGGCGAACAAACCATCTTCAGCATTGGAGGCGGAGACATCAGCTTGAGCGGCAAACGGGAAGAAGCTGAGCACCTGTACGAACACTCCACGATGGCTGACATCATGGCCTACTGTAAGGCCCATGGTTATTCCTTCTGGGAATACGTTTACGACCGGGAGGGCAGCGACCTGGAAGACTATCTGGCTGAAGTCTGGCGTGTAATGCAAGAAGCCGTCTTGCGTGGATTGGATAACGAAGGGGTACTCCCCGGCGGTCTCAAAGTAATTCGGAGAGCTTCAGCCTACTACCAACACTCACGAAGCTACCAGGGCTCCATGCAACGACGCGGGTTCAAATTTGCCTACGCACTGGCTGTTGCAGAAGAGAATGCAAGTGGTGGAGTTATCGTGACCGCTCCTACTTGTGGCTCTTGCGGAGTCATGCCGGGTACCTTGTATCACCTCAAGAAGAGCTACGATTTCTCCGATAAGAAGATCTTCAAAGCCTTGGCAACTGCCGGGCTTGTCGGAACACTGATCAAAACAAATGCCTCCATCTCCGGTGCAGAAGTTGGGTGTCAAGGAGAAATCGGAACGGCCTGCTCGATGGCCTCATCGGCTGCTACCCAATTGTTTGGCGGCTCCATTGCCCAAATCGAATACGCAGCAGCCACTGCGATGGAACACTGCTTGGGCCTGACCTGCGACCCCATCTGTGGACTGGTACAAGTTCCTTGCATCGAACGAAATGCCTTTGCTGTGGCTCGTTCAGTGGATGCAACCCAATATGCGTTGATGTCGGATGGCACGCACATTGTTCCGTTCGATACCGTCATCGAAGCCATGAAACAAACCGGACACGACCTTCCCTCACTCTATAAAGAGACCGCTGCGGGTGGCCTGGCCGTTTTGCTAGGTAAAAAATAATACGTAACTTCGCTCCATTGAATCATCAACAATGACAAAGCTACCCCGATACCTGCTAATTGGCCTATTGCTGTTCTTCCTACTGGGAGAAACCGCATCTGCTCAATTGCGTTTTGGTCTTAAGGGGGGTGTCAATACCGCTGATGAAACAACGGGCTATCATGCAGGGCTCGCCCTCCAATGCGGTATTCCCCTTATTGGGGTAAAAATTCAACCTGAGTTGTTATACACCAACAAAGACCAGGCAAATTACCTGGAAGTTCCGGTACACCTGCAATGGGGACTGGATCTCATTCTCCTGCGTCCTTACTTGATAGTAAGTCCTTATGCCGGAATCAACCTCGACAACCGAACGGAGAACGGCTCATCGAAAACGCCCCTGGAATACGGAATTGGCGTCGGAGGTGGTCTGGATATCTGGCGGATGCAGGTCCAACTACTGTACCAATGGGATTTGAACGCCCAAATCAACCAACAACACTACCGAGGCTTGCAGATCTCGGCAGCGTTCTTTTTCTAGCCACTAAAAACCAAGCTATAACCTTTTAAATTTTAGAGATATGACAAACATTAATGACGCAAACTTTGAAGAATTGGTAATCAAATCTGAAATCCCTGTAGTATTGGATTTCTGGGCTCCCTGGTGCGGTCCCTGCAAAATGATTACCCCCATCGTAGAAGAATTGGCAGCCGAATTCGAAGGAAAATGGTTCATCGCTAAATGCAACGTGGATGAAGCTTCTCAAGTTCCTTTGAAATATGGTATTCGCAATATCCCCACCTTGTTGTTCTTCAAAAACGGAGAAATGGTTGAAAAGATGGTGGGTAGCACTACCAAAGCTGCGATTGTTGCCAAGATGGAATCGCTACAGTAATAACCTCTAACAAATTTATCGTATGAAAAAGATTCTTGTTTTATGTCTTGCCGTTTTCAGTCTTTCGATCTTTCCGGCAAAAGCACAAGTGGATTTGGGGGTAAAGGGTTCTTTTAACTACACCTCCTTGGAATTGGGAAACACCAATCTCAACCAACTTATTGACAGCAAATCTGGCTATAATGTGGGGTTGGCTTTGCGCATTGACCTTCCTTTAGGTTTTGCCATCCAACCGGAAGTAACCTATTCCAAAACCGGAAGCAAGATGGAAATGGATCTTCCGCTTATCGGAAAACAAACCTTGGACGTTGATTTGGGATGCCTCGAAGTACCGGTAGGTCTGCAATGGGGTATTCAACTCGGCCCGGTTCGCCCCTTTGTACAATGCGTTCCGTACCTCAACTTTACTTTGTCCAATGCTGTAAAACTGAATTCCCAAAAAATGAAAGTTGAAAAGAACTCCGACTTTTGGAGTGACATCAACGGTGGTATCGGTGTGGGTTTTGGTTTGGATGTTTGGAAATTCCAACTCTCTTGCCGCTACAAATGGGATTTGGGCAACATCATGAACTTCGATGGTAAATCATTCGGAGATGTTGCTAGCGAAGCCCTTTCCACGATGAAAGATGAATCGAAGATGAGTGGAGTAGAACTCTCACTTGCCTTCTTCTTCTAAACCAATAATCTTTTTCTCATCTTAGAGGCTGACCATAAAAGTCGGCCTCTTTTTTAAACAAACTCCGGTTTCAGCAATGAAGTCCTCACCCGTTACGCAAGCCATGCAATTGCTCGAGCCTGATTGGGGCGGCTATCGAGCACTCTTGATCGAAGTATTGGCATCTGACAATCCGCTTTTGAACCAAATCAACCAATACTTATTTGAACACGGAGGAAAACAGATCCGGCCCATGTTGGCACTGTTGACAGCACGCGCGATCTGTGGGAAAACAGACTCAACCATCGATCTGTCCCGCGCTCAATCATGTGCCGCTGTTGCAGAACTCATTCACACAGCTACCCTATTGCACGATGACGTTGCTGATGACAGCGATGTTCGGCGTGGCCATGCGACGGTCAAGGCATTGTTTTCTCCAGCTGCCTCGGTGTTGATGGGAGATTTCTGGTTATCCAGAGGACTCAAACTACTGATTAAAAACCGTTGTGATTACGGTGTTTTGGAAAGTTTTGCTCTGGCCATCGATAAACTCTCCAGCGGTGAAATGCTACAGATGGAACGTGCAGAGGACATTCAAACCACCGAAGAAGATTACTTCAAAATCATCTCACTCAAGACTTCCAGTTTATTTGTTGCGACCCTTCATAGTACGGCTATAGAGATGAACGCCTCGCCAGCAATCTGCGAACGCATTTGTGAATTTGCCGAACTATTGGGACTTTCCTTCCAGATCCGAGATGACATCTTCGATTACAGCCCGGCGATGGATACGGGCAAACTGGGTGGTAGCGACATTTTAGAACGAAAAATCACCCTGCCGTTATTAGGTGCATTCCACCATGCGGAGCAAACAACCGAAGGCAAAAAAGCCAAGGACACCTTGCTGCAAGCGATCCGAAGAATTGATCCGACAACTCCCTGTCCGGATGACCAGATTACCCAGAAACAAGCCCTGGAATTTGTACAACAATACGATGGAATTTCGTATGCAGAAGAAGCGCTCAACCGTTGCGTAGCCCAAGCCAAAGAAGCCCTGGCCATCTTACCGGACTCCGACTACCGGCAAGTCCTACTGGAACTTACCGACTACATGTGTTACCGCACCCGCTAAGCAATTGCAAATCCGCTAACACCATCGCAGCGACGCTTTCCACAACGACCGGGGTACGCAAAGCGAAACACGTATCGTGCCGTCCTTTTATTTGTAGCGGAGCCATCTCTTGAGTCTCATGGTTCCAAGTGGATTGAATCATTTCAATGCTGTTGGTCGGCTTGAAAGCAACCCGAAAAACGAGGGGATTTCCATTGGTAATGCCTCCATTGATTCCTCCAGCCCCATTCTTATCGGTCTGTCCATTGGGTCCCACATAGCGGTCATTGTGTTGCGATGCCTTCATCCTGGCTGCGCTAAAACCATCTCCAAATTCAATCCCACGAACACCCGGGATGGAAAAGACAGCATGCGCGATCAGCGACTCAACGGAATCAAAAAAGGGCTCGCCCCAACCCGCAGGAACGCCTTCACAACAACACTCCACGATGCCACCTACAGCATCACCCGCTTCGCGGCAAGTTAACATGATCGCTTCAATTTGAGGATCGTGCTCATTTTCTACCGACACTCCTCCCACCTCCACCAGACGGGCATGAATTCGGATTTGCGGAAGCAATTGCTTTTTCGCAACAACCCCTGCCGCAACCAAGGCCAAGGTCATCCGGCCTGAGAATATTCCACCTCCAGCTTTTTCTTGATAGCCCTGATACTTTACCTGGGCTGTCCAATCGGCGTGACCCGGACGATAGAAAGCCTCCAGGGGTTGATAATCCCCCGAACGTTGATGCTGATTTTCAAAAAGAAGGGTCAACGGAGCACCGGTTGTCCTGCCATCCGCCCAACCTGAAATCAAGTTCGGCTGATCCGATTCTACTCGGGAGGTCGTCCCCAGAACACCCCCACGACGCCGAAGCAATGCCTGATCGAAATCTGCCACACAAAGATCCATGCCCGGCTTCGGAGCATCGATCATTACCCCAATGAACGGGCCGTGTGATGAGCCAAAACAATGTACACGAAAGAGACGTCCAAACTGATTCATTATTTGCCTAAAAATCCAATTAACGGAGTAAAGAGTTCTTCAAAACGGGGAAACGATTTTGCAATGCACTTGGTATCATCCAACTCTACCAAACCACTGCAACCCAAGGCTGCTACTTGCAAAGCCATGGCTATCCGATGATCCGATCGTGTCGAGAAACTACCGCCTACCAACAAGTTTCCACTCATGATCCGACGCACCAGTGACATTCCCTGGATCTCCATCCGGTCCCCATCAATCGAGATCTCCATACCCATCTTCCGAAACTCGTGATAAATGGCATCGGCGCGATTGCTTTCTTTATTGATCAGACGATTCACCCCATACAAGACGCTCCGACCCTCACAAAACGCAGCCAAGACAGTTAAAATCGGGAACAGGTCGGGGGAATGGGTGGCATCATACTCAAAGGCACGAAGACGACCATAACGCACACGTACACCAAAACGGCTCTTTGAAATGCGAGCACCGCAAGTTTTCAAGATATCCAGGATTACCCGATCGGCCTGGTAGGACTTCGTATCCAAGCCCTTTACCAAAATATCCCCAAAAATAGCGGCAGCTACAAAGAAATTTGAGGCGGAACTCCAGTCTCCTTCCAGACTCATAGCACAAGGCTTGTATTGTTGCTTACCCGGTATCTTAAAGATCAAACGATCCTCAACGCGCTTGAATGAGATATTGATTCCAAACTTGCGAATGGTATACAGAGTCAACAGAATATAAGGAACACTGGTAGCTTCCTCTACGATCAACGTGCTATCTTTCTTGGAAAGCGGCAAGGCCATCAACAGCCCAGAAATCAATTGCGAACCTTTCCTTCCAGAAAGCGTATAGTTCCCGCCTGACAAGGGACCACTCACCAAGGCCGGCAAGGTTTCCGTATTCGACAACAAGCACTTGGCTCCAAAGGTTTCCAGAGCCTCCTTGCATCCGTACATCTCCCGGCGCAACAAGCTTCCCTCTCCGGTAATGGTCACCCCTTGCCCTATCTGAGCAGCAATGGGAATGGAAATTCTTGACAAAAGACCCGATTCTCCCACAAAAAGATTCAGCGTCTGGGGGGCAATAATGGCTCCTGGAGTCATTCCTGGGATGCCCTGACAACTCAAATGCGGGGATAGCAACTGTACGTCCTTTGGAAAACGGATCCCAGTAATTTGCAAACGGCTGCCTTCTACCTCTACCGTTGCCCCGAATTGTTTGGCAATTCCCAGTGCAGCATTGACATCGTCACAGGTACAGAAATTCTCAAACACACTCTTACCCCGAGCCATGGCAGCTGATAAAATCGCCCGCTGCATCACACTCTTGGAGGTCGGGATCTGAACCGATCCTGCCACGTGTTTGGACGGAGTCAAGGTTTTAAACTGTGAAAAATGCAGCTGTCCTTCTGCTGTTCGGGAGGTCTCATCCAAGCTCAAATACATCAAGGGAGCCCCGTGCCGATGCGCCTCCATGCGGGTATAACTTCCCAAGCGTCCGATCGAGAAGGCGATGAGTTTGATCCTTGCTTTTTCCAAAAACTCATTCTCTTCATAAAGGGAAAGAACCCGCTCACAATCCGCTACCGTCTCTTCCTTGGCCACCACCTTGGCGATATCAGCCTTCATTTTCACAGCCCGTTTCACGGCTGCCATCAACTCCTCTCGAGTCGGTGTCTCACGGAAATTGTGGTAAGAAGCGATCACCTTGACTCCTTTTCGCCGAGCATAACGTTGCACTTCGGCAAAAATGTGTTGGGCAGCATCCATATCCATATCGATGAACGAGGCGCCAGCATCCATTGCTTTGATCAGCAAACGACGTTTGGCTTGCTCATCGTAGCGGGAAGTCGTACGACAAGTAGCCACCAACGGAAGATGGGTGGACTGAAAAACGGTCTGGACCTCTTCATCCTCCAACTCCGACATATCGATCCGGATTTCCACGGCCAGTGCCACGCCATAACGCAAACGCACTTCTTCCTCGAACTCTTCACAAAGGCGAAGTGATGCCATGATAGCATCCATCCCCTTATTGCCCAAACTGATACAAATCATAGTATGACCTCCATTTATAAGCGATCCAATAATTCTTCCACTTCGGTCAAAGGAATGCGGAGTACAACGGGAATGCCCATCTCTTTCAAGAGCACCATATGCAACGCATCTCCCTCCCGCTTTTTATCCTGACACAAGACCGATGCCATCTTCTTTTTTACCCGCAGCAATGCCGGCATATCCAATCCCAGATCTTGCCAATCAACCGGCAATCCCACCGATCGAAAATCGGAAACAAGCTGCATGGCCGTCGTTTGTGCAAGGCCTACCCGGCGAACCGACCAACGAACCATCTGCACCATACCCCAAGCTACTGCCTGGCCATGTGTACAGCCAAGTCCTTCCTCCTCCAAGATCAGTTCCAAAGCATGTCCCAAGGTATGACCAAAATTCAACAACCTTCGGGGCCCGGCCTCGTATGTATCTTGTCCCACGATCCGTTCTTTGATCCGAATTGCCTCCTGTACCAGTTCCTCAAAACGTTGTCGATCAGTTCCATCCAACAAAACGGACGGATCCGGAACCCGCTTGAACAAATCCATCGCCACTGCATAACTATCCCGGTCTGCCAATAAAAATACCTTGAGCAATTCAGCAACACCACTGTAAAACTCCTTCACCGGCAAGGTCCGCAAGAAATCCAAATCCAAGAGTATTTGTTCTGGCATCCGAATCAACCCCACCTCATTCTTGCAAAGTCCCCAATTGATGCCGTTCTTTCCTCCAATTGAAGCATCCACCATCGCCAATAAGGTGGTCGGAACAAAACCAAAAGAAATGCCTCGTTTATAAATTGAAGCCACAAATCCACATAGATCCGTCGTTACACCCCCCCCTACACCGAGTAGGAAGGTATTCCGATCAACCTCCATCGCCAACAATTGGTCTATTAACTTCGCAACCGTACTCCAATTTTTTTCTTGTTCGGATGCTGTGATTCGCAAACAGGTCTCTCCCTCGAAGAGACTGGGATACAAGCGATAAACCACCTCATCCACAAGTAAGACAAGGCGTTTTTCCGAATCTTTCATCACAGAAAAGTCAAGCATCTTGCAAATTTAATAAAACTTTTTTTGGAAGCTACGAAAAAACCATTACCTTTGCACCCGCAATGTTTACCAAACAAAGCCAGTTGCCCAGATGGCGGAATCGGTAGACGCGCTGGTCTCAAACACCAGTGGGGTAACACCTGTGCCGGTTCGACCCCGGCTCTGGGTACGACAAAATCCTGTAAGTAATTGATTTTCAATGCTTACAGGATTTTTCTTTTTGCCAAAACCTCAAATTTGGTCACTTTTGGTCACCGCATCACACTACAACTGAGGGTAATTTTTGTAAATTATTCATTGCTGTCCACTAAAAATGTGGACAGCAATGAAACAGAATGATTATTTCGGAAAAAGATAAAACGCATTAAGAGTTTTGACAATTACAAGCATGTTATGGCAACGAGTAAGACACCACGGGGGCTTTCGAAGGACGATAATTCAAGAACTCCTGAGGATCATTCCGCTCTTCATAACGCAAGGTAAACGGATTGCTCACGAACAAAGGAGACAATGCCCCGGCAGCATCTTCTGCCATCGCAATTACAATATATTCCACATCGTAACTTAACAGCGAAACTACCGAGAAATTTTCTTTCTTACCCTTGTCCAACAAGTTATCTTTCATACCTTGCTCACTCACTCCCACCAATGACGATGCCCGATAGATGCCATAATACATCGCAGAAGCTTGCGGTGTAGTTTCATATTCCACTACATACAATACGTCATAAACTTGCAAATCCGCATAATTTGCATCCAATGCGGCTACCTCCTTCGTATCAAAGGCTCCTACCACATTGAGTGAAATCTGAATATCCGCATACACTTCCTCCGCCGTCTCAAAATTCTCTCGGAACAAACCCGTATTGGCAACCCCTCCATCAAATCCAAAAGCTGCCACAAAGTAAGGTGTATTCGGCTCCAATCCGGTCATCTCATAAACAAAATCCCCATAGATCGGCACCAGGTAATCGTAATAGTTCTCCATAAAATAGGCAATCACCTGCTGGTCTGTCTTTCCCTCAAAGAATGCTTGAGAAAAAACACCGAACACGTACGGATCCTGGTTCGCCGTCTCCACCGAAATAGTCACCGAACGGGCCCGGATATCCGAAACCCGGATCGTCAACTGATTGTCGGAAGGCACGACTGATTCTGTTGCAAAACACTCAGCGATCGGATAACCACAAGCATATCCAGCCTCCGCCACCGGAACAACCGCCACAAAATAATCCGTTTCAGCCAAAAGGTTGAGGTGATCCTGAAAATCGCCCGCAACCGTCAACTGATCCATGACCACATTTACCGTAAAACCAAATTGCAAATAGACGGTCAAGTATTCATACCACAGTTGCTCCGCCAGGACAGCAATCTCCTGCTGCGTAACATCAGGGTCGGTAAAAAAGGAGCTAACAGCTTCTTGCAAATAAAAATAACGTCCGGTGTAATTACCCGGATCAATCGTCACATCCACGGTCGCAGCATCCACCTTCACAGAAATTTCCATCGGGATCTCCTCCCTCGGAGCCTCTACTGCCGTATCCACACACTGAGCCAACTCTGTCACCACACGCATCTGCCCTTGTTCAAACTCAAATCCATAGACAAAAATCACAAAGTCCTTACCTGGAACCACACCTTTGACCTCGATTCCCACTTGATCTCCGGACAACGCATAGTAAGACATCACCACATCCTCCACCGTCGTTCCAAAATAATCCGCATCACTGAGAAACAATTCCATCATATAATCCAACACATCCTGATCACTTACCAGTTGATGCTTCTCCATAAACTGCAAGGAAGTCGTATAATACACATACAACTGTTCCTTGTCTTTCGGATAAATATCAAACACGTACGAGATTTCTGTCTTATCAGTAACCCGAATCTCAAACGAAGCATTCGAAATTTCTGCCGCCGCCTGATGCACCGTCACCACCACCGGATCCGCCTCCGGGTAAGTCAAGGTAAAGGTGGCCTCACGGGGCACTCCCTTCCGATTAACTGCGACAACAAAATCCACACGGCCTTCCTGAGCCCCCTGCTCCACTAAGATCCATCCTTCGTCAGCGAGTTCTATGCCCACAACAGCACCATCCTGCGGGTGTTCAACGGCATAGGTGAAAGAATAAGCCCCTCCTTGCGCTGAGACATCTACCCGAGCAGACTCCACAACAATTACCGGCTGTTGGGAAACCGGTTCATTCTCCTGCTGACAAGCCACCAAAAGGATGACCAACAACATTATAAACAGTGATTGAAACAAATAATTTCTTCTAAACATCGTCTTTTAATTTAGTGATAATCCGACAAATTTAATCAATTTCACTATACCTGCAAATTATCCGAACGGCCTAGTCTACAAAAAAACAAGGGAAGGAGCTTCTCAGCGACTTCCCTTGCAGATCAAACAATTATTAACCAAAATCATTTATTATGAAAAACCAATCAAACTCATTCACTCATGAGTTTGATTATTCTTTCGCAATTCCCGTACCAAACTCATTGCATAAAGGGTTAAATTACCCGACGATATTGCGTCCCGCCCTTTCAACTGGAACGAAAAGTGCTCGTATAAGCCCACATTTTCCAGCTTAAAGGTTTCAAGGTAACAACCCTCTCCTGTAAGATCCAGGTAATGCAACAGAGCCTTGATCAACGGTTTCCCATAATTTTGTCCTTGCTTATCCAACCGAGTTGCAAAAGCTTGAATATAACCATCGTTTTCGCCTCTGTAACGTTTTGCAACCTGCTGCACTCTATACTCAATTCGAAGCAGCCGAAAGATGCTGCGAATACCCAGTTTCCATAACATTGTTAATCCTCCCACTTTTAGGTATTCCACAACACTGGGTTCCTTCGTTTTAGGACGTATATAAACAAGCACAGAATTCACCTCTTTACTATCGGCAATACAAATTGCCCGATCAGCAAACGATGCAATGAGCACCTTCCAAAAAAGACGCATTTTTGCTGCATCGTATTGCTTACCGCAAACCCACTGGAACAAGCTGTAACGACTAAATCCACTGGCCAAGGTATCAGCGAATTGTAAGATATCCTCAGGTTGCATACAATAGCAGCCCGAGGATATAAAAATATGATTTGATTGCTCCACCAAATTATTTTTTAGCTTTCAGTACAAGGCCAACTTGGAAGGTAGTGATTGCGCCTTCAATGCTATCAAAAATAGCATTCACTGCGTCAACATCGTTCAAATCCAATTGACCTGAAGCAGCAAGGATAGAAACTGACAAATTTCCGAAGAAGTCAACAAAAGCCGGGGTATCGATAAGAATGTGAAAACGACAACCATCTACATCTTGAAAAGCATAAACAGTCACATCCCGGTAAACAGGTTTGCGCGTACTCGTCTTGATGGTCATCAGGAAATCATCCAATTCAATGGGAAATGTAGCGGATACCTTTTCTCCATCCAAAAAACAGTTATATTCGAGCAGATTAGCATCCGGAAAATGAACATTGAAAAGAACTGATTTCAAGAACTTGTCAAGAAGCGCACCGTCCATCTTGGCAAAATTGAAGGTGGTGTTCATGAACTCAATATCCTTATCAATACCTTCCGAATTGATAACGTAGCAAGAAACATAATCATAGCTCTTATTCTGCAGCTCGAGGGACGACTCAACGTAAAGTGTTGTATAAGATTCTTGGCCCGCGCTTCTGACTGACGGATAGTAGTAGAAGGTCATAACATCTCCCAACGAAGTACCATTCGGAGAGTAAACCATTCGCTTAGCAAAGTACGGGAAAGGATATTCACCAGCACCTTCTTCAGAAACCTTGTGAAACAACAAGTCTCCCACCACACGATAGGCATTCTTGCCATAGAATGCATGACCACCATGTTCTGCTGTATATTGCAACTCAAGATCTCCATCTTCCTCCATAAATCGTTCAATGAAATAAAATCCCCGTTCGGAGGCATCATTATAAACCCACATTCCAAGAATGGCCTTGGAGAGATCCTCCTTGCAATAGTGATACGTGTGACGAATACCCTCTTCGTTCACAATGGACAAACTTTCACCAGGGATCAAGTCAAAACGACCTTCCACCTTATGACCACTTTCAAATGCGATCGAGATCTTATTGTTTTTAATTGAAAGAGAGCCGACAACTTCTTCCCAATATTCAGCTCCCTCCAATCCAGTGGACACAACCGCACCATCCTTCTTGATGATATAAGCTGACGCATAGCCTGCCTCCAAACAAGTCCAAGTTCCGACCAGCTCATTGCTGTAATCTACTTCGATAAATTCACAGTCATGACTTTCACAACTGGTGAATCCCAAAATTGCCGCAAAGGCAATTGCTAACACTTTAATGGTTTTCATGGTAATTAAAATTAATTTCTTCTATACAGTTTATTACAAAAACAAAGTTAGACCAAGCCCCACGAACGACCAAAAAGCCACATCCTACATTTTAACCCACATTCTCGATATTTATCAAAAAATAATCTGCGTAAACACAAATGTAAACATGGCCAATGGAACGACATTCAAAGAAATCCCTTAAATTTGCACACAAGACAGAAACAGAGCCACCTTTGTAAACATACCAAAATGAACAGAAGCCTACATTCCTGGAGCCAATATATACTACCTATTATTGCTCTAACATTGTTCAATCTCTCTTGTATAGCCCACGAAAACACCCTCCAACACGCAAAAACATTACAACGCAGTGGGCAACACTACGAAGCAATCGAAGTTTACAAAAAATGCCTCCTACAACCCATTGAAGGAAAAGATCCAAACAGCCAAGAATTGTTCACTTATGTTGAATCCCTGATACAATTGATGAACTCCTATCAAAGTTTGGGCAAACCGGACGAATGCATCGCAACACTGCAAAGTGTATTCAAAATCAATCCGGTCCTGCAAAAACAATGCTTGAGAGACTACTACGCGGTATTGGGATATGCTTTGTCGCGCACTGAAAGAATGCAGGAGGCCGAAGAAACCACCATGAAGGCACTCACCCTGCCGCTTTATCAAGGCACCCCCGAACGCTATTTCCGGGACTACGCCTACGCGGCAGCCGTATTTTATAGCAATCCCTATTATCAGAAGGAAGTCATCAATTGGTGCGAAGAAGCTATATTGCAAGCCCAGTTGTGCAAGAATACCTCTGGAAAGCAATGGGTGATGGCCATGTTGGGTTCGTTGTACAAACGCAGCGGACAATTCAACAAAGCCTTGGAACTATTTAAACAAAGTAACGAGGAAGCAAAGGAGAGAAACGACGAATTGAGCGAACTCAATAGTCTGAACACCATTACAGACTTCCTCTTATATTGGGATATTCCCGAATATGCCAACCATTACGCATCGCAAGCCGTTCGCTTGGAAGAACAAATGCATGCAGAAAACCCCATGATTACAACGCAAAGTTACATCAACAAAGGCCGCGCCCTGCTCCAACTGGGAGTATTGGATTCCGTCGGATATTACGTGGAAAAGGCACGCAATCTTTGTCAAACATTACCCTACAATAGCGGTATGGTGGATGTAGACCTCCTCTCCGGAACGCTCTTAACGGCCATATCCAGCGACTCCTTGCAAGCTGGTATCCAAAAACTGCTTAGGGTTGCCCAACAAGGAACGGTGCTGAACCGGGCAAAAGCCTATCACCAACTTGCACAAACCTATTTGATGCAACAGAAAGCACTACTGGGTGAAAAGATGTTGGACAGCCTCTACCATATACTGAATCAAAGCGATTCACCCATCTACATCCGCTTGAATTACGAACCTATCCTGAATCATTACCTGGCAAAGAAAGACTACCATCGGGTGGAACAATTTGTCAAGAGAATGCATCAGGAACAAGAGACATTCAATGAAAAGAAACTAAAATTCAACATCATTGAGACCATCATTGACCAGCAAACGGAGCAAGACCGACAACAAGTCAAGATAGCACAACTCAGACAAAATAATCAACGCCTCAAGTTCCTTGTATTTACATTTGTTGCCATACTCTTCATGGCCGCAATCGTCACACTTCTTTTCTACCAAAAGAAACAACATAAAATCGAATTGAAACAAGCGGATGAAAAGCTCAACTCGCTGACCAAAATACTCAATCAATTGGGATCTGAAAAAGAAATCCGTGCCCAAGAGATTAAGAACTTCCTGAATGACAAAGAAAATCGACAAGAACTGGAGACACTCACACCCAGCATCCTTCAAACTAGTGGCGAAACCAAATTCCGTCAATGTTTCGAATTACTGCACCCGCTTTTCCTTCCGCGTCTCCGGGAAAAGGTTCCCACCATCACCCGTCGCGAAGAACTTCTCTCGATGCTCATCGTTCTTAAACAAGGCAACAAAGAGATTGCCGAGCTATTTGCCATCGCACCACGCAGCGTTCTAATGCTCCGCCATCGCCTCCGGCAAAAAATCGGCATGACCACCGAGCATTCGCTGGAAGATTTTATCACTAAAATTTTGAGCGATCATTAGCCGTACAAAAAAAGGTGGTGACTAAGGAATTTAGCCACCACCTTCGCATTTGTTTGCGAGAATATTCTCGGTAAAGGATTAGTCTTCTTTTTCTTCTTCTTGGTAAGCCTTCAAGAGTTTGTCTTGTACATCTGAAGGAACTTGTGCGTATTCCAAGAACTCCATGGTGAAGGTTGCACGACCTGAGGTCAAAGAGCTCAAAGTGGTTGAGTATTTGTACAACTCAGCAAGCGGAACGCGAGCTTTCAACACTTCGAAACCTTTTTGGCTGCTCATACCTTCAATCATAGCACGACGGTTTTGCAAGTCAGACATCACATCACCCATGCTGTCGCTGGGAACCATGATTTCTACGCTGTAAACGGGCTCCATAATCTTCGGACCAGCATTGCGGAAGGCTTCCTTGAAAGCATTACGGGATGCCAGTTTGAAAGAAATTTCGTTTGAGTCAACCGGGTGCATTTTACCATCGTAAACATATACGCGGATATCACGGGCATAAGAACCAGTCAGAGGACCTTCTTCCATCTTTTCCATGATACCTTTCAGAATAGCAGGCATGAAACGAGCATCAATAGAACCACCTACGATACAGTTGTAGAACTCAAGTTTTCCACCCCAATCCATGGTGTATTCTTCCTTACCTTTGATATTCAACACCATTTCTTTGCCATCCACTTTAAAGCGGTTGTTTTGAGGAGCACCTTCCACGAAAGGTTCAATCAACAAGTGAACTTCACCAAATTGGCCAGCTCCACCAGATTGTTTCTTGTGACGGTAGTCTGCACAAGCTACTTTGGTAATGGTTTCACGGTAAGAAATACGAGGAGCATACAATTCCACGTCAATCTTATGAACATTGTTCAAGTGCCATTTGAGGATGTTGATGTGGTGTTCACCTTGTCCGCATACAATGGTTTGTTTCAATTCTTTTGCATATTGAACAGTAATGGTCGGATCTTCAGCACTGTATTTATTCAATGCATCACCCAATTTTTCTTCATCTTTCTCGCTGACAGCTTTGATTGCAGTACGGAATTTTGCTTGGGGGAATACGATCGGATCGAGTACATATTCGTGACCAGGAGCGCAAAGAGTTTGGTTGGTCTTGACGGTTTTCAATTTCACGGTACATCCAATGTCTCCGGCCATCATTTCGGTTACTTTTTCACGTTTCTTACCAGCCACAGCATAGATCGCTGAAATACGTTCTTTTGCACCAGTTTCCGGGTTTACCAAATCTTGACCTTCGGTCAATTTACCACTCATTACCTTGAAGTAAGAAACTTCTCCCAAGTGTTGTTCCAAAGCTGTCTTGTAAACGAAGAGAACAGTGGGACCATCTGAATTACATTCGAGGGTTGAGCCATCCGGCAACGTTTCTACACGAGCTGAGGGAGCAGGAGCCACGTTGATAACAAATTCCATCAAACGTTTTACACCAATATCTTTCTTAGCAGAGAGACAGAAGACCGGGTTCAAGATACCTTGTTGGAATCCCAAGTACAGACCTCTGATCATTTCTTCGCGGGTCAATTCGCCTACATCGAAGAATTTTTCCATCAAAGCTTCTTCGCTTTCTGCAGCTACTTCCATCAAAGATGCTTGCAATTCGAGGGCCTGATCCATCAATTCTGCCGGAATTTCATGTTCCTCACGAGTTCCATTTTCATCCACGAATTTGTACATCTTCATCATCAACACGTCCACGAATGAATCAAAGCCAACGCCAGGATTCACGGGGAATTGCACCAAAGCAACTCGTTTTCCAAATGATTGACGCAAGGTATCGATGGTATTTTCCCAGTTGGCTTTTTCAGCATCCAATTGGTTCACACCAAAAATCATCGGTCGTTTGTAGTCAGCTGCGTGACGACCAAAGATCTCAGTACCTACTTCTACACCGTGTTGTGCATTCACCAACATCACACAAGTTGAGGCAACACGGAACGCTGAAATCATACCACCCACAAAGTCGTCAGAACCGGGAGTATCCACAAAGTTCAATTTGTGGTCCATAAATTCTGTATAAAGAGGGGTAGAGTAGATGGAGCGTTGGTACATTTGCTCAACTTCGGTATTGTCACTTACAGTAGTCTTTGCTTCGACAGTTCCGCGGCGATCAATTACCTTTCCTTCATAAAGCATGGTTTCTGCTAGGGTAGTTTTACCGGATTTGGAACTACCCATAAGGACAATGTTCCGAATGTGACTGGTCTGATAAGTTTTCATGATGATATACTTATTAATGATTAGTATTACTTTTTTACCCCCGTTTAAAACGGGTAGCCCACAAAATTAAAAAAATCCCTTTGAAAACACAAGCATTTTTCGGGATATTTCATAGTCCTCCAAGGAATGAAAGCCAGCCATTTGCAATCTTTTTGCGAAATCAAGCCTTGTTTCTGGAGGCATCTGATCCAAGTAAGAAAGACGAAAAACTGCCGACAGAGTTACAAAATCAGTCTCCAGTTCATTCATCAGAACAGCCTCCACCACCTCTACTGGACAGTCAAGGGCAAATGACAAATCAGAAAGCGACCAACTCGGACTTCGGAAGGGTTGCCACAATTCACAGTAATCAAGCAAAGCCATTCCCAGCGATCCATACTTCTTTGTACACATAAAAACTTTTGATTAGAACTAGCGACAAAGGAATGACATTTTATTTTTCTGAACAACAAGTCCTTAAATTTTAATTGATTTTAAAAATAAATCTATTTTTAAAAATCTTTGGTTATCATTTTGATAACTTTTGGTTGTTTACACAGCACCGCAATATCCCGTAATTTTGCCATCAGAATGGATAACCGGTCGATAAAGCACAATATCTACAAACTGCGCCGAGACAAAGGTCTTTCGCAGGAAGAGGTGGCCAACCTGATGGACATCTCGCTGACCTCGTACCGAAAGATCGAAAAGGGAACAACAACCTTGATTAGCGACCGTATCAGCCAACTAGCCGCAGCATTGGGGATCACTGAAGACGAACTTCTCTTAGGCAACACCTTCAATCATCGACAGCTACAACAAGAAGTCAAAGTTTCGCAACAAGAAAACCAGCGACTGACCCTTGAAATCAATCACTTGAAGCACCTGCTCGAAGAAAAGGAAAAACAAATCCAATTACTGGAACACGCTGTTGCAGACAAAGCGGAAATCATCCGCCTGTTGGGACATTAGGCCATCCACGCAGCAATCAGTTCCGATGCATAAGCCCACAGGTAGGTTGCGCACTGAACCAAATCCACCCAGGCTGCCTTGAAGTAGCCCACCAGCACCGGGAAAAGATTTGAATAGATACTCAGTACCACCAAGGACACATTCAACGTCAACCATGTTGCAATCACCAAATAAGAAAAGAAAAGGCCGTGCTTTTGCAAGTCAGTTTGGTACGACCCTGTCTGAGCAATAAAGCAACCCAAGTGAAAAGCAAAAGTAAATCCAATGAGAATATCGAAGATATAGACGCTATCCCCAGCAATCATGTGACGGATCAAGAGCAAAAAGATGGTAAAAATCGGCAAGAAATAAGGCGACAACGAAATCATGACCGCACCGATATTATAACGACTGGGTGTATAGGACATCACGCCCTCTCCACGTTCTGCAGTGAATGAGTGTATTTTACGAAAATACAACATTCCCACCAAGGTATGCGTCAACTCATGGGAGAAAGTTTGCAGCCATTTTCTATTTTTTCTAAAAAACAACCCCAAAACAAGATAGGCCCCAATACCGATTAAAAACCAGTAATAAGAGGTATAGTTTGCGTAAACAAAGCCACAAATGCGAATGAATTCATACAGAAACAACGCCAGTAGGGGAAAATAAACCAAATAGCCTAGTACTCGAAATAATGTTTTCATAATGAATATTTTGGGTCAGCAGGACAAATATAACAAAATAACGTATATTCGCCCAAAAGAAATCACTAAATGAAAGAGAATACCCTGTTACAATCTTTTGCCGAAGCAGGTCGCCTGGAAGCCGGTTGTGACGAAGCTGGCCGTGGTTGCCTGGCCGGACCTGTCTTTGCCGCTGCTGTCATCCTGCCGCCTGATTTTTATCACCCCTGGCTGAACGACTCAAAACAAATTTCCGAAAAAAGGCGCGACCAACTCCGTCCTATCATAGAACAAGAAGCCATCGCCTGGTGCATAGCTGAAGTCAGCCCGGAAGAAATTGATACCATCAACATCCTACAAGCATCCATCACCGCCATGCATCGGGCCGTTGATGGTCTGCCCATATATCCCGAACACTTACTGATCGATGGAAACCGTTTCCGCCCCTACATCAAGGATGGCCGACACATACCGCATACCTGCTTTGTAAAAGGAGATGCGCGTTTTGCCAGCATCGCAGCAGCTTCCGTATTGGCCAAAACCTATCGGGACGAACGTATGCGAATACTGTCGCAAGAATGGCCCCACTATCATTGGGAGAAAAATAAAGGTTACCCCACCCAGGAGCACCGCTTAGCCATCGCACAGCACGGCACTAGTCCACACCACCGTCTCAGCTTCCAACTGCTCCCGGAAGCGACACTGTTTTAAGACAAACTACTGAAACTTCTGCACCGCCACGGACTGTGCCAGAAAAGTCAATAATTGGGCTCCAAATTTCAGACAAAGATCCCTTCGTTTCTCGATATCATGTAGGGAGAAAACATCTTGTATGCCTGCTTGGAGAGATTCCATCGGGGAGACCTTGCTTCGTCCACAAAACAAAGACAGGGGCTTTTGATAACGGGCACAAAGCTGAGCTACTCCATAGGGCAATTTCCCTTGAAGGCTCTGCGCATCAAAACAGCCTTCTCCTGTAATGATCCAGTCGGCCTGTTGGATTTTGCTCTCCAAATCTGAAATAGAAGCAACCATCTCCCAGCCACGACACAGACGCCCCTTCAAAAATGCAGACAAAGCAAAACCGACACCACCGGCTGCCCCAGCTCCCGGAGTTGTCGAATAATCTTCTCCTAGAAAGTCCGCAGCCACCGATGCCCAATGGGCCATTCCTTTTTCCAATGCTTCCAAATCCTGACGACTGCCACCTTTCTGTTGCCCGAACACAAAAGTAGCCCCCTGTGATCCCAGCAGCGGGTTTTCCACATCGGTAGCCACATCGATCTTAACCCGACCCAAATCCGGCAAAACACGGGATACTGCTGCATCGTCCACTTTTCGTATTGAAGACAGGTAGGCCGCAACATCATCGGACAGTTCCCCATCTGCCTCAAAACGATATCCTAAAGCAGCCAGCAAACCGACCCCACCATCATTGGTTGCACTTCCCCCTAAGCCAATGAGGATCCGAGGCACACGCAACTTACTCACAGCGAACTTCAACAACTCTCCCAACCCCCAGGTAGTAGTATGCCGGGGATTGCGCTGCTGAGAATCCAACAACCACAAACCACAGGTCCGTGCCATTTCAATATAAGCACAAGAACCATCTTCCGCCATCAGCAAATCCGCCATCATCGGCCGCTCCAACGGGTCCAGACTTTCCACCTGAAAGCGCCGCACCGGAACTTGCGCAGCGATTGCTTCCAACAAACCGTCCCCACCATCTGCCACGGGAAGCACCTCTACTTCTACGCTCCTTCCCTGTTGACAGGCGGCAGCCCGAATGCCCTTCGCAATTGCCTCGCCTGCCTGTTGCGAAGTCAACGAGCCCTTGAACTTGTCTGAAACAACCAAAATCTTCATAGTTTTATTATATTTGCGAGTTACCGAAAGGAGTACAAATTTAGTAAAATAACAAACACAAATTGCACTTTAACCATTATGAGCAAAAGAGCATACTTATTCCTGACATCACTGACCCTTTTCTTCGCGCCGGTACGCGCGGACGAAGGAATGTGGATGCTACCCCTGCTGGAAAAAATGAATGGAAAAACCATGCAGGAAATGGGTTTCACCATTACTCCCGAACAGATCTACAACCTCAACCACCCCTCCTTGAAAGATGCTATTGTCATGTTTGGAAGAGGTTGCACCGGAGAAATTGTTTCCGAGGATGGTTTGTTGTTCACCAATCACCACTGCGGATACGACAACATCCGCGAACTGAGTTCTGTGGAACACAACCACCTGCGGGATGGATACTGGGCGATGAACCGCAGTGAGGAACTCCCGGCAAAAGGCCTGACAGTTACCTTCCTGGAAAGCATGACCGACGTCACCAAGAAGGTAGAAAAGAGCTTGAGCAAAGCACAAAATCAAGCCGAACGCGACTCCCTCTTCGCCATTGTTCGCCAACAACTTACTCAAAAAGCAGTACAGGACACCCCTCATCTCCACGCCCAACTCACTTCATTCTATGGAGGAAACCAATATTATTTGATTGTTTACCAAACCTTTAAAGATATCCGCTTTGTAGGTGCCCCCCCGTCTTCCATCGGCAAATTTGGAGCTGATACCGACAACTGGATGTGGCCGCGCCACACCGGTGACTTCTCGGTATTCCGGGTTTATGCAGGCCCCGACAACAAGCCGGCCGAATATTCCGAGGACAACGTACCCTACCAACCCAAAAATCACCTGAAGATTTCACTGAAAGGCTACGAGCAAGGCGATCCCACCTTCATCATGGGCCATCCCGGCTCCACCAACCGTTTCATGACCAGCTTTGAATTGGCCCAAACCCGCGACTACAAGAATGCAATCCGCATTCACGCGCGCGGTGTTCGTCAAGACGTGATGATGGCCGATATGGAGGCGGATGCAAAAATCATGATCCAATATGCTTCCAAATATTCGGGTTCTTCAAACGGTTGGAAAAAATGGATTGGCATGAACGAAACCTTTGCCAAACTGGACGTAGAAAACCGCCGTGCCCAAGAGGAACACGAGTTCCAAAAATGGATGCAGGAAGATGCCAAACGTGTGGAAAAATACGGCAATACCTTGACCAAGATCCAATCGGCCATTGAAGCCCAAAACGCAGTTATCGTGCCTTATCTCTACCTTTCAGAAAGCTTGAACAAAATTGAGATTACCCAATTGGCCGCCAGATTGTCGAGTATGCTGGAAAAAGTACTCGCCAAAGCCGATCAAAAAGAGACCGATTCATTTTTGGAATGGCTTCCGGACTACCTGACCGCTTTTTACACAGACTACAGCACACCGACCGACCGAAAAATCGCTGAAGCAATGATTGACTTGTACCGACAAGAGGTTGCCGCAGAATACCACCCCGCCTATTTCCAACAGATCGATGAACAGTTCCAAGGCAATACTGGTGCATTCTTGGACGAACTCTTTGCCAACAGCTGTTTTACCAGCCCGGAACAGGTCTTGAGCCAAATACAAGCAGCGCTTGAGCAAGGCAAAAATCTCCTGGCACAAGACCCGGCAAGCTGCATCGGACAAGAGCACAACCTCCTCTATCAACCCTTGAAGGAGGCTTACTTGGCCCCGGAACAACAACTCAACGAAGGCAAAAAAGAATACATTGCGGCTACATTGGAAATGCGCAAACAACAACCCATCTACCCGGATGCAAACTTCACCATGCGACTTACCTACGGAACCGTTCAACCCTATTCTCCTCGCGATGCCGTTGTTTACAACTACTACACTACCAGCCGGGGTATTCTCGAGAAAGAAGATCCCAACAACTGGGAATTCGAAGTACCGGATCGTCTAAAAGAACTGATCAAAACCAAAGATTTTGGACCCTATACCCTCCCCAATGGAGAATTACCGGTAGCCTTCCTGTCAACAAACGACATCACCGGTGGCAACTCCGGCAGCCCGATCCTCAACGGAAACGGAGAACTCATTGGCCTTGCTTTTGACGGCAACTGGGAAGCAATGAGTGGAGACATTATTTTTGAACCCAACCTCCAACGCACTATCAATGTGGACGTCCGCTATGTGCTCTTTGTGATTGACAAATTTGGCGGTGCCGGTTACTTACTTGATGAAATGGACATTATCCGATAAGTTATGCAAGAACTGATACAACAAGTAGAGGCGATTCTTCGCTCCATTGAACACCCTGCCAAAGAGGGCGACTTGCTCTCGCTGGGCTACATCGAAGACATCAAAATTGAAACCAATGCTGATAACCAACCTTATCAGATCCGTTTCCGCTTAGTCTTCCCCTCCCGCGATCCGTTGGCTGGCTCCATCAAAGCGGCCTGCAACGAGAAATTGAAAGCGGCTTTCCCGAACACGCGCATTTCAATTGTTGAGATCGTTCGTGAAAAGAAAAACAAAGTCACCAACATCAATTCACTGGATGATAGCCAAATCAAATCCATTGGAAACATTGTGGCCATTGCATCCGGAAAAGGCGGTGTGGGTAAATCAACCGTTACCGTCAATCTGGCCGTAGCCCTTTCCCGCCTGGGTTACAAAGTCGGTGTCGTGGATGCTGACGTTTACGGTCCGTCCATTCCCAAAATGACAGGCACCGAAGACCAACAACCTGGAGCAGAATTGATCGATGGTAAAGAGTGCTTCATTCCGTTGGAAATATATGGCATCAAATGGATGTCCATCGGCTATTTTGTGGCTCCTGAACAAAGTTTGATCTGGCGTGGACCGATGGCCTGCAATGCCTTGAAACAACTCATCCTGCAAACCAAATGGGGCGAGTTGGATTTTCTGTTGATCGACCTGCCTCCCGGAACGGGCGATATCCACATCACCCTGGTTCACGACATTCCGCTAAGCGGAGCGGTGATTGTAACGACCCCGCAAGATGTAGCCTTGGCAGACGTAGAAAAAGGAATCAACCTGTTCCGCAATCCCAAAATCAACACGCCCATCTACGGTCTGGTTGAAAACATGGCTTGGTTTACACCGGAAGAATTGCCCAACAACCGCTATTACATCTTCGGAAAAGACGGTGGAAAAGCAATGGCTGACCGTTACGGCTTGAACCTCATCGGTCAAATTCCCATCTATATGGGAATCCGCGAAGGAGGAGACGCTGGCACCCCGGCGGCCCTACAACAAACACCACAAGGGGAAGCCTTTTTGGAAATCGCTGAAAATCTTGCCCGTCAAGCAAAATTTTAATGAAAGAATTCTTTGCCCCAACCCTGCTTCGCTGGTACGACCAAAACAAACGGGAATTGCCTTGGCGACAAACACAGGACCCCTACCGCATCTGGATCTCTGAAATCATCCTGCAGCAGACCCGTGTTGCCCAGGGTTGGGCTTATTTTCTACGGTTTATCGAGCGGTTTCCAGACTTGCAAACCTTGGCCCTGGCACAAGAAGACGAGGTTCTGTTACTCTGGCAAGGCCTGGGCTATTACAGTCGGGCACGAAACCTGCACGCAGCAGCTCGGATCATTTGCACACAACACCAGGGACACTTTCCCACCCAGTGGGAAGCGGTGCGAGCTTTACCGGGTATCGGAGAATATACTGCCTCGGCCATTTGTTCGTTTGCCTACGGTCAGCCCACTGCCGTAGTGGACGGCAATGTGTATCGCGTCCTGGGACGGCTTTTTGGGGTTGACACACCCATCGACTCCACCGCTGGAAAAAAGAAATTTGCCCAATTGGCCAATTCCCTCATATCCCAGCAACGACCGGGCGACTACAACCAAGCCATTATGGATTTTGGAGCCACGGCCTGCACACCTCAGAAGCCGGTCTGCCAAAACCAACGGACGCTTTGCCCTTTTGCAGAGCGGTGTCAGGCTCTTGCCCTCAATCAGGTAGATGACCTGCCCGTCAAAACAAAAAAAACAACGGTAAAGATCCGATATTTTCACTACTTGCACCTGCGCGCAGAAGGAGTAAGCTTGCTCTACAAACGGATACAGGACGACATCTGGCGACATCTTTATGAGTTTCCGGTCATCGAGTCCGACACCCTACTTTCTGAACAAGAAATGCTGGAACACCCGCTTGTCCGCAAATGGCTGCAATCGGCCGGAAAAATTCAACCGATTCAACACACCGCCATGCCGCGCCACCAATTATCCCATCAACACATCCACGCTACTTTCTTTGAATGGAAGATTGAAAAAATCCCCTCAGAATGGACTTCTGAAGGGAATTCTTGGGTAGCTGTTCCGGAAAACGGACCGATTCAGTACCCCATCAGCCGATTGATGGAAACTTACCTCGCTAAAAAACAGAATTTCCAATCAAAGTAGTAAAGCGCTCCAAGGCCTCAATGCCTAAAGTCGAGTTTCCGTGAGGATTCAAGGCCGGGCTCCAGACCGCGATAGATAATACATTTGGAATGTAGGCAACGACTCCTCCTCCAACACCACTCTTGCCCGGCATTCCCACGCGGAAGGCAAAATCTCCAGATTCATCGTAAAAACCGCATGTCATCAAAACGGCACCCAAACGCTTGGCTTGGCTCAATGTCAAGAGTTCGTTGCCTGTCCACGGATTCACACCACGATTCACCAGGAACTGGAACGACTTGGCCAAATCCCGCGTATTCATCTGTAAACTGCATTGGTGACAATAAACATCCATCAAATCATTGACATCATTGTGGATGTTGCCATAACTTTTCATAAAATGGGCCAATGCCCGATTGCGGTCTGAATTCGCCAATTCCGAATTCGCCACGCCAAAGTCATAACTCAAGGAAGGATTTCCACTCACACAACGCACAAAAGAGAGCAACTCTTCCTTGGGATTTTTCCAATCATCCAACAATCGGTCAGTTACAACCAAGGCTCCCGCATTGATCATCGGATTTCGGGGAATACCTGCTTCTTGTTCCAACTGAATCAAAGAGTTGAACGGCGTACCCGAAGGCTCTCTTCCAACACTTTTCCACAGATCCTCCCCCAAATGATGAAACACCATTGCCAAGGTAAACACCTTCGAGATACTTTGAATAGAGAAGGGCTTCAAAGTATCTCCAATGTGAAAACTCTCCCCGGTAAGTAGTTGGACCGATATACCGAAATGTTGGGGATCCACCTGAGCCAAGGCAGGAATGTAATCAGCCACCTTCCCGGTTCTCTCCCAGGTATTCAGATCCCGATAGATCGCATCAATTATCTTTCCGTAATCCATCATGACACTAACATTCCTCGCGATCGTAATCTGCAATGTCTTCCAATAGATTGACCATTTCGATAGCAGTCGTCATGGCTTCGAAACCCTTGTTGCCCGCCTTGGTACCAGCGCGCTCTACAGCTTGTTCTATGGAATCAGTCGTCAGAATTCCGAAAATCACCGGGATCTCACATTCCAGACCCACGTGCGCTACTCCCTTGGTTGCTTCGTTGGCAACCATATCGAAATGAGGCGTTGCCCCACGAATTACAGCCCCCAAGCAAATCACCGCATCGTACTTTCCACTACGAGCCATCTTCTTGGCTACCAAGGGAATCTCAAAGGCTCCCGGCACCCAGGCTACATCCAGGTCATCTTCATCACCACCGTGACGCACAAATGCATCTACGGCTCCTCCCAAAAGTTTGGAGGTAATAAATTCATTGAACCGGGCGGCAACAATGCCAATCCGATGATTGTTGACAATCAGATTTCCTTCCAATACATTCATAATCGTACTTTTATTAATTATTTTCTTCTTTTTTCCAGTCATTGCGCACATGGAGAATGTGTCCCATCTTCTTATATTTGGTATAAAGATAAAACTCATTCTTCTCATTGCAAGTCATTTCAATCGGCTGACGATCCACAATCTCCAGACCAAATCCATCCAAACCTTTTATTTTCAGTGGATTGTTGGTCATCAAAATCATTTTTTTCACACCCAGGTCAGCCAAAATTTCCGCACCGGTACCGTACTCCCGAAGGTCTGACTTGAAACCCAAAGCCAAATTTGCCTCTACCGTATCCATACCCTGATCTTGCAGGTTGTAGGCACGCAGTTTATTAATCAGACCAATGCCACGACCTTCCTGACGCATATACAACAAAACACCCCGGCCGGCTTTTTCAATACGACGCAATGCCTCCGCCAATTGTTCCCCGCAGTCGCAACGCAACGAACCGAAAGCATCCCCTGTCAAGCATTCGGAGTGCACGCGGCACAAAACCGGTTCCCCATCGGCTACATCCCCCTTCACCAAAGCTACGTGGTGTTCACCGTTGATTTTATTGACATAACCATAAGCCCGGAAAGTACCGAACCGTGTCGGCATCTGAGCTTCTGTAATCCGTTCCACCAACATCTCTGTTTTTCGGCGATAGAGAATCAAGTCGGCAACGGTGATCATTTTCAGACCATAACGACGGGCAAACTCCTGCAGCTCGGAGGTCCGCATCATGGTTCCGTCTTCCCGCATAATCTCGCAGCAAAGACCACACTCTTTGAGCCCTGCAATGCGCATCAAATCCACAGTAGCCTCAGTATGCCCCATACGTTCCAGTACTCCAGCCGGCTTGGCTTCCAAGGGAAACATGTGTCCCGGACGACGAAAATCCTCGGGACGGGCCTCCTCTTGGACCGCTTTCATCGCAGTAATAGAACGCTCCAAGGCTGAGATCCCAGTGGTCGTTGATACGTGATCGATGGACACCGTAAAAGCAGTCGCGTGATTGTCTGTATTATGCGATACCATCTGTTCCAGGCCTAATTTCTGTGTCAAGGCACGACTCATCGGCATACAAATCAAGCCTTTTGCTTGTGAGGCCATAAAATTGACATTCTCCAGGGTTGCAAATTCTGCAGCACAAATCAAATCTCCCTCATTCTCCCGATCCGGGTCATCTACCGCCACAATCATCTTTCCAGCTCTCAAATCTTCAATTGCTTCCTCAATGGTATTGAATTTAAAATTGTCTTCCATATTATTAATTGTTTTTACACGATTAAAAACCGTTCTGTTGTAAATATTCCAAACTGATTCCCGGCTTTTCTACACGGGAACCCAGCAATTTCTCCACGTATTTGGCGATGATATCCACCTCGATGTTCAAGCAATCACCGATCCGTTTGCTGCCCAGCGCCGTGATCTGGCGAGTGTGCGGAATCAAAGAAACGCGAAAGTGGGAACAACCAACCTCGGCCACGGTCAAACTGACCCCATCCAGCGTGATGGAACCTTTCTCAACCACGTAACGCAGCAGGGCCTCATCCGCCGAAATCGTGTACCAAACAGCATTGTCGTCCCGATCCATGGCCACCAGACGACCGGTCCCGTCAATATGGCCGGAGACCAGATGCCCCCCCAGACGCCCGTCCCACCGCAGGGCCCGTTCCAAATTTACGGGACTGCCGGTGCGCAGCTCGCCCAGGCCCGAACGGTTGAGGGTCTCGGGCATCACATCCGCCCAAAAACAACGGGCATCCAACTGGGTTACGGTCAAACAAACCCCGTTGGTGGCAATGCTATCCCCAAGTTTCGTCCCGTCCAGCACCACATCGGCCTCAATCGCAATGCGCACGCTTTTGCTGCCGGGCTGAATGCTCCGGATCTTTCCGATCTCTTCTACGATTCCTGTAAACATCGTCTATTCTATTTCTTCATCGGCAATCGTCCGCGGATACAAAGATCCTCTCCGAAACGATCCACCGTAATTTGTTCCAACTGCCAGGCATCGGCCATATGGGCCAAACCCAACCCTTCCACCGAGGTCGGTGCCTGTTTGCCTCCCACCACTTTGGGCGCAAGAAACAAACAATATTCCCGCACCAGGTCGGCCTGCAGGAAAGACGCAGCCAAAGTTCCACCGCCTTCCAACAAAATGGCATCCAAGCCGGCTGCGGCCACCTTTTGTGCCAAGGCCAAAGCTTCCACACGTTCGGTCGATAGTCCCCAGGTCTCCACCCCTCGTTCACGCAAGGCTTCCAGACGATCCTGCGGTGCGGCAGTCCCGTGTATCACAACGGTCCGGAATTGTGTGGCGGTCTGCACCAGGCGGCTTTCCAACGGAATGCGCGCCGCAGAATCGGCCACCAACCGCACAGGCTGACGGGGATTCCCTTCCAGGCGGCAGTCCAACATCGGATCGTCGGCCAACACCGTTCCTATGCCAACCAGAATCGCGGGATAGGTTGCCCGCATGCGGTGCACCTGAGCACGGGCTGACTCGCCCGTAATCCAGCGGGAGTTGCCCGTCCTGGTCGCGATCTTGCCGTCCAAGGTAGTGGCTGTCTTGAAGACCACCCAAGGCAAACCGGTGGTGATGTAATGCAGGAACACGCGGTTCTGCTCTTCCAGCAGATCCTCCATGCCCGCCATCTCAACGGTCACACCGGCTTCTTCCAGAATCCGGATCCCCTTGCCTGCCACCTTCGGATTCGGATCCCTCAACCCCACCACGACGCGGGCGATTCCACTTTCCAGGATTGCATCGGTACACGGAGGCGTCTTGCCCGTATGACAACAAGGTTCCAGGGTCACGTACATCGTTGCCCCAGCCGGATCTTCCGTACAAGCCAGCAAGGCATTGCGTTCCGCGTGCCAATCCCCGCAACGCTTGTGCCATCCCTCGCCCAGAATGCGTCCATCCCGGACAATCACCGCACCCACCATCGGATTGGGGTTGACCCATCCGCTTCCGCGTGCGGCCAAAGCCATGGCGCGCATCATGTATTCCCGATCTTGTGTTGTCATCTCCTTGGCGCTACTTCGTTCAATAAAAAAACCCCGATGAAAATTCATCAGGGCTCTATAACACAGTTTACCGCGGACCAGGGCCCGCGAACCTTTCTTCTTCCATCCGGACTCTGACCGTCGGTATCGGAATTGCACCGATTCAGTCCCCAAGGGGGAGTCGCGGACTATCACCGCCGGTAGGGAATTTCACCCTGCCCTGAAGAAATTTTCGTAAATATTCGGACAAAAATAATCAAAATTTCCAAAAAAAAGAAATGTTTATGACAAACACTTCTTCACGGCAGCCGAGATTGCACGGCCATCTGCCTGACCTGCCAATTGCTTGGTGGCAACCCCCATTACCTTGCCCATATCGGCCATGGATGAGGCACCCACTTGTGCAATGACTTCGCGTACCTTGGCTTCGATTTCTTCCTCGGTCAAGGCTTTCGGCAAGAAACCTTCCAATTCTTGAACTTCGGCCAATTCGGCTTCAGCCAAGTCGGGACGGTTTTGTTCGGTATAAATGGCAGCACTTTCCTTGCGTTGTTTCACCAACTTTTGGATGATCTTCAAAATGTCTCCATCCGAAAGTTCACCGGAAGCGCCTTCGGCCGTTTTTGCCAACAAAATGGCGGCTTTCACACCGCGCAAGGCAGCCAAACGAACCGAATTTTTGGCCAGCATTGCTGCCTTGATTTCTGCTTGTATCTTTTGTTCCATATTGGTTTCTGCTGAATCGTTGAATTATTGTTCTACCACAGGCGCTTTGCTTTCCAGGAAGAGTTCGTCCATCTGTACCTGGTCAATGCCAGCAGGTGCATCCAACATCACATCGCGACCTTGGTTGTTTTTCGGGAAGGCGATGTAGTCGCGGATGGTTTCCTGACCACCGAACAACGCACAGAAACGGTCGAAACCGAAGGCAATACCCCCGTGCGGAGGTGCTCCGTAACGGAAGGCGTTGATGATGAATCCGAAACGTTCTTCGGCATCCGCTTCCGAGAAGCCCAACACTTCGAACATGCGTTTTTGTACTTGTGCATCGTGGATCCGGATGGAACCACCACCCACTTCGGTTCCGTTCAACACGAAGTCGTATGCATTGGCACAAACTTGTTCAAGGTCTTCTTTCTTATCGCTGAAGAATTTGTCCATGTCTTCCGGTTTCGGAGCTGTGAACGGGTGGTGCATCGCGTAGAAACGTTGAGTTTCATCGTCCCATTCCAACAACGGGAAGTCGCATACCCACAGGGGAGCGTATTCTTCCGGATTGCGGAGGCCCAAACGGTTACCCATTTCGATACGCAACGTACCCAAAGCTTCCTGGGTCTTCTTGCGGGCACCGCATAGGATGAGGATCAAGTCACCTGGCTGAGCTTGCATCGCAGTGGCAATGGCCGCCAACTGTTCCGGACCGTAGAATTTATCCACCGAAGATTTGAAGCTGCCGTCCGCATTGCAACGCACGTAAACCATGCCTTTGGCTCCCACTTGAGGACGTTTTACCCACTCGGTCAGTTCATCCACTTGTTTGCGGGTGTATTCGGCAGCGCCGGATACACAAATACCACCGATGTACGGTGCATCGTCAAACACACCGAAACCATGACCTTTCACCAGGTCGGTCAATTCACCGATTTTCATACCAAAACGGATATCCGGTTTGTCGGAACCGTAGTAGTTCATCGCATCGGCGTAGGAAATGCGCGGGAATTGTCCTTCCAATTCGCGGCCCAGTACATTCTTGAACAAGGCCTTGCACATTCCTTCGAAAGTATTGAGGATGTCTTCGCGTTCTACGAAAGACATTTCGCAGTCGATTTGGGTAAACTCAGGTTGGCGGTCTGCACGCAAATCTTCGTCACGGAAGCAACGTACGATTTGGAAATAACGGTCGTAACCTGCCACCATCAACAATTGTTTGAAAGTTTGCGGGCTTTGCGGCAACGCATAGAACTGACCCGGGTTCATTCGGGAAGGAACCACAAAGTCGCGGGCTCCTTCGGGAGTGGATTTAATCAGGTAAGGTGTTTCAATTTCCATGAAGTGTTGGGCATCCAAGTAATTTCTCACCTCGTGTGCCATTTTATGACGCAATTCCAAAGCCTTTTTCAAAGGATTCCGACGCAGGTCCAAATAGCGGAAACGAGCACGAATTTCTTCACCGCCATCTGACTCATCCTCAATGGTAAACGGAGGTACAACCGAGGCATTCAGCACTTGAATGCTGTACAATTGCACTTCGATTTCTCCGGTCGGTATGCGGTTGTTCTTGCTGGAACGTTCTGCCACTTGACCTTTTACTTGAACGACGTATTCACGACCCAATTTGCCCGCTTCTTCGTTCAAGGCAGGGGAAGCCGATTCATCCACCACCAACTGGGTGATTCCATAACGGTCTCTCAAATCAATGAAGGTCATACCCCCCATTTTTCGGGTACGTTGTACCCATCCGGCCAGCGTCACTTCACGACCGGCATCTGCTAAACGCAACTCGCCGCAAGTATGTGATCTATACATATCTGATAATTTAAATTTATTCGTTGTTATGAACCTGCGAAATTAATGATTTTTCGATTCTTTTTTTGCTATCTTCGCGAAAAAATAGAGAAGATGCGCGTAAGAGCCAAAAAAAACCTGGGACAACACTTTCTGCGTGATGAAGACGTTGCGTGGCGAATTGTGGACAGCCTGCAGGATCCCAACCCCAAGACCGATGAAAACCAAGTACTTCCCCACGTATTGGAAGTAGGACCCGGTATGGGGGTCTTGACCAAATACCTGCTCAAACGAACCGACATCCGTCCACAGTTTGTGGAATTGGACGGTGAATCCGTGACCTACCTCACCCTCAACTACCCGGAAATCCGTCCCCTGCTCCACCGCGAAGACTTTTTGTACTTGGACTTCTCCCGAATTTTCGGAAATGAACCCTTTTGGATCATCGGCAACTTCCCGTACAACATCTCCTCCCAAATCTTCTTCAAGGTCCTGGACCACAAAGACCAGATTCCCCAAGTAGTCGGCATGGTCCAAAAAGAGGTGGGTGAACGCCTGGCTTCCGGTCCTGGCAAAAAGTCTTACGGCATCCTGTCTGTCCTGCTGCAAGCCTGGTACGACATCGAATACCTCTTCACCGTCGGCGAACACGTCTTCTCCCCGCCGCCGAAAGTAAAATCAGCCGTCATCCGCCTGCGCCGCAACGGACGCACGGACTTGGGTTGTGACGCGAATCTGTTCAAAGCAATTGTTAAAGCCGCTTTCAACCAACGGCGCAAGGTCCTCAGCAACTCGTTGAGTCCCTTGCTGGAAGAAAAGGGCTATAAAACAGATCATCTGCCAGAAAATATCCAGCAGATGATGCGCCTTCGTCCGGAACAGCTGTCCGTTGAAGATTTCCTATTGCTGACCCGCAGCCTGGAAGAAAATAACTAGAATCGGGATTCCCTAAAACGAGTACCCTACCCGCAGTCCTGCATTACGACCATAGACATCGGAGAGTTCATAAACAGCAGCAATCCACCAGTCTCCACGACTCTGATCTTTCTCCTTGTTGCGAATACGGACTCCCGCATTTAGTCCGAAGAAGGGACCAATCTGATCCGTATTCTGGTAGTAGGCTCCCCCAAGATCAACTCCAACATATGGAGAAACCCGCTTGTCCACTAGCGTCATCCGAAAATCAGCATAGACAGGAACAATGTAGCCGTTCAAAAAGCGTTGACCGACTCCCAGCCCTAAAAAGAAATGCGGATTATAATGGTAGCCGGCTACAAAATCAACCCCCATTACGGGTGCCAGGGAGCCCGTCACATCTACGCGCATTCCAAAGCCTTTCGGCGTACCCAAATACTGATACCCGTCAGGCTCGCTCTGGCGGGACCTACCAATAATCCACATCGGAATACCCGTCAACAGTGCGATACCGCTTGCAATGGCCACACCACCAGCATATGCTTCAATAGTTTCCATGGAGCTTAAATCAAAATCTCCAAAAAATATCCCTAAGAGCTCATCAGTAGCCAGGGTAGACCACAACCACACTGTACTGAATAAGGAAGCTGCCCCCACAAATGTCATTGACTTGCCGGCATCCATCAGATGATTCCCGGCATACGGAAGTGTCTGCTGCGAGGGAGTCATCGCCGGGAGTTCTAGTGAATGAGCCGTATAAGCAGGATCCGATACCGGATAGGTAGTCCGAAACTGAGCCCATCCTTGGGTGGTAGAACCAACAACCAACAAGAGGCTTACGATAAACGTTCTGAGTAAAGCTTTCATAGGCGAATAATTTTATAGTTTATCTATATAGATGCATTTTCTTGGCAATTCGTTGCATTAGAGGTATCTTTTTTAACATAAATATACTATTGATTAGGACGGGTTAAGACATAGTATACAAACTGGCCTCGACCAACAAATCCATTTGCATTCATCGGCACAAAGATGAAATAGCGGTTCCAGCCTTTCTCAAACCGAACATCCTCAGTATAGGTTCCTTCTGCCATAAAAGGAGAATAATCTACAATACTGAAACCCAACGGGTTTGTTAAGTAAAACCACACCATCTCTTCCAGATCCGACACACTATACTCTTCATCTGATTCAGACCTAGACGCAGTCGCCATTGCTACTATCTCTGTATTATCTCCCCATTCCATAGTAAAAGTAAAACCATCTGTTTTGACCGTATCTATACTAACCGATAACGGACCGGGCAATTCGAGACTGTCGTATTCTGGGGTTTCCAGCTCGAAGATATAACTGCTTTGATACTCCTGGTTTTTGTCGAGCATCGCGACACCTACTATATACTTCGTATCTGCTGCAAGTCTATACAACAGCATTTTCCCGGTTTCACCGTCAGATTGTGGAGTCCCTCTGAACAAGTACCGTTTTACCATATCTTCCATCGCACTTCCTGGATCAGACTCGTCGGGTTTCATCCATATAACCGACACCTTGTCACATTTGCTCGGATTGAATATACGAACCCGGTACTCCAGATAAACACAATTATAGGAAAGAATTTCTATCCCACCATATCCGCAAATTACCGGTATGGCTATTGATTCTCCCCTTCTTCCATGTTCTGAAACAGGACGAGCATATAACATATAGGTGCCAAGATTAGAGCATTTCAGTTGCATGATCAAATCGCTAATAGGTACAACTTTGGCGGAGTCATAGCTGTCCATATCAAAAACAAAACCTTCCTGCATCGTTTCCAGAAAGGGAACGAACACATACTCTACAGATTTTGTCGTAGCCCCTCCTTTGAATAACATCCAGACAGAAGTGTTATCTGCTGTCAGTTGTTCTCCACTTAAGGTCAATTGCGACAAATCTTCTTCAGGAATAGGGGGTGGAGGCGTCGGAGTTTCCTTTTCACAGCAGGCAACCGGCAACAACAAAGCAGAGATCAGTAAAAGTAGGAATAGGTTGGTAAATCTTTTATTCATAATAAGTACTATATTGATATAAAAAATGGATAATTGCATACCTAAGTTGTAAAGCTACTAAATGTAAAATAAATTACAAAATCGGAAATACGGGGCCAATAATAGTTTGTGCCGACATGTATCGATCTATTTCGTCTTCTATACAAACCTTTATACCGGCATGATTCTTCATTTCAAGGTGGTTCGCCCCTGATACCGTAAATTCGTGATAGGTACTCCCAGTTGTGCGAATTAGAGCTGAAGAGGAGGGAATTAATCCATCGTGAGACTCATTGACCAATACTGTTCTGACTTCTTCTACATAGCCAATAATCTGACCAAAGTCACCTACTTCTTCTCCTGGAATATCAATAATGGGACCGTCGATCCCTCCTCCTCCAATATGGATTCCGCCATTATCGTAGATTGGAATGCGTATAGTCCGTTCCTCAAAATGATAGGCACCAATTTCTTCAGCCCAATCAGTGTGTATATCAACATTAATGTAGCGCAATAAAGAAGCAAGAGAGGCGAGAGTAGAAGAGAGGTGGTTCAATAATGAATTCATTATGAACAAAGGAACAGGGTAAACAAATCTCAACCATTTCGTTACATTCTTAGTTCGATTTGCCAAATTCATACTCCATAAAACCAATCCCTCTAATTCAAAAAGGGCATTTTGTTCTTCTTCAAATAAACTGTCATTTGGAATCCCCGTTTGACTATTAGAGATAGCAGAGCTAATCAAACGATATAGTTGTCCTTCACTTTCTTCTCCATGAATTGAAGATACAGACCTCAGGTTGGTACTATCTGCCATCATGGATTGAATGTATGAACTCTCAGGATGCATATCCAACACCATAGGCTGATTCAATAATCCATCTTTCCATTCGTCCAAATAATACATTGCCTCTGTCTCGAGAATATCCACAAAAAAACCAGATGCCCTTATTGTTGTAGCAAGTTCCAATATTTTATCTCTATAATTAAAGAGAAACCAAAAATCATCGTATACGCCCAACAGGTCGTAGTATGCTGTCATGATAGTATTTTCTATCTGATCTGCCAACCGTTCTACGATATTCTCGTAAGATGATGTTTGCATAGAATTAACAATTGGAGCACCATAATTAGGTGTTCCGACGGTGATAACTCCAATGACTTTTGAATTAAGTTGCTGAATGGAGCGGGCGACAAGCCCTCCTGCACTGTGACCGACTAATATGACATACCGATCAGAGGGGATCTGAGCATTCAAATCAGCGGCTATGCCGTTGATCCCTCCAGTATGGTCTGAATCATATTCCAGACATATACCATTATCTGGAGTCAGTTCTTCACACATTCCCTCCCAAAATGAAGCATCTTCATTTAGTCCATGAATCCAATATACCAGACGATTCTGGGTACTTTGAGCACTAATCTCTGATATAGAGAAAAGCATACAGAAATAAAGAATAAACAATATTTTATTTTTCATAGGACTCGTGATTTATATAATTATGGACTTTCGTAATATTTTTTGAATATCCTTCTATTTTTGTGAAAATCTTAGGTATTCCTGATTCAATAATCAAACTCTGACTAACAACCTTAATCGGAGCATCCAGTGCTGTGGCAGAAAGATATGTTTTGTAATTATCGTGGTTGAGCACATATGTTGTTGTTGTTCGCGACAGTAATTGATCCCCACAACTGAGCGATTCTTGACGGATTTTAGTATAATCTGGAGAACAGATGATGGTGCTCTTCATACGAGTAGATGACAATTGAATGCTCTTGCTCAATGGAATATCAGTAGCGTCATATTCTTTCTCTAAAATCAAATCACCACTGGCTAATACCCCAACTTGATTATATCCTGATTTTTCAACCAAATTATTGGATACTGAGGCACTTGATTGTCCTGGAACAGCACTTCCTTGACTATAAAGATAGTCTTCATAGAGCTGCCAATAATGACTCAAAGAATCAACATACTGTGTCATATTAGGTTCCGTATGAGATTTTGAATAGAGTTCATCTCTGTCAGAATTACTAATACTCAATATACCGTTACGATATGCCATATGAGCAGGAACATTGACGCGATTGACAGATGACTCAATAACGTCAAGTATTGGATTGGCATCTGAATCATTAATAATCTCAAATGTCGCATCATAGACCATTTCACCATTTGTATATATCGTATCAATTATAGAATTAAAAGTCCATATGGGTATTTCTTCCGAATCAATAATAGGCGGATCAGACGGTTCTACAGGAACAATCCCATTCATTCGCTGTGCCAATAGTTGTTCTATGGCTGAAGAGGAGAAAATAGAATGTTTGCTTGAATTAAAGGTCTCTTTCATTTCAACGGAAGTAAAGACTTGTTCAGTTGTCATAAAAAGAGTGAGTTCTTCTGAATCTGAATCATTCCTTTGGTCATCAATGCTTTTGTGCAACTCATTGCGAGTACATGAAAATAGAAACAAGCAGGAGAGTGCAATAAATACAATTATATGTTTCATAATAAAAGAATGTTGTTTAAATTATTAATTTGAATCTGTTATATATTTATCCAGAATTCTCCCCAGAATACCCGATCATCTTCGGTGTAGATGGTGATGGTGTAATAGCCGGGAGAACCGGAGATAGGGATAGACGTTTGGTCGGAAGTTTCCATATAAGCAAATTTATACTCACATGTACTTTCATTCCTTAGGCAAACCTCCAGTAAACCCAAGGTGTTCCCATATGAACTTAGCAAAACTTCATTCTGTAAAGGATCATACGTTCCTTCAAGTATTAAAATCGGGGCTGACCGATTAGGTCGCTGTAAAGTATCCCCTTTTTCTGTGATGGGAATATCAATGACATTTCCTCCCTGCGAGAAAGCTTTAGAGGAAAACAACAACATGACACCTATAAAGGCAATAAGAAAGAGAGAAAGTCGTTTCATTTTATCTTGGTTTTTTAGTTAATTCTCTCGCAAGTTACGAAGAAGAACTGAAAAAACATCTGACAAATGAAATTTTACTAAACTTGCAATTTGTTGAATACCAACAAACTACAAGCTTGATTAGAGTTTTTTATGAGCCATTTTCTGACATCGGATATTTTTACCGCAAAAGGATAAGAATACTCATCAAAAATGCGTGAGCAGGAAATCACGAGCACCCTGGTCCAACAATCCAATCTTGCGTTTCATCCGGGATCGTATCTTGTAGACATTTTGGAGATCTATATCCATCAACACAGAGATTAGTTGGGGTTTCAATCCCATAAAATAATAGCAAAAGATCTCTTGCTCCTTTGTATTTAGTTTCAAAGAATCTATGGCTTCCCCATAAGGAGTGTTATGTTTGATTTGTTGTATAATCGCAGTTGTTAACCGATCGCTATCCCGCATATTTTGAACCAATTTATCTACGTAGCCATAGACTGTCGCCCTCCTATCATAGAAATCACCTGAAGCATAATAAGCCGTATAGAGGTCTGCCAGTATGGCTAACTGAGCCTTATATTTTCTGAAAAACTCCTTTTGAAGATAACTAGCGATGTCTTCCTTCCGCACTGAGTCAAGTTGCGTTCTCATCAACTCATTTACCTCATTCGCGGCGAGCAACATGGATTGTAACTTTTGATTGGCTTTTCTGTTTCTCAGCTTTAGATTTGCATTAATATAGAATGCAATAAAAGTGACAAACATTAGAAGCAACAGCAACAATAATACTAAAATAAATTTCTCTTGCTTTTCTGCTACGTTCATTTCCTCCAGATATTGAATAAGTAGCCTATCTTCTCCTATGGACATTTTTCTCTGAAACAAATGACTCTGAGTTTGATTAACATGTTCCAACTCTATCAGAGCTTTATCAAGATTCCCTCTATGTTTTTCAGATAGATATTTCCAATAAGCCAAAGGATGGTTCTCGTCGTTCTCAAAACGCTGGAAAATGTAGTTTGCGGTGCATGAATCCCCTACTAATTCGTACGCATATGCCAACGGGCCCGCATGCGATTCTCGCAATCTATAACCATATTCGTTAAACAGTTTCTCGTACAACTGTATTGCTTCCTGGGCTTTGGGGACTGGATTTATCATGCATAATTTCGCATAATTGGTAAGTAGCATTTGGGCAGAGTACGAGGGAAGCGTCTCAATCTCCTCCAATAACTCGCTATACAAAGAATCTGCTACAGCAACTTCATTTACAGATTGACAATAGACTGCTTTCTGCAGTAATGCTATCCTATATTGGGTAGTATCTTTTGCAATCATAAACTGTTCAATCCCTTTGTCAAGATACTTTTTGACCATAGGACTATCGTAAAGAAGCTCATACAGATCGCTCAAGGCCATATAAATAATTCCTTTTAGTCGTGCATCTTCGGAAGACTCCATACACTCTTGCGCTTGATAGAAAGACAGTAATGCCTGGGACAAATATCGACCATTAAAGTAAACAACACCCTGATAAAAATATGCCTTCATCTTCTGGTCTGCTGTGCCGTGCTTGCTGTAATAGGCTACGGCAGGGGCAATGACCGAATCGGAAGTCAGGTCAATGTAGTTCTTATCCAGGGCCATCGATTTGAGCAGGGCGTAGTGGGCACGGTCCTCTCGCGTAGTCAGCTCCTGCCGGTCCATCGAGTCCAGAACAGCCAGGGCTCGCTCCGGATCCGAATTCAGGTATGATTCCACGGCCAACAGCTCCTGCCGGGCTCCAACGGATTGGCATGAAAGTACTAGAAGCAACAGGAGCGGAAGGGGCGCAATCAGGAGGAGACGGGTAATATTCATAACAACGAAATTAGGAAAAAAACAGGATTACGATTAAAACAGGTAGAAATCACCCGTCAATGCACGGTAGTCGGCTGAGAAATCTCCGTTCTTATCGTGTATGGTCAATTCATCCGTCTGCAACGGAAGCGGTTGCTGGGATTTCACAAATTCCAGCAGAAGTCTCCTTGCCGGTTTCCGACGGACGGTATAGACGGCCGTCTTACGTACAATTTCCATCCGCCATCTCACCTGATACAGTGTCCGCTCGGCCAACTCCAGCATTTGCAGACCCTCTTGTTGGGGAAGAATCAGGGCCAGACGTCCACCGGGTTTGAGCAGGGCTAAGGCTCCGGTCAGCAAATCCAAGAAAGGAAGGGTATCGGAATGCCGGGCCAATCGGCGCTCTTCCTGATCCGGTTTCCAGGCCTGATCAAAATAGGGCGGATTGGAGAAAATCAGATCGTATTGGTGGTGATGCAACGGATCTGCCACCCAATCCTGCAACGAAGTATGTACGGCTTGCAAAGAGGAGGCCCAAGGAGAATTCTCAAAATTTCCGGTAGCCTCACGGGCAGCATTGGCTTCAATGTCTAAGGCCTCAATCAGAAAAGGAGTTGTGGCGTCCAGGGTCGCCCGACGTTGCGCCCCTAACAAAGCAATGACGCCGGTTCCGGTCCCAATATCCAGCAAACGCTGCGCACCAGCCACCTCCATCCAGGTACCCAAAAGAACCGCATCGGTACCCACCTTCATGGCCGATGAGATATTGCGAACAGAAAATTGCTTGAATCTAAATAAATTGTCCATCCCTCATTTCCAACATCCGATCCGACATTTTAGCCAGATCTCGATCGTGCGTAACCAAGATGATCGTCTGCGCATAACGGTCGCGCAAATCAAAAAACAGTTGGTGGATGTCTTCTTTAGTACGGCTATCCAAATTACCAGAAGGCTCATCTGCAAACAAGACCGCAGGTTCATTCATCAATGCTCGGGCAATGGCTACCCGCTGCTGTTCTCCCCCAGAGAGCTCTGAAGGCTTGTGTGAAGCTCGATCCGACAAACCCATATCCTTCAACAGGCTGAGTGCACGTTTACGCAATTTTTCCGGTGATTTTTTTGCAATCATGCCCGGGATCATCACATTCTCAAGAGCCGTAAACTCCGGTAGAAGATGATGGAACTGAAAAACAAAGCCAATGTGCAGGTTCCTAAAATCCGACAGTTGATTCGAAGTGAGCGAGAAGATATCCATCCCATCAATCAGCACCTTGCCTTGATCCGGGCGTGACAAAGACCCCAGAATTTGCAACAGGGTTGACTTACCGGCACCGCTGGCACCCACAATGGAGACCACTTCGGCCGCTTTTGCTGAAAAATCCACCCCGCGAAGAACAGTTAAGTCTCCAAAAGACTTAACAATTCCCGTTGCTTCGATCTTATTCATGACGACGGGGCCCCTTGCGTTCTTTATCCTGCCAGTTGCGAATCATCTGCTCACGAAACTGCTCTTCCGCGATGAACATCCGAGCCACTTTCTCTACGGACAACACTTCCGAAAAACGCTTGCGATAATTCTTGTGCACATCGGACTCCTGATCAAAACAAGCAAGATAGGTGTCCAGGCGACGATTCATTTCATCCGCCGTATAATCACCCAACTCTTCCAATGCCTCAATGGCCCTGAAGGCCTTGCGTGAACTTTGATGAATCTGATGCAACTCATCCCAATAGGCTTTGTAAATGGGCCAAAACACCTGCGCTTCTTCTACCGTAAGATCCATTTCATGGGTAAAAAAAGCGATTTTCTCTTTCATCACCCGATCGTGATGCTCGTCTTTGGATCGGTTCTCCGGCGTCTGTCCTTGTACAGAAACTACGCTCAGCAAGATTGCCAGCAATAGGGTAATTGTTCTATTCATAGAAATATTCCAAGATTTCTTGTTCATTCAAATTTATATCCAAGGTGTTTTGATCATACAAAACCTCCTCTTCTGAAAGAAAATATTCGTAATGATGATCGATCCAATGCGGATGAATGTAACCTTCTTCCACGAGGGCTGACAAGTCCCACACCTCTGCATAATCTGATTTTTGGGATGTTCCCGTCATCCACATAACCCCATAACCAAACCCCAGAATCACGCAGAAAGAAAGAGCCAGGAAAACAGAAGACTTCATACGTTCCCACAACGAAGGACTGGGTTCAACAACGGGATAAATCCTCTGATGAACAGCATCTTCCAATTGCATCCAATAACCGTCTGGAACTGTCCCATACGGTTTTTTCAGACAAGGATTCTCTAATGGAGATGAATAAACTTCCTTTGTTTTTTCGTGGTTCATATTACTTTGACGCATAACAACGCAAAAAGTTAATCCAATGCTTTCAAAAATTCCTCTATTTTTCGATAGGCATGGTGATAAGATGCCTTCAGCGCACCCTCGCTCGTATGAGTAATCTGGGCGATCTGGTCATACTTAAGCCCTTCAAAATAACGAAGTACAAACACCGAACGCTGTTTGGGAGGCAAACGCAAGATTGCTTGCTGCAACTTTTGCTGCAAACGTTCTCCGTCCGGACTATCCGAGGCTACAATGCTGTTTTCCACCAATGCCCGATGTGTAGCCAGCGAAAGACAAGTACGCAACCGCTCTTTCCGCAGATAAGAAATCGTTTCGTGAGTAGCAATGGCATATAGCCACGTCCGCAAACTGGAGGCACCTTGAAATCCATCCAAATGACTCCAAACTTTGATCCAGGTATTCTGAAGCAGATCATCGGCAACCTCGTGACTACCGACCATCTTGCGTATATGCCAGTACAAGGGTTGGGCATATTGACGCAGGAGGAGATTGAAGGCATAGTCCCTCTTAGTCTCCTCCTGCCATAAATCCAGAAATTCCTGATCCGTCATCATTAGCGCTTGCGCGAAACTGCTTTTTGAGCGGCCTCAACGATGTGGGCGGCATCCAAGCCATAGGCTGCCATCAATTCTGCCGGCTTTCCACTTTGACCGAATTTGTCGTCAACAGACACAAACTCAACAGGAGCCGGTTGATTGCGTGCCAACAAACCAGACACCAATTCGCCCATACCTCCAGCAATCAGGTGCTCTTCAGCGCAAACAGCTGCACCAGTTTTCGCAACAGATGCCAAAACAGCCGCTTCATCCAAAGGTTTGATGGTGTGGATATTGATCAGTTCAGCGCTGATTCCCAATTCTTTCAATTGGTCAACGGCTTGCAATGCTTCCCATACCAGGTGACCGGTTGCAAAGATGGTCACATCCGTTCCCGGTTCCACGACCCAAGCTTTGCCAATTTCAAAAACTTGATCTTCGGGAGTAAAGTTCGGAACAGACGGACGACCGAAACGCAAATAAACGGGACCATTGTATTCCGCAGCAGCAATGGTAGCTGCTTTGGTTTGGTTGTAGTCGCAAGGATTGATTACCACCATATCCGGCATCATACGCATCAGACCGAGATCCTCCATCGTTTGGTGGGTTGCACCGTCCTCACCCAAAGTAATACCTGCGTGGGAAGCACAGATCTTCACATTGGTTTGACCATAAGCAACAGCTTGACGGATTTGATCCAATACACGAGCCGTCACGAAGTTTGCAAAAGAGCCCACAAAAGGCACCTTTCCACTCAAAGCCAGACCAGCTCCCACGCCAATCATATTGGCTTCAGCAATTCCGCATTGGAAAAAACGATCGGGATGTTCTTTCGCAAATGCATCCATTTTGACAGAACCGATCAAGTCAGCACACAAGGCCACTACGTTCGGATTACGGTTTCCTGCTTCTGCCAAACCCGCACCAAAACCTGAGCGGGTATCTTTGTTTCCTGTATTTGTATATCTCATAGGAATCTGCTATTAAAAATCACCCAATGTTGTCTCTTTCAATTGCTTCATTGCTTCCTCGCATTGATCTTTTGAGGGAGCCTTACCGTGCCATTGGCAAGTACCCGCCATGAAGTCCACGCCGTGTCCCATATCGGTACGGAACAGTATGATTATCGGCTTGCCGGCTCCTTGACGACGTTTTGCTTCTGCAAAAGCTTCCAAAACGGCTTCCATATCGTGACCGTCCGCAACAATTACCGACCATCCGAATTTTTCCCATTTGCCTTGAAGATCACCCAAACCCATCACATCTTCAACACGACCGTCAATTTGTTGACCGTTCCAGTCGGTCATCGCTACGAGGTTGTCCACCTTGTGTTGGGCTGCAAACATCGCTGCTTCCCAAATTTGACCCTCTTCACATTCGCCATCACCGGTCAAGCAATAAACCGTGTGCGGGTCTTTTTCCATCCGTTTGGCCAATGCTGCTCCAATGGCTACCGACAAACCTTGTCCCAAGGATCCTGCAGGTTCGTGAACACCCGGCAAACCTTTGCGAACAGAGGGGTGTCCTTGCAAACGGCTACCGAATTTACGGAATGTTGCCAGTTCAGGCACCGGGAAATAACCACTCCGAGCCAATACACTGTAATAAACAGGAGAAATATGACCTGCGGACAGGAAGAACATATCTTGTCCCTTACCCTCGCGTGTCCAAGTCTTGGGATCATGTTCCATAACGTTAAAATACAGCGCAGTCAAAATATCTGCGCTACTCATTGATCCACCCGGGTGACCAGAGGCAGCTTGGGTAACCATTCGAATGATATCGCGACGTACCTGGGTCGCAACTTCAATCAGCGCTTTTGTGTCTTTCATAAAGAAGGTATTAATTCTGCGAAGATAACGAGTTATTTGAGAAAAATCAAATTGTGCTGTATATTTGCAACGATTAATAATTATCTATGAAAAACATACGGAACTTCTGCATCATTGCCCACATTGACCACGGAAAAAGCACCTTGGCCGACCGATTGCTTGAAAAGACCAAAACCCTGAATGATCGGGAAATGGAGAATCAAGTATTGGACTCTATGGACCTCGAAAAGGAAAAAGGCATCACCATCAAGAGCCATGCAATCCGTATGGAATACCAACACAACGGTCAGACCTATACCCTCAACCTGATCGACACTCCCGGCCACGTTGACTTCTCCTACGAAGTCTCCCGGGCAATCGCTTCTTGCGAAGGGGCCCTGTTGGTAGTGGATGCCACCCAAGGCATCCAGGCCCAAACCATTTCCAACCTCTACTTGGCCATCGCCCATGATTTGGAGATCATCCCGATTTTGAACAAGATTGATATGGACGCCGCTATGGTGGACGTTGTCAGCGATCAAATCATTGACTTGATTGGCTGCAAACAAGAAGACATCCTCCTGGCCAGCGGAAAAACCGGAGAAGGGGTGGAAAAAATCCTGGAAACCATTGTAGAAAAAATCCCGGCACCGGTGGGTGATCCGCAAGCTCCCCTGCAAGCCTTGATCTTCGACTCCGTATTCAACTCATTCCGCGGCATCATTGCCTACTTCAAAGTTGAGAACGGAACAATCCGAAAGGGAGACAAAGTAAAATTTGTAAATACCGGAAAAGAATACGACGCCGACGAGGTGGGCTACTTGCGACTGAAAATGTGTCCAAGCGACGAAGTCACCACCGGCGACGTAGGATACATTATCTCAGGGATCAAAACTGCCAGTGAAGTAAAGGTAGGGGACACCATCACACACGTGAACAACCCTTGCGAGCACTCCATCGCCGGATTTGAAGAAGTAAAACCGATGTTGTTTGCCGGTGTTTATCCTGTCGAAACCGATGAATACGAAGATCTCCGGGCCTCATTGGAAAAGCTCCAGCTCAACGATGCTTCGTTGGTATTTGATCCAGAATCATCATTGGCTCTCGGCTTTGGTTTCCGCTGCGGTTTCTTGGGATTGTTACACTTGGAAATCATGCAAGAACGCTTGTACCGCGAGTTTGACATGGACGTGATTACCACGGTACCCAACGTTTCGTACAAGGTATATACCACACAAGGCGAAGTGATCGATGTACACAACCCGTCCGGACTACCGGCTCCGACGCTCATTGATTACATTGAAGAGCCGTACATCCGCGCCCAAATCATTTCGAAAAGTGAGTATTTTGGTGCTATCATGAAACTCTGTTTGGACAAACGGGGCGTGTTAATCAACCAACACTTCTTAACAGCAGACCGCGTAGAACTCACCTATGACATGCCTTTGGCTGAAATCGTATTTGACTTCTACGACAAGCTCAAGTCCATCTCCCGCGGCTATGCTTCCTTTGACTACCACCTGACTGAATACAAACGCGCTGATCTGGTCAAACTGGATATTCTATTGAATTCTGAACCCGTGGACGCCCTGTCATCGTTAATCCACCGGGAACGCGCCTATGATTTTGGACGGAAAATGTGTGAAAAGCTCAAAGAGCTCATCCCTCGTCAACAATTTGAAATTGCCATTCAAGCTGCCATTGGAGCCAAGATCATTGCTCGAGAGACGGTCAAAGCTGTGCGCAAGGACGTTACCGCAAAATGTTACGGTGGTGACATCTCCCGGAAACGGAAACTTTTGGAAAAACAAAAGAAAGGAAAGAAACGGATGCGCCAAGTCGGCAACGTAGAGGTGCCTCAATCCGCTTTTATGGCCGTGCTCAAGTTGGACTAACGCGATTGGGAAAGCCACTTCAAGCTCACCAGAAGTTTCAATCGGAAAGGATAATCCTTCGGCAACTGCCGGAGGATTTTTAATTTTGACAGCCACGAATCAGAGGTATGTATTTGCAATACCTGATTGACCACATTGGCATATTCAGGGGCTACTTTTTCACGACAATAAGCATAGACCCACTCCAAAATCAACTTCCGCTTGGGCTGATACAAAACATACGCCTCATACCCCGTATAAGTCTGCTTCAACCAACGCTCAATTCGCGCCCTCAGACTTCCTCCCCGGTAATAAGAAGGGTGAGCTGTTACATTTTTCGGATGAATCCGGTAATCCATCAGCACCTGACCCAGGTCCAATTTTACCCCCAACATCACCGCCAGCAGTCCGATCGCCCAATCAAAATAGACAATTGGCTTGCCTGTTTGTGGATCCACCAATTCCCTCTCATTGGGAACAGGCAACTCCAGCACCTGCTGCACCAGCAAACGATTCATCAACAAGGTACATCCCTGCGAATTATGGCCCAACAAGGTCCAGTACCCCGCTTGGTAATCCGCCCGCTCCTGCAATCGCGCTAAAGGCCTTCCTTCCACATCAACCGGAATAGCCCGAGAAGTTACCAACAAAGGCAATTGCTGCGGCAAATCCATGGCAGCCCCCAAACAACGTTCAATCTTTTCGGGATACCAATAATCATCTTGATCACAAAGCATGATCCAATCACCGGAACAACGAGCCATCGCCTGCAAGAAATTCCGATTGACCCCCAACGACACATCGTTGCAAAACAAACGGATACGGGCATCTTGCTGCGCATAGGTTTGCAGTAATTCAACAGTTCCATCCGTAGAGCCATCATCACATATGACAATCTCGGCCGGAGGCTCAGTTTGAGCCAGCAACGAGTCCAATTGCTCTCGCACGTAGCGGGCCCCATTGTAGGTTGCCATCGCAATGGACACTTTTCCCCTATTTTCTTTTTGATGCGAACTCATATGTTAGATCGATTATTAATTCATTTCGTACAACCCAACGATTGGAGATCCAAAACCAAATCACAGCAAACACAGCTGAAGCGGTAAAGATCCACCAGGGCTGCTCCCACCATTGACTGAAAAGCAGAACGGCCAAAGCATACGGAATCGCACACAAGGCCTGTTTGCAGAAAAAGATACCCACACCCGCATGGCAATCAACCAAACCTCTAACTCGCCAAGCATAAAACAAGGTAACCAGCAGCTCAGCCGACACCAAAACTACAGCAGTACCTACTGCGCCATAATGGCCAACCAAGCTATAATTCAACAAAATACCCGACACACAACCCAAAATGGAAGCGTACAAAATCGCCCGATCCTTCTTTTGCGGCATCAATACTTGTACCGACAGAATTTGAGCAAGACCTACGACCAACAACAAGGGGAAGATAACCTGCATCGGCACTACGGCTCCTTCATACCCCGGTCCGGACAGGATTGCGATCCAATAGGGAGCTCCCGCCATACCCAAGGCCATCAAAGGGAAACAAACGGTAAACAAGGTTTTCAACGACCGGCGAATCCAATCCGCAAAACGAGCTTGATCCCCCTCAGCAAACAACGCACTCATCCGTGGCAGGAGCACCGTCGTATAGGCCGTATAAAAACCCATGATGAGCGTGTAGATTTTCAATGCCGTCGTATAATAACCCACTTCAACATCTCCCTTCACAAACCCCAGGTACAACACATTGAAAGTGGTGTACATCGAAGTCAACAAATGATAAGCTCCCAGCGAGAAATACGATTTGAGGTAAGGCTTCCAAGCAACCTTCCGCCAACAAAAACGCACGAAACGTCGGGCATAAACCCCATTTAAAAGAGCATTCAACGCAACAGAGCCCACGGTCAGGGCAAAATAGAGAACATCATCCTGCGGAGATTTTATCCAAAGGAACACCGCCACCAGGTACAAGAGCTTGACCAAGAGCGAACGCCAGGCAATGTATCGGAAATCTTCCAGACCGCGAAAAAGCCACTCCACAAGAAAAGCCGTAAAAAACAACTTGCCAGCCCCGATCCAAAGCAATTCACGGTGGCCGGACAAGGCCGGCAAATAGGCTACCAACAAACAATACACTACCAGGACAATACCCGTACACAGCAGATACAGGGACATCAAAGACGAATACACCGCTTGCAAACGGTCACGATCTCCCCGGCAAGCAGCCACCTCCCGAACGCCCAGCACCTGAATGCCCATCGCAGCAAATAAAAGAAAATAATTCACCGCACTGTCTGCAAAATTCACAGCCCCCAAACGCTCTACCCCCAGTACGCGAGACACATAGGGATAGGTTATCAACATGACGATGTACGTTGATAACGTCAAAAGGGCGTTGTATGAAAAATTTTTACGGACACTCATACGGCTTGTAGTAAAAAGACAACGAGGTCAACTCCCGATTCCAATCAGAAAGCCAACCTCGTTGCATCAGTCTATTCGGACAGACTACCTGTCACTAGCGAATTTTTGCAAATTCGATATCGTTCTTAGCACGTTCTGCCAAAGCTTCGTTCTTGCTTGCAGCTTCCAATTCAGCTTTAGCTTCGCTTACTTTACCTTGACGAGCATATACAATTGCTTTCAAGTAAGACATCTTCGGGCAAGCGTGATTTGCAACAGCCAATGCTTCATTCAAGTTGCCGTTCAAAATGTAAGCCAACGCTTCGTTGTGGTGACCTTGACCTTTCAAGTTCTTGGCAGCTGCTGCATATTTTCCGTTCAAGATATCGAGAACACCCAAGTTGTAACGAGCTTCGGTCAAGCTTGATTTTGCAAATTCTTGAGCAGCCACATCGTATTTACCAGCGCGGAGAGCCACAACACCAACAGTGTTGTAGTAGTAACCATCTTTGTCAGCTACGTTTGCCAAAACTTGAGCAGCTTCTTCGTTTTTGTCTTGGAACAAAAGTGCAACGGCTTTGTTTACTTTAGCACGGTCGCTGTTGAATTTAGCAATTGCTTGGTTGTAAATGTTGATCTTCACATCCAACTCTTTCACCAAAGATGCAGTGTGCAACAAAGCTTCTTCGTCCAATTGTTCGATGTTTGAGCTTACCAATTCCAACAATTCACCATCGCTGTAGTTTTGGAATTCGATGTTAGCAATAAAACGAGCGCGACGCAATTGCGGGAGAATTTCTTTTGCCAAAGTAGTGTAAACACGAGACATGTTTTTGATTTCGCGTTCACGAACCATAGGATCGTTGTACATTTGAAGAACGCGGAGGATCAGTTCTTTGTCTTCAATGTTTGAGTTACGAACCAATTCTTGGAAGCCATCCCAGTCTTCAGCAATTGTTTCGCTGTTTACGGGAACGTCCAATTTAGCTTGTTTGTTCAAAGTACGTTCGTAAGCGCGGAGAGCAGAAGCAGAACGTCTTTCAGCCAATTTAGCATTTTGGTCTTCTTTACCATCGGGTGAAGCGTAAGAGATGATGTCGGTACCTACCACTGCACGACGTTCGTCTTTTTCAATTTCAGCCAAGAATTCTTTGAATGCTTTCACATCTTCAGATTTCAATTGTGAGCTGCGAACGGTTGCACTGTTGATCAAATACAAAATTTGAGCTTCCATCTTTTCGTTGATAACCGGTTGGTATGCATCCGGAGCATAAACCAAAGAACCGCTGGTGCTTACCAACATGTAAGTAGTGTTTGCACCATCAGCAACTTTTACAGCTGCATTGAAAGGAATGCGTTTTCCTTTGTGCAAAACAGTCATGCGAAGTTCCAATTGGCAGTTTTCCATACCCGGAACATAATCAAACACCAAGTTGCGGGTCACAGTACCACCATTTTCTGCAACAATGATGTAGTTTTCAGTAACATCTTCACCTTGCAACATGATGATTTCGCCCAATTGTTCACCACCGTTGTAAACGATTACGGGTTGAACTTCAACGATAGCCTTCGGGTGGAAGAAGTCTGCAGGGAAAGTAACGGACACCTCTGCATTGATCTTACCAGCAACCACTTCCAATACTTGGGGATTGCATTGTACAGACATTTTTTCAGCTTGTTCCGCCATTTTAGCAGGATTTCCACAAGCCGGAATGATCGTAGCAATCAAGGCCAACGACAAAACTTTTTGGAATAATTTTTTCATTTTAGCTAGTTTGTTAAAAATATGATGTTATTTATAATTGCATATTTGGCGCAAATATAAACAAACTTTTCATAACTTTGCACAATATGGACAGTATTCAACACATAAAGAATCGATTTGGTATCATCGGTAACGATCCGCGCCTGAATGCGGCTCTGGACAAGGCTCAGCAGATTGCTCCAACGGACTTATCTGTGCTCATTACCGGAGAAAGTGGGGTAGGAAAGGAAGTGATTCCCCGAATCATTCACGCGTACAGTCCCAGAAAGCACGGACCCTACATTGCCATCAACTGTGGTGCCATTCCTGAAGGCACGATCGACTCTGAATTGTTTGGCCACGAGAAAGGTGCTTTTACCGGTGCAAATGACGCTCGGAAAGGATATTTTGAAGTAGCAAATAACGGAACGCTGTTCCTGGATGAGGTAGGAGAGCTGCCCCTGGGGACACAAACCCGCCTGTTGCGTGTTCTCGAAACTGGGGAGTTCATCCGTGTCGGATCATCCAAAACCCAACGCACCAATGTCCGCGTCATTGCGGCTACCAATATTCATTTTGCCCGCGCCATCAGCCAAGGAAAATTCCGTGAAGACCTCTACTACCGGCTCAACGCCATTCCGATTTTTTTGCCCCCGCTACGGGAACGAAAAGGCGATATTCATCAGTTGTTCCGGAAATTTGCCTTGGACTTTGCTGAAAAATACCGGATGCCGGCTGCCCGGCTGACCGATGAAGCCGTTCAAGTGCTGAACGAATACCGCTGGCCTGGCAACGTCCGGGAATTGAAGAACATTGCCGAACAAATTTCCATCTTGGAGGAAAACCGGCAAGTCAGCGCGGACACCCTGCGAAGCTACTTACCCAAAGAAGGTCCTGAGCGACTACCCGTATTCCACGGCGAAACTACAGGCGCAGATGGTTTGAGCGACCGGGACATCATTTTCAAGATCCTTTTCCAACTACGGGAGGAAGTGAATGAACTCAAGGCGCGCATTTATGGCAACAGTTCACCTGCGCAGCCCATTCAGCCGCCAACCAACTTGCTGGAAGAGCACAAAGAAGAAGAAGACATTGCTGTTGAAGAAGTTGAAATACAACCCATTCTATCCGAAAGCGAGGAAGACTTGAACATTCAAGAAAACTCCCGACAACTGATTCTGCACGCCCTGCAAAAACACAATGGAAAACGCAAGGCTGCTGCCGAAGAATTGGGCATCTCGGAACGGACCTTGTACCGGAAACTGACCTCCTTGGGTCTTTTGGATGAAATGAAACGAAAAAAATGATTATGCGTCGATTTAAAACCTGCCTTTGGCTTCTGGTTCCAATGATAGCACTGGTGTCCTCTTGTGGAATTTACTCATTTTCAGGAACCTCCATCAAACCAGACGTCAAAACCTGCGAAGTGGAATACTTTGTCAACAAAGCCATGCAAGTCAATCCGTCGTTGGCCAACGACTTGACGGAAGCCTTGATTGACAAATACAACAAACTCACCACCCTGGATATGGTAACCGACGGGGGCGACCTGACCGTCTATGGAGAAATTCTCACGTACGATCTGCGCCCGATGGCCGTAACAGCGGATGAAGTTGCCAGCCAGACCCGACTGACGATTGGTATCAAGTTGTACTACACCAACCGACTTCACCCCGAAGAAGATTTCGAAAAGAACTTCTCGGCTTACCAAGACTTTGATTCCAACCAATCCTTTGATGCCGTGGAAAGCACGTTGGTGTATGACATCATTGAGATCCTGGTGGAAGATATCTTTAACGCAACCGTTGCCAACTGGTAACCCCAATCGCCGCCATGGAATCATTGGACATCAACGAATTGAAGGACCTCATCCAAAAATACCCCTGGTTCGCTCTGGCTCGCCGGGAGTATTTTATCCGCATGAGCCAAATGGGAACCGAACATACTGAGGAGGGTATTTCCCAAGCCGCCATCTACCTCTCCTCCCGACTTCCACTCTACCGGATGCTGGACAAACAACGCAAACAATCGGCAACAAGCGAAGCCGCCTACCCGCCGATTCCCTTGAATACTGATTTTTCACTACCGGATCCCCAAGACAAACAAGACGCACCCAAGATCATCGTTGTTGGTGGAGACTATTTTTCTCCCGCTGATTTTGAGGAACTTGCAAAAACCAAATCAGAAACTCCTGTAACGGTTGCACCCAAAGTCACACGACAACCCGTTCAAAAAGAAAGCAGCCCCATATCTTCAGAAGACTCCGGATTTTTTGATGAAGATTTTTACACCGAAACACTTGGAAAAATTTATGCCGAACAAGGCTTTTCTCAAAGAGCGCTTGAGGTTTATGAAAAACTTATTTTGTTATATCCGGAAAAAAATGCTTACTTTGCGGCCCTTATTGAAGAAATAAAAAAACATTTATAGAATATGTACACAGTTATCTCTATTCTGATCATCATTGCCAGCATCCTGCTGACTCTCGTTGTTTTGGTTCAGAATTCCAAAGGCGGCGGATTGGCTGCTAACTTTGCTTCAGGCAATCAAACATTTGGCGTTCGTCAAACAGCTGACTTTCTTGAAAAGACTACCTGGACTTTGGCGATTGTAATTTTAGTTCTTTGTGTGGCTGCAACTGCCTTCATCTCGACTGGTTCTGACTCGGCTGACTCTGCAGTTCAACAACGTTTGGAACAAGCAGCTCCGCAAGTACAACCGGACTTTACCCTGCTTCCCCAAGGCGATGCAACTACTCCGGATCCGGTAGCTACTCCTGAAAACAACTAATACAGATTCTAATAGAATAGAAACCGATTGGCGCTTGTTTCAATCGGTTTTTTCTTTTTTATATACTTTGTATTGCAAGGTATTAAAATATTTATATATATTTGCATTCAAGAATACTAAAAACTGTGTTATCATGAAAAGAGTCATTAACGTAAGCATTGGGCATCGCAACTTTATTTTGGACGAAGATGCCTACATGCGACTGGATCAATACCTGGAACTCTTTCGCCAACGGACCCAAATGGGATACCTTACACGCGAAGTGATGGAAGACCTGGAATCGCGCATTGCAGAACTCTTCATCGAGTCCCTTTCCAGTCGCGAAGAAGTCGTCAACATCCTACTGGTCGAACGAGTCATCTCCCAATTGGGTTTGCCCGATGAGGAGGGGGCTAACGGAGATCGCTTTCACCAAAGCCAAACGAACTCCTTTGAGAAGCCGGTCAAAAAGCTGTACCGTGATTCTGACAACAAACTTCTGGGAGGCGTATGCAGTGGGATCGCGCTATACTTCGACGTGGATGTCACCTTGCTTCGCGTCCTATTCTTAACCGCCCTAATCGTCGGAGGTGCTGGTTTCTGGCTTTATGTCATCCTTTGGTTTGTTGCCCCGCAGGCCACAACCCCCTCTCAAAAATGCGAAATGAGAGGCCTTCCAATCACCGCTGAAAATCTTCGCCGATTCTTCTCCAACACTAAATCATAGACTTATGGAAATCATCCATCCGATTGAAAATATCAAGTCTCAAATGAGAAAAGGGGTGCTGGAATATTGCATTCTTTCCATCCTCGCTAAGAAGGACTCCTATGCGCCCGCCCTCATTGCGGAACTCAAACAAGCCAAGATGATTGTGGTTGAAGGGACCTTGTACCCGTTGTTGATCCGCCAGAAGAACCAAGGTTTTCTGACCTACCGTTGGGAAGAATCTCCTCAAGGTCCTCCCAGAAAGTACTACATGATTACCGATAAGGGACGAGCTGCTCTGCAGGAAATGGACCAGGCTTGGAACGAAGTTGTTGAAAGTATCAAACTCATTAAAAATGGCTAGTAAGCCAACCTAACGACCATGAAACGAACTATAAAAATTAGCCTCGGACGATATGCTTTCACACTGGATGAGGAGGCTTTCAAGCTATTACAGGCCTACTTGGAAAAGCTGCAACAACATTATACCCAACAACCTAGTGGAAAAGAAATTGTCGATAGCATCGAAGAACACGTGGCGGAACTGCTGCTGGACCGTGGGTACAAAGACAAGGTCGTAGATCGTCCGATCTTGGTTGAAATCATTCAACTGATGGGCGAACCCGAAGACATTGACAGCGGACTGAATGAAGGACAGCCCAAATCACTTCGCAAGAAGAAACTCTACCGAAACCCCGAACGAAGCATCGTTGGAGGTGTCTGTGGAGGACTCTCTGTATTTTTCGGTTGGGACGTCGTCATTTTCCGACTCATCTTCCTACTATTCCCCATCCTCTACTTTTTGCTGTGGATCATTGTCCCGGAAGCCAGAACCTTCGAACAGAAATGTGAAATGTACGGTTCCAGTGGCAGTATTCCTGATATAGAACGGGACATACAGAAAGGAAAACTCTATCCTCCTCACAACCAAGATGATCCATACTATTTCTTACATCGCATAATACGCATTGTAAAATTGCTTCTGGGTATTGGACTGTTGATGGGTGGTTTGTCCCTATTTATCTTATTAATTGGACTTTACATCAGTTTGCACAGCATGGGGCTTCCTATCCACGAACTCTGCTTAAGCTTTGGCATAGAACAAACCGAGGTATTGCTATTGATCAACCTTGCTTTGTGGGGTGTACTGCTCTTCTACTGGAGCATCCGTTTGATATTCAACTTAAAAGTTCCCAAATGGAAACCTGGTTTCTGGTGCCTGATCTTAATCTTCCTAACGGGTATTTCTACCACCGTCAGCCTAGTTTCCCAAATCGTTCTTCCACTCCAACATACGTCGAGCAACCACCCCGACTGCATCCGAATGGAAGCACCGGCAAGCGACACCCTGCACATTGTACTACTGGATCCTCCTACAGATTCACCAGCCGATCGGGAATATGCAGTGGAAGCAAATACAAACTATTACGATTGTGCTTATTTGGATCCAACTCCTAAAAACTTCCGCTGGGTCCTTTTCCCGGAGATCCGCGTTACCACCAAAAATAGTATTGATGATCTTGAAATGCGGGAAATCTATCAATATGCCCGACTGAAAAAGCACCAGACTATGCAAGAACCTAACAAATCGATGCTTACCGAAAGATCCGGAGACACCCTGTATGTCCATCCTTATTTCTTTGAGCGACTGGACAACCTGGAAATCCTGGATGCAGAACTACAGATTGCAGCGCCTAAAAACAGCATCATTGTAGTGGAAAATCCCATCCGATACGAATTCAGGAACGCGGAGGGAAGACGCCTGTCACTTGAGAACCATCGCCTGGGCTGGATCTAAAGCAGCCGCCTGACGAGCTGGCAACCAACCCGCCAGAAGTCCAATTGAAAGGGCAATCTCCAGGCACTCCAATACATGAATCAGGTTGATTTGTAATGGGATAACACCGTTATCCCGAATCACATAGACCAGCGCAGCTGCCAGTACGATACCTACACAAGCTCCTAGGATCGACAAGGCAGCTGCCTCTATAAAAAAGAGGCACTCAATGTGACGCGGGGTAGCACCCAATGCCATACGGACACCGATTTCCGGGGTGCGGTCACGGACTGCCACTAAGAGGATATTCGCGATACCAAACCCTCCAATCAACAAAGAGAAGCCTCCAATCACCCAACCAAAAAGATGAAGTTGACGAAATAACTCCTCCACCGTCGTCAAGAGATAATCCAGCCGGTTGATGGCGAAATTGTCGGGCTGTACAGGAGACAACCGACGCTTTACCCGCACAAAAAGAGCTTTAATTCTTAACTGATTAAAAATCAAAGAGTTAGAGCTCTTTTGTTTTTATGAGGTACAAGAGAGGTACAAAAATTTCGTTAAATTTCCGTACGGTTTCCGGTACAAAGATAAGGTTTTTTGTGCAGTTTTTCGGTATAGTCCCAAAATATCCTACTGAGTTTTTTGTCTTTCGCAAGAAGAATGTCAGCTGTGATTGCTGACTATTTTAATCGAGTAGGAGGAAAACAAAAGTAGGTTTTCCTCCTACTTTTGTTTTCCGACCTCTCACACCACCGTACATGCGGGTCCGCATACGGCGGTTCCTTATCTGCAATGATACTTTTCGTAGTATCCCATCAGTGACGG
>JAFYSH010000013.1 GCA_017546605.1 Bacteroidales bacterium | reverse complement strand
GTAATGCCTCGCGCATTATGATTCTTGCCTTGCTATGTTGAGCCCACTATGAGCCAAATGTGAACCCTTTGTAAAATTAGATAATCACAATGTAATCAATATATTAAACTAAATCGCAGGTAAAAGTTCTCGGATTTTTGAAACCTTTATGAACCCTTTGTGAGCCAATCAAAAATGCACGCATAACATCAAGGATAGTTTATCGCATATTATCCAGTGTGCAATATATTATATATAAGCATATTGAATACTGTTTTGCGGCTCGATTTTGGTCGGAATAAAAGCGTTTTTTTCCGACCTAGACATCAGAACACAATTCTATTTCCATAAACAAGCACTTTTTCAGATTTCCACTTCCATAAATCAAGTAAAATGGTGTGCTAAACTTCCATATTTTATAGGCCAAGAGGAATGAAAACGAAATTTTCCAAACAAATAAATTGCCCGAAAATGAAAAAATCCAAAGAAATAATTCCTTTCCCCTCTCAGTCCGTTCACGCTAAAACCATAGCATAGTTTTCCGCACATTCGATAAGTCCTAAGGTTTTGCTTGATAGAAAATTAAATGCTGTTTGAAGCCTCGTTTTTAGTCGGAATTATTGCATATTTTTCCGACTTCATATACTTGTATTTATACTGATAAACGGGCAAAAACTTGTGATATTTGTAAGTTTTTGCCCGTTTGTGATTTTGTAAAGTATTGAAATTTATTCTAACACATCTTTTTGCCCTGTTTTTTTGAACGCTTCTTATTACTATTCAACTGACTTAATTTACAAGAACATGGTCATATAAACAGGTATGTAATCTACGCCATTTTCTCGTTTGTAATCCTTTGTGTAAATCACATATTTGTTCATTATTCGATCTGAGAACTTAGTACAAAACTCATCCAATGATTTGTGGGACTTATATCCAGATGATTTAACTTCAACAGGAGAAATTTTATGCTTCTCAGTGATGATAAAATCAATCTCATAGTACTTCTTGCCATCTGCATAAGGTATGGTATGATAGAATAAATTCTTCCCAGCAGCTCTTAACATTTGGGCAATCATATTCTCATATACATATCCAAGATTAGTACTTAGTTTATCGCTGAGTAATTTCTCGTATATAATATTTTCCGTTATGTCACTATCCTTGAATGCTAGTGTAACGAATAGACCAGTATCAGAAGTATACATCTTAAAATACTCAGGATTCTTGGTCAGAGCTAAACCTATATTGGGATCATCCGAATGAAATGCGATATTGGTTGTCATCGAATCCTCCATATCTTTTACGATATTGATAACTCTATCCACCTTCTCTTCTGGTATGGCATTTCCAACTTGATAGCGAGATGTATTTCTGCTTAATTGAGCTGGTATTGCATCATACATAGCCTTTGCGCGTCCTGAATCATCAATCTTACCGAAATCCTCCTCATACAAAGCAATAATGTCTCGCTTAGCCAAATCTACCGCAGTAAAATTGTTGGTTTTAATGTATGCAGCAACAGCTTGAGGCATACCACCAACAAGCATATACAAGCGGAAATCGCGCATAAGTTTCCTGTGAGTAGCATCACCAAGAGATATCTTTTTCTCAAATGCACCACGCAACAGCGGTATGGTTGCCGTATCACCCAATGCCCATCTGAACTCCTCATAGTCCATTGGAAACATATCAACCTTTGTCTCTTCGCTTGGAATAATGATATTTTTGCTTTTAGATCTTACAGAAATTAAAGAGCCTGTTTCTATATAATCATACCTATGGTCCTTTACAAGGTGCTTGATTGCTTGTCTTGCTAATGGTTGCAACTGCACCTCATCGAATATAATGACGGACTCTCTTTCATGTAATTCTACTTGAAAGATAAATTGCAACCTGATAAAAAGGTAATTCAGGTCGGATATATCATTGAATAAATCACTTACCTCTTTAGATACTTTAGAAAAATCAATTAATATGTATGACTTATACTCGTTTCGTGCAAACTCCTCGGCAATAGTTGATTTGCCAACACGACGAGCTCCCTGAATAAGTAATGCAGTATCCCCATTACGCTCTTGTTTCCACTTGAGCATAGTGTCATACATCTTTCTCTTAAAACGAATTATATCCTCTGCCATAGTCTTTGATTTTGATGCAAAAATAAGGCTTTTATATTTTCCACCAAATGTTTTAAGTATAAAATGCCGTTTTCCACCAGATTTACAATGTCGTATTTGCCGTTTTCCACCGAATTTATATTTGACAAAATGCCGTTTTCCACCGAATTTATATTTGACAAAATGCCGTTTTCCACCATTTTTACCAGTATTAGGTGCGTTTTCCTATAAAATTAAGCCTCAAAAAACTGCGTTTTCCGACTGATGGTTTCAATAATTGCGGTAACTATATTCGATTGTTGCGATATTTTACTTTCAAGTTTTGCGATATTCTGGACTCTGAATTTGTGGCAATTCATCCTTTAATTTTGCGGTAATCTAATATCAAACTCCACCGCAAATCCACCCTTCAAAATGCCCCGACTATGACATCTGATGACACGTTATGACGTGTATAGACCGATTTGAAAATCAATAGATTAACCATTATATATTCGCAGTCGAAATCACTTTGAACGTTGGGTAAAGGACATCAAGGGAATGACCAACCACTACGTTCGTCAGTGGCTACGCACTGAGTACAACACAGCTGTATTGCGAGCTCACCAGGCAGCAGACTGGAAGCACTTCGAGGCAGAGCAGGATGTTTTTCCTAACATCCGGTGGATGCCTACTACTAGCCCGCAGCAGGATCTTCTGCATGCTCAATATTGGCAAGCTAAACTAACACTCCCTGTAAATCACCCCTTCTGGAGTCAACATCACCCCGGAGACCGATGGAACTGCAAATGCTCGCTGGAGCAAACCGACGAACCCACCAACGACGAAGTCATCAAAGACTTCAAGCCGGTACCGAAACAAGCAGGCCTTGAGAACAACCCCGGCGAGGATGGCAAAATCTTCTCCGACACTCACCCGTATGTTGCCAAGGCATATCCGGGAGCAAAGGCAGCGGTTGAGAGACTACTTCGAGGAAAAGACCAAGAACCTCCTGGCGTAAGTGAGTATCGAACGACAGCTAAGGGACAAGTGTTGATAAGCCCCTATCATGGAGCAAACGAGCTGGAAGAGAATGAGCGCATAGCGACATTTCTATCTCAAAAGTTGAACAAGAAAATATACCTTCTGCCTCGCATCAACTCGGACACGGAGGAACAGATTAAGCTCAGAGAAAAACTCATTCCTAAAGGTGTTCAGCAGAGAAAGAACCCAGACTTTATGATTGGCGGTATGTTGTTCGAGGGGAAATCAATGATAAAAGTAAAACCTTCGAACAATGACAAAAAGATTAAAAACGCTATTCTGAACAGAATTAAGGACGCAAAGACTCAGGCGGATAATATTATCATAGAAATGCCCAGCCACATCAAGCGCAAGCAAATCAATACTCATATTAGAAGATATCTGATGCAGTCACGCAAAAAGCGAATAATCATCGTCAAGTGGAAAAATAAGGCATTAGTATTTGACAGTGCCACAAAATAGCAAGAGTAGACCGGAGTCTACTCTTACGTGGAAGGTGTAGAAGTCTGTTACGGCTTCAATACCGCTACAAATATAATATATTTTTTAATATCCAAATATTATTTGATTTTTTTTATGTCAACCCCTGATTTTTCCAACCTGGTAAACACCCGACTGCAGGAATTGCTCCAGCTGACCCAGAAAAAGTTGCCAATCAAGGTGGGAGCGAAGGTTCGGAACTCTATCCGACAGAACTTCCGACAAGGCAATTTCTATGGCACAGAACCTTGGAAGCAGCCACTTCGCACGTCCGTGTTCAACGGTCCGCCTTATCGGCCATTGACTTCCGACAGAAATCACCACTATTGTGATATGTCAAAGACACAAAAAATGAAAGCAATTCACAACTGACATAGACAAAAACATGCATAAACTTAATGAAAGACGTTTGGCATCTCATATTCAATGGAGGCATACTGATTTTGAAAACGGGACAATAGAAAGATGCTATGTCGTGTTTAATGACCATGCAGTTGTTATCTCCAAAGAAGATGTAATTCAGTAGAAAGTCGCTGAGATATTAAAAAGACTAAAGCCATAGATAAACTATGGCTTCGTTCGGACGGTGCAGCTTGAAGTTATCGCACCTGATATGCACTCGCATCCGCTGCAAATATAATTATTTTTAATATCCAAATATTATTTGAGTTTTTTATGTCACCTCCTGATTTTTCCAACCTGGTAAACACCCGACTGAAAGAGTTGCTCCAGCTGACCCAGAAAAAGTTACCAATTAAGGTGGGAGCGAAGGTTCGGAACTCTATCCGGCAGAACTTCCGGCAAGGCAATTTCTATGGCACAGAACCTTGGAAGCAGCCCCTTCGCACGTCCGTGTTCAACGGTCCACCTTATCGGCCATTGACATCCGACAGAAATCACCACTGTTGTGATATGTCATAGATACAAAAAATGAAAGCAATTCACAACTAAACTTGAATTGCAATGTCAGATAGCGTACTGTTGTGATATGTCAAAGATACAAAAAATGAAAGCAATTCACAACGATGTTAGGGTCTTGTAAGGCTGCCCTCCGACTGTTGTGATATGTTAAAGACACAAAAAATGTTATTACATTTGTCGCACTATGGCAAAGGTTCCACAAATAGTTAAGGATGCTGCAAAACATCTTATCGATCTCTATGGAGACAAATTCGACTACCTCGGCAAGTTCGAGGGAGCGGATGCTTTTGCTTATGCATTCCCAGAGGATTCTTGCACAGGATTTCCAATTGTCTATATTGTTAAGGATGGAAAGGTCGACGCTATTACCGATTCACCTGCCTTATTCATCATAGAATCACTTGTTGAAGATATCGACGAATTCGAGAATGAATAACTTATTATCGATTCGTATTATTCCGCGACATTCATGAAATGTTATTACATTTGTCACACTATGGCAAAGGTTCCGCAAATAGTTAAGGATGCTGCAAAACATCATATCGATCTCTATGGAGACAAATTTCTACCTCGGCAAGTTCGAGGGAGCGGATGCTTATTTATATCAATTATCTGATCCGATTCCTCCTACGGGATTCCCAATTATCTATCTCGTTAAGGATGATAAGGTTGAAGAGATTTCAGGATTTGATTCCTTTGACATAATAGACTCATTTCGTGTCGAATGATTCATAAATGTCCAGTGTTCTCGTGCAGAACCTTTTGAATTATCCCTCTGTGGTTCAATGTATCTAAGTTCTCCATCTTCAAAGACAGGCTCTCCAGTTTTGATTCCCTTGGCCTGCTCCAATTCATAACTATTGATTGCGATTGCATCCTTTTCTGCGTCTGCATCCTTCGCTTTTCTTCAATCGGAACTCTGATCGGCATTAGTGGAGCAATATTCCTCGATAAAATTTTGTCCAGCCACCCATATTGGCATTCATATGGATCCAATATAAATAATTTTAGTACCTTTGTGTTACTTACAATCACTCACTGACAAAATTTTAGAATTCATGTTAACCAAACTCTTCGGATTCAATCCTGAAAAAACAACCATTCGCAGGGAAATTATCGCAGGGGTTACTACCTTTCTTACCATGTCCTACATTTTGGCTGTCAATCCTTCCCTGTTCAGCCAGTTGGATGGAATGCCCGGTGGAGCAGTCTTTACATCTACAGCCATTGCGGCCATCATTGGCTGCCTTGCGATGGCTTTTATTGGCAAACTTCCTTTTGGTTTGGCTCCGGGAATGGGGCTGAATGCATTTTTTGTCTACAGTGTTTGCTTGGGAATGGGGTATTCATGGCAGTTTGCGTTAACAGCTGTACTAATTGAAGGTCTCATCTTCATTGTTCTGACACTCACCAATATCCGTGAAGCGATTGTAAATGCAATTCCCTTAAGCCTTCGAAATGCAATTGGAGCCGGTATCGGTCTGTTCATCGCATTCATCGGCTTGCAAAGTGCAGGGGTGATTGTGAACAACGATGCCACCCTCGTTGCGCTTGGCGATATTTCTTCTGGAAGTGCTCTTCTGGCATTGATTGGTATTGTAATCACCGGATTCTTGTTCGCCAAAAATATACCGGGAGCCATTCTCTTGGGCATTTTAATCACCATGGTCATTGGTATTCCGATGGGAATTACCGAATTTAAAGGCGTTCTATCTCAGCCCGAATCCATCAGCCCGATCTTCTGCCAATTTGATTTCTCACACTTCTTCAGCCTGGATATGTTGGTGGTTGTATTCACCTTCTTCTTCATCGATATGTTTGATACGGTCGGCACCTTGGTAGGTGTCTGCACCAAAGCCGGAATTGTGGATGAAAACGGAAAGATTCGCCGCATCAAAGAAGCATTCATGGCAGACTCCATTGCCACAACCGTGGGAGCTTGCTTGGGCACTTCTACAACTACCACGTATGTAGAAAGTGCTGCTGGCGTTGCTCAAGGGGGACGTACGGGCCTGACAGCCTTTGCAGTTGCTTGCTGCTTTGCCATTGCCTTGTTCTTCTCTCCTCTTTTCTTGTCGATTCCTGCAGCAGCGACAGCTCCCGCTCTGATTATCGTTGGCCTATTGATGATGGATCCGATTCGTCAAGTCCCCTTTGAAGACTTCTCTGAATCCATCCCGGCCTTCATTTGTATCATCACCATGCCCCTATCGTATTCCATTTCGAACGGCATCTTGTTGGGTATGATTTCTTACGTGCTGATGAACTTGATCTGCGGAAAACGCAAAAAGGTAACCCCCGTTATGATTATCCTGGCAATTCTCTTCGCCCTAAAATTTGTCTTTATCTAAAAAATGAACTCCGGCGAAGTTCGCATAGTTTTCAGAAAGTTATTGATCCCAACCCTGTTGGGATCAATTGCTTTATCAGCAGTCACTGTCATTGACGGCATCTTTGTCGGACACGGCGTAGGTGCAGATGGCGTTGCAGCCATCAACATTGTAGCCCCCATTTATCTGATTATGTCGGGACTGGGGCTGATGATCGGTAGTGGGTGTTCGGTTCTAGCCGCCATCCATCTCTCCAAACAACAAGACAAAGCTGCCCGATGGCATACCACACAAGCGATTCTTGCCTCGTCCATCCTCACATTGACCATTTGCCTGACGGCTTTCCTGTTCCCGACACGAACGGCCTATTTATTAGGATCATCTTCCACCCTACTTCCTCAAGTTCTAGATTATTTAAAGTGGATTCTGCCCTGTTTCCTCTTTGAGATGTGGAGCTTGGTGGGTCTCTTCGTCATCCGACTCGACGGATCCCCCAAATATGCGATGTGGTGCAACATCATTCCATCCCTGCTCAATGTTATTCTGGACTGGATTTTCATTTTCCCGCTTGGAATGGGGGTTAAAGGGGCAGCCATCGCCACCGCTATCAGCATCATCGTGGGAGGGATTATGGCCATCGCCTATCTTGCTGGGTGGGCAAAAACACTACGGCTAACTCCCTTCCACCCACACCGAAGCAACATCAAGCAAGCCATCAAAGACCTGGCTGAACAGTGCAAAATCGGATCCTCCAGCCTATTTACCGAATTAACCCTAGCGATCCTGATTTTTGTTGGCAACCTGGTATTTATGAAATACTTCGGAGACGCTGGCGTAGGTGCTTTTGGCATTGCTTGCTACTACACCCCCATATTTGTGATGGCGGGTAACGCCATTGCCCAATCGGCACAACCCATTATCAGTTATAACTTTGGAATTGCCCAATGGGACAAAATCCGGCAAGCCCGTCACCTGCTGCTGCGAACGGCAACCGCTACAGGAGTGGTGCTCTCGCTGCTGTTCATCGTATTACCCAAAGAAGCTGTTGCTCTTTTTGTTGATCCAAAAAGTCTTGCTGGCAACATTGCCATTGAAGGATTTCCCTACTTTGCTACCGGTATTCTCTTTTTCATTCTGAATGTTGCCATGATCGGTTATTTCCAGAGCATCAAACAGACCTATCTATCCAACATCATCGTTTCACTGCGAGGAGGCATCTTATTAATTCCCACCTTCTTGATCCTTCCTCATCTGCTCGGAGCAACAGGTGCTTGGATAGCAATGCCAATTACAGAAATCATCACTTCACTCATCATCTTGCTTATCTGTCTTCGTAGCCGGTCTCGCTAAAAGTGCAATTTTATTCCTTTTTAAATTCCTTCACTTTTTAAAAATTCTGTGTAAGCCGATTTTTTACGAAAGTGTTAGGTGCCCGTTGGGTGCATTGCTACTTTTGCAACCGTCAATTTGTGCGTGAGATATGAAGATGATTGATATGACGAATTTACTATTTCTACTAGTCGGCTTGCTGGGCTACACATTATCAGATGCCTACTCTTTTCCGCTGGAATTCCAACACTCCGGATGTCTGCTGGCAACACCAGTTCTCTCTTATTTCCCAGCAGAGTACGAGGCTGGAAACTATGTTCTTCACCTGAATACCGATCAACATCACGCAAGCATTCATATCCAAGTGGATGCCTCGTGGCTTGACAACGCCAAAGAACTCAACTTACAGATCAGTACTCCCAACGATACCGTCGGCTTTTCCCGACAATTCATCACTCCGAAACAAACTTGCACGCATTCTCCCGTCCTTATGCAAGAGTTCTGCCAGTTGAGGGGTTCTGCAACGATTCAAGGAAGCATCTTGTACAGCGATGGATCCTCTGCACACCTGTCATTGGATCAAATTCAACTTCCCCAAGCAGACCAACTGCATCACCCCCTCTTTTGGAAAATCTCCATTCAAGCCCAATAAACAAACGCCATGCAACGAATCTTTATGCTTGTCCTTATTGGGCTGTTTTGTAGCCTGATGCCCACACAACTGAAAGCTCTATCGAAAGCACCGGCTCAAGACGAATCTCCCAAACGTCCCTATCTTTCAATCAGCACCAACCTGCTGGCTTTGGGTGCATTTGGAACATTGGAAGCCGATTTGGGTGTAGGAATCTCGCACAACAGCTCACTACACTTGGAAGGAATCTACAACCCGTTTTCCTGGCAACTCACCAATCGCACACTGCATCACAAGCAGGCCACCATCGCCTTACAAGGGCGTTACTGGCTGTGGTATATCTACTCCGGATGGTACTTAGCTGGAAAACTACAGCACTCTATCTTCAACCGAGGCGGTTACCGTTGTCCCAAAATTAAAGAAGGCACTGCTACTGGAGGGGGCATTGAAGTAGGTTACGACTGGATGGTAGGAAAATACACCAATATTGAATTTGCCCTCGGTATCTGGGGAGGGTGGGAATCCTCCAAGACCTATGCATCTGCCCGATGTGGTAAACTATTGGCTCAAAGCGAAAAAGCCTTTCTCAAAGCGGACCGCATGACCATTGCCTTACAATTTGTCTTTTAACGTATGAAACCCATCATCTGGATCAGTTCATTGGTACTCATTCTGAGTGCTTGTGGCACCGAGAGAAAGCTCCGAGAAATCCGAACCGGATCTGCGGATGCACGCTTGTCATTACGGCAAGAGGAACGTCCGATTCTCCTGCACACCGATGACCTCCCACAGCCACAAGATACCATCATTGTCAAAGATCTACAAGGCAACGATGTTTTCCTAATGCGCGCAGTACAGGACCAAAATGGCGAAATGATTGCCAGCGAAGTTCTACAGCCTGCAGTGATCTCAGCCTCTTTCCACAACGTTGCCGAACGGCTGGGTAAAGTAGAACTCAGTTTCTGTATTCACGTTCCCAATCGGCTACAAGACCCATCCTGGCAACTGCGTTTTTTCCCAGTCCTTTATCTGGATAATGACAGCATTTCTCTATCTCCCGTTTTTGTAACAGGCCAGGAATACCGTGAGAACCAACGAAAAGGCTACCAATCCTACCACCGTTTCTTGAACTCCATCATTCGCGACAGTGCCGAACTGCGCAACCAACGTCTGATTGCCCTGTTCCAATCTCGGAAATACGAGGATTATTTTAACATCCAGCAACAGGCTGTACTTTCCCACTACAACCTTCACGGACGCATCCGTCGCAACAATCGCCGCCAACTACGGCTACAGGATGTCTTCCGACGAAAAATCAAAGACCCCTATCCTACCGAGCCGATCTACCTGGATACTGCAACGAACTCAATGCTGCCGGAACTGGCCATTGATTACTCCTATACACTACTTACACGGCCCAACCTGCGAAAAGCCGATTTGATCTTGAAAGGAGAAATCTGGCGCAACGGCATACAACTCTACCAAATGCCGACATCAGATCCTTTAACCTTCTATATCTCAAGCATCACTACACTGCTTGAAGAAAAATGCCGCTACGTACAACGCATTGTTGAGCGACGGGCGCAGAGCAACTCGATGATCTACCTGGATTTTCAAAAAGGATCCCCCAAGATTGACACCACGCTGCACAAAAACGCCAGGGAATTGAAACGGATCGAAGCGAAGATCCTGGAACTGATGGCAAACAGCACCTACGACATCGACTCGCTGGTCATTACAGCCACTTGTTCTCCAGAAGGCCGCTATTCCCACAACCAAGCACTGGCACAAGCGCGAGGAAATGCCTTAAAAGCTCACTTTGAACATTTTGTAGCACATCAGCAGCACATTCACGAACTGGACCAGGAAAACACGCTGTTTGTAAATTTGGATAGCACGGCAACTGCTCCCAGGCCGTGGCTGAATCACTTTGAACTCATTATCCGACCCATCCCGGAAGACTGGAAACGCCTGGGCGACCTGGTTCGCAAAGATACGCTGTTGAAAGATCCTCAATACCTCTTATCCATTATCGAGAGCACTCACCCGGCGGATGTAAAAGAACGGCTTCTACAAAAAAGCAGCGAATACCCCTATGTTTCACAAGTCTTGTTTCCTCGAATGCGAACCGTCCGTTTTGACTTTCACCTTCACCGCAAAGGGATGGTTAAAGACACATTGCACACGACTGAGATTGACACCATTTACCAAAACGGACTCAAGGCGCTACGTAACCGAAAATTTGAAATAGCACTGACGCACCTGCGTCCTTATGAAGATTACAACACGGCCATCGCCTGCCTCTGTCTGGACTACAACCACACGGCTCGCGCCATTTTGGAACAACTTCCGGCCAACAGCAAGCGCAATTATATGTTGGCGGTGGCCTGTTCCCGACTGCACGACACGGAGAACGCCCTGAGCTACCTGCTTCAGAGTATAGAAGAAGAACCCTCCCTGCAATTTCGTGGCAACCTAGACCCAGAAATCTCCCAACTCATGCGAACATACAACCTTTTTAATCAATACTAGTTTTAACCCTTTAATTCAAATGTGTATGAAAAGATTTTCATTCCTGGGCCTGCTGTCCCTGCTCGTATGCAACACAGCTTGTGAAACCATTACTCCTGAAGTAGAACCTTGTCCTGAGGGACTCCCTGCCACTTTGTCCTTGCAAGTTGCTACGACAAATACCAAAACCACCGTCTCCCAAACACAGGAGGAAGACAACACCCTTGAGACCCTCGATGTCTTTGTTTTCCAAAACACAGGAGCAGAAGCCGCCGACAACCATGTTTTGGATGCACACCACCGCTTTCAAGGGGATGATTTGGAAAACTTGACACTGAATTGTACCACCGGTCCGAAAATCATTTGCGTCGTTGCGAATGCTCACGTGGACAACTTCATCGGTATTACCAACCTGAGCTCATTCCAAGAACAAACCTCCCTTTTGAAGAACGAAGAGTTGGCCTCGTTTACAATGTACGGAGAAACAACCACTACGCTATCGGTTACCAACTCGATCACCATCACAATCCGTCGTCTGGCTGCAAAAATTACGGCAAAAAGCATCAAAACGAAGTTTGCAGGAACACCCTACGAAGGAATGGAGCTCTCCAATGTCAAACTCTATTTGATCAATGCCCATGCTGAGAAAATCACTTACAACAACCAGGCACCGGCCACTCCGCTGATCTACAACGAAGGGGCATGCGTTGCTTCCGATGTTTCGGAATGTGCCGAAAGCGGTTTGCTAATGGACGCAATTACAACGGTAATTGATGACAGCGGTTACAGCACTTCTCATCATTTCTTCTGTTATGAGAATTTGACAGAAAACCTGACTTCCTGTACCAAACTCACCCTACAGGCCGACCTTAACGGCATTACGTATTACTATCCGGTACCGGTCAACCAGATTGATTACGGATACAACGCCGCTAATGGACACCACGGTATTCGCCGAAACACAGCCTACTCAATTGGTATTACCGTTACCGGACAAGGCTCTACCGACCCGAATGAACCCATTGTTCCGGGCAGCATTGAATTGACGATAGAAGCCGAAGACTGGACCACCATTCCCCATTTTGACAAAGAATTCTAACATGAAGAAGATCCTGAAACAAGGATTTCCGTTCTGGGCATTGCTTCTCTTGTCCTCATGCATTTGTGAGGACAGAAGCAATTGCCCTTCGTGGTTAAACTTGGACTTCTCGGCTATGTCCCAGCAGATTGAATCCGTGCACCTGATTTTCCAATCCGAAAAGGGCATCTTTTTTCAAGACACACTGTTTCCTGAAGAATGGCAACGTCCTTACGAGATTCCATTAAAAAAGGGAAGGATTTCACTCGCAGTTTTCTGCAATATCCAAAACATGCAGCTGTGCAACGATGCCTACTTGATTCCCATTGGGGAGCAAGCCGATCCCATCCACACGGATTTTCAATGGCTGGATCTGACCCACGAAACTGAAACCCTTCACATCCTCCCGAAAAAGAACCACATTACCCTATTTATGAACCTGATCGGATACCACCCTGAAAAAGAAACACTTGAAATCATAATACAAGGCACCGCGCAAGGATACGACCTCAATGGCAATGTGGTCTTAGGAAGCTTCTCAAGCACCGTACAACCCACTCCTCTTGCTCATATAGTGAGTGACAGGCTACCGGAGTTCTCCTGTCGGATACCCCGTCAGAAAGACAATAAACTGGAGCTAATTGTTCGCGTTCGGGATTCGATCACTCACCGTTTCCCGTTGGGACAAGCGATGATGGATGCCGGCTTGAACATGCAACAGGAAACCTTGGATGACTGGCATTTCACGCTGGATCTTTCCAAATTATCACTCACCCTTGATATCGAAGATTGGATCGAACTCAACCCATACGAAGTCAATTTTTAAGCCTACTGACTACTAAAATCATGACGAATTCATTGCACAAGCTCCACTACGCCATCGGATTGCTACTCCTAATAGGCGGCTTATGCCTATCCTGTGAGAGTCAGCCAGACAAGTATCTCTTATCTGGCGAGGGCATCTCTCTTTCTTTCCAATACCTGGAAGCCCAGGTTGAACAGCGTTCACCAAGCCCAATGTCACAGGAAACAACCATCCACAATGCCACTTTCTTCCTATACGATGACCATGACAACCTAATCACGAGCCATTATACCGAAAACCCCAATGCACCAATCTCACTGAATATCAGACATGGACAGAGTGCTAGTTTGTACGTAGTGGCCAACGTGGGGGACTGGACTGACAAACTCCTAGCCATCACAGCAGCTGGTTTGAAAAGGACATATTGGGAATACAAACCCGACAGCTTTGACCCGAACGCACCCTTACCCATGGCAGGAGAACTTTCCCAACGCATATTCCTCGATCAGGACCGCCACACAATTCCCCTCCGACGGCTGGTCGCCAAACTTCGCATCCTGGTTGACACAACAGCGCTTTCTGACGAGGTAGAATGCTTTGAAATCAAACAGATTCAACTGCGTAACCTCAACAAACGCGTCCAATTCTTTACCGAGAGCAAAGCACTCCTTCCGTTGCAAGTTGCAGACAAAGGTATGTCATACACCGGCGACGCACTTCAAGCCATCTGGAGCTCGGGGCTGGACTTTTACCTACCAGAAAATTGCCAAGGCGACCTGCTCGAATCCAACCAAGATGAAAGTACCCACATTCCTCCCACTCCTTATGACCAACTTTGCTCATTCATTGAATTCACAGTCAACTACCGTAGCAAAACCCAAGTCAACGACCACCTCATTTACCGGTATTACCTGCACGATGGCCTTCATCTTGACAACTTCGATATTCGGCGCAACACCCTTTATACCTGCTGGACTTGCTTTTCAGGCAATGGCATTAACGAAATTTCCTGGAGGATTGATACCAGCGGTATGCAGGATCGGGTAACCAAGATTGAACTGTCTCCAAAAACACATACATTCACGGCCCTGGGACAAACCTTGAATATCCAAGCCAACGTACTCCCCACATCGGCAGCCAATCCAAAACTAACCTGGAGCAGCTCTGACGAAGCCGTCGCAAGCGTCACTACAAACGGCCGGGTAACAGCCAATAAGAATGGAAACTGCATCATCACAGCCACCTCCACCGATGGCACCCACATTTCCGACCAAGTCCACATCTCGGTCAATGAAACCATTGCACCCAGTTCCATCACCATCTCGCCCTCCTTCGCCAATATCCTATGGAAAGGCACCTTCAAACTGACCGCGACCATCCTTCCCGAAAATGCGACCGACAAACGGGTCACATGGTCCACCAGTAACAATAAAATCGCCTACGTTGATCAGAATGGAGTCGTTACAGGCACTGGCATCGGTACTTGTAAAATCATCGCCACAACTGGCAATCAACAATGTTCCGACACGATCAATGTCGAGGTCAGCCAAGAAACCTTTCAAATGGATCCGATTCCGACATTGTATCCCAATTACAACGTTCCGTGGCGCATTACACATACGGCTACGCCGAGCGGTACCCCCATTTATACAATTGCCAAAGTGAGCCAGGGGAACAACCTGGCCAAAATCAGCAAGAACATCATCCTGGTGGATCTCCCGGAAAATTTGATTTATAATCCGGCGGAAGAAATCATTGGCAGCTTCTTGTTGAGTGGCACCCTCAATGGAATTGTACGCTACCAAGATGTCCAAATCAGTTTGGGAAAAATCCAATTCAACAAAACCAGCCATACTTTCTGTTTGGGTGTACCCGAACGACTAACGCCGGATTACCGAATTCCAGAAGACATCCCTTATCAGTGGCATTCACTGGACACAAGCGTTGTCCGGTTTGACAACGAAGGCTACTTCCATCCACTCAAAACCGGAACATCCAGAGCCATCGTCCAAACCGACACCGGAGCTCAGACACAACTCGAACTCAAAGTCATCGCTCCCTCCCTAACTATCTTAAACGGTAATGAGCTCAGCCTCTATGAAAACGAACGTATCAAGCTCAACTTCTTCTCTTCTCCGATAAAAGCCTCCGGCCTAGCCACCCGATGGCAAATCATCCAAGGAGCTGAGTACATTTCATTAGATGCTGACGGAACTTTGACAGGTATGCGACGCAGTGCTAACAATCCCGTTCAAGTGCGCATTTATTACGAGGACTTTCCCTACATCTATGATGACATTCACATTACCGTCCGTCCTTGTGTCAGCGCCACCCTCCATACCGACCAACTGTTAAATACCACCCTCTTCCCATCGGCCAAAGCCATCAAGGCCTATCCAAGCTGCATTACGGTCAATTATGAGGTTGCTCCCAACACGCAAATCCACTGGAAGGTTTTCGATGCTGCAGGTAACGAATCCAACGACTTGTCCATCAATGCAGAGGGTATCTTATCCTGCCAAAACATCCAAGCCAGCGGTAGTTATACCATTTATGGGTATGATAATACGGGCACCTATCAGACAGCCGCGCTACCAGTCCGCGTCTATCGGTACCTGGAATACGAAATCGGACTAAGCGCCTGGAAGAGCCAAGTCAATTACGGATCGGATGACGCAAACAGTCATCAAATCAACTATACCTACACAATGGAGTCCAAATGGCATGCTAGCGCATGGAACTGGCTTTCTAATAGCAACTACGGCAACCAGCGCCGCTCCGATGTATTTGCAAGCCTTCGAATCCTTCATTTTCCAGAAGAGCGCAAAAGCTACACCCCAATTGTCTCATCCGGCAATGAAAACCGTCCTTTGATTTTCATTCAAGATTATGTCGTGAATTTGAGCTATAATCCACAATTCACCGTTTGGGATGACTTAACGGCTGAAAGTTACTTGCATCATCCACAAAGCAACATTAGCCAAGCTGGAATCAACGGGATGGCCATCGAATTGGCCCAAGGCGAATATTATTACATTCGACAATCCAGTGTTGAATTCTACAACCAGACGACCTAATGACCCGATAACAAAAAAAACGAAGCGCTAATGCACTTCGTTTTTTGTTTCTTTTGTGGGAGCAGAGGGAGTCGAACCCCCGACCCTCTGCTTGTAAGGCAGATGCTCTAAACCAACTGAGCTATGCTCCCGATTTGTCTGTCAATAGGCCATTGGTGGGAGCAGAGGGAGTCGAACCCCCGACCCTCTGCTTGTAAGGCAGATGCTCTAAACCAACTGAGCTATGCTCCCGATTATTGGAACTACCTGTTGACAAACGAAATGATTCTGTAAAAGAACTTTTGTGGGAGCAGAGGGAGTCGAACCCCCGACCCTCTGCTTGTAAGGCAGATGCTCTAAACCAACTGAGCTATGCTCCCTTTCTTTTGAGGACTGCAAAAGTAGGTACTTTTTCCGAAATAGCAAATATTTTTTTAATTTTTTGCGATCTTCTCAAAAACGGAAAACTTCAATGCCTCAGCCACGACATAACTGCTTCCCCCTAAATAGACTAGATCAGTAGGTTGTGCCTGTGAGAAGTAAGTAATCAATGCTTCGGTTACCGTACTGGTAATAATACTCTTACGCGCCTTTTCCAAAAAATGTCCGGCCAAATGATTGGCATCCATGGCTCTCGGACCGGGCGGCTGGGTAAAATAGTAATCGGCCACCGGAAACAATTTGCGAACCTGTTCAATATCTTTATCGGCCACCATGCCCAGTATAAAAACCAAACGTTCGTATTTTCCTTCTGCCTTGCCCGCTTCAAAACGACGCTGTAGCTGGCGCAACGTATATTGCAGACCTGCTTGATTGTGAGCGATATCGCAAATAATATCCGGCTGATGATAGAGTTGTTCCCACCGTCCCCGGAAGTGGGTCCGTTGAGCCGTATGACTAAGTGCCTGACGCACCTTGTCCACGTGCCAATCGATGGGTTTTGCAAAGGAAACACGTTCCAAAATTTGCAATGCAGCTGCAACTGTCCGCAGATTCGCTGCCTGATAATCTCCCTGCAAATCCATCGCGTCCAAATCGGGCAATGCGACCTGCCATTTCAATTCAGCACGTTGCGCATCCAATACCGGAGCATTCAGCGGAGCTGCTATCGTTTCAAACACCGACACCAATTCTTCTTGGATTTCTCCCAAAACCAACGGGATACCCGACTTGATGATACCACCTTTCTCCCGCGCAATTTCCGGCAATGTATTGCCCAAAATATCACAATGATCGTAACCAATTGAAGTCACAATGGACAATTCCGGCGTAATCAAATTTGTAGAATCCATTCGTCCTCCCAGTCCCACTTCAATCATCGCAACATCCACCCCATTACGCGCAAAATAGTCCCACGCCATCGCTGTCGTAATCTCGAAGAATGAAGGCTGATTTTGCTCAATAAAATCTGCAGTCCGGCGAAAGAAATCAACCACTGCCTGGTGCGAAATACACACCCCATTGATCCGAATCCGTTCCCGGAAATCGGCCAGATGGGGAGATGTATAAAGCCCCGTCTTCAACCCATGTTCTGCACAAATGGATGCGAGCATATGAGAAACCGAACCTTTCCCATTTGTTCCAGCAATGTGCACCGAACGGAACTGACGATGCGGATTTTCCAAAAACTCATCAAAGGCTTTCATGGTCGTCAACCCCGGATGATAACCGCTGCGCCCCACTTGCTGAAAGGACGGTGACATCCGCATCATTTTATCGACCCAAAGGTTGTATTCAGCCAGAATTTCCGAAGAAACAGGAGTTACTTGTTGCTGCATATCCATAAGCTTGTTGATAAGTTTTCGTGCAAAAGTGGGAATAATTCAAGAATTTTTCCCGAAAAAATCGTATTTTTACGCGATTAAAGAATATTATTCGATTTTCTATGATACATTTCTTCCACACCGAGAACGGACAATGGATTGCCGTACAACGGGCAACAGCCCTAACTCAGAGCGAAAAAGAGACTTTAACCTGGCTATTTTCAGGTGGTTCATTCAGCGATCAGGATGTAATTCCCGGTACCTTTATCGGTCCCCGTCGGGAAATGATTACTCCTTGGAGTACAACCGCTGTAGAAATCACCCAGAACATGAACGTTCCCGGTATCGAACGAATCGAAGAATTTTACGAAATCACCGGAAAACAAGACTACTCGTTTGACAAGATGCTCCAACGTCGGTACGAAGGATTGGATCAAACGATTTTCCTGGTTGACAAAGAACCGGAACCCGTTGAATACATTGATGATTTCGAAGCCTACAACCGTCGCGAAGGTTTGGCACTTTCAGAAGCGGAAATCAACTACCTCAAAGACCTCAGCAAGAAGTTGGGTCGTCAATTGACCGACAGTGAGGTATTCGGTTTCTCACAAGTTAACTCCGAACACTGCCGTCACAAGATTTTCAACGGCACCTTCGTCATTGACGGTGTAGAGCAACCCTCCTCGTTGTTCCAAATGATTAAACGCACCTCCAAAGAGCATCCTGGACGCATCGTTTCCGCTTACAAAGACAACTGTGCCTTCATCCAAGGCCCGACCCTTTCCTTGTTCCACCCTGCTTCGGGTGACAAACCGGATTTCTTTGTTCGCGAAGCCTGTGAAACCGTGATCTCCTTGAAGGCTGAAACACATAACTTCCCGACCACCGTAGAACCGTTCAACGGAGCAGCTACCGGTAGCGGTGGAGAAATTCGTGACCGGATTGCCGGAGGTAAAGGCTCATTCCCGATTGCTGGAACAGCTGTTTACATGACCTCCTACCCGCGTTTCACCGAAGAATTGGACCCCAATGGTCTGAAAATTGCCCGCAATTGGGAACAAATTGAACCCCGTCCCTGGTTGTACCAAAATCCGGAAGAAATCTTGATCAAAGCCTCCAACGGTGCTTCTGATTTTGGAAACAAATTCGGACAACCCGTTATCTGCGGTTCTTTGCAAACCATGGAACACGAAGAAGGTGTTCACCACGGATTTGACAAAGTGATCATGTTGGCCGGCGGTATCGGCTATGCCAAGAAAAAAGATGCCTTGAAAGCAACACCCGAGCCCGGAGACCAAGTGGTGCTATTGGGTGGTGACAACTACCGCATCGGTATGGGTGGTGGTGCTGTTTCATCCGTTGCTACGGGTGAATACGCCAATGCCATCGAATTGAACGCCATCCAACGCTCCAACCCGGAAATGCAAAAACGGGCTTACAACGCCATCCGGGCAATTGCTGAACAAGAAGAAAACACCATCATATCCGTACACGACCACGGTGCCGGTGGCCACTTGAACTGTCTTTCCGAATTGGTAGAAGAACTCGGTGGCACCATCCACATCGACCAATTGCCGGTTGGCGACAAAACACTCTCTGCCAAAGAACTCATCGGCAACGAAAGTCAAGAGCGTATGGGTCTGGTGATGAAAGCCAAAGATGTGGACCAACTCCGCAAAATTGCAGAACGTGAACGTGCACCTTTTTATGTAATTGGAGAAACCACGGGACAAAACAACTTCACGCTGAAAAATTTCAAAAACGGAGAAACCCCGATTGACTTAGCCATCAGCGACTTGTTGGGATCCACCCCGAAAACAACCATGACAGACACCCGTTTGGAAACGTCCTACGAAGAAGTAACTGATCCGGACACCTTATCCAACGAAGCCCTGCAAGCAACCCTCGAACAAGTTCTCCAAGTAGAATCGGTGGCTTGTAAAGACTGGTTGACCAACAAAGTGGACCGCTCCGTAACCGGGTTGATCGCCAACCAACAAACTTGCGGTGAAATCCAATTGCCGTTGAACGACTTGGGCGTTACTGCCATCAGCTATGATGACAACCACGGTATCGCCACCTCCATTGGACACGCACCGAGTGTCGCTTTGATTGATGCCGCTGCCGGATCCCGTATGGCCATTGCAGAAGCGCTCACCAACGTAGTTTGGACTCCCATTGTGGAAGGCATCCACGGGGTATCTTTGAGTGCGAACTGGATGTGGCCTTGCAAGAACGAAGGTGAAAACGCCCGTTTGTATGCGGCCGTACAAGGAGCCAGCGATATGGCTGTTGCCATGGGCATCAATATTCCCACCGGTAAGGACTCCATGTCTATGACCCAAAAATATCCGAATGGCAAACAAGTTCTCTCCCCGGGTACGGTCATCATCTCTACCGTAGCAGAAAGTGAAGACATCCGCAAAACCGTACACACGGCTTCTGTTCCGACAGACTCTTTGTTGTGCTACATTCCTTTTGTAAATGACCAACGTTTCCCCTTGGGTGGATCCGTTTATGCGCAGGTACAAAATAAGATTGGCAAACAAGCTCCGGATGTAACCGACCCGGCTTATTTCAGCCGTGCTTTTGAAGCCGTACAAACCTTGATTCGCGAAGAAAAAATCTTGGCAGGTCACGACATTTCTGCCGGTGGTTTGATTACAGCCGCCCTTGAAATGTGCTTCCCGACACAAACTGGTGGCTTCCGCAGCATCACTCCCCTGCCCACTACCGCAGCTTTGTTCTGTGAAAAACCGGGTATTTTGATCCAAGTTCGTCGCGAAGACAACCCGACCGAACGTTTGCAAAAAGAATTTGGCATTGCGTGCGAAGTCATTGCCGAATGGATTCCGGAACGTCGTATGGAATTGACAATTGCCAACCGTACGACCCCGCTTGTGGTCGAAATTGACCCCCTACGTGATCTCTGGTTCCGCACTTCATACCTGTTTGACATCCGTCAAGTGGGCAAAGAACTGGCCAGCGAACGTTTCTTGAATTATAAGAACCAACAACTCCAATACCGATTCCCGGAAGCCTTCAACGGAAAAACTGCTTTGGCCGAGCCGCGCGCTAACAACGACGATGCCCGCTACACAGCAGCCATCATCCGTGAAAAAGGATCCAACGGTGACCGTGAAATGGCTTGGGCCCTGCACTTGGCCGGCTTCCGTGTGAAAGACGTTCACGTGACCGACTTGGTTTCCGGTCGCGAAACTTTGGAAGATGTGAATTTCATCGTCTTCGTAGGTGGCTTCTCCAACGCCGATACCTTAGGTTCTGCAAAAGGTTGGGCAGGCGCTCTGTTGTACAACGAAAAAGCCCGTACAGCAATCGACCGCTTCTATGCTCGTCCGGATACCTTATCATTAGGTGTTTGCAACGGCTGTCAGTTGATGGCAGAATTGGGACTGATCACCCCGGAAGATCGCAGCCGTTCTCCGAAGATGCGCCACAACCGCTCACACAAATACGAAAGTGCCTTTGTTGGTGTAAAAATCGAACAATCTCCGGCTGTCCTGCTGGAAAACTTACAAGGTTGCCAATTGGGTATCTGGGTAGCCCACGGAGAAGGTCGCTTTGACTTCCCGCTCCCGATTTCCGAATACCCGGTAGCCCTGCGCTATAATTACAATGCTTATCCCGCAAACCCGAACGGATCTCCGGAAGGAATTGCCGGCGTATGTTCATCCGATGGCCGTCACTTGGCCATGATGCCTCACCCGGAACGCTGCTTGCGTCCTTGGAACTGGCCTTACTACCCGATTGAACGTAAGAATGACGAAGTAACGCCTTGGATCCGAATGTTTGAAAACGGCCGTATTTGGCTGGAAAAAAACGCGGAATAGTTTTATAGAATTTTATTATTTTTGTGAAAATTTTAATTAACAATCATTTATTACCTATGTCTGACGTCAAAAGAGTGTATTTCTTCGGTGGAAAAGAAGCTGAAGGAAATGGAACCATGAGAAATCTCCTCGGTGGTAAAGGTGCTAACTTGGCTGAAATGTGTACTTTGGGAATTCCCGTACCGGCAGGTTTCACCATCACAACCGACTGCTGTACTGAATATTATCAATTGGGATGTCAATATCCTGCTGCTTTGAGAGCAGAAGTCGACAACGCTTTGGCTCGTGCTGAAGCTGTGATGGGTATGAAATTCGGTGACCCGAAAAACCCGTTGTTGGTATCTTGCCGTTCCGGTGCCAGAAGTTCTATGCCCGGTATGATGGAAACCGTCTTGAACATTGGTCTTTGTTCAGCAACAATCCCCGGTATGATCGAACGTACTCAAAACCCTCGTTTTGTTTATGACGCATATCGTCGTTTGATCATGATGTACTCGGATGTTGTGATGGAAAAAGCAGAAGGTATCGAACCTGAAGACGGAAAAGGCATCCGCGTTCAATTGGACAAAATGTTGCACGAAGTAAAAGTGCAAAAAGGATATAAGAGCGATACAGACTTGACAGAAGAAGACCTTAAAGTACTCTGCGAGGACTTCAAAGCGAAAGTCTTGGAAGTTTTGGGACAACCCTTCCCGGATGATGCAATCGAACAATTGTGGGGTGGTATTGGCGCCGTATTCAAATCTTGGAACGGAAAACGCGCAATTGCTTACCGTCGTATCGAAGGTATTCCTGATGAATGGGGTACTGCAGTAAACGTACAAGCGATGGTATTCGGTAACATGGGTAACAACTCCGCTACCGGTGTTGCCTTCTCACGGAACCCTGCTACCGGTGAAAACAAATTCTACGGTGAATGGTTGATCAACGCTCAAGGTGAAGACGTTGTTGCTGGTATCCGTACTCCGAACCCGCTCAACGAAGCTACCAAAAACGAACACAACCAACACCTCGAATCTTTGGAAACTGCAATGCCCGCTGTTTATCGTGAATTGGACGAAATCCAAAGCAACTTGGAAAAACACTTCCACGATATGCAAGACATCGAGTTCACCATCCAAGACGGCAAATTGTGGATGCTTCAATGCCGTGTAGGTAAACGTACCGGTTTGGCAGCATTGAACATGGCAATGGACATGCTCCACGAAGCCTTGATCGATGAAAGAACCGCTGTAATGCGTGTAGCTCCTACCCAATTGGACGAACTCCTCCACCCGATCTTGAACCCGATCGCTGAAAAGAAAGCAACTGTTATTGCAAAAGGTTTGCCCGCAGGTCCTGGTGGATCCGTAGGTCGCATCGTCTTCACTGCCGAAGATGCTGTTGCTGCTGCTGATCGCAAAGAACGCGTAATTTTGGTTCGTGAAGAAACCAACCCGGAAGACGTAGAAGGTATGCGTGCTGCTGACGGTCTATTGACTGCTCGCGGTGGTATGACCTCACATGCTGCATTGGTAGCTCGCGGATGGGGTAAATGCTGTATCGTAGGTTGCGATGCATTGCACATCAACCTCAAAGAACGCACTATGACCATCAATGGCAAAGTATATAAAGAAGGTGATATCTTCTCATTGAACGGTAGCAAAGGTTTCGTTTATGACCAATCCATCGCTACCATGGACGCTTCCGAAAATCCTCGTTTCATCGAATACATGAACATCGTGGACAAATACCGCAAACTCGGTGTACGTACCAACGCAGATACTCCGGAAGATGCAGCAACCGCAGTTGCATTCGGTGCTGAAGGTATCGGTTTGTTCCGTATTGAACACATGTTCTACGGTGCTAACTCCGAAGCTCCCCTCTCCAAACTCCGCAAAATGATCTTGTCACAAGGTACCGAAGAACGCAAAGCTGCGTTGGCTGAATTGGAACCTTACGTGAAAGAAGCAACCAAAGCAACCATGAAAGTTATGGACAACATGCCGGTTACTTTCCGTTTGCTCGACCCGCCGTTGCATGAGTTTGTTCCCCAATCAGAAGAAAAACAAATCGAATTGGCTAACGAATTGGGCATCACCGTTGAAGACATCCGCAAACGTGGTGAAAGTCTGCACGAAGTGAACCCGATGATGGGACACCGTGGTGTTCGTTTGGGCATCACCTACCCGGAAATCAGCGAAATGCAATTCCGTGCGATCTTCACGGCTACTGCAGAATTGATCCGCGAAGGTTTCAACCCGAAACCCGAAATCATGATCCCGGTTACCATCATCGTTAAAGAATTGGACTTCTTGAAAGCCATCTGCGACCGCGTACACGACGAAGTTGAAAAACAATTCAATACTTCTATCAACTACTTGTACGGTACCATGATTGAAATCCCTCGTGCAGCTTTGATGGCTGACCGTATGGCGGCTACTGCACAATTCTTCTCATTCGGTACCAATGACTTGACCCAAATGACCTACGGTTTCTCTCGCGATGACATCGGAGGTTTCATGGGCGACTACTTGGCCAAGAAGATCATCCCTGCCGATCCTTTCCAAACCTTGGATACTAAGACAGTAGGTCGTTTGATCGAAATCGGTGTAAACGGTGGTCGTAGCACCAACCCGAAACTGAAAGTTGGTATCTGCGGTGAACACGGTGGAGATCCCGCCTCTGTAGAATTCTGCCACAAAGTGGGTATGAACTACGTATCTTGCTCTCCGTTCCGCGTTCCGATCGCTCGTTTGGCTGCTGCACAAGCTGCTATCAGAAACGAATAATCCGCCAGCAGAATTATCCTTAAATAATCCAGAGAAGGATAGTGCCTATCAGGCATTTATCCTTCTCTTTTTTTGTTTCTTTCCCTAAAAGATAGTACCTTCGTGGACACATGCAGTATTTTCTGATTAAAAACATTTTATACCTTTTCAACTATGAGCAAGATCAAATTTCTTTTCGCTTGTCTATTGATCAGCCTTTCCACGCTGTCAATTGCTCAACCCATGACCGATTCAGACAAACTTGAAATAGGAGCCCTATATCCTCAATCCGAACAACTTTCTGAGCAAGCTGCCACCTTGTTGCAAAACAACCTGCTGCAAGCACTTACTTTGAACGGTATCTCCGCTGTGGATGGCCGTTATATGGTGCTTCCCCGCTTTAATATCGTCAGTGAAACAGTTACTGAAACAGCTCCCGCTAAATTTGTCGTGAACATCGAAGTGTCTTTGTTCCTGGTCGATTTGCACTCGCAAATCATCTACAGCCAAACAATGATTGCCACTAAGGGAATTGGCAACTCAGCAGATCAAGCCATCCTGGCAGCTATCCGCAACATTTCATCCAGAAACTCTCGCCTGAAAACCTTCATCGTAAAAGGCAAAGAAAAAATCCTGGAATACTACAATTCCAATGCAGAACAGCTAGTACTCCGTACCCAAGCTCATATTACCCGCGGTGACTATGCTGCTGCGCTGGCAGAAATCAACTTTGTACCTCGCGCTTGCGCCGATTTGTACAACAAAATGAGCGAACTGCTCACCCAGATTCCTGCGGATCAACGCAACTGCTGCCCCAACTTCAAATCAGACAACACCCAATGTTGGTTGAATCAAATTAAATAATAGCAACCTATGAAACGATTTATCTTCTGTCTATTGTGCCTGCTCCAAATTAGTTGGATTGCTGAAGCCCAGTACAAAGTAACCGAATCCAGTGAGCGCAAAACACCCTCTTGGGTTGCTGGCGTAATGCCGGGCTACTTGAGTTGCTCCGGAGTTGGATCCACCCTGGAAGAGGCCCGCGATGCAGCCTTGCTCAAATTGAAAACCGATATTTCAGAGAGTGTTGCCGTTCGTATCATTGCCACAACCAGTTTGCAAAGCACCAATCTTGAGGTGAATGGCGCGTATTCCTATCAACAAAAGCTGGAATCAGATATCAAGTCCAAAACAGCCCGCCTTCCGTTCCTGACCGAAATCTCCCTTTCCAAGGCTGAAAAATACTATTGGGAAGAGCGCTATTACAAATCAGAACGTCGCGCAGAATACTTCTATGCCATCCTCTACCCCTTCTCTGACTTTGATCTGAAATCACTGATCATCGAATACGAAAAGCAAGAGAACCGCTTGAATGAACGTTTGGCCCAATACGAGGTTATGTTGGATCAAATGACTTCAATTGAAGACATTAGCCGCACCATTGGCGATTTGAAAGCTTTTCAAAGTGAGTTTATGGAAGAAGATCCCCGCTATGAAAAGGTTGCTTTCCTCATGCAAGAATACAACCGCCTCTTTGATGCCATCACCATTACGGCTGTCCAAAGCAAAAAAGGGATCGTAGCTGCCGTGTTGATGCTGAAAGACCGCGAGATCTCAACCCGTCAACGACCGACCTTGAAATCCAATTGTGCAACCAAGATGACCGCCTCCTTCGAAGGCAACACCATCCTGATCAAATACGACGACTTCCCGTGCTACGAAGAAGACGAAAACTACATTGACATTCGTTTCTCTACCGGTACCAGCCGCATGATTTACGATCGGATCTACATCAAACAGAACGTGCAGATTTCCCTGACAGGTGTGGTAAGCGATGAAGCCGGCAACCCGGTTCCCTATGCCAAGATCACCCTAATTCCGGGCGGAAAACAAGCCGTAACGGGTGCAAACGGTGTTTACCAATTCAACGACCTGAATCCGGCCAACTACGAAGTACAAGTCATCAAGACTCGCTTCCAAACTGTGAGCAATTATGTATATGTTGATGGAAAACAAACTATTCGTTGTGACTTGACTACCAAACAATTGAGCACATCTGCACAACCCACTGCTGCCCCGTCCCCGGCTCCTGCTCCGCAACCGTCGGTAGCTCCCCAAAACCAACCCGATCCGGCTTATGTGGTTCGCAACGGTCTGTTTGCCTACTTCCGTTTCAACAACTCCGGAGCGGACGAAATCGGATCGGGCATCAATGCACAACTGATCAACGGAGCACGCTATAGCAACGAGAGTGCAGACGGCACCCAATCCATCGAATTGAACGCTGCCAACGAAAGCTGCATTTCCATTCCAAAAGCGATGATTCAATCTCCATTTGACAATTACTCGGTGAGCTTCTGGATTTTGGGTACAAGTGATGGCCACTACTTTTCCGCTATGGGGGGCGCACAAAACAGTCCTGCACTGGTTATGAAGCAAGGCATGTTCCGCGTCATCAACCGTTATGAAAGTGAATGCAAAAGCTTTACACACGGAGAAATTCCTTACCAATGGACACACATTACCATCACCAATGCTCCGAATAACAACGGATATACTCAATCCCTATATATCAACGGGGAATTGATTGATGCTATCAGTTGCTGGGAAAAGACATCCGGTAAAGGCACGAAGTTTGTGATCGGAGGCCCTAGTGACAACGGCTTGATCAAGAACCCCGTAAACATGAATATCGACAACGTGCGGTTTTATACAAGAACTCTGACGGCCGATGAAGTAAAACTCATCTACCAAGCAGAAAACGGGAAATAGACCACTAATCCCGATTTCGGGCAAAATAATGATTAGAATCTCCCCATTCTCCTCGCAGGATGGGGATATTTTTTTGAGCCAGATAACGGGCAAAATCCGTATCCTCTACATCCGCATCCACCGCAGCACCGGGCTTCCCGTCGTACAAGTCATAATTCGACCGGTGCAACAAGTCGGTCAAGTTGGGCATCACCACATTGGCGCCCGCTTCGATGGCTTGCTCCCGCCCCTGTGCACTCAACACCTGCAGGGCTGTGGTTGCAGCGATATTAATATCCGGCATCAAAAGACGCAACAAAGCGACCATCCGGATAGAAAGTTCCAAACGCCTTTCCGGAGACGGAATCGAAGCAGCATATTGCGCCAAAGGCGTATCGTGATGCGGAATATAAGGCCCCATTCCACACATATCAATGTCCATCTTCTTGAAAAAGAGCAGATCCTTGGCCAAGTGCTCCTCCGTTTGAAAAGGCAAACCAATCATCACACCCGTTCCCACCTGGTAGCCAACTTCCCGCAAATCCCGCAATGATTGGATCCGACGTTCGTATGTATGCAAGGCATCCTGCGGATGGATCTGATGGTAGAGATCCGGATCCGATGCTTCTATGCGCAAGAGGTAACGATGCGCTCCTGCCGCATACCATTCCTCAAAAATCTCCTTTTTTTGCTCTCCCAAAGACAAAGTAATGCCCAAACCTGCCGATCCATCCGGTCGACGGACTCCCCCCCTTACTCCATCTCGTAATGATATAGATTTCAGAGATTTTAACAACTTTGTAATTCTCAAAACAAATTTGTTATCCTGCCTTTCTCCGGCTTGAAGTACGATGGAAGCATAGCCTAATTGGGCCGCTTTCTGCCCCAAATGCAAAATTTCCTCATCAGAAAGTTCATAGCGGGCAACAGTCGCATTCTTGCCGCGAATACCACAATACAGACAATTCTTTTGACAATGATTTGAAATTTCCATTAGGCCACGGAGGAATATCCCAGGCCCTGCTTGCTGGTTTTTCAATGCAAAGGCGGCAGCCACCAGGCTTTCGTGAAGCCGATTATCCGTGGTGGTCAGCCAGGCTTTGAGCGTCTCCAGATCGGGAATCAGCCCGGCCGGAGTCAATATTTGAAGCAAAGATTGATTCATCGGAACGGAGCAACAGAACGGTGAAAAATTCGGTTCATGTAAGCCATGGCCATGCCATAATTGCAAACGGGAATTCCCCGCTCAATGGCCGGATTTACTCGGGAAAGCAGCTCGCGACGATTGATCATACAGCCACCACATTGCACCACCATCGCATAATCTGTAAGATCCTCCGGCAGGTCGTCCATACCGGCAATGATGGTAAATCGCAAGGCTTTTCCGGTATATTTTTGAAACAGACGCGGCAACTTCACCCTTCCAATGTCTTCACAGGAAGCATGATGGGTACACGACTCTAAAATAAGAATCCGATCACCGTCTTGCAACTGATCGATCTTTTCTGCTCCGGTGAGATAAGCCTCAAAAGGCCCCTTACTACGGGCTAATAAGACGCTGAAACTCGTCATAGGTACAGTTTCAGGCACCAAGGTAGCTACTTGAGCAAATACTTGACTATCCGTAACCACCAAATCCGGTGCGGGATGATTCTCCAGATAAGCCGCCAATTGGTCCACCTGTAGAACAACAGCTGTTGACTGACGGTCCAACAAGTCCCGAATGGCCATCACTTGCGGCAAAATGAGGCGCCCCGTAGGAGCTGCCTGATCAATCGGACATACAAGCACCACCGTTTGCTGCGCTGAGACCAAACCTTCAAACAAGCGTTTTTCCCGCAAGGGTGATGAAGCAATGGACTTGATCATAAAAGCGATCAACAGTTCTTTTAATTCATTTTGAGCGGTTTCATCCAACAAAGCCACCGAGTACTCCAAGACATCCACCCCATAGCGCTCGCTCAACTCCTGAGCCAATGCCTCATCCAAGGGAATGATGTCGGATTGGGTATGCACCAACAATACGGGCACCTTCAAGCGGCGGAACTCTTCCAATAGTTCCTGCTCCAGTTTGGTAAAGCAATTCCCTGTAAAAAGCAACAGAGCCAAATCCACCCGGTTGATCCATGAACGAGTTTTCCGGGTGCGTTGTTCTCCCAACTGGGTACTATCGTCCAAACCTGCCGTATCAATCAGACGACAAGGACCAATTTGCGGAATTTCCATCCGCTTGCCCACCGGGTCAGTCGTTGTTCCGGCCTGATCCGAAACGATGGCTACATCCTGACCAGCCAACGCGTTGAGCAACGAACTTTTCCCTGTATTCGTTTTTCCAAAGAATCCTATATTGATTGCTTGCATAATTTTTCTATTTCTTTTCACAAATTTAATTATTTTTTATTCACTTGGCACAGATTCCAATAAAATTCGCTATTTTTGGAAGATTGTTTAAAATAGGTTATTTACACAACACTCAATACGATGATTTTTACAACTGGTAATCTGCTTTTCATTACATCCATCATCCTTCTCATATCCATTCTCGTTACCAAAATGGGCTCCCGTTTGGGCGTTCCTACCCTCCTGGTTTTCTTGCTGGTAGGAATGTTCTTTGGCTCAGACGGTCTGGGCTTTGAGTTCAACAACACGGCGTTGACCCAGTTCATCGGCATGATCGCCTTGAGTATCATCCTGTTTTCTGGGGGGATGGATACGAAGGTGGAAGAAATCAAACCGATCTTGTGGCCCGGTGTACTCCTTTCCACGGCGGGAGTTGTCCTGACAACCTTATTCACTGGTTTGTTCATTTACTTCATTTCCAAGTCAATCCTGATATCAATTGCGGTCTCATTCCCATTTGCATTACTGACTGCGGCCACGATGTCCTCCACAGACTCAGCCTCGGTATTCAACATCCTGCGCAGCCAACGCATTGGCCTTAAAAACCAGTTGCGTCCCATGCTGGAGCTAGAAAGCGGTAGTAACGACCCGATGGCCTACATGTTGACCATTGTCCTGATTGGTCTATTGGGCACCAACCAAGAAACCGCCTTTTCGATTCTCTTGCGCTTTCTAATGCAATTTTCAGTGGGCTGTGTCTCGGGATACCTATTGGGACGTCTTGCTATCCTCCTGATAAACAAAATCAACCTACAGAACACCTCCCTCTATCCGATCCTCATCCTACCGACCATCTTCATCATCTTCTCGTTGACCGACACCCTTGGCGGCAACGGTTATTTGGCCGTTTACATTGCGGGAATTGTCGTAGGGAACAAACCCTTGGTCAAAAAACGGGAGATCAGCACTTTTCTGGACGGTATGACCTGGCTGTTCCAAATCATCATGTTCTTGATGCTCGGACTCCTGGTCAATCCCAGTGAAATGTTGTCCATCGCACCCTTTGCTCTTTTGATTGGCATCTTTATGATCTTGGTGGGACGGCCATTGAGCGTCTTCCTGTCCCTGTTGCCTTTCCGCAGCATCAATTTCCGCTCGAAAGTTTTCATATCCTGGGTGGGGCTGCGGGGAGCAGCTCCCATTCTCTTTGCCACCTACCCGATCATCGCACATGTTGAAGGGGCTCACCTGATTTTTAACATTGTATTTTTCATCACCATCGTATCGCTACTGGTACAAGGGATGAGCATCACCTGGCTATCCAAGAAACTGAACTTGACAGCCCCCTACTCAAACGACAGCAATACATTCGGTATCACAATTCCAGAAGAAATCGGATCGAACATTTGGGAGATGGACGTTACCGACCAAATGACCGTTACCGGCAAACAGCTAAAACACATTAAATTAGGAGACAACATTCTCATCATCTATATCAAACGAGGCCACCAGTACATCATCCCCAACGGATCGACAGAAATTCAAGCGGGTGATAAACTGCTCCTAATTTCGCATCCCGAAACGGATGCCAACGGCAAACTTCCGAAACAACCATAACCACTAATCCAACTGGCTATGTCTAATTTCTATTTTTTTGCAAGAAAGAAACTTGAAAAATTGGCCATCAAAGACCGAGAGCGGAGTTACCGTCCATTGGGCCAAACAGGCTCGGTACTCTTCATCTTTGATGGCGGGGTCAACGGCTGCGAAGAAGCCATACGTTCACTCTGCAAGCATCTGGACCACTTGGCGTTGGATTACAAAGGAATTTGTCTGGATCTCAAACGCAAGCAGAAAGTGGGTGATTGGATACACCAATTTCCTCAAATCGAACGACTGACCCGACGCAACCTGACCCTTTTGGGTGCCCCTTTCAAGAAAAAGAATCCATCCATCCAGGCACTGGCCGACCGACAATTCGGTTTACTGCTGAACCTGACGGTCAACTCCTCTTATGCAGAAGCCTGCTTGACGGCCGCCTCGCACGCAAAACTAAAAGTAGGCCTAAAAAATGCAGAAAACAAAACCCTCCGACAAGCCTATGATATCTGCTTTGCTTATCAGGCCAACCCCGACGCCTCCCTAGAGAATGCCTTCGAGTTTCCCCAATGGACTGAAAAGATCATCCATTATTTGACCCATATTAAAGCCAATACCAATGACTAATAGACTTTTGTCCTATTTCATCGTTTCTTTAAAAGGCATTGCGATGGGTGCAGCAGACGTCATCCCTGGCGTATCCGGTGGCACCATCGCCTTTCTGACCGGAATCTATCAAACCCTGATTGACTCCATACGCTCCGTCAACGCAACGGCCATCAAATTGTTCTTCTCCTTGCAATGGAAAGCCTTTTGGAAGCACATTAATGGCAACTTTTTGTTGGCCTTGGCCTTGGGTATTCTTATCAGCATCATCAGCATTGCCAAGATAATGACCTATCTGATGGTCCAGCATCCTATTCCGTTGTGGTCCTTCTTTTTTGGTCTGATCATTTCATCCGCCTTTTACATCTTAAAGGACATTCAACTGACAAAACTGAACAACCTGCTCGCTTTGCTGGTGGGCATCGCTAGCGGTACCGCTATCTGCCTTCTCACACCCGGATCAACCCCTACAGACTTGTGGTTCATCTTTCTATCCGGATCCATTGCCATTTGTGCGATGATCCTTCCGGGTATTTCAGGTAGTTTTATCCTGCTACTGCTGGGCAAATACGAGTTCATTCTGAATGCAGTCAACAACCTCAACCTACCGGTTCTACTTGTCTTCATGGGGGGAGCAATCGTGGGCATCGTATGCTTCTCACACCTTCTATCGTGGCTGCTGAAACATTTCTATGCCTGCGCAATTGCCATCCTTTCTGGATTCATGCTTGGTTCCTTGGTTAAAATCTGGCCGTGGCAGCAACTACAGCCATCCGGGGTATCTTTCCCCACAGGCCCCTCGGAACACATCCCTCAAGCCCTGCTCTTTGCCCTAATTGGCACAAGTATCGTCTTTCTCGTAGAATATTTTGCAAAGAAGATGGAGAAGAAAAAATAATTTTCTATCTTTGCGGTCTCAAAAGAGGATGGTTCGGTAGCTCAGTTGGATAGAGCAACAGCCTTCTAAGCTGTGGGTCTTGGGTTCGAATCCCAACCGAATCACTTTAATCGCCCTCTCAGGTATCTGAGAGGGCGATTTTGTTTTACTTGTTAAACACTTGTTAAACCGCTATTCAGAACAAGCCTCAATTAATCGACTTACCCAGTCGGCGAATCGCGGACATTTGGCAAGCATTTCATTGATTCCGACTTCTAGTGCAATCACGTTTCCTTCCAGAACT
>JAFYSH010000012.1 GCA_017546605.1 Bacteroidales bacterium | reverse complement strand
CGATTCTCTTCTTTTTCCTCACTGTATCGGTGACTTTATTCCTGAAAATGATCCAGTACGCGTACTTGATGCCATAGTTGAGCATCTGGATATCAGCGCTATCGAAGCTACTCATAAAGGTGGCGGTAGGGTAAGTTTGGATGGCATGCCACCCTCGGCATTGTTAGAGGGAGGGGCCCTCGACGTAGTCGTGGGAGGGATGAAGTCGGAACTTGTTCCGACGGAACCAAGCCAAACTTACCCTACCGCCACTGTCGTCGTATATAAAGAAACAAGGAGATGACCTTATTAGTCATCCCCTTGTTATTAGTTGCAATTTAGAATCAATCTTACAATTGGTTCACGATTTCAATCGCTTGCATACCTACATTGATGGCTTCCTCGTTCATCGGAATCAAGTGGTGGTGACGAGAAGGAATGGATTTCTTCAAGCCTTTCACTACGTTTTCCATGGTAACGATGGGTTTCATTTTCAAGAAAGCACCCAATACAACCATGTTGTAAGCTTTAGCGTTACCCAATTTAGCAGATTCGTCAACAGCAGCGATACGACAAATCGTGATGTCTTTTCTTTCCGGGTGACGGGTAATTCCATTGGGGTCGTAAATCAACAATCCACCGGGTTTAACGCGGGATTCAAATTTATCCAAAGATTGTTGGTTCAAGATGATAGCGGTGTCGAATTTGCTCAAAATGGGAGAGCTGATCCGGTTGTCGCTCAAGATAACGGTAACGTTTGCGGTACCGCCACGCATTTCAGGACCGTAAGAGGGCATCCAAGCAACTTCTTGGTCTTGCATAATGCCAGAGTAAGCGAGAATTTTACCCATTGACAATACGCCTTGTCCACCGAAACCTGCAATGATAAGTTCTTCTTTCATATTGTTACTTTTTATTTTTTATCGATTATCTGTCTTTCATGTCGCCCAGCGGGTAGAAGGGGAACATGTTTTCTTCCATCCATTTGTTGGCTTTTACCGGGCTCATCTTCCATCCAGAGTTGCAAGTTGCAACGATTTCAACGAAAGAGGTACCTTTACCCATTGCTGAGTTTTCGAAAGCCTTGCGGATCGCTTTTTTAGCTTTACGAGCAGAAGCCGGGTTTTGAACGGATTGACGAGTTACGTAGCAAGTACCTTCCAATTGAGCGATCAATTCAGTGATTTTCAACGGGAAACCGTTCAATTTCGGGTCACGTCCGTAAGGAGTGGTAGCAGTCACCATACCCAACAAGGTAGTCGGAGCCATTTGACCACCGGTCATACCGTAGATAGCGTTGTTGATGAAGATTACCACAATGTTTTCACCACGGCTGCATGCGTGCATGATTTCTGCACAACCGATAGAAGCCAAGTCACCATCACCTTGGTAAGTGAAAACGTATTTATCCGGGTTCAAACGTTTGGTAGCAGTTGCCAAGGCAGGAGCACGACCGTGAGCGGCTTGTTGCCAGTCGATGTCGAGGTAGTTGTATGCAAACACAGAGCAACCTACGGGAGAAATACCGATGGTTTTGTCTTGAATACCCATTTCTTCAATCACTTCAGCAATGAGTTTGTGAACTGTTCCGTGTGAGCAGCCAGGACAATAGTGCATTACATTGTCTTTCAAAACAGGGGTTCTGCCATACACCTTGTTTTCAGGTTTGATAATATCTTTGATATCCATAGAGCTCTAAATTAAATTTGTTTCATATAAGCTTCGAGAACTTCTTCCGGTGAGGGGATGATACCACCTTGGCGACCATAGAAGTAAACGGGTACACGACCGTTTGCGATTTGACGAACGTCTTCAACCATTTGACCGGTGTTCAATTCAACAGACATAATGCTCTTGAGTTGCGGTACCAATGCGTCGATTTCTTTTTTCGGGAACGGGAAGAGGGTAATCGGACGGATCAGACCCATCTTGATGCCTTTTTCACGAGCTTCATCAACAGTGTTTTGGCAAATACGAGACATACAACCGAAAGCAACGATCAAGTGTTCAGCATCTTCAGTGCGGTAGGTTTCGTACAAAACTTCGTTTTCTTCCATTTTTGCATATTTAGCTTGCAAGTGGATGTTGTGACGTTCTTGTACTTCGGGATCCAATGCCAAAGAGGTGATGGTGTTACCGCCGCGGTGAGCACCTTTACCTACAGTAGCCCATGAATCGCACAATGCTTTCACTTCTTCTTCAGTACGACGCGGTTTCATCGGACGGAATTCAACTTTTTCCATCATTTGACCGATTACACCGTCTGCCAAAATCATTGCAGGAACACGATATTTGAAAGCAACTTCGAATGCTTTGTCAACGAAGTCATACATATCTTGACCAGAAGCGGGAGCCAAAACGTACATTTTGTAGTCTCCGTGTCCACCACCTTTTACGGTTTGGAAGTAGTCGCCTTGGCTGGGTTGGATGGTTCCAAGACCCGGACCACCACGCATTACGTTAACTACCAAACAGGGAAGTTCTGCACCTGCCATATAACTCAAACCTTCAGCCATCAAGCTGACACCCGGGCTTGAAGAAGAAGTCATTACTTTTTTACCGCAGCATGCGCCACCGTAAACCATGTTGATGGAAGAAGTTTCACTTTCCGCTTGCAAAACCACCATACCGGTAGTTTCCCACGGTTTTTCCTTCATCAATGTTTCCATTACCTCAGATTGAGGGGTAATCGGATAGCCGAAATAACCGTCGCAACCGCAGTGGATAGCAGCAATAGCGATCGCTTCGTTACCTTTGATTAGAATCTTTTCTGCCATATTGAATCCAATTTAAATTTTTACTCTATAAACGGTAATTACCGCATCAGGACAAACCGTTGCGCAGTTGGTGCAACCAGTACAAGTGTCCGGATTTGCCATGTAGGCGAAGTTATAACCTTTGCCATTTACCTCTTGGGCCAAAGCAATGGTATTGGTCGGGCAGTTTGCCACACAAACGCCACAACCTTTGCATCTTTCGTTATCAACGACGATAGCTCCTTTTAATGCCATAACTGTAAATTTAATTAGTTGTGTTATATAAGTTGTTAATTTTTACTAAAAAAGCCAAAGGACTGTTTTACTGTTTCCAGGATGTAATCCCAGCGGAAAATGATGCCGATAATCAGCAGCAATCCCATCCAGATCATTCCTTGGGTCGTGGAGCTTTGCTCCTTGTACCACGTTACCAGCTTCTGAAACATCTACTTCTCAATGCGGATACGGGCATCCACCGCAATGACTTGTTTGGCGTTGCCCAACAAGGGGTTGATGTCCATTTCAAAAATTTCCGGAGCAGCTTCGCACAAAGCGGATACGCGACGGATGGTTTCTGCAAACAACGGGAGGTTGACACCTTCTTGTCCGCGAACACCTTCCAGCAATTTGAAGCTGCGGAGGTTGTGCAACATTTCATTGGCTTCGTGATCGGAAACAGGGGATAGGGCGTAGCTGATATCTTTCAACACTTCTACATAGATACCGCCCAAACCGCAAAGGATCAGTGGTCCGAATTTTTCATCACGTTTGGCTCCTACGAATACTTGGGTACCAGAAAGCATCGGTTGAAGCAGGGTTCCGGTTGCGTCCGGAATGTTCATCATACGATTGAATTCGTTTACCAAGGTATTGTCATCCGTGATGTTGAGTGTAACGCCACCTACATCGGATTTGTGTACCGGTCCTACTACTTTCATAACGATGGGGTAGCCAATTTCGCGAGCACTTTCCAACAAACTGTCCACATCAAATACAACCCGTTCTTTTGCGCGGTTAATGCCAGCAGCATCCAACAGGATTTGTACTTGTTCAGGAGCCAAGTAACCGTTACCGTTGCTTTCAATGACTTTGCGGATCATCTTCTTGTCAACGGGCGGAAGGGTTACTTCCTGAATGGGTTGGGGACGTTTCATAATTTTCACAAGGGCTGATCCGAGGGCCACTTCGTCCGGGAAACTGATGCCGCCTTTTGCTTGGAAATCAGCGATATCTTGTGCAACGTTCACGATGGAGGGAAGTACCGGATAAATCGGTTTTTTGCCTTGTTGGATGCGGTCGTACAAAATATCGTACACATCACCTACGGTGCGAAGACCCGGTGATCCGAAGATAACGGTCATTGCATCTACATCAAAGTCATTTTCGCAAGCATCAATGATTTGGCCGAGTTGTTCGCCTGTACCGGTTGCCAAGAAGTCGATCGGGTTGGATACCGATGAACCGGCAAACAATTTTTCAAGAAGAGCATCGGCTTTTGGACCCTCAATTTTCGGAATTTCAACACCATTGCTGGACAATACGTCGGTTTGCATAACAGCCGGTCCACCAGCATGGGTGATGATGGCAATACGATTGCCTTTGGGCTCCGGATACATCAATGCAGAAGCTACGGTAACCAATTCGGTACGGCTGTAGCAGCGGATGATGCCTGCTTTGCGGAACAAAGCATCCACAGCTTTGTCCGGAGATGCCATAGCTCCCGTATGTGAAGATGCGGCGCGGCTTCCAGCTTCGCTATAACCGGATTTGATAGCTGCAATCTTAACGCCCTTAGCGGCCAACGATGCAGCGTGTTTGTACAATTTATGAGGGTTGTTGATGCTTTCAATATAAAGCATCTTTACCGGAGCACTTTCTCCCGGAACATAGGATTCATCAAGATACTCCAGAATATCTTCAACACCCAGTTGGGCGCTGTTTCCTACAGAAAAGACTTGGTTGAAGGTCAATCCCAATTGCATCGCAGCTTCCAGGATGAAAACGATGGTTGCTCCAGAGCCAGAGATCAAGTCAGCCCCGTGGGGAGCCAATTTGGGAATAGGTTGGGTAAATACACCTGCATAATCCGGTGTCATTACACCGATACAGTTCGGACCAATGAGGGAAGTGCCCGTGCTGTTGCAGATATTGGTGATTTCTTCTTCGATTGCGGCTCCTTCCGGGCTGTCTTCGTGGAAGCCAGCAGAAAGAATAATGATGGCGCGGCAAGACTTCTTGTGGCAGAGTACGCTAACTGCTTCTGTACACAAGGCTGCCGGAATCGCAAGAATTGCACAGTCAACAGCCGGAAGATCATCTACTTTCCGGAATGATTGAATTCCTTGAACGGTATCGCATTTGGGATTGACGGCATAAAGATTTCCTGCATACTTGGTGTCAATCAAGTTTTTCAGGGTGCGTCCTCCCGGTTTGTGAATATCGTCGGATCCACCGACAACCACAATACTTTTGGGTGATATTAATTGTTTTGTAACCATAAGCGCTTATTAATTCCGCAAATATAATCAAAAGAACGTTTCTATCTTCATTTCATTAATAAAAAGTGGAGTGATCGCATTTTGTGTGAAATCTTCCAGAAATTCTGACAAAAAGAGTATCTTTGCTCTATGATACGGAATTTAGTCTTTGACCTGGGAGGGGTTTTGATTAACCTCAATCGAATCAGTTGCTTACGGGCATTTGATGAGATTGTTCGGTACAAAGATTTTGCGGCCGTATTCGGTACTTACCGTCAGCTTGGTTTTTTTGATAAATTTGAGAACGGATCGATCTCTGCCCGACAATTTCGGAACATCATCCGGATTAATTCTCAAGAAGTCCCGGGTAAGGAAAAGGTGCAAGATCACCAGATTGATTTTGCGCTGAATTGCTACATGAAGGACCTACCTCAAGATAAGATTGATACGCTCTTATTCTATCAGCATGATTACCGTATTTTCCTGTTGAGCAATACCAATCCGATTTCCATGGTTCGCGTTCGAGAAATGTTTCAAGAGCGGGGCTACAAAATGGAAGAGTTGTTTGAGATGCTTTTTTTGTCTTACAAGATGAAGGATGCCAAGCCGAATGCTTCTATTTTTCAAAAGATGGTCCGTAAGGCAAAAATCAATCCGGAAGAAACGCTGTTTATTGATGATTCGTTGGCCAATATTCAAGCGGCTCAAGCGCTTGGATTTGCGGGACTGCATTATGATCCACATCGGGATCTCTATGCGAGTGTTGCTCAAAAATTGAAAGAAATCGAAGCAAGTGGCCATTAAAAAACAATGTAACAAAATTGTTTTTGTGTTGTACAACTTTGTTACATTGTTTGTAAATTAAGTACTTAACAATTTTTTGTTGTTTTTCTAATTCAGTTGCTCAATGAGTCTGCGGAACAAGGCGATCATGCGGTCCGCAGCGGCATTTGCTGCTCTGACAACGTCATCTCCGTCGTTTTTAAAGTCTTCTGCATAGTCGTCATGAGCTTCGTTCGTGATGACTGACATACCGAATACCGGCACATCGGCGTGGCGGGCAACGATGACTTCCGGAATGGTGGACATGCCTACTGCGTCGGCTCCAATCAAACGGAAGTATTTGTATTCGGACGGTGTCTCGTAAGTAGGGCCGGAGCTGGCCAAATATACACCTTTTCGCAATTCGATGTTTAATTCTGAAGCAATGGCTTCTGCTTGACGGATCAGGTTCAAGTCATAGGGACGGGTCATATCCGGGAAGCGAGGTCCAAATTCATCCAGATTGGGTCCGATCAACGGGTTGGGTAACAGGTTGATGTGGTCGCGGATGATCATCAGGTCGCCAACGCGATAGTCGAAATTGACACCACCGGCCGCATTGGATACGAACAGGGCTTGGATGCCCAGACGGATCATGACACGGATGGGTAGTGTGACTTTGTTCATCGGATAACCTTCGTAGTAGTGGAAGCGTCCTTGCATTGCAATGACAAATTTTCCACCGAGCATACCCGCTATAAAGTTGCCTTTGTGGCCGATTGCTGTGGATTTTACAAAGTTGGGAATTTCGGAGTAGGGAATGATGATCGGATTTTCGATTTCATCGGCCAAGCGACCCAGGCCGCTTCCCAAAACAATGCCGACGGTAGGTGTCCGATTTTCCAATTTGGATTGGATGTACTCGGCAGCCTGATTTATTTCAATCATACGTTGGTCCATAGTGTTGTGTATTAGTTGTTTATT
>JAFYSH010000011.1 GCA_017546605.1 Bacteroidales bacterium | reverse complement strand
GGTCTTCTGGTCGTATTTAGCCTTACGGGATGGTCCCCGTAGATTCAGACAGGATTCCTCGTGTCCCGCCCTACTCAGGTGGTCAATGATTACAACTTATTCTACGTGTACGGGATTATCACCCTCTGTGATGAAACTTTCCAGATTCTTCCACTTGTCAAATTGTAACGTGTATTGACTCCTACAACCCCGAAATTGCCGTAACAACTCCGGTTTAGGCTATTTCCATTTCGCTCGCCACTACTTTGGAAATCGATTATTTCTTTCTCTTCCTGCAGGTACTAAGATGTTTCAGTTCTCTGCGTTTGCTCACTTAATAAAGTGTATACAGTCTTCAACTGTATGGGTTGCCCCATTCGGAAATCGACGGATCATTTCTTGTTGGCAGATCCCCGTCGCTTTTCGCAGCTTGCCGCGTCCTTCTTCGCCTCCAAAAGCCCAGGCATCCTCCGTTCGCTCTTGCTTACTTCGACTAACCTGTGTCTATTTTGCTCTCGAGTGATCTCTTAATTCTCTCGAATTTGAAATCGTAGTCCCTAATCTTTCTAAAAAAAATTACAGACTTTCTCTTTTTTTACCTCGTTATCTCTCTCATTACGTCAAACAACTTTTTCCGTTTTGTCACCTCAATCATTCGCTCATTTCTCAAACGGGCTGCAAAGGTAGGGACTTTTTTTTAATCTCCAAATTTTTTTTCAAAAAAAGTGAGATTTTTTTCTTCAACAGGAAAAATATACCTTTGTATTCTGTAAAATTGAATTAAAAATCTCTATGGAAAACCAAGAAAACAAAACCAAAGGTCTCCCGGAAAACGCCTATCGCGAACTAAAGAAGGGAGAAACCTACCGTCCATTGATGTCTCCGGACAAAGTTTATCCGGAAGTTTCCGTATGGTCCGTCAGTGTCGGTATCCTCATGACCGTCATTTTCTCAGCTGCCGCTGCCTTCTTAGGCTTGAAAGTCGGCCAAGTTTTTGAAGCAGCCATTCCGATTGCCATCATCGCTGTCGGACTTTCTGGCGCATTCAAACGCAAAAACGCATTGGGAGAAAATGTAATGATCCAATCCATCGGTGCCTGCTCGGGCGCTATCGTGGCGGGTGCCATTTTTACCTTACCCGCACTTTACATTCTCCAGGACAAATATCCGGAGCTCACCGTGAACTTCTCAAAGATCTTCTTGAGTTCTCTGTTGGGAGGTATCTTGGGCATCTTGTTCCTGATCCCTTTCCGCAAATACTTTGTATCGGATATGCACGGAAAATATCCGTTCCCGGAAGCAACCGCCACTACCCAAGTATTGGTCAGCGGTGAAACCGGCGGAAAAAGTGCCAAACTTTTGCTGACCAGTGGGCTGATTGGTGGTTTGTACGACTTTATTATCTCCACCTTCGGTTGGTGGTCTGAAGTGTTTACCTCACACGTTTTGCCCTGGGGACAAACCATCGCCGACAAATTGAAACTCTCTGTTAAAGTAAATGTTGGGGCAGCGGTACTCGGTCTGGGCTATATCATCGGCTTGAAGTACGCCTTTATCATCTGCTGCGGTTCCTTCCTGGTGTGGTTTGTGATCATCCCATTGATGAACGCCATTTTTGGAGACCAGGTCATCGATTTGATGAATACCGGACTCAACACCCCCATTGCACAGATGACAGCCGATCAAATCTTCACCACCTATGCACGCCACATCGGTATTGGCGGTATCGCAACAGCCGGCATCATCGGTATTATCAAGTCAGCCGGCATCATCAAATCCGCCTTTGGTCTGGCAACGAAAGAGTTCAAAGGTAAAAAATCCGGAGAGGTACAACAACAGATCCGCACCCAACGCGACCTGTCCATGAAAGTGGTAGTAATCGGCCTGGCCATTACGCTGGCAGTTGTCTTTGTATTCTTCTTGCTCGGCGTTGTGAACAACTTGTGGCACGCAATCATTGCCTTGTTGGTAGTAGCGGTCATTGCCTTCCTCTTTACAACGGTCGCTGCAAATGCAATTGCCATCATCGGTAGCAACCCCGTTAGCGGTATGACTTTGATGACCTTGATCTTGGCTTCATTGGTGATGGTAGCTGCCGGTCTGAAAGGTACTGCAGGGATGGCTGCCGCTTTGATTATCGGTGGTGTAGTCTGCACTGCACTCTCGGTTTCCGGAGCCTTTGTCACCGACCTGAAAGTCGGCTATTGGCTGGGATCTACTCCTAGAAATCAAGAAATCTGGAAATTCCTCGGCACCCTGGTAGCGGCCGCTACCGTGGGGGGAGTAATGATGGTGTTGAATAAGACCTACGGCTTTACGGGCGAAAATGCATTGGTTGCTCCCCAAGCAAATGCAATGGCTGCCGTGATTGAACCGATGATGTCCAACGGACAAGCTCCCTGGTTGCTGTACGGCATCGGAGCCGTAATTGCCTTGCTGTTGACTGCCTTTAAAGTTCCTGCCCTTCCGTTCTCTTTGGGTATGTTCATTCCGTTGTACTTGAACCTTCCTTTGCTGATTGGTGGTGCTGTGGCTTGGTACGTAGGCTCACGCAGCAAAGACACCGCATTGAATGAAGCCCGAAAAGAACGCGGAACGCTGGTTGCCTCCGGATTCATTGCTGGTGGTGCCTTGATGGGTGTGATCAGTGCCATCCTGCGTTTTGCAGATATCAATTGGGTAAACAGTGCTTGGCAAGCTACCTCGTACGCACAGTGGATCGGTCTCTTTGCTTACCTGGGCTTGATTGCTTACATGATCTGGGACTGTGTGCGCATTAAAAAAATCGACTAATTACAACAATCACAACTATAACTTTGAAGAATATGATGAATGAATCAATATTGGATCGTTTCTTACGATACATTTCATACGATACGGCTTCCAATCCGGAATCCCAAAGCCAACCCAGCACCAACAAACAATTTGTTTTGCTGGAAATCCTCAAGAACGAACTATTGGCCATGGGGCTGACCGATGCTTCATTGGATACCAATGGCTATGTAATGGCCACCCTTCCCTCCAACTTGGATGAGGGAGCTCAAGTTCCGACCATTGGATTCATTGCCCACGTGGATACCGCTCCTGACATGTCCGGAGCCAATATCAAACCGAACATTGTAAGCAAATACGATGGCAAAGACATCGTATTGAACGAGGAAAAGAATATCGTGCTTCGCGTAGCTGATTTTCCGGAACTGACCGATTACCTGGGACAGACCCTTATCACCACCGATGGCACTACCCTGCTGGGAGCTGATGACAAAGCCGGTGTTGCCGAAATCATGCATTTGGTTCAAACCCTGGTGAATCACCCTGAAATCAAACACGGCACCATTAAAGTAGGATTCACCCCGGACGAGGAAATTGGTCGCGGTGTGGATTGCTTCGATGTGAAAAGATTCGGAGCCGATTACGCTTATACCCTGGATGGCGGAGCAATTGGAGAGTTGGAATACGAAAACTTCAATGCTGCTGGAGCAACCATCACCTTGCACGGCTGCAACATCCATCCGGGCTTTGCGAAAGACAAGATGTTGAACTCAATGTTGGTTGGCATGGAACTCAACGCCTTGCTCCCGGTTGAACAACGTCCGGAATTCACCGCCCACTACGAAGGTTTCTTCCACTTGATTGGCTTCAAAGGTACCGTAGAAGAAAGCAGCTTGCAATATATCATTCGCGATCACGACTTCAAAAAATTTGAAGCCAAGAAACAATTGCTGAAGGATTGCGTAGAATTCATCAACAAGAAATTTGGCGCTGGCGTAGCTACCTTGGAGATGAAAGACCAATATTACAACATGCGCAACGAAGTGGAACCCCACATTCACATCATTCGGATTGCTGAAAAAGCCATGCAAATGGCCGGTGTACGTCCCAAAATCCAACCGATTCGCGGAGGTACGGACGGTGCCCGCCTTTCCTTTATGGGTCTACCCTGCCCCAACTTGTTTGCCGGCGGTCACAATTTCCACGGGAAATACGAATATGTACCGGTAGAAAGTATGGAAAAGGCTAGCGAAGTAGCCTTGAACATTGTCAAACTATTTGTTGATTCAAATCTTTAATCGAATCTTCAATTTTCCCAACAAAGCTGTTGCTGCAATGATGACAGCAGTAAACAGCAAAGCTCGAAATATCCCGCCCATGCCCACCGTGGCCCAGGCGGGATATTTTATACCCAGCCAACTCACCAAGGCATACCAGACGTTGGGCAAGAGATAGCACGTAAGCGTGGCAACACCTGCCGGCCGCAGGCAAGCAAACCAAGCCGCCTTTCCCTGGATGTCCGTCCAGTAATGCAAAAGCGCCAGCAAGGAAAAAGAAATAGCCAGGCAATACAACACCCAAGGAGCCGTCTCCTGGAGTTTTGACACAATCCAACACTGATGTGCCAGCCACCCTCCGATGGCAGAAACGGCTGCAGCCAGCCACAAGCGACGCGACAATTGACCATAGGCCTGGGGCATCCCATATTTACGCAGCCATAAGCCCGCAGCCACGCCCGCAAAAGACAAAACATGAAAAGCTCCATTTCCAGGAATGTAATTTTTCAGAGGAGCCAACCATCCCATGACTGAAAGGATGGAATAGAACAGGGCAATCCCGGCCAAACCCAACATCCAACCCACCTTTGGTCCAATCCACAAGTAACAGGAAGCGGTCAACAAATAGGTCCAGCCAATCAAGCCCAATATTTGCCACCAGCCCGGACGAAGTCCCACCATGCCCGCAGAATCTGCTCCTTTAAAGAGAAAGAGGTATAACAACACCGCTACGATCCAGCGAGAGCGACGCGACCAATGACCCGCAGCGCAAAGCAGTACGATGATCACAAACTGAAACAAATAGCGTCCTTCACTAGGCATCGAAAAAGACAACCAGCCCCAGTTCACCACCCAGTCATCACTGCCCGGCTGACGAACGTACAAGAGCGCCAATAAACCCAAGATGGACCAGCCCAATCCTCTGAGCAGTGACACAACTCGCACACGAGAATCGGGGCGATAATCATTCCATATGAGAAAATAGGCGACAACCGTCAATATTTTTAGCAAGTGGGGAGACAAGCCTAATTCAGCCGCTGTCTGTCCATATCCATTCGATGCAAACAACCCCATTACCAACAGCGCAATGGTTCGCTCTACCACGTGTCCGAAACACGCAATCCGCGTCTGTCCCCGTTCCAATCGTTTCTGAAAAGCAAACGGGATGGAAAGTCCTACACAGAAGAGAAAGAGCGGAAATACAATGTCCGAGAGCCCCAACATATCCTCATCATAGGCAGCGTGATGCAACCAATGAGGAATACTATCCCCTAAGCCTGGAATATCATTAACAAAGATCATCAATGCCATGGTCAACGCCCTGAGCACATCCAACGATTGGACCCTTGTGGTTTGTGGTATGGTAATCATTTTGAGAAAGTAATTACAATGATTATTTTTGTTCTATGGAACTGAACAGTCATAACAAACAGGAGTACCCTCCTATGCATACAGCGGAACACATTCTCAACCAGACGATGGTTCGTATGTTCGGCTGTCCCCGATCAAAAAACACACACATTGAACGCAAAAAGAGCAAATGCGACTACTTGCTGGAAAGCTGTCCCTCCGACGAACAAGTGGAGGCCATTTGCACCACAATCAATCAGGTCATCGCACAAGAGCTTCCCATCACGGTTGAGTTTTTGTCGCAGGCAGAAGCAGCAGCTCTCGTTGATTTGAGCAAGCTACCTGCAAATGTCTCCGACACATTACGCATTGTACGTGTCGGAGACTATGATGCTTGCGCCTGCATTGGTGCCCATGTGGAAAACACGCGAGAAATCGGCGAGTTTCACATCATTAGCCACAGCTTTGAGGACGGAATTTGGCGCGTCCGATTCAAACTCAAAGCTCGAGAAAACTAACGCATCGGCCGCTTTGCAATAGAAGGCTTTCCGACCGCATTTTGTCGTGTCGGGAAACCTTCTGAATAATCTTTTTTGGAGAGCGTAGCTGTCCACGAAGCCGAAATCGTATTCGGTTCTTCCTGACAGTCGATTCCTTCCAATTCAAAGCTATAAGAGCCATCCTCATTTTTGGAAATGGTCAATGTGCCATCGATCAATGCTGCGTATGCAGACTCCTCAGTAACGACTCCGCCATCCAACCAAAAATACCAGCTACCCAAATAATATCCGTAATAATATTCTCCCGGGAAGAACGTATATTGCTCGCCAGAATTGGAGCAAGTATAGGTTCCTGAGAAGTCGGCATCATAACCTACCTCTCCGGTGATGAGATCAAATTGAAGGGCATCTGCTTGTCCGCCATATTTTTGAAAAACCATCAACCAGTTGCCAGCACCTACACCGTAATAATCTCCGTAGTAGGCAGCTACGTTGGACCATCCGTCAGCATTCACGGTCACATCTCCCGTCAAGTTAGAAAGACTGTCCAAGCCTTCTTCCGGTTCAGAAGGATCTGTTGCTGAAGCATCCATAATATTATAAGCATGTCCCTCAAATTTTACGCAGTGGGTGGTACCAGCATCATCGGTAACTTGCAATACCAAACCTTCTTCGTCAATAACGAGCTTTCCTTCTACAAAACCTTGCTCCACCTCAACTTCACCGGTCGGTCCCATCTCATAGTATTGCGAATATGATACAGACAGTGTTTGGGCTGCATAACTATTCGTCCGGTCCACCACATATTCACCATAGGGCAAGGTAATGTCAGAACCCTGCGGTTCTTGATTTGAATAGATATCTACGATATAATACCATCCACCAGCGAGTGCTGCTCCTTGGTCATCAAAACCCTTATTGGAGAAAGTGAAGTAATAGTTCGGAACAGTTCCCCCAAAGACAAGTCCATAATAGAAGCCATCAATGCAGGTTGCTTCACGGAGAAAATCACTGCCGATACCGATCTCACCAGCCGCTTGGTTAATGGTAACGGCTTGCATTCGGTCTTCGTACATCAAGATCAACATAGTTGTACGAGGCACCTCGTTTTCATTGGGCAATACACGGAACGTAATCACGCCATACGATTGCGAATTGAAATCGACCAACCATTGAACATCGGATATCACAGATACCATTCCAGTTGCTGTCGGATTCTCAATCGTATATCGGATCTCTGCAAGTTCCCCTACTGCGCGACATTCAATCACAAGATCTGAAACTACCGTAAGCACAGGATCCTTCACTTCTTCCTTAGGTGTTGTCGGGGTATTACATGCGGACAAAAGTCCCAACAACAAGCCCAGTGCAATAAAAAACTTTTTCATATCGGTTCATTTATTTGTTTGTCTGTTAGTTCGACATATCATAAACATTGACGGTACCTGTCCAGTTTACCGTAACGGTATTGGGAACTTCGGCATTGTCCAATGCTTCAATCAAGAACGTATGGGTTCCATCCTCATTTTTGGTAATGACGATGCTACCACCCACAAACGGAGCTTGGTTTCCTGAAATAATTCCTTTGTTCAAGTGAAGGTACCAACATCCGGTGTAAGAAGGCTCGTAATAAACTCCCGGATAGAACGTGTAGGCCGACAAGTCGATCGCACAAGAATAAGTGCCAGCAAAACCATTTTCAAATCCAACCGGTCCTGCTACAATATCCAAATTGACTGCATCGCCCGTGCGTTCCGGAGCACGAAGATTGAATACCCAATTGGAGCGACCATTGCCATAATAGTTGCCATAATGGTAAGCATTCACTTCCCAGTTTTCGGTATTCACCTCGTAATCTGCGGTCAAATTCGAGTTTCCGCTACCCTCATTTTGCTCCGGTTCATCATTCACGGATTGCGATTCATCCACCATAGAATAATCCGCATCGTAGGCCCAATGCAATTTGTGAGTATATCCATCTTGATCTTCCAAGTACAAATTGATTTCATCGGCTGCTACCTCCATCGTTCCTGCAATGAACATGGCACCACCGCTGACCATACCAACCTCATCGGTCGTGAAATATTTACTATAGGAAGACGAGAAAGTTCCATCTGCAAAAGTGTTGTTCAGATCCAAGGTATAAGTACCCACCGGAATTTGGATTTTATCCCCGCTGGGCTGAATCTTCGAATAACAGTCAATCTTATAGAACCAGCCACTCGGATTCGCATAGTCCGTTGCCGGATCATAGCCCACGTTGGAGAAGATCAGGTAGTAGTTCGGAAGCGATGAATAGCGTGTGCCATAATAATATCCCAATACTTCCGTTGCTTCGCGCACATAGTCACTGCTATTGCCACGTTCGCCGGCTTCCTGCTCAATGGTTACTTCAAAGGACAAATCTTCATAGGTCACCACCAGGGAGCTGGTACGAGGAGATTCCACTTCATTTACTTCCACCACGAAAGAAATCTCACCATAACTTTGAGCATTAATGCTGGTCACCCAAGCTGAATCCGCTTCGTTGCGAAGACGAACTGCCAATACGCCTGTTTGCGTAGGATGTTCAATGGTATAGGTCAACATACCTTCACCTCCAAACGCATCAAATTGAAAGAGGCTATCAGAGGTTAAAGTCAGAATAGGAGCCTCGGGTTGAGGTTCCGGTTCCGGAGTCGGTTCCGGGGTGGTCGTTTCGCAAGCAGCTACCAATCCAAGGAACAAACTTGCCAAAATCCAAAATTTTCTCATATTCGATCGATGTGTGTTATTTTCTAAGGAGCGCAAATGTAAAAAAAGTTTTTCAATAAAGGAATGAAAAAGGGAGGCCCATATGTGGTACCTCCCTTTAAAGTTTCAAGCAGAATCTGCTTATTTTTTCACTGCAAAATACGATCTTTTGAATGATTTGGTCCGATCGCTTACCATTGCATCTCTGCGAGGAGCTTGTTCAGATACAGTCATTTCACCAGACCATTCACCTGTAATTTCATATCCCGCATCGTCGATTACGTCGATCATCACGGTGTAGTTACCGCTATCATCCATTCCAATGGTTACATCACCTGTTTTGAAAGGAGCCATTGCATAAACATCACCCTCTTCCATTCCCAAATACCATGAACCAGCAGGATAACCTGAATCATCAAATCCAGATACGAATGAACCTTGAATAAAGTTGAATGAACCAATGTAAGATCCCAAGAAACCGGTTGCAGCATCAGCGGAAGTCGTGATGATATCAAGAGATACATAGTCGCCTGTGTCGTTTTCAGGATAGAATTCAATAAAGAAGTTTTGTCCACCAGCTCCCCAGTAGTCACCCCAGTTTCCATAGAGTACTGTGCTGCCTTCCAAATTCAAGGCGAGATTTTCCGTCAAAGTTGAATAAGAGTCCTTAGGACTTTCATCATTCAAAGCATAATCCCCTTCGAAAACCGCCACGTGTTCTTTACCGTCGATCACAGCGGTCAAGGTCATACCTTCTTCGGTCACAACCAAAGTTGCAGAATCAAAACGATATCCGTCATCAATTGCATCACCATAGCCATCTGTTTGCCAGTATGCGCTGTATTCTGCAGACATAGTTCCCATTGCATAGGAGTTCGTCGGATCCAATTCATACGTACCAACCGGAACTTTGATGTTTTCCAGATCGGTCGCTAATTCAGCATACAAGTCCAAACGATAATAGGTTGAATTCGGAGCAGGAATACCAAATTCATCGAAACCACCGTCGGTCAAGAAAATCCAATAGTTGCCCCAATCCGGAGTATACATGTTGCCATAGTAGTCACCTACCACCATGCTTGCCAAAAATTCTCCATCAGAACCAGTGTTTGACAAGGTACGGTAAGTTTCATATTGGATATCTGTTGTGAAGGTACCATCAAAATTCCAACCAAAAGCAAATACCACGTATTCTGTATTCGCTTCCATGCCAGAAGGCATCCATGAATCTTCACCAATAGAAGACATCAGTTCCAAGGTTTCTTCCAAGGTCAAGCCTTCTTCTGCACCCATTTCTGCATAGACTTCAACAATCATTTCACGAATTTCATTCGGATCATCGTAAGCCTCAAATTCAGCTTTTGACATGTTGTCAAAATAGTATGCTGCGTTTTCATCCGAAGGATAAACGGTCAAAAGTGCAGTAGAAGTAGTAATCTCTGACACTTCAAATTCAAAGGTCAATTCGGCAGGAGCAGCAGCTTCAATGGTAGCAGTTGCTTCAGCATAATCTGAATCCAAATAATCTTTCGATCCTTGAGCCGCATTAGCTTTTACCTTAACGGTGTAAGTACCCGGTTCCAGATCAGCAAATACTTTGGAAGTTTCAGTTTGAGTGGTAGAATTGTCACCCAAAAGTACGGTATAAGCGGCTGCATTTTCAACAGCTGACCAAACAACGGTAAAACCATCTTCTGTAACATTTTCAACAGTCAAGGTCGGTTTTGCCAACTGAGTGGGATCTTGTGCCGGAGTAGGGTTTTCTTTTTCACAAGCTGTCAGAAAAACAAGCGACAACAGTGCGAGGCAGCTAAAAAACTTCTTCATAGTTTTCTAAATTAAATTGTTTTTATTGAATTAATCGCTCAATGAGCGTTTTTTAAAATTTGTACGAAATTAACTATTTTTTGGCACACAATCAAATATTATTGGTACAAATAATAAGATGCAGAACGCGTCTTGAACGCTTCTTCATCTGCCCGCCAACGCTCTTGAATATCTTCAAAACGATGACGTTCTGCAAATGTTGTACGGAAATAGTCACTTCCGGTCACAATATCAAACATCCGGTGGCGATTAGCCGGTGCTACTTTAAAAGCAGCCATTTCCGGATTCAATTCCGCAATCACTTCCATCACATGGAATTGGATCTCGGTAATCCGGGCATTTTCCGGATCCGTCACATACAACTGAACACCTTGTAAGGTCTTGCCCGCACCTACCGCATAGAAGGGCTTTACGTGAAGCGGACGGAACAAAACACCCGGCAATTCTTTTGCATTCAATTTCTCTGCCATTTCATCCGCATCTACGCCTTCGGTCGCAATCATTTGGAAAGGAAGCGTATAACCAACGCCAATTGAATAAGCTCCAATCTCGCCAGCAATTCCGGTAGCCGGGTAGTAGAATGACGATGCCGGCTGAGGAATGTGCGGTGAAGGCAAAACCCAAGGCAATCGGGTGTCTTCGTAGAGCATCTCCCGTTTCCATCCTTCCATCGGAACTACGGTCAATTTACATTGCACACCGTCTTTCAAGAGGCCTTCCTGATTCAACATGAGCGCCAACTCCCCACAAGTCAAACCGTACAAATAGGGAATCTCAAACTGGCTGACAAACGAATAGAAGCCCTCTTGCACCAGCGGACCTTCCACCTTATTACCTCCCAAGGGGTTCGGACGGTCTAATACCACCACTTCGATTCCTTTCTCTGCAGCAGCCTCCATCACCTTTCCCATGGTGCTGATGAAGGTAAAGGAACGGCAACCAATATCCTGAATATCATATACAATTGCATCCAGACCTTCCAACATTTCCATGCTCGGTTTTTGGGTCTTTCCATACAACGAGTGCACAATCAAACCCGTCTTCGGATCGATGTTTCCTTCCACCTTATCACCGGCATGAATATCTCCACGCACACCGTGTTCCGGTCCATACAGAGCCACCAGCTCCACGCCCGGTGCCTCAAAAAGAATATCCACGGTCGATACCAGATTCCGATCCACTCCAGAAGGATTGGTTACCAATCCGACGCGTTTTCCTTGCAACACATCAAAGCCACGATCGCGTAAAACTTCAATCCCCGTTTTTACCAGCGGCTCGGAACGACGATCTGCTTTTGCTGCACAAGATGACAAAACAACTGCGCAAGCCAACAGGGCCAGCATATTTCTAAAACTCTTTCTCATAATTTATTTTTTACCGTATTCAGGATTAACTGTCTTATTCACAAAGAAGGTTACAAACAAGGTTGCAAAGCAGCAGAGCATAACCATCCAGAAGAAGTTGACATAACCGATCGCTTCTTGGATGTAGCCGGCTACCATACCTGGCAGCAACATACTGGCTGCCATGAAGGCCGTACAGATGGCATAGTGCGAGGTCTTGAATTCTCCATCCGAGAAATACATCATGTACAACATATACGCCGTAAATCCAAAACCATAACCAAACTGTTCAATGGCAATTGCCGTAGAAATCAACGCCAAGTTTTCCGGTTGGCAGATCGCCAGGTAAACGAAAGTAATACAAGGCAAGGTCATACAGGCAGCCATCACCCACAAGGACTTCTTAAGCCCCACCCGAGAAGCATAAATACCGCCCAGAATGCCTCCGATAGTCAAGAAAAGCACCCCAATGGTACCATAAGCAATGCCCACATCGGCAGTGGTCATACCCAATCCTCCCAATTCCTTCTTGGCCACCAGGAACGGCATACACAATTTGATCAGGAAAGCTTCGGGCAAACGATAGAGCAACATAAAGACAATTGCCAACACAACACCCTTCTTCATGAAATAGGTCTTGAAAGTTCTGCCGAACTCGGCAAAAATCGCCCCCACGGTCACCTCCTTGTTTTCCAAGGTTGAGCGATCCGTGTCCGGTTTCGGAACAACGAATGTATGATAGAGCGTAACCAAGGCAAATACAATCGCCGTAATGCCAAGTGTAACCTGCCATGAAAGCGGAATATTGTTGTATTTCAACTCAATAATACCTGCAATCGCCACCAATACCCCTTGTCCGAAAATGGACGATAAGCGGTAGAAGGTAGAACGGATGCCGACAAATTGTGCCTGATCCCCTTGCGACAAAGCCAACATGTAAAAACCATCCGCAGCAATATCGTGGGTAGCCGAGGCAAAAGCCGTGATCACAAACAGGATCAAAGTTATGTAAAATAGACTCATCGGCGTTGTCCCTGCTGCAATCTGTTCTGCATCCGGCACCGGCAAAGTCAAGGTCAACAAAATGAAAGCAGCGGTCATCAAGATTTGCATCGACAACGTCCACCATCTTTTGGTTTTAATAATATCCACAAAAGGACTCCAGAAGGGTTTGATCATCCAGGGCAAGTAGAGCAAACTGGTAAAGAAAGCCATCTCACCATTGGGAACCCCCATCTTGGTGAACATCATTACCGATACAGTGTTAACAATAAAGTACGGGATCCCCTGCGCAAAGTACAGCGTAGGGATCCACATCCAAGGAGATCTGTTTTTCGAACTCATACTATCTAAAATTTCCTATTTGTCTGTTAATATCTTCGTTCAATGGATGCTCCCACAAAATAATGGAGCAAAATCTGATCATACGTATATCCTTGTTCTCCCATCACAGCGGCTCCGATTTGGCAAAGGCCCACTCCGTGGCCCCAGCCGGCTCCATGAAGCACAAAACGGGCAGGCACTCCCTCCTGCACTCCTTGTTTTTCCACCACAAAAGCAGAGCTATACAAGTGAGAGGTAGAAAGCGTACGTCGGATCTCCAATTCCTTACCAAGGATCATCGTTTTCTTGCTACCCACAATCTTGAGTTGAACAAGACGGCCACTGGTTCCGCGCTGCACGGGCACCAAGTCCAGAATATCCCCGAAATCAATACCGCTGCGACGGTGAATCAATTCCGACAACTCTTTTTGATCGTAAGCTTGTTCCCAACGGTAGAAATTCACCGTTTCCTGGTCGTAGTTGTTGAGCACCTGGCTCAAAATATGCTGGTCGGATGTATTGCAGAATGCCTCCGGAGATCCTAAAATCCATGCATGCGCATTTTCTTCCACTGTCAAGTCCGGAATATCCTGCGAATGCTGGCTATCTCTTACTTTGACCAAGTAGCTGTGTTTTACCGGCTCCCAACAATTTTGGAACTCCTCAAACACGCCACCGCAACATTTGGAGAATCGCGCATCACAGATTTTGTCCCCATCCATCAACAACTGTCCCCAAGTGGCATCGATGGCTTTGCGCACTTGCTCGGTAGAAGCACGTGTCAAGCCTTGGTAGTGTTGGCAATGATCATCGGCACAAACATCAAAATGGACATGATCTTCCCGATCATACCATTTGATCCGCTGATGATCATCCTCCTGGCAACTGCAATAGGCCGTTTGGGTTTCCTCCAAAGCCCGATTTTTAGTCAATTGGGCCAAAAGCCATGAACGCGAAATCACGGCATGCGCTTTCAAGAGGTTCTCCGAAGCAGTTGCACTCATTTCAGATGAAATAACACTCAACAGATAGTCTTCCACTCCGATGCAGTTGACAGCCGTCAGGGCCCCATCCTCAACAATTACCTTCAAATCCCCTGCAAATTTCTGATCTTCCTTACGTTCCCAATGGAAGTTCACTCCAATGGTAACATCTTTCAAGCAGAACGTATCTTCGGGTTGGAGCGCTTTAAAAAACAATTCCGGATAGCGGTTGCCCCGCCATAAAATCTGTCCCTCTTCACAGCGGAATTCTTCTTCTCCGTGACAAACATCCCCTTCACACAGATAGTTGCCATAAAAATCCACGCGCAGCTGCGGTTCGTGCATCACACCAACAGTTACCACTGGTTGATAGCGGCGAAAATCCGATTGAATTGCAGCATACAATGCTTCTTGCCCCGCCTGATTGGTGCACACTTCTGACAAGATCTGTTCCAGATCAGCAGCCGTAATCTTCTCAAAATCTTTCGGCAAGGGGGTGATGAAGACACCTCCCAAGTCAACAGAAGCCGGACTCAGCAAAATGTTGGCATCCCCTTCTGCAAAATAACAACTCGGTCGATGTTGACAACGTGTCAATACCAACAAACGGTAATAGCCCTCCGAATACCAACACAAAAGGTTCATCATCGGTTCCGTCTCTTCTTCTCTGAGCGGAAGATGACGGTACAATTCGCCAAAATAATACTCTGCTTCTTCCTTGATACGGGTTTCAATCACAAAACATCCCGGCAAGAAAGATTCCAACAAGGAAAGACGTGTTGAAGCCGTTACCAGAAAGTCCCGACGGGGAATCTCCGCCAACCGAGTTTCAATCGGGAGGAAGCCCTTATTTCCTGCTTGGAAGTGCATGTGATCCGGAGCGGATGCACCACACTTGGGACCATTGTAAAACAATACAAAATCATCCAGCTCTTCTGCGAGCTCCAACATATCCGAAATACGACCTGCTATCCGTTGGTCTGTATGATTCACATCCGGGATCGTCAAGTGTTTCGGAAAAATCGGGAACGGATTCAACAGCACCTGATACTTTCGTCCGCCCGTACTTTCAAAGTCAACACCCCACTGTACCTCGGGACGATTCTGTTCACACAAAAAACATTTTCGGGTCTGAATCGTTTTGGCATCAACTTTCGCTCCGGAGGAAACAATCCGAGCCGGATTGAATTGCACAACAACCTCCAACCCATTGACTACCAAAGACCTTTGCTCTACTTGCTCCAAAGCCCGGTAGTTATCCCGGGCTTGAGTCCATTGCTCCAGCTGTTCAGAGAACAACCGGGCAACTTCTGATTTTGCGATCTTTCCCATCGCTATTTTTTTAACATATTAATACGCGCTTGAAGTTCCCACGTACGAATCCGGTCTTTGTAGGTATTGTGACCATTCATCTTCACCACATCTAAAGCAGCATCGGAGTTACCATCCCAACGACGGCAGTGATAAATCACATCATAAATCCGGCCAATTTGGTATTCACGGGAGAAACGCAAGCCCAAAGCATAGTCTTCCCCGTAGCTGGTATTGGGCAGTTTGACTTCACGCAACAAGGGGGTATAGAATGCTCTGGGAGCACCCAATCCGTTGATACGCAATGCATTGTTTCGACCATTTTCCGGAGTCCACTCTTTATGGTCAATAATACCCGGTGCGATCATTTCCATGTTAAAGTTGGTCATCATATAAGTTCCAACCACCATCGCACAATTTTGTTCATAGAAGGCAGCAACCACCTTGGTCAAAGTATTTTCATCGGCGTAGATATCATCGCTATCCAATTGCACAGCGAACTTACCACATTGCGGGTGATGAATACCCAAGTTCCAGCAACCACCAATACCCAAGTCGCGACGCTCAGGAATGATATGAATCAAGCGAGGATCATCCGCATATTTACGAATCACATCGGTAGTACCATCCGTTGAATGATTGTCTACCACAATAAGGTTGAATTTGAAATCCGCTTTTTGTGAGAGAACTGAACGAATGGCATCTTCAATGGTGCGAATACGGTTAAATACAGGAATAATCACGGATGCCTCATATTCAAAAGAAGTGTCTTCAAAACGGATTTCTTTGAATTCCGGCTTCAGGTAACCCCCAATGCGTTTCAAATGTTCGGTGCAAACTTGCTCCATTTCAATTTGCACTTCCCGGTTTTTAGGATCCACGTAGTCAAAAATCTTTTCACCGGATTTGCGGGCATCCTCTTCAATCGCCGTATAGAGATACTCGTTGATATGCACAATCTCTCCCAATTGTGAAATACGCAAACGCAAGTCATACAATGCACCAAAACGATAATCGCAATCCATCGCTGCTACTGCTTGCTTGAAAGCATCAGCACGGAAAAACAACAGAGCTCCGAAATCAAAATCATCACGCAAACTGCCAAATTGATAATCAATCACAGGGAAGGCTTTTCGCTCATCACCCGCCACACGATAATGGTCTGCATAAAGCATGACAGCATTGGTGTCTGCCGCAATATTCAACACACGTTCCTCTGCATACATACCCATCTCGATCCGGGTATTTTGCGTATTCAAAACAACAAAATCTGATGCTACTTGTTGTGCAATTTCTCTAAGCTTTGCTGTCGAACAGATTTTTTCAACAACAAATGTCTGAATGGATCCGATCATATTTGTTAGAAATTTAAATTAAGTCTGATGATAGTACGACAAAGATACATATTTCTAACAAGATGCGCCAAAAAAACAATGCTTTATAAACCCAAAAAATCCCGGAGTTTTGTTTTTACAATCGTATAGGGCGGATACTTGATTTTTAGGTCAAAAGACCGACAAGATTCCAGTACGCCACGCTCCCTGGAAAAGGTATCAAACGAACGGCGTCCATGATAGGCTCCCATTCCACTTTTACCCTGCCCCCCGAACGGTAGATGGCGATTCACCAAGTGTAAAACCACATCATTGATACAAACTCCGCCCGACGGCACCTTCGTCACAAAATCTCTTCCTTGTTGCTTGTTTCCAAAATAATACAAAGCCAACGGCTTGGGCTGTTGCTGCATTAAACGAGCCAGTTTGTCCGCATCATCAAATGTCAGGATGGGCAAAATCGGACCAAACAACTCCTCTTGCATCAAGGGACTTTTCAAATCAGCCTCCACCAAAGTTGGCGCCAAGTAACGGTCCTCCACCCGCTGTCCTCCGCCCAAGAGCACCGTCGCTCCCGACAAAAGACGCACAAGCCGCTCCCAATGCCGTTGGGTCACAATCCGAGCATAATGCGGCGCGGATGAAAAATCGCCTTCCTGGTTTCCGGATAAAAAGACCAACGCCTTACGACAGGCCTCCACAAAGTCCGCCTTCACCGAAGCCTCTACCCAAACATGATCCGGAGCCACACAGGTCTGCCCCGCATTCAGAATTTTCCCCCAAAGGATGCGACGTGCCGCCACCGCCAGATCAGCCGCAGCTGTTACCACACAAGGACTCTTTCCGCCCAACTCCAAGGTCATCGGAATCCACTGTTTGGCCGCCAATTCCATCAAGTGTTGCCCCACTTCGGGAGCTCCCGTAAAGAAAATATAATCGGGACCTTCCAACACAAGACGATCCATCCCTGCATGATCGGTTCGCAACAAACGGATGTAGTCCGGAGAGAAACATTCCCCCACCAAACGCTCCAACAATTCCGCTGTATGCCGAGCCGTTTCAGCCGGCTTCAGAACCACACAATTACCCGCAGCAATCGCCCCGATTAAAGGCATCATCAGCAACTGAAAGGGATAGTTCCAAGGAGCAATCACCAGCACCACCCCATAGGGTTCCCGCAAAATACGACTGCTCGAAGGAAACAATGCCAATGGGCTACTCACCCGCCGAGGTTTTGACCAACGACAAAGATGTCGCAACTGGTACTTGATTTCCCCCAACACCAAAGCGATTTCTGTCAACCAAGCCTCTTCCTGAGACTTGCCCAAATCCGCCTTCAACGCAGCAGCAATCTCCATCTGATGCTGTTCGATCACTGCTTTCAGACTTCGCAACGCCGCTTTTCGAAACGCACAAGAACGCGTCTGGCCGCTTTGAAAAAATAATCTTTGTGCCTCCAACATACCGTAAAACCAATTTTAAGAAGACAAAATTAATCCATAATTCTTATCTTTGCTTGGTGGATCCCTTTAAAATGAATCAGAAACTGCGCACCTTCCTACTTACAGTACCCACCCTTCTTGTATTAGGCTATTTCCTGATCACAAGAAGTTGCAATTCCCATACCGGAAAGGGCAGCAGCCTGATCACTACCCATCCTGTCTCCATCAACGAATGGCTAACCAACGACTTGAGCAATCGGAGCGAAACCGCTCGACTGGATCGCTATATCAAGCAATTCATGCAGCGCTGGGAAATCAAAGGAGCCTCTCTGGCCGTGATGAAAGACGGACAACTCTGTTATGCCAAGGGGTACGGATGGGCCGATGAAGAAGCCGGCATCACAGCGGATGCCCACCACATTTTCCGAGTAGCTTCCCTATCCAAACTCATCACCGCTACGGCTATTATGAAAATGGCTGAGGACTCTTTATTGCACTTAAACGATCGAGTCTTTGGCCCCGAGGGGATTTTGAATCAACCTGAATTTTCAGAACTGCGCGACAAACGCATGGAGAAAATTACCATAGAACACCTGCTCCGACACCAAGGCGGTTTTACCAATACCCGCGGAGACCTCCTATTCAGTACTCGCGACATTATGCGTCGCGAAAAGATAGACAGCGTACCCACCATGGATCAGGTCATCCATCACGCATTGTCCTTCCGCTTAGGATATACTCCCGGTCAAAGTTCCCGATATTCCAACGTCGGCTACCTAATCCTCTCAAAAATCATCGAAACGCTCAGCGGAATGAGCTACGAACAGTATTGCCAAGAAAAAATTCTGCATCCAGCCGGATGTTATGACATGCATCTGGCAAAAAACCTTTACAAGAACAAATACCCCAACGAGGTCCACTACTACGAATCCCACGACGCAACCCCCATACCAGCCTACGACAACAGCGGTGACAGCCTCTATCGCAGCTATGGCGGCAACAACATCGAAGGCCTCTATGGAGCTGGCGGCTGGGTCTGCTCCCCCGCCGAATTCCTTCGCTTTGTAGCCAGCATCGATGCAGACCCCATCATCCCTGACTTATTACAAGAACGCTCCATCCGAAAAATGATGGAACGCCCCAACGGTGCATCTCCAATTGGTTGGGCATACGGAAGCTGGAACAGCAACTGGATTCGGACAGGAACCTTGGCCGGCACCAGCGCCATTGTCAAAAAACAGCAAAATGGAATCTGCTGGATTTTTGTCACCAATACGAGTTCATGGAAGGGTTCCCGCTTCCCCAAATACATCGAAAGTATGTTCCGGACAGCCTCGTCACGCGTAAACGAATGGCCACAGCAGGACCTCTTTCAACTCAACGAATCGCCCTCATCACAAAAACTGTAGTAACGGTCTCCCGCTACAATGATGTGATCCAACAAAGCTATATCAAAATAATGAACAGCTTCCCTAAGCAGCCTCGTTTGTTCACGATCTGCCGTACCAGGATAAGGCTCTCCTGAAGGGTGATTGTGCACCAGCACCAAAGCACTGGCAGACTTTTCCAATGCCCTACGAAGAATGAGTTTTGAATCAACCACGGTTGCTGTCAAACCTCCCACACTCATACATTCCTTTGACAGAAGCCGATTTGCCCGATTCAAGTACAACACCCAGCACTCCTCATGCAACAAGTCGCGCAGCAGAGGGCGCATTAATTGGACAACGTCCTGGGAAGAAGTGATCTGAAGAGGCTGAGCAGAAGACGGAACAGTCAGACGACGAGCCAATTCCAAAGCCGCCAAGACGGTAACTGCCTTAACGGGACCAATGCCTCCCAAGCCGGACAAAGTCTCATACGAGTAAGTAGCCAAACGACGGAGATCATAATCTGCGACAGCATAGAGCTTGCGAGCCAAATCAACTGCGGAAGACGAACGGGTACCACTGCGAAGCAGGATGGCCAACAACTCGGTCACATCCAAAGAAGCCACTCCCTGCCGCATCAATTTCTCCCGAGGGCGTTCTGCTTCATTCCAATCTTTAATTTTCACACAAAAAAAATCTTCCCAAAACTCGGGAAGATTTTTCTATCTCAATTACCAAAAGGTAAATTCTTACAATTTGCTCACGTAAACAGCGATTCCACTTTTCAAGTTAGCTGCTTTGTTTTTGTGAATCACATTGATTTTTGCCAACTTGTCGATCATTGAAGATACTTTGGGAAGAAGAGCCATCGCTGCTTCTTTGTCAGTTGTGTTACGCAAAGCTCTGATTGCATTGCGTGTCGTCTTTGCATAATATTTATTATGCAATCTACGTCTTTCGCTTTGACGGTGACGTTTGTCTGCTGATGCGTGATTTGCCATTATATTCTTTTTTTATTCGTAGTGGATAGGGGAATCGAACCCCTATTGCAAGAATGAAAATCTTGAGTCCTAACCGTTAGACGAATCCACCAGGTTACCCATTCAAGCAGTGCTCTTTCCGAATGGGATTGCAAAGATATGCACAATTTTTCTACTTCCAAATTTTTTTTGAAATTTTTTTAAAATATTTTTTCCTACTTTTTCCAATCAAATGTATAAATTATTGATTCAACGTTTCTTACATAATTTCTCTTATCATACTTGGGAGCATACACAAATCCTTCGACCACCACCACTCGATTCATTTGCGGATCCATGTGGGCGTGTAAAACAAACGGACCTCCCATAAAATCATTTTGCAATTCCCACAAACCGCGCACTTCGACAAAAGAACGATTTCCCGATTTGATCCAGCGCATGGTCGGTTCCGCCAATCCTTGAGCGGTATACATATAACTGCCTTCCCGTTTTCCCGGTACATTGACCCGAAGGATACTGTCCCGACGAGCAATCAGATCTGCCAAGGTAAAAGCATAATCTGGAGCGACCGGATAGGAATACACCAGGATGCTTTGATTCACATAAGTTGACTCCTGTGACACCCAAGCGAAGTTTTCTCGCAAACTCTTCAAACTAAAACCTGTGGGATACATCGGTGCAGCCCCCAAGCGGTTCATCACTTCTTGTTGCACCGAAACATCATTGAATTTCCGGTTGGATTGAATCGAACGGCTACGCTCGGTATTTTCGAAGAAATCCAAAATCTTCCGATCGTTGTCCTGCAGCAGAGAAAGCGCATCTTTTCGATCTTTTGCATTCACCTGTACGATGGCTTGCGGAGCTGCCCAAACATTCTGACGACAGAACACGCCCGTAGTATCTTGGTTCAAATTAATGATCAAAATGTTCCGATGCAGGTAAAACGAACCTGAAAACGCATTGTGCGGCACGTTATACAGAGTAAAATAAGGTTCACGCTGGGGCAACATCGGATAATCGGCTGCCACCACATCCCGAAGCTGCGCTCCCACTTCTCCATTCCAACTCTCCCGATCCACAACCACCAGCAAATCGCCCGGCTTTCCACTTACCTTGGGCAAATAACTTTTGGAACCACCCTCTTCATGCTTCGGTTGACCGCAGGACGCCACCATAAAAAGCACCCACACCCATGCAATAAATTTAACGACGTATTTCATAACCTCTCCCTTTAAAAGATGTAACGGATAAAATCATTGGACAATGCCAGCACCACCAGAGCCAACAGTAGAATCATACCCGTCATTTGGGCATATTCCAAAAACTTGTCGGAAGGTTTGCGACGGGTTATCATTTCGTACAAAACAAACAACACGTGACCACCATCCAAAGCAGGTATCGGCAAAAGGTTCAAAACAGCCAACATAATGGACAACCAGGCCGTAATATTCCAGAAAGCCTGCCAATTCCACGACGAGGGGAAAATACTTCCGATCGCGATGAAACTACCCACCGATTTATAAGCCTGTGTTTCTGGCGTAAAGATCAGTTTCAGTTCCTTGAGGTAATCCCCTACCGTAGCAAATGCCAATCGGACACCAGCCGGAATAACCTCAAAGAAACTATATTCCTGACGCGTCATCACGAAATCTGATGCATCACCTTGCAACTGCACCTGAATCTTACCCATCGCATCGGTCATCAAGGGCACCAACAAAGTATCTTGTCCTCGCAAGAAGCGTACACGAACCGTTGTGTTAGGATATTTTGCCAAAGCAGCGGTCAATTCTCTGAAGAAAAACACCGGCTCTTCTTCCACTTGCAAGAAACGGTCCCCTACCAACAACCCTGCTCCCGCATTCAATGAGGTATCCGGAACGCCACCTACTGCAATTGGAGCCGCCAACGAAAACATCCCGGCACTATTGAGTACTTCCGGGAACAAAGTCGCATCAATCGGAACAAGAACCGTATCCCCATCACGAAGAACCGTTGCCTGCTGCGCTTGCGAACGCAAAAGTTCCACTTGTAATTTGGAAAAATCTTCAACAGGAGCTCCATCAAAGGCCAAAATCCGGTCACCGTTTCGGAAACCCATGCGCTCAGAAAGCTCATTGACTTGAATTCCATAAATGGCATCCTCCGTACGCAGGTACTCTTTGCCCCAAGCAAACAAAATGACACAGTACAAGAATATCGCAAAAATCAAGTTAAACAGAACCCCGCCGATCATCACAAAGAAACGTTGCCAAGCCGGTTTGGTACGAAATTCCCAAGGCTTAGGCTCCTGCGCCAAGGCTTCCTTGTCCATGGATTCATCCACCATACCGGAAATCTTACAGAATCCACCCAAAGGAATACAGCCAATACCAAACTCGGTATCACTGCGTTTGGGTTTGTATTTAAAAATAGCCGGCGGGAAGAACAAGTAAAACTGTTCAACCCGAATTTTAAAAAGCCGTGCAAAAATAAAATGGCCAAACTCATGCACCACAATCAACAACGAAAGGGCCATTATCAGCTGAAGTATTTTAATCAATATTTCCATCTTATTTGATTTCTAATTGGTTTTCCATTTATAAATCCACTCTTGAGCCTTGATCCGAGCCAAGTGATCGGTCTGAATAATATCTTCCAACACCGGTTCTGCAATACGAACCGACTCTGATAATACCTGTTCGATTACCGCAGGAATTCTTGAAAAAGGAAGTTCTTCCCGCAAGAATGCCCAGACCGCCTCTTCATTGGCGGCATTCATCGCACAAGGCAAATTTCCTCCCAGAGCAAGGGTATCATATGCCAAGCGAATACAAGGGAAACGCTCCAGATCGGGTTCCAAGAACGTAAACTCTTTCATCGCCGCAAAATCCAGACGAGGAATGGATAACGACGGTCGTTCCGGATAGGCCAACGCATACTGAATCGGTATCCGCATATCCGGATTACTCATCTGTGCCAACACCGTTCCATCCGTAAACTGGACCATTGAGTGAATGATGGACTGCGGATGCACAACGATTTGAATGGCTTCCGGAGCCATATCAAACAACCAATGAGCCTCAATCATCTCCAACCCCTTATTCATCAAGGTCGCGCAGTCGATGGTAATCTTTTCCCCCATGTTCCATCGGGGATGTCGCAGAGCTTCCGCTTTGGAAATCTGCTTCATCTGCTCTGCCGTGTGATGCAAGAAAGGTCCACCTGATGCGGTCAGCAACAATTTTTCAAGAGAACCCCGCTGACCTTGCAAACACTGAAAGATGGCCGAGTGCTCCGAATCCACCGGCAGTACCGGCGCCTGGTGTTCCCTAGCCGTACGCATCACCAAAGATCCGGCCGCGACCAGGGACTCCTTGTTTGATAACGCAACGGCTTTTCCGTGCCGCAACGCAGCCAAGGTCGGTTCCAACCCACTAAAGCCAACCTGTGCGGACAATACCACATCCACATCCATCGTCTCCATCAACCCCTCGACAGCAGTTGTTCCAGCATAGACTTTGACCATAGAGTCGGCCAACAGGTCCTTTGCTTGCCGATAAGCTCGTTCATCGTGCAATACCACCTGATTGACATCAAAACGAAGCGCTTGCTCCGCCAACAAAGCCGCGCTGGTATTAGCCGTCAACAGTTCCACTTGAAAGAGGTCCGGATGTTCCGCAACCACCTCCAGAGCCTGGCGTCCAATTGAGCCGGTTGAACCGAGGATCGCGATCTTCCTTTTCTTCATAACACCTATAGTTTCATGTATTTAATCGGGTCAATCGGACTTCCCCGATACCAGAGTTCAAAATGCAAGTGAGGAGCCGTCGTCAGCTTGCCTGTATTTCCAGACATCGCAATCGGCATTCCTGCCGTCACTTTTTCCCCTACTTTCTTAATGAGTTTTGCGTTGTGCTTGTACACCGAAATCAGATCATCCTTGTGCTGGATGTAAAGTGTATATCCTGTATCGTCTTGCCAAGAGGCAAAGATGACCGTTCCATCCATCACAGAAGACACCACGGAATTTTCCTCAACAGCCAGGTCCAAATAGGGATGACGAACCTCATCATAGGCCTCCGAAACAACCCCCTTGACCGGAGGGAACAAGACCAGCGCCTCCAAGCCCAAATCACGGCTACGTATCTCTGAAAGATTGAAACGTTCTGCCCGATCGATTTTATCCCGCAACAAGGAATCTTCATACCGGTAGGCATCCGTTGCTGAAAAATCCGGGGTCAAACGACGATCCTGTAACAAACTGTCCATTTTCAGCGGTTCTTGTCCACTCAAAATCCGTTGCACATTGCTGAACTGCAGGGACCAAACCCACATTTCCCGCTCCAGCGAATCCACTTTTCGGGCATTCTGAGCGGCCAGGTGGCGGGTTTGAGCAGAGGGATAACCTGGAATCAGACGACGTATCGGTGTGTAGATTATCAGTACAGAAAGGAAAATCGTAAAGACCAGCAACGTCAAGCTCAATCCTACCAGAATTTTCCATTTTGTTCCATGAAAAACAAAAAGAAAGCGGTGTGACTCATCATCAATGACCGATATCCGGTATTTCCGAAACAAATCCCGCTTTTTTTCTTTATTCTCTTTATTCATTTCGTTTAAAAACCTACCTTTGTCGTATGAATCGTATTCTTGGTATTGACTACGGCAAAAAACGCGTAGGAGTTGCTGTCAGCGACCCCCTTGGCATTTTTGCTTCTCCTCTGGAGACAATCCCATCTGCAAAGATAGTGGAATATCTCAAAAAATATACCCAAAATCAGACTGTTTCAAGATTTGTCGTCGGCTATCCGATGAACCTCAACAACCAGCCTGCCGAGGCAGCTGCTTACGTGGATGTGTTCTTGAAACAGCTCAAAAAACATTTCCCGGAGATTCCGGTTACCCTGGAAGACGAACGATTCACCTCAGTGCTGGCCTTCCGCTCACTGATCGACAGCGGCGTAAAAAAAATGGACCGGAGAGATAAAAGTGCCATTGACAAAGTGAGCGCGGCACTAATTCTGCAAACCTACTTGGATAGAACTAAATAACACAATGATTTTACCCATTTACCTGTATGGCTCTGACGTTTTGAAAATGCAAGCCGCCCCGATTGATCCCGAATCTGTGAATCGGGAAGAACTCAAGATCCTGATTGAGAATATGTTTGAAACGATGCGCAATGCAGACGGTGTCGGACTAGCCGCCCCGCAAATTGGCCTCAGTCAACAACTGCTCATCGTGGATGGAAGCGATCTTACCGACGTCTATCCTGCCCTAAAGGATTTCCGACGGGTAATGATCAACCCGACCGTCATTGAAGCCTCCGAAGAAACGGCCACTTACAACGAAGGTTGCCTCAGTATTCCGGACATCCATTGCGACATCATCCGCCCGAGCTGGATGAAAGTGGCTTATTTGAACGAAAATCTGGAACCTTGCGAAGAACGTTTTGAAGAATTCGCCTGCCGAATGGTCCAACACGAAATGGACCACCTCAATGGCATCGTTTTCACCGATAAAGCTGCCCCTATCCGCAAAAAGATGATTGGTAGCAAACTTTACAACATTTCACGCGGTAAAGTCAGAACCCACTATCGCGCCAAATTCGACAAATAACAATCCATTATGGGAGCATTTCACGCATACGACATCCGTGGCATTTATGGAAAGGACTTCGATCACGATACCGTCTATCGGATCGGCTTCTTCTTGCCGGAACTTTTGAATACCCGTTCCATCTTGGTGGGTAGAGACGACCGCACCTCCTCGCCCGAAATTCGGGAATGGCTCATCCGAGGCATCAACGACGCAGGAGCCGATGCCTATGATATGGGATTGAGTACCACCCCGATGGTGTACTTCACAACCGCCAACCGAGGATTCAAGGCATCCGTACAGATTACAGCCTCCCACAATCCAGCCGAATACAACGGATTGAAGGTTTCGCGAGAAAACGCACTACCCGTTGGCTACGACACCGGTTTGGGCCAGTTGGAAAGTTGGATCCTAAACAACCGGCCGATCCAGCCGGTTGCCGAAGAGAACCGTGGTAAAATCATTTTCATCAACGTACTCGACGAATACCTGCAATTCCAACGCAAATACTTGGGGGACATCAGTAACCTAAAAATTGCCATGGACCTTTCCAATGGCATGGCTGCCCTCTTTGCAAAAAAACTGTTCGGAGATGCCCCGCTCTACCTTTATGAAGAGATGGACGGCAGTTTCCCCAATCACGAACCCAACCCGCTGGTTGCTGAAAACACCCTCGCCTTGCGCAAGAAAGTGCAAGAAGACGCGTGCGATATTGGCGTCATCTACGATGGTGATGCCGACCGCGTAATGTTCATTGATGAAAAGGGCATCTTTGTCTCTCCAGACCTGATCATTGCTTTACTGGGTGACTATTTCATCCCGGAAAAGACCCATCAGCCCATCCGGGTACTGCAGGATATCCGCAGCTCCAAGGCCGTAGGTGAATACCTGGAACCGCGCGGTGCAGAAGTTCATACTTGGAAAGTCGGTCGGGCCTTTGCTGCACTCAAACTCCGGGAAATCGACGGTTTGTTTGGTGGTGAGTTAGCCGGCCACTATTACTTCAAGGATTTCTTCTACTCCGATAGTGGCCTGATGGCCTCCTTGATTGTTTTGAATCAGGTTGCCGCAGCCAAACGCGCTGGTAAAACATTCTCCCAACTCATCGGAGCCATTGCACGCTACGAAAATTCAGGCGAAATCAATTTCAAACTTGAACGCAAACAAGAAGCTATGGATGCTGTCCGGGCACACTTTCTGGCTCAAGAAACCCCTACCCAACAAATGGATTTCGACGGCTACCGAGTTGAATTCCCTCATTGGTGGTTCAACATCCGCCCCTCCAATACAGAGCCTTACCTGCGCTTCCTGTGCGAGGCTGACAGTCCCGAACTTCTAGAACAGAAAATCGAAGAAACCCGCAAGCTGATTCTTTCTTTCCAATAAATCCTAACTTAACCATGAAAATCATCAACCTTACCGAACAGAACTCCGTATTCAACCACTTCATTATGGAACTCCGCGACCAGGTCATCCAAAAGGATGCAATGCGTTTTCGCCGCAACCTGGAACGCATCGGAGAAGTGTTTGCTTATGAGATCAGCAAAACTTTGAACTACGAAGAAACTGCGGTAACAACTCCGCTGGGCATTGCCAATTGCAACCGGATTGCCAATCAAATCGTCATTGCCAGCATCTTGCGAGCCGGACTTCCGTTGCACGAAGGGCTGCTGCATTACTTTGACCGCGCACAAAACGCATTCATTGCAGCCTACCGAAAATATGGCAAAGACAACAAATTCACGATACAGATTGAATATTCCAGCAACCCATCCATCGAAGGAAAAACCCTGCTTTTGGCAGATACCATGCTGGCAACAGGTTCCTCAATCGTATTGGCACACGAGCGCTTATGTAAAGACGGTGAACCGTCACACACCCACATCATCTGTCCGATTGCTAGCCGATTTGGCGTAGAATACTTATCAAAACACCTCTCTCACAAAAAGACAACCCTGTGGGTGGGTGCAATTGATGAAGAACTGACCAACAAGTCGTACATTGTTCCCGGTTTGGGAGACGCAGGCGACTTGGCCTTTGGCGACAAACTATAGCTCCTTGCGTAACCGGGCAATAGGAATATTCAATTGCTCCCGGTATTTCGCGACTGTCCGGCGGGCTACTTTGTATCCTTTTTCCGCAAGCAGAATGACAAGCTCCTCATCCGTGAGGGGCTTTCTTTTATCTTCCACCTCGATTTGGTCCACCAATACGTTTTTAATTTCACGAGTTGACACTTCTTCGCCCGAATTGGTCATCAGCCCTTCTGAGAAAAAATATTTCAAAGGATAAATCCCAAAATGGGTTTGAATGTACTTGCAGTTCACAACGCGGGAAATCGTAGAAATATCCAAACCCGTCTTTTCCGCGATATTTTTTAAAACCATGGGGCGCAATTTGGTTTCCTCTCCATCAATAAAGAACTCCCGTTGAAACTCCAGGATGGCATTCATGGTATTTTGAAGCGTATTTTGCCGTTGCTTGATCGCTTCCACAAACCATTTGGCTGCGTCCAGCTTTTGTTTGACAAACGAAGCCGTCTCGCGGGAAGAACGAGTTTGTGATTGAGCCGACTGCATCAAAATATCGGCATAACGTTTGTTCACCCGCAACTCCGGCACCGAGAACTTCGGCATCGAAAGCACCAGCTCACCATCCACCACATCCAATAAAAAGTCAGGTACCACCTGTTGGGTCTGCTCCGAATACGAATCATCAATCTGTCCTCCGGGACGAGGATTCAAGTGTACGATTTCTTCGATCGCCAATTTCAGTTCTTCCTCCGTGATCTGCAACCGAGTCATAATCTTTTGGTAATGACGCTTCGTGAACTCCACAAAAAAGTCCTTAAGAATACGCTCTGCGATACGACGGGCAGGGGTGACTGTCTTGGCATGAATCTGCAACAACAAGCATTCCTGTAAATCCCGAGCACCGATACCCACGGGCTCCAACTCCTGAATCACCCGCAAAACACTTTCCAATTCCTCTACCGAAGACTCAATGTTCAATTTGAAAGCCAAGTTGTCCACCAGCGATTCCATATCCACACGCAGATAGCCATCATCGTCCAGACTTCCAATAAGGTACAGGGCTATTTCCCGCTGTCTGGGATCCAGGGGACTATAACCCAACTGCATCTCCATGCTTTGGTGAAAGCTCTCCTTCACCGGAAAGACAGTATATTGGGGCTTGAGGTCCTTCCCCTGATTATTGGCATATAATTTATAGGAAGCGGTTGACTCTTCCTGCTGATAATCACTCAAGGAGACATTCTTGGGGGTTACATCATCCCCTTCCTCTTCAGAAACCTCGTCCAGAACCGGATTCTCTTCCAGTTCCTTACGAATCCGTTGTTCCAGCTCCAAGGTCGGCAATTCCAACAACTTGATCGTCTGAATTTGCAAAGGGGAAAGCCCTTGCTGCATTTTCTGTTGAGCTACTTGCTTAATCATATTTACAAAGATATGATTTTTATTTAACTTTGTCGTGTTAAACCTAGTACTGCAAAATGCAGACCGAACAAGAATGGTGACGGAAAAAAAATTAGAAGTCGACATTGAAAAGATCATTGCGAGCAAGCGACCCGCTGGCAAAAAGGGTTTGCCAAAGTTCTTGATCCGCCTGATGGAGAAGCTGATCCACCAGGATGAAATCAATCGTGCTTTGGATGAACTTCAAGGAAAAGAGGGAGTCGAATTTGCGAGCGGAGCCCTCAAAACCCTGGATGTCAATTGGCGTGTACACGGTGGTGAAAACCTGGACCCCAACAAACGCTACATTTTTGTCTGCAACCATCCCATGGGGGGACTGGACGGCATGATACTCATTGCTCATTTTGGTCAACAATTCCAAGACGTTCGTTTTGTAGTCAACGACCTGCTGATGTTCATCGAACCGCTTCGTTGCCTGTTTATTCCCATCAACAAATTCGGTCGGATGAAGGCCGACTATGCTACCAAAATCCAAGAAGCATTCTCCTCGGATGCCCAAATGCTCTACTTCCCGGCTGGGCTCTGTTCCCGATTGATTGATGGAAGAATCCAAGATCTGGAATGGAAGAAGACCTTTGTAATCAAGGCCCGTGAATCCCAACGGGACATTGTACCCTTGTACTTTGATGGCCGGAACTCCCGTTTCTTCTATCGGCTGGAGTGGCTGCGCTCCCGCCTGGGCATCCGTTTCAACATCGGAATGGCCTTGCTTCCGCATGAAATGTTCCGCCAACAACACAAAACCTTCGACTTGTACATTGGACAACCCTTTTCGCACGAACAACTAACCAACGAGAAAACCCTCCCGCAATGGGTGGAATTCTTCCGTAATCAAACATACCGACTAAAACCCTAACAAAAATAAGTATGGAAACCATCATCCCTCCCGTGGATCGCAAACTGATTCTATCAGAACTGACCCAAGACAAATACATTCGGAATACCCGAAAGGGAGAAAATGAATTGTACGAAGTGACCGCACAAAACTCGCCGGCCGTTATGCAGGAGATTGGACGTTTGCGCGAATTGTCATTCCGTGCAGCGGGCGGCGGAACTGGAAAATCCGTTGACATTGATGAATTTGACCTGGATCCGGAACACCCTTACCGACAACTCATCGTTTGGGATCCCATCGAACAAGAAATTATCGGCGGATACCGCTATTTGTTGGGCAACGAAATCATTCCCGAGCAATTGGCTACCCGCGAACTTTTTCATTTCTCGGACTCCTTTATCAATGAATACCTGCCTCAAACCATTGAATTGGGCCGGTCATTCATCCAACCCAGCTACCAGGGAACCCGCATGAAAACCAAGGGCCTTTACTCATTGGATAATTTATGGGATGGTCTGGGTGCCTTGATGGTTCGCTATAACAATCACCACTATTTCTTCGGAAAGGTCACCATGTACAGCACCTATAATGTGAAAGCCCGAAACATTCTGCTGCACTTCCTGCACCATTTCTTCGAAGATCCAGACAAACTCGTCCGCCCGATTTCCGCAATCGAATACGACAACAACAACTCAGAATACTTGCGTCTGTTCGAAGGAATGGAATACAAAGAAGCCTACAAGAAACTACAAAAACTCCTGAAGGAGCGGGGCGAGTTCATCCCGCCACTGATCAACTCCTACATGAACATCTCTCCGTCAATGCGCGTATTCGGAACTTCATTGAACCCGGGATTCGGTGGCGTAGAAGAAACCGGTATTTTGATTTACATTCCCGACCTCTACGAAGATCGGATTGGACGACACCTCAACCCGATTCGCTTCATCAAAGAGGCAATGGCCCAACGGTTCCTACCGAAATGGTGGAGAGAGCCGATTAATAGGCAACGGTAATCGGTTCACGGACCAAAAAGGCGGCCGGATATGCCAAGTGGATTTTCTCCATGAACTGCAAGGCCTCTGATTTGGTCCGAAAATCACCCACCGTCACCTTGAAATAAGGATTGACGTAAGATCGATATACCGGCATATCCGGGAAACTAGCCAGGAACTCCTGGGCAACGGTTTCGGATTCTTTTCGAGCGATCTGCCGGTTATCAAAATAAATCCGCAAGCGGTAGCCATTTACCACGCGCAAACGATTGGCTTCCAACTGCTGTTCATACGCAGCCCTTAACTCGGGAGAGATCATGACCCGATCACCAAGTTGCTGCATCAAACGGTCGTATTTGGAAATACTGTCCACGGGAGCTACCACCACCAAAGAGTCCACAACAAGTGTTGCCGTATCCTTTGGCGGAAAAACTCGCTCAATTGATTGGGCAAAGGCTCCCATTCCCAAAAGGAAAAAGAACAAACAAGATAAATACTTCATTTTCAACATACTAAAATAAATTGATCCGATCGGCCGCTTCCGTCAACAACATCTCATCCAATTGAATTTGGTGTACTCGTCCTTTTGTATCCGCACGACGGGCAACCTGCAGATCCGCAGTCCCCTTAATATAAAGTCCCTCCAGCACCTGAGGCGTCAGGTTCAAACCTATCTTCAATAACAAAAGCGGATCCGACAAGTGAATCTGCAAGGGAAGCAGGACAGCCTCTTGTGAATGGGCAGCAATCCGACATGTATCTGCTAACGAAACCAGCGCCACCGTCCCTTCTCGGGTATAGATTTCACCCTCAACTGCAGTCAATGAAAGGTAACGGCTACTTCCGTTATCGATGTCTGCCTTCAATTCCAGCAAGACACCTTTACCCATCTCTACCCGTATTTTGGAAACTTCCACATCCTGCAATGCCACCTGGTCCACCCATTGGCATCCTGTCAACAGGCAAAGCAAGCACAAACAAGTCAGAGCGATTTTCTTCATAAAATACAAAACTTGATCACGCAAAGATATAAAAAGTTATCTTTGCACTATGATTGAGAACAATTTTCATTCCGTAAGACCCATCTTTGACCCCCAGGCAAAGCACGTCTTCATCGAAACATATGGCTGTCAGATGAACTTTAACGACAGCGAAGTCGTCTTGTCCATTCTCCAAAAAGCGGGATATGCCCTTTGTGAGAGCTTGGAACAAGCCGACCTGATTCTGGTCAACACCTGTTCCATTCGCGACAATGCAGAACAACGTATCTGGGGCCGGTTGAACCATTTTTTACAAATCAAGAAGAAAAATCCGTCGCTATTGGTTGGCATTTTGGGTTGCATGGCCGAACGGCTCAAAGATCAACTCCTGGAACACAAGGCCGTGGACCTGGTGGTAGGTCCGGATGCCTACCGGGATCTTCCCCGTCTATTGATGTTACTCAATGACGAAGGCAAACAAATCAATACCCTGCTTTCTCGCGAAGAAACCTACGCAGAAATCTCTCCCGTAAGAATGGATAAGAATGGCGTTTCAGCCTTCATTTCCATCATGCGTGGTTGCAACAACATGTGTACCTACTGCGTGGTTCCGTACGTACGGGGCGCCGAACGCAGCCGTGACCCGCAAAGCATCCTGCGCGAAGCCCGGGAAGTAATTGCCAACGGCTACCGGGAAATCAACTTATTGGGACAGAATGTGGACTCCTACCGTTGGAAGAATCCGGAGAACCCGGAAGAAGTGATTACCTTCGCCCAATTGCTGGAAATGGTGGCTTTGGTGGACCCCCAAATCCGCATCCGCTTTGCCACCTCGCACCCCAAGGACATGAACGACGATGTATTGTACACCATCGCCCGCCACAACAACATCTGTCCACACATCCACTTGCCGGTACAATCGGGCAACAGCCGGATGTTGGAAAAGATGAACCGGAAATACGACCGTGAGACCTACCTGGAGCGCATTCGCCGCATCCGCGAAATCATTCCGGGAGCCGGCATTTCGACAGACGTGATTGCCGGATTCTGCAGCGAAACCGAAGAAGAACACCAAGACACCCTCTCCCTGATGGAAGAAGTTGGCTTTGACAGCGCCTTTATGTTCCAATACTCCATGCGTCCGAACACCAAAGCTGCGCGTCACTTTGAAGACGATGTTCCGCTGGAAACCAAGACCCGACGGCTGAATGAAATCATCGCATTGCAAAACCGAAAATCGTTGGAAAGCAACCAACAAGAAATTGGAAAAATATACGAAGTACTGATCGAAGGATCCTCCAAGCGATCAAAAGAACAATGGGTCGGACGAACCCCGCACAACAAAGTATGCGTTTTCACCGCAGCAGGCAAGAAAACCGGTGACCTGGCAAAAGTTCGGGTGCTGGAATGCTCTTCTGCCACGTTGATTTGCGAACTCGTCCAAGAATAGTTATTAAACAGTTAAAAATAAGACATTATGACAAAAATGAAAACTGTCTATCTCGGAGGCTACCGCACCGAGATTGAGCACCTCCAATCTGGAAACAAAGTAATTACTGACGCTCCCCTCGACAACAAGGGAAAAGGTGAATTCTTCTCACCCACCGACTTGTTTGCCTCTTCGTTGGCATCTTGTATGTTGACAATTATGGGCCAAGCTGCGGATGCCCACGGCTTCAACATTGACGGCACTGTGGTTGAAACAGAAAAAATCATGGCCGCCAACCCGCGCCGCGTGGCTGAAATCATTGTTACTTTCACCTTCCCTGCAGGCAACAACTACGGAGACAAAGAAAAACGTTTCATTGAGGCGGCAGCTAGAACCTGCCCGGTAGCAAACAGCTTGCACCCGGACATCATTAAAACCATCCGCTTCAACTACTAATCAAATACCTGGATTCGAGCACAAGGGAATCTCGTGAGAATCGAGAACAGTACCCGCTGCTGTAAGGCCAATCCGCAAGGATCTACCGGGTAAACCACTGTCCTACAATGGATGGGAAGGTCGGGCCGGCCAAGTCAGAAAACCTGTACTCCAATCAGGGACAACCATACTTTCGGGCAATAGAGTATGCTATTAACTTTTCTAATCTCTTTATTGGCAGGGACGCTGTCCCTGCCCAATTATCTTGACCGACCCAATTCGGATCAAGATACCCTGCATCTGGAAGCCGGTTACATCACAGTACACCGAGACATTGGAACCTCAGACAATAGCCGTTACAACGTCGGACAACGCAACATCGAGTACCAAGCCAAAGATTTGGATCCCAATCGGGATCAATCCTTGTCTGACTTCCTAAAAGCCAGAACCTCCATCTACATCAAAGAATACGGCAATGGGGCCAGTGCCTACCTCTCCTTGCGCGGCACCTCCTCGTCGCATACCAACATCGACTGGAATGGCCAGGACCTCAGCCTGCCCACCTTGGGACAGACTGATTTGAGCCACATCCCCCTCTACTTTTTTGATGGATTGGAAATCCATTTGGGCGGGAATTCTTCCTTGTACGGAAATGGCTCCATCGGCGGGTCCTTACAACTACAGACCAATCCGAATTGGAAATCTGGTTTCAGCGGAAACGTGCTCCTACGGGCAGGAAGCTATTGGAGCCGCTTTATTGGCTCAACAGTCCGCTATAGCAACCAAAAAATCGAAAGCAAAACTGCTTTTTTTTACACCGGATCCGAAAACAACTTTCAATTCCACAACAACACGCGCAAAGGGTATCCCTTGGAAACCACCCACAATGCAGCGTACAACAATTACGGCATTCTCCAAGAGTTGTTCTACCGAATCAATCCTCAACATTTGCTGAGCGGAGGTATTTACTATCTGGATTTCAACCGGGAGATCCAGCCGTCTGTTTCCAACAACTCCCGTCCCGAATCCTACAAATCAATCTATGACAACAACACAAAAGCTTACTTGAACTTTCAAGGAAGTTCGTTGTCAAACCGTTGGCACTACAATGCCCGGCTATCCTATGGCTACGATTACGAATACTACGAAAACGACATCATTGCTGCCCACCGGGCTCAAGGCTCTGTTGCGGCGGAATACCGTCACCGCTACGTAGCGCTTAAAATTGGAACAAATCACCAATACACGCTGCCGCAGGTATATGCCTATTCCGCCGGTGTGGATGAATGGCGCAATGAGCTATTCTCCACCGTTCGCATTTATCCGATCGAAGGCCTATCTCTGTCAGGCGGAATCCGCTATCTGAATGTAACCGAAGTAGATATACCCTGGCTACCTTCGCTTGCCCTCCAATATGAATGGAACCTGCAACGCCACCTGATCCGCTTGCGCAGCAGTTGGGCCCGCAGTTCAAAGATTCCCAGCCTCAACGACCGTTATTGGGGCGGAAGTCGCACCCACCTACTTCCCGAAATCTCAGACAATCAGGAAATCGGATTTAATTACCGATACCAATCGGGCTTCTATGAAGTGGGTACAGACATGACGCTCTACCAAGCACAGGTTAGCAACTGGATCCGCTGGCTTCCCGTTGGCGAGATCTGGCGTCCGCAAAACCTGAAAGAAGTAACTTCACAAGGAGTAGAAACCAACCTCTACCTACAAGTCAATCCGTCTTGGGGATACTACCGCATCGCAATTGACTATGCCTATACCGACGTTTGCCAGACGCAATCTCACTTGGATGGAGATCCCCGAATCGGACACCAATTGGCCTACCAGCCGTACCACACCTTTAATGGAAGCGCAGAAATCAGTTGGAAAGACTGGTTGTTCCAATTGGATGGGCATTTGGTGGGTAGCAGAACTACGACGGATCGCTTTGATGTACTGGCCCCGTACTTCCTGTTGAATACGACTCTCCGTTACCGAACCCAGCTCTTCCACCAACCAAGCGATCTTTGCATTAGTGTCAACAACATCTTAAATACCGATTACCAGAACGTAAAATTCTACGCCATGCCCGGTATCAACTTCCAATTATCCTGGATGATCCGATTCTAGAAACTTTACTAACCACTTAATAACAAAACAGATGAACAAAAAATTATTTTTGATCCTAAACCTATCTCTGCTACTATCCGTTATTGCGTGCCAAGACGAGCAAAGCAACTTGCCTAAATATGAAAACGACAAACAAGTCCTCATCCTGAATCAAGGCAACTACACGGAACAAAACGGAAGTATCTCACTGTACAGCGAAATCAATGACACCGTGATCAACCGTGCATTCAAAAAGACCAATGGATTTGATATTGGAGCAACCATTATGGGGGGCACCATGAACCCCTTGGGAGGAACCTACATCATCTGCTCAAATCCCAACAAGATCATGATCATGGACGGAGCTACCCTCGAATGTTATATTGACAACTTCCTGGATAGTCACCAAGATTTCATTACCCCGCGTTACATCACCAACGATGGCACCTACTTGTATGTAACCGTTTCTGGAAGTGAATACGAAGTCCTTCCGGATGGCATGTATGAATACACCAATAGCAAATTGTTCATCATTTCAATGGCCAATGGCGAAGTGGTTAAAATCCTGAACATCGGTAGCGATGCTGAAGGCATTCTGTACTCAAACGGCTACGTATATGTTGCACACCGCCACGGCATCAGTGTCATCATCAGCAATGGAACCGGATCTTCAATCGTGAAAACGATTGATACCCAAGAATATGGTCCGATCAAGCACCTCACCCTGGCCAACGATGAACGCATCTACGCTTCGGCCCCGGAATTCGGTATCCTCTCCTTCGATCCCTATGCACACACCCTCCAAGATACCATTGCCACAGAAATGGACTACGATGGACAATTACAAGTGGACCCGACAGGCTCATACATCTACTTCCTAACCAATACCTACGATGAAAATTGGAATTCTTCCGCAAAATTGAACCGGCTGAATGTGATGAGCAAAAACGTGGATTCCATTTTTGAGGGCAACTATTTCTCCAGCGTTGGAGTCAGTCCTCTCACCGGCAATATTTACGTTGCAGAAACGGATTTCACTTCCAACTCAATCATGAAAGTATTGAATGCAAATGGTCGTTTTGAATGCGAACACGAAGTAGGTGTCGGTGCCTACCGTTACCTCTACATCGCTTATGGAAAGATGATTGAAGAATAGGCAGCAGGCTGACCTATAAAAAAAGGTAGTGCCACTCACTTGGAGTTTCGCACTACCTTTATTCTTTGAATGGATTGTCTGTTATTTACACAAGGTCCATTCTGTGCCATCGCGCGTATCCTTGATTTGGATACCCAATTCTTTCAGACGGTCACGGATTGCATCACTGGTTGCAAAATCTTTTCGAGCTTTGGCTTCTTTGCGTTCTGCCAACACCATTTCAATCAAGCCATCCAACAACTGCTCATTATTATCCGCAACTTCCTCTTCAGCAACTCCCAACACATCGCCCAGGATCACACGCAACAATTCGTCCAAGATCTGGATATCTTCAGCTGACAGTTTTTCTTTTCCGTCTTTTGCCAAGTTTACCCAGCGAACAGCCTCAAACAGATGCGACAACGCAATCGGAGTATTCAAATCATCACACAAAGCCTCGTACACTTTTTCTCGCAAAGTAGACACCTCTTCATGGGCAGCTGTCGCAGCCGGCGTCATCGCTTTCAAATCTCTAGCTGCTTGCAGGAGCTTTGCCAAACCTTTCTCAGCGGCCTGCAAAGCCTCGTTGCTAAAATCCAAGGTACTGCGATAATGGGCCTGCAAGATGAAAAAGCGAACCGTCATCGGTGTATAAGCTTGTTCCAGAATCGAATGCGAACCCGTGAACAACTGTTCCAAAGAAATAAAGTTGTTCTTTGATTTTGCCATCTTCTGTCCATTGATGGTAATCATATTGTTGTGCATCCAATATTTCACACCACCTTTTCCACGAGACGCTGTATTTTGGGCCAATTCACACTCATGGTGCGGGAACAACAAATCCATTCCGCCACCATGGATATCAAACTCTTCACCCAAATACTTCGCACTCATCGCGGAACATTCCAGGTGCCAACCCGGGAAACCATCACTCCACGGAGAGGGCCAACGCATGATGTGTTCCGGTGCTGCTTTTTTCCAAAGTGCGAAATCGTACGAATTCCGTTTATCCGTCTGTCCATCCAGATCCCGAGTGTTTTGCTTGATATCTTCCAGATTCCGACCAGACAACACTCCGTATTGATAACTACGATTGTAGGCATCTACGTCAAAATAAACCGATCCATTGCTTTCGTATGCAAATCCATTCTCCAGCAATTGTTTTACCAAGTCGATCTGCTCGATGATGTGGCCCGAAGCTCTCGGCTCAATGCTCGGCGGACAAGTGTTCAATTTTCGCATTGCTTCATGGAACAACAAGGTATAGGTCTGTACCACCTCCATCGGCTCCAACTGTTCCAATTTGGCTTTTTTGGCGATCTTATCCTCTCCTTCGTCGGCATCATTCTCCAAATGGCCCACATCGGTAATGTTCCGTACATAACGGACTTTGTATCCCAAATTCCGGAAAAGACGTGTCAATACATCGTAGGTAATGGCCGGACGGGCATGGCCCAAATGCGCATCCCCATAGACTGTCGGTCCACAAACATAAAGTCCGACCAAACCGGGATGAATGGGCTCAAAAAGCTCCTTCTTGCGAGAGAGGCTGTTATATAAGTAAAAGTTTCTCATGGTGATCCTTGTTTATCGCACAAAGATAGTAATATTTATACTAATCACGATCCTTTGGTGGATCCAAAACCATCCGGGAAGCCAGCACCTCGGTGTAGGAACGCTCGACCCCTTCCTGATTGGTGTATTTTTGGTTCCGAATCTTTCCCAACACGTACAGACAAGTGCCCTTTCGGATCTCCTCAAAATAGGGCATTCCCTTGCCAGCCCAAGCCACAATGTTGTGCCAGGTCGTCACCTCCCGCACATTTCCATTCCGATCTTTGATCACCTCGTTGGTTGCCAACGTAAAATTGGCGACACTATTTCCACCTACCTCCACAATGCGGGGATCCTGTCCCACACGCCCCCGCAGTTCAATTCTGTTCATTGAGTGTTCCATACATCATAACAATTAGTTAATTACGAGGACAAATAAAATAGTTCCTGATCAATTGATCCGAAACTTAAACATGTATAAACGTTTATCTGCTTTTTTAAAAAAGCATTGTACGAAAAGACTTGATATGCGCAGCACGGATAACGATCTTTGAAATAAAGAAATAAATATGGGAGAACAACGTTGCATCGAATGTCAACATCGCATTTTTGGCCGATCCGATAAGCGGTTCTGCTCGGATGCCTGTCGGATCAATTACCACAATCGAAAACGACGACTCCAATACGATAACACACGTCCTACCCTACGCATACTCCTGAAGAACCGAAACCTGCTTCAGTGGTATTGGGAGCAGGGAAAAAAGACATGCAAAAAACAGGAACTTATCGAGAAAGGGTTCAATTTCAACTACATTACACAGCTACGATGGTCCCATTGTCGGCCTTGCTACTATTGCTTTGACTGGTGTTACCAAATTCAGCACAAGAGAATTCACATCAGCCCTGCCCCCAAGTAAGGCGCTCACCGTCAAAACAGAGATAGTCCGCTCCGTTGACCCAGTCCCCTAAAATGTAAAACCCAGCCCCAGAGGGCAATTTCCCGGAAAAGGGCGCATGATAATGTCCAAAAATGTAGTAATCCACCGGCTGCTGCTGTTCAAAAGCCTCAGCAAACTGCCATAGCGGTTCTTGTTCTCCTCTGAATTGGTAACGGGCTGCAAAATCTGCCTTGGACAAACGGGAATGACAAGACCACGCATATCCGAAACCGAAAGCCCAACGGGGATGCAATGCACTAAACAAGACCTGCAAGAAACGGCAATGAAAGATACCGCGCAAAAACAGATACCCCCGAGGAACAGGCCCTAACCCATCGCCGTGTCCAATGCAGAAACGTTTCCCAGCAAGCTCCACCACCGCAGGCTGATGCAGACGGATCATTCCTAACTCTTCCTCAAAATAGCGATAGGCCCATACATCGTGATTACCCGTCATAAAATAGACGCGGACACCCCGGTCTGTCAAGGCAGCCAAACGACCCAAAACCCGGGTATAGCCCATTGGGATCACGTATTTATATTCGTACCAGAAGTCAAAAATATCTCCCAATAAATAGAGCGCCTCGGTCGCTTCCGGAAGTTGATCCAGAAAAGTCACAAACCGACGCTCCACTTGTGCGGCTCCTCCAGAGCGTAATCCCAAGTGTACATCCGAAACAAAGTAGGAGAGATGTTTTTTGCTCATGCTGATAACGAATGATTTAGACAAAAGATGTAACGATCGCAATCAAGCCAACAACCAAACAGTAAATTGAAAAATAAATCAATTTGGAGTTCCTCACAATCCGGATCATCCAGTTACAAGCCAGAAACCCGGAAACGAAGGCTGAAACAAAGCCCAAGGACAGTGACAAAGTGGAAATACCGGATGCCTCCATCGAGAAACCTCCTCCAATCAACTCCAGGAAAGCCTCGCCCAGAATTGGCACAAGCACCATCAAAAAAGAAAACTGCGCAACCTCTGATTTTTTAACTCCCAGCAACAGGCCGGTTGAGATCGTTGTACCCGAACGGGACAATCCTGGCAGGACAGCACATGCCTGACTCAGACCTATGACGAACGCCTCTTTATAACCGATGGCCTTACCGCGAATTCCCCGACTCGCTTGGCGAAGCGAAAGACGCTCACTCAAGAAAAGCAAGAACGCGGTTAACAAGAGCATCATCCCAACAATGCGCACACCCGAACCAAAAAAGGCCTCCACGGCATCCTTAAAAAATAGCCCCACCACCAGAATCGGCACCATAGAAACCCCTATTTTCATCAGATACTCGGTTTCTGGATTCCATTGAAACTTGAAAAATCCAGCCAACAGGCGTCCAATCTCATTTCGGAAAGCGACAACTGTACTCAAAACGGTTGCTGCATGCACCGCTATTTCAAAGGTCAAACCTTCTGCCTCAATCCCAAACAATTCCTTTCCCAAGACCAGGTGACCACTGCTGCTTACCGGAAGAAATTCCGTAAGTCCTTGCAGCAGCCCCAAGAGCACAGCATCCAATTCTCCCATGACTACTTCGATTTTCCTTTGTACATAATTGCAACAATCTCCAGGACAATGCCTGCTACAATCAAAAACGGAGCAACATACATCCGACGGAAGTTAAAGATGGATGCATCAAAAACTTGAGGATCTTCGGATCCTCCACCAGCCAGCAAAATGAAGCCCAAAACCATCACTCCCAATCCGATGAGCAAATAACCGATATTCTTTTTGGGTAAAGCAAATTTGTCATTCATATCAATAATACAATTCATCTTTGTTCAAGTTAATCAATCTCCGTACCACCCAAGTCGTGCACAACACACAAATCAGAACACCCCCAAAAACAACAACGGCCATCACCTCCAAGAGAATTCGGAACTGGAACAATGCAAAAAGTTGATGGAACTCATTACGAATCAATGATAAGACCGCCAAAAGCCCCAGAACCGCAATCAAGCCAGAGAGTAATCCCTGATAAAAAGCCTGTACCACAAAAGGACGGGTAATAAAGGATTTGGTTGCCCCCACCAGACGCATCGTATGAACCGAGAAACGTTTTGCATAGACATTCAGTCGAACCGTGTTGTTGATCAAGACAAAGGAAATAAAGAGCAACAAGATAATCAGCACCAACAGGAAGTAACCAATGCGCTCCAGGTTTGCATTCAACAGATCAACCAAGGACTCCTGGTAAACGACTTCATCGACCTCCGAAAAAGCGCACAAAGCTTTCTCAACTTGTTTCAGGCTATCGGTTGTCAGGTAAACTGCTTGCACTTGAACCTCCAAGGAGGCCGGAATAGGAGCCGAACCAAACGCATCCAGAAAATCTTCTCCCAGCAAGTCTTTCATTTCTTGCATCCCCTGCTGTTTGGAAATGCAGTTGACCGACTTAACATAAGGAAGTTTCTCAAAACGCGAAGACAGCTGCAGCGCATCCTCATCGCTGGACTCTACCGACAAGATGGCCGTAATTTTCAAGTTCTCCCTGAAATAATCAGAAACAGAATGGGCATTGAAGACCAGCAAAGCCGCCATCCCCACCAAGAACAAAACAAGACTGATGCTGATGATGGACGATAAAAACGATTGGATCAACCGACGAAAGAGGATATGTCGTTCTGCCTTGCCCATAAAATCCCGAAAAAACGCTCCAAAGATAGTTAAAACTACTTATCTAAAAAATTTTTCGTACCTTTGTCTGCATATTACCCAAATTATCTGACAAAATGAAAGATCCTAAAAGAGTACTTTTTGTAAATTCCGAGATTTTCCCCTATCTACCGGAATCTCCCCGGGCCGTCCTCGGCAGATTCCTTCCGCAAGGAATCCAAGAAAAGGGCAAAGAAATCCGCTCTTTTATGCCCCGTTTCGGGTGCATCAACGAACGAAGAAACCAATTGCACGAAGTCATCCGTCTTTCCGGAATGAACATCATCGTTAACGACGTGGATCGTCCCCTGGTCATCAAGGTTTCTTCCATTCCTTCAGCCCGGATGCAGGTTTATTTCATTGATAATGAGGATTATTTTCACAGAAAGCTTGTATTCAACAATGCAGACGGATCATTCATTGAGGACAATGACGAACGCGCAGCTTTCTTTGCTAGGGGCGTGTTGGAAACCGTGAAAAAACTGCGTTGGAAGCCGGATATCATCCACTGCCAAGGCTGGATTTCCCACCTGCTCCCCGTTTACTTGAAAAAAGCCTATTCGGACGACCCGTTGTTTGAAAACACCAAACTGGTTCTTTCACTGTACGATGAATTCTTGAATGAAAAGTTCTCCGAAGACATGCAGCAAAAGGTGACCATGAATGGTATCGGCACCAAAGAAACAGCCATATTGGAAGAAGGTAATGGCATGAATCTTGCGAAACTTGCCATTCAATATGCTGACGCTTTGGTCTTGGGCGACGAACAATTGCCGCAAGAACTGCTTCAAGCCGCCAAAGATAGCGGACTACCTACCTTGGGCTACTTCCCGGTCAGCCAAGAAGAAACAGCATACGTTGATGAGTACAATCAATTTTACGATCAAATTTTAAACATCGATGGCGAATAAATCCTGGATCAATCCAGCTGTATTGCTCCTTACCCTGACAATGACACTCACATCCTGCGTTTTCTCCGAGAAGAATGCAGGATCTGATTTTATTCCGGATGAACATATCTTAAAAATCAAACAAGCCGTCCTTTACCCGGAGTTTGTAAACAACCACCCGGATAGCGTGCAGTCAATGTCATATTCCTCACTGATTTTCGGAAGCCTAACCAATGAGGAATATGGTTCGATCAACATCGGAAGCGTTGGACAAATCATCCCTTCTACGGACACGTTGGATTTGGGAGACAACCCGAAACTCATCAACGCATTCATCAATTTCAAGGTGGATTCAACGCTGTTTTTGGATCCTTCCCAAGAAGGTATTGCCCAAAATGTGTATTTGCTTCGGCTCAACACCAAACTGGACTCCATCCACTTGTTCAACAACTCTATTACCTTGGATGATTTCGATCCCACTCCCATCAGCAAAGGTCAACCGGTATTTTTTGGAGGAGACTCCATCAAGATTTACCTGGCCGATAGTTTTGCTGAGGAACTGATGGCGATTACGGAGAAAGAAGTGGATTCTGTACAATTGTTTGTGGACCGGATTCCCGGTATGGGCATTGTCACCGACCCGACGGATGGCACCCCGGGCGGACGTTTGAACTACATGCCGGTCCAAAATGCTTACATCACGCTCAACTACACCATGAATGATGCGGATCGAAAGATTGTTGACACCGATACCACGGCATTTTTCTATTACTCGTACAATTATTGCCTCAACTTCTACGAATCCACCTCGGGCGAGCGTTTAGGCGACCAAACGCCCAAGGAGCAGTTGTATTTTGAGTCATTCAATGGTGTCAAGCCCTACTATAGCGCCCAAGCCGCAAAAGCAATGATCTCCGAATGGATCAACAGCCTGGACTTGGATCCGAGTCTGTGTATCGCTTTATCTCGCGCCTCATTGGACTTCCATTACCAAGTCCCTGCGGATTACGAAGCATTCAAACACTTCCCCGGCTCTTTAACGGTATCCTACCGAGAATCCAGCGCCGACTCTACCCAGTACTTCTATCCCCTGCCCGAGATCAATCAGAATGTTAATATAGGTGCAAGAAATCCTTCCTTGCGCAAATACACATGCGATGTAACGACCTATATCCAGGATTTGATTGAAAAACCGGCCGAAGAACTGACCGAAAATGATGACTTGTGGCTAATGCCCCTACTCATTAGTGAAGATCGATACGGAAACACCTATTTTACGTGCAATCCGACCATTTATCGCTTCGTTTGTCTGGAAGGCGCCACCTCCGACCTGCGGCCCACCTTAACACTTACGTATGCACTTGTGCACAAGTAAACCATCAAGCCGATCATTCCTATCATAAAAAAAGAGGACAATCCGTGTGGATTGCCCTCTTTTTTCTATCAAATAAGAAATTATTTTCCTTCGATGTAGCTGATAGCGTCACCTACAGTACCAATTTTTTCTGCATCGGTATCCGGAATGCTAATGCCGAAAGCTCTTTCGAATTCCATAATCAATTCAACAGTATCCAAAGAGTCAGCACCCAAATCGTTGGTGAAACTAGCGTTAGGAGTAACTTCGCTTTCGTCAACGCCCAATTTGTCAACGATGATAGCTTTTACTTTTGAAGCAACGTCTGCCATGGTTTAAAATTTTAGTTTGTTAATAAAATCAAAAATATCGTACAAAATAAGCTAAAATTTTTGAATTCACGAAATTTTCTTCGCTTTGCTTGGAGATCTAACAAAAAAATTCCATAATTGCATAAAAATAAATTATGAAAAACATCGTCATCCTCGCGTCGGGTTCAGGAACCAACGCTGAAAATATCATCCGCTATTTCCAATCCAGCAATCAGGCTCGTGTTCAGCTGGTAATGGCCAATAAAGCAGATGCTTATGTACTAACTCGTGCTGAAAATTTACAGGTCCCTCAGATGACCTTTAGCGCCGCTGAATTCCGACAAACGCCCCAAGAAGCAGAGCAAGCTGGCGTTCCCCACCGTATCATGGAGGCATTGCAACAATACCGAGCAGACCTGATCATCCTGGCCGGTTTCCTACTCAAAGTCCCGGAATACTTGTTGGCCGCCTACCCCAACCGCATCATCAACATCCACCCGGCCTTACTACCGGCATACGGAGGTAAAGGCATGTATGGAGAGCACGTACACCAAGCGGTGATCCGCGCCAAAGAGACCGAATCCGGCATCACGATTCATGTAATCGATGAACGCTACGACTGTGGAGAAAACCTCTTCCAGGCCAAATGCAACATCACCCCCGAGGACACTCCGGAAAGCTTGGCTGCAAAAATTCACGAATTGGAACAAGCCCACTTCCCCCGTGTGATTGAAGAATTCATCCTCAACAAGGGCTTGGAACTCTGCGTCGGCCGCACCTACACCAGTACAACAACCGTAGACCACAGCAATACAGCAGCTACCTATGGATCCGGCGATATGCACGTGTTTGCAACCCCGGCAATGATCGGTTTGATGGAAAATGCAGCCCTACTACTCGCTGCAGAAGAATTGGACGAAGCTTCAGCTACTGTAGGAACGTTGATGAACACCAACCACATCAAGGCCTCCCCGATTGGAGCAACCATCCGTGCAACCGCAAAATTAACAGCTGTTTCCGGAAGAAAATTAACATTCCATGTAAGCGCCTGCGACGATAAGGGACTGATTGGCGAGGGCATCCACGAACGCTTCATTGTAAATCGCGAGAAATTCTTAAGTAAATTATAGGAAATAGAAATTTTCCGGTACATTTTTTGAGCACAGGGTTACCAAACACGCTAAGGTATGAAACGGTTATTCAGCCTTCTTGTGTTGGTGACCCTGTTGTTTGGTTGCCAGCACAAAACCCAGCTCTCTTCCTCAGTAGCTGATCCCATCCCCGTACAAGTTATTCAAGCAAAAATTGCAGAAAGTATCACGACAAGAACCTATGTAGGAACTGTTGAGGCGGTTCAAAGTGCAACACTTTTCAGTAAATATGGAGGGACTTTGGAGAACCTCCCCCATCGCGTCAACCAACCCGTAACCACCGGAACCGTACTGGCAAGCGTACATTCCAGCGCGGTGAATAGCGCGTATGAGGTTGCTGCTGCAACACTACAACAAGCGGAAGACGCTTACCAACGTGCTAAATTACTCCATGAAAAAGGCGCCATGACGCAGGTACAATGGGTTGATATCAATACGCAACTTAATAAGGCGAGAGCCGCTGCCCAAGCTGCAGAAGCAGCACTGGAGGATTGCCAGATCAAAGCACCTTTCAACGGCATCATCTCCCGTATCTATACACACAAGGGTATGGAAATCGCATCGGGAGAACCCATTCTGGAGCTAATCGATGCTCGCGATGTTCAGATCACAATCTCCATTCCTGAGCAAGAATACACCCTACTGCAAATTGGTAGCGAAGCATGGTTCGATGTCCCGGCATTGGGCCTCACCGATCTAACTGCAAGCCTAACGCAAAAGGGAGTCAAGGCCTCCGTACTCACACATAGCTACGATGGCATTCTTACCCCCAACTCCCCCATTGATGACCTGGTACCCGGCATGGTGGTAAAAGTTCACTTTTCGAAAGATGCAAAAAGTGGCATCCTACTACCCTTATCCGCCCTTCGACTGGATATCAGTGGACGCTATGTTTGGTTGGTCCGCAATTCCAAAGCCCATAAAACACCGGTCCTTGTGGAAGGATTCCAACAAAACGGTATCCTGATTTCGTATGGCATCTCTGAAGGCGACCAAGTAATCATTGCTGGTGCCGAAAAAATCAGCAGTGGCATGTCGGTCAACGCTATTCTGTCCGAATGAAAAATAGAGGTTCATACATCCGGAGTGTCATCCGCTACAAGCGGATTGTCTACTTCTTGACCGTCCTCCTGATCGGGGTTGGAATCTGGGGTTTGCTCCACATCAACAAAGACGAATTCCCCACCTTTTCCATCAAAGAAGGCCTGGTTGTCGGTGTTTATCCCGGAGCCACGGCAGAACAAGTCGAACAACAACTCACCCGCCCTTTGGAAGCCTTGCTCTTCAGTTTTTCTGAAATAGATCGATCTTCCTATTCGTATTCGCAAGATGGGATGTGTTGGATTTACGTAATTCTGGACTGCCCTACGCATAAAAAGAACGAGGTATGGTCCAAAATCAAACTCCGACTGAATGCATTCAAACGCAACCTTCCGCCCAGCGTCCTTGCCGTCGAAGTATTGGACGAATTCAGCGCTGTCTCCTCGGTATTGATCGCATTGGAATCATCCGACAAGGGGTACAATGAACTAAAAAGTTACGCAGACGAGCTCAAACAACGTCTGGAGAAGATCCCCACATTGGGAAATTGCCAGATATTGGGTAGCCAAGAAGAAGAAATTGCCGTCATGGCCGATTTTGAACAACTTTCTTCCTATGGGGTTAACGGAAACACACTCTTTTTGAACTACCAAACCGCCACAACGGCCTTGGCCAGCGGTACCCTGGAGCAGGACAATCGCCGTACTCCGATTTACATTGAGAACAAGATTGAGTCCGAACAAGCCATTGCAGAAAAGATCATTTGGTCAGATCCGGATGGGAATATCCTTCGGCTAAGAGACATCGCCACATTGGAACGACGCTACAAAAAACCCAGCTCTCTGATCGAGTACAACAACCGGAATGCCTTGGTTCTCTCCATCGAAATGCGTCCCCAAAATAACATCGTAGCCTTTGGAAAAGCGGTGGACCAAGTTTTGACAGAATTCACCAACGAATTACCTCAAAGCGTACAACTTGCCAAAATCACCGACCAACCACAGGTTGTCAACACGTCCATCTGGTCGTTTCTACGAGACATTGTCATTGCAATGATGGTGGTGATCCTGGTAATGCTATTGTTATTTCCCGTAAGGTCTGCGTTGATTGCCAGCTCTGGGGTACCGGTCTGTACAGCCGCAACCCTGGCTGTAATGTACCTCATCGGCATTGATCTAAACACCGTAACACTGGCGGCCCTGATTGTCGTCCTGGGTATGATTGTTGACGATGCCATCATCACCATGGATGGTTACATGGACAAACTGCAACAGGGCATGAACCGAATTGAAGCTGCCTGCGCCAGCGCTCAAGAATTATTTGTACCTATGCTATTGGCAACCATGGCCATTAGTTTCATGTTTTTCCCGACACTTTTCACCATCTCTGGCTATCTCGGCGACTTTGTCAAACTTTTCCCATGGGTCATCCTGATTGCGCTATCCTCCTCGCTGATTTATGCACTCACCGTGGTTCCCTCACTGGAAGTCCGGCTGATTTCGAACCGAGCACATCATCAAAAAGCTTTCAGCAAGGCGCAGCAACGCTTCTTCAACTTCCTGCAACAAGGATACGAACGCCTCGAACAAAGCTGTTTCCGACACCCAAAATGGACCATTATCATAGGACTGCTTACCGTCTTGCTCGGAGTAATGATGTTTCTTCAACTCAACATCCAGATGATGCCAATGGCCGTCCGCAACAACTTTGCCGTAGAGATCTATCTGGAAAGCAACGCCAACTTGGAACAAACCCAAGCCGTTTGCGACTCCTTGCAGAGCCTTTTGCTAAAAGACCCGCGAATCACCTCCGTTACCGCCTTCATAGGCACGGGATCTCCTCGATTTCATGCAACCTATGCCCCCAAACCACCGGCTCCGAACTTTGCCCAACTCATTGTCAACACCAAAACAAGCAAAGACACAGAAAATATCCTGCAAGCGTATGAGCAGGAATACGAACACCTTTTTCCCATCGCTCACATCCGATTCAAACAAATTGATTACCAAGGCGTCAATGCCCCCATTGCCATCACCCTACAAGGAGCAGACCCTCAGACTATGCTCCCTTATGCCGAAAAGATCAAAGCCAAAATGCTTCAAATGAACAACCTGTTAAAATGGGTAAACACCGATTTTGATGGCATTTTGTCGGGCATCTCAGTACAGCTGAATAGCGACGAGGCAGCCCGTCTGGGCGTCAACAAATCCCTCGTATCCTTAACCTTGTCCGGATCCGTAAACGGACAACCCCTCGCTACCCTATGGGAAAACGACCACAAGATTCCCGTAAACCTATACAACCGGGTCGTTACCCAAACCGACAACTACTCACTCATCAGCAACCAACCCATCCCAACTACTACGGGCACCATGATTCCTCTTCGACAGGTGGCGACCATCGAACCCGTCTGCTATCCTGCTACAATAGCCCACATCGGCGGGGAGCGCTCGATGACCATTGCTGCAGATCTGTTATTTGGGAAAAGCCAACCCGTAGCGATGAAGCAAATCGATCGGTTTATCCAAACGGAAATCCTCCCAGAACTTCCTCCCTCCGTCAACATTACCTATGGTGGCCTATCTGCCACCAACCGACAAGTCGGCCCCGAAATTCTAACCACCTTTCTATATGCCGTCTCGATTCTCTTCTTCTTTCTCTTATTACATTTCAAGAAAGTTTCGATTGCACTGTTGACATTGACACTCAGCTGCCTATGTCTCTTCGGAGCCGCCTTCGGCTTATGGATCTTTGATTTGGATTTTGGGATGACCTCTGTTTTGGGTTTGGTCAGTCTAATTGGCATCATTGTACGCAACGGGATCATTATGTTCGAATATGCCGAAGAACTGCGATTCCGTAAAGGATTTAGCGTCAAAGAGGCAGCCATGGAAGCCGGCAAACGACGGATGCGCCCGATCTTTCTCACCTCCTGCACCACTGCCTTGGGCGTCCTACCAATGATCCTCAGTGGAGATGCGCTTTGGATGCCTATGGGGGTAGTCATCTGCTTCGGCACTCTATTTTCCATCTTATTGATCGTACTGATCATGCCCGTTTCTTATTGGCAACTGTATCAACCTTTAGAAGCAGACTCGCAATGAAAAGAAAAATATACTTACTGGTCATTGGACTTACCCTTCCTCTCTTGCTGATGGGGCAGTCCACTGACACCACCGTGTTGTTGAGTTTATCCGATTGCCAGCAAATGGCACAACAAAACGATCCCGCCATCAAGAACGCCCAATTGGAAGTGCTTGCAGCACATGCTCAACGACAAGAAGCCCTATCCCATTACTTTCCCAATGTATCCATCACTGCCCTGGGGCTCTGGTCCTTACACCCCATGCTGAAAATCACCTTGGAAGACATATTGGGACCCAGTCCTTTCACCACGCAACTGCAATCGCTGGTAAATCATTTTGCACCCCAACTTGGCATCAACACCCGTTTTGAAGCTCTGCGATACGGATACGCTGCGCAATTGATGATTTCACAGCCCCTCTATGCCGGAGGACGCATCGTCACTGGCAATCGTCTGGCCCATCTGGGAGAACAAATTGCAGCACTGCAATCCATCATCCAGCAACGCACCAGCCTGGAAACCGTGCAAGAAAAATACAATACAATCCTCTTCTTGCTGGAAAAAGAGCAAACCTTGCAGCAACTGCAAGAATTGATCGACACCCTCGAGGGGTATATCCAAACGGCTGTTGAATCCGGTCTAAAATTGAAAACCGATTTACTGCAGACACAACTCAGACAAGGAGAAATACAACAAGGACTCAGCAAACTAAAACAGAGTATCCGACTGGCAAAGATGGACCTTTTCAACCTCATTGGGCAAGAATTCACCCTCCTACAGACGACGAATACCCACTCGGCTCCACACATTGACCACATCCACTTGAGCCCTAAATTTGAAACACTCCAACCGCCCAGTACGATCTACCTCCCCGAGGAAGAAATTGTCAACAACCTGGAAGAAATGGAGTTATTAAACCTATCCATCGTCGCTAGGACATTAGAAAAACGGCAGACGCTGGGAGAGGCACTTCCCCAAGTAGTCATCGGAGCAAACTATGGATACAGCCAAGCAATACATGGAGATTTGAACGGTAGTGCCTACGCCATGATCCAAATCCCTTTGTCAGACTGGGGCGCTGTCTCGCAAAAAGTGAAACGACAAGACTACTTACTGCAGCAAGCCAAAAACAACAAAGAATACCTCGCCCAACAACTCCTGCTGCAGATTCGGCAATTATGGCTGGAAGTAACCAGCTCATGGGATGAACTCATCCTTGCGGAAGAAAACCTTACTTTGGCCGAAAAGACTTGGGACGACCAAAGTCATCACTACCAAGTCGGACTCATTACCCTGGCAGAACTATTGCAATCACAAGCCTTGCTCCAACAAGCCAAAGAAGCACATCTGGAAGCAAAGATTGCCTACCGGAATGCCGTTACCACCTACACGGGACGCATTCGTAAGAAACAGCCTTAATTTTGGAAATCTGCGAATAATCCATAACTTTGCAGTCCCTTCGGGGCTCTGGTGGTGGAATAGGTAGACACGCAGGACTTAAAATCCTGTGGGCAGCAATGCCCGTACGGGTTCGATTCCCGTCCGGAGCACTTTGGACAGTTCTCTAGAATTGTCCAATTACACAAAAGCCTGATAACAAGCTATGCTTTTATCAGGCTTTATTTTGTTTCCGAACAAGTCTTCATTAATACGTGCGAGTCTCCGTGTGAGAACCCTGGTACTTCCTTTCAAGCTCTGTGTATTTGTTCGACATATTGTGCTCATGTTGGCCACAAACACAGCATGAGTAGTTATTTTTATACACCGACACATTGTAAAGGACGTTGTAATCATTAAAGAGGTTCGTCTCTGTCGTGGATTTATGATCCTGTACGTTCTCCTTCCAACTTGATTTTCTCCCATCCGAATAGGTCCTGGTAATTTGCGTCCAGGTCTGCCAACGATGGGTCTTCGAGTTTAATGTTCTGGCAAATTCTTTCTCTTGACTCCATTGCTTATATTCGTGGTCATAAACAGAATCCACAAATTTCATGGATTCAATACGACGACAGCTGACACACCTTCCACTGGGAATGTACGGATCCAACGGAGCACTTGCAAAACCGTAGAAGAATAAGGCAACAAACGGAAGGGGAAGCAAAAACAACCACATGATACCCCAACCTAAAAGCAGGACGCCCCACAAATAAGTACAAACCACTGTAAGCGTGAGCATCAAAACCGACAAAACCCTATTGCTCAAAAAGTAGAACACCTTACGATAATGCATCAGCACGCCGATCAGCAAAACAGGAATCATCGGAGTAACATAGAACCAGATGATAACGAACACCAGATAAACCACCATCACCAACCAACCCAAGATTTTTTTAACAATCGTTGGATTGTTCTTCGTTGCTGGCAACAAGTCATACATCGAACCCTGAATCAAACTGTGACAGAATGGATTATCAACTGTCGCGCCGACCAGTGGCATTGTCTTCAAAAAGAACTTGGCCCGCTTCTTCGAATCCTCGTTGATGTAAGACGTAGCCTTACCCGACTCATCGTACACAACGGTAGGAGTATACCTCATACCATTGGTAGTATTAAGAATATACATCGGATAGAACGCGTATGTCTGATTTCCTTTTCTGACGACATAACGCGCAGGCACCATTCGCTTATCGTTCTCCTCCAATGTTGATCCGATGTACTTTCTCTCGAATTTTTCTTTAGACATATATGAGCTATAAGTACCGGTGCTCAAATACTCAAAGTCCCACGAATCGGGCCACTGAGGAATAACATCATCACAATGCAAATTCTTAACGGTCCCATCCTCGAACTCGCAGACCATTTTATCTTTCTCGAGACCCTTTACCTTGACAGGAATAGGAGCTTTCTCATCTTTGACCAGTGCCGTGTATTCAAGATCAAAATCAGTACAATAGATATAACCTCTCGAACCATCTTCAAGCTCCACCCAAACTCGTTCAGGGATTAACATCGTTCCCTTTCTAACTCCCAGAATCTTGATTTCACTGCCTTTCTTTACATGGACTTCAACATCCTCATTATCCACCCTTACCCGCAATGTTGCTGATTTTTCAAGCTTGACTTTATCCGGATTGCGAGGGGCACTGTTATCATTGGTCATCCAATTTACCAACAGAATACCCACAGTTACTACGAGCGTAACTAAACAGGTGAAAAAATGAATCTTTGCACCTTTTGAATAAAATCTCTTTTCCATAGTATCGTGGTCTTAAATTATGTATAGATATCAAATTCAAAGATTTGCTAAAGATACGAAAAATTTGACAACATTCCTTCCGGAGCACACTTTTAAGGATAGAGGGAGGATAGCAGTGCAATATAAAAATGAAAAGAGAGTGACTAATCAGTCAAATCTGACTTTTTAGTCACCCTCTTTTTAGTTTATTATCGGGTTGGATTATTCTTCAACCGGTGCCAATTTCACAGTGAAGTGACGGAGCAAGGGAGCTTCCCAAACGATCTTGTAACCGTGTTTGATTTCGTTACGACGGTCGTAAACATTTTTCAAAGCCACTGCAATCACGTCCATGTGGTTGTTGGTGTAAGTACGGCGTGCGATGCACAAACGCAACAAATCCAAGCCACCGAAGCGGTTTTCACGAGTAACCGGATCACGGTCAGCCAAGATGTAACCAATTTCGCAACCGCGAACACCTGCTTCTTTGTACAATTCGATTGCCAAAGTTTGTGCGGGGAATTCTTCTTTCGGAACGTTGGTCAATACCAAAGATGCATCCACAAACAATGCGTGACCACCTACCGGGCGTTGGTAAGGAATTCCAAATTCATCCAAGCGAGCTGCCAAGTATTGTACTTGTTTGATACGGGTTTCGATGGTGTCCAATTCGGTATTTTCATCCAAACCAACTGCCAAAGCATCCATATCACGACCGTTCATACCACCGTAGGTCAAGAAACCTTCGTAACGGATACAGAAACCTTTAGCTCCTTCGTACCATTCTTCGTGGCGAGTTGCAATGAAACCACCCATATTTACCAAACCGTCTTTCTTAGAAGACATGGTCATACCATCTGCATATGAGAACATTTCAAGGCAGATTTCTTTGATGGTTTTATCAGCATAGCCAGCTTCACGAGTTTTGATGAAATAAGCATTTTCCACAAAACGAGCTGAGTCAAATACCACGCGTTTGTTGTATTTGTCTGCCAATGCACGTACACCACGGAGGTTTTCCATAGATACGGGTTGACCACCAGCAGTGTTATTGGTAATGGTTACAATGATGAAAGGAACTTTTTCACCTTGTTCTGCCAATACTTTTTCCAATTTCTTCAAGTCAACATTACCTTTGAAGGGCAATTCCAATTGAGTGTCTTTCGCCTCATCGATGGTGCAGTCAACAGCAAAAGCAGCACGGCCTTCGATGTGACCTTTTGTTGTATCAAAGTGAGAGTTACCAGGAACAATGTCACCAGCATTTACCAAGTAGCTGAACAATACGTTTTCAGCAGCACGGCCTTGGTGCGTCGGGATGATGTGTTCAAAACCAGTAATACGAGTGATGGTTTCTTTGAGGTGGAAGAAAGAAGATGCACCAGCATAACTTTCATCACCCATCATCATAGCCGCCCATTGACGGTCGCTCATCGCACCTGTACCAGAGTCAGTGATACAGTCAATGTAAACTTGATTGGATTTCAGACCAAAAAGGTTATAGTGTGCATTTTTGATCCATTCTTCACGTTCTTCACGGGTAGATTTCCGAAGCGGTTCTACCATTTTAATCTTGTACGATTCTGCAAAAGGGAGTTCCATATTATTAAAATTTAGTTGTATTGCTTGATTAATCCCACAAAAGTACAAATTTAATCCTTCTTCACCAAATTGGTCAATGCACCTAGAGCACTCATCATATTGCTGGACTCATAGGGAAGATAAACCACCTTGGTATCTTGACCCGATGCAACTTCTTTCAAAGTTTCAATGTAACGATTCACCAGCATATACGTAGCCGGATCTGTTTTGGTGGAAGCAATGGCATCGGCCACCTTGCGAATCGCTTCTGCTTCCGCAGTGGCTTGCAAAATGCGAGCATCCGCTTCCCCTTGCGCACGCAAAATTTGAGTTTGTCGTTCTGCTTCAGCCTGGTTGATTTGGGATTCCTTTTCCCCTTCTGACTGCAAAATCATCGCTTCTTTCCTACCTCGAGCCTCAAGCACCTTAGCACGACGTTCCCGTTCCGCCTGCATCTGCTGTTCCATGGATCTACGCACCGACTCGGGAGGCGTAATATCCTGCAATTCGACCCGATTTACCTTCACACCCCATTTATTGGTTGCGTCATCCAACACAGCACGCAACTTGGAATTAATGGTATCACGCGAGGTCAATGTTTCGTCCAACTCCAACTCACCGATCACATTCCGAAGCGTGGTTTGCGTCAATTTCTCTATTGCATTGGGCAAGTTGTCAATCTCATAAACCGCCTTGACCGGATCCACAATCTGGAAATACAACAACGCATTGATGGTGGTTGTAACGTTATCCTTGGTAATCACACTTTGCTTCGGAAAGTCATACACCTGCTCCCGAAGATCGATCTTATCAGAAAGACGGGTCACAACAACGGTCCCATTCGGTCCGTTGCGTTCAATGCGCGAATACACCGAGCGAGCCTGATCGATGATCGGCAAAATAAAATTAATCCCGGAGGTTAACGTCCGATTGTACTTACCCAGGCGCTCCACTACCTTTGTTTCTGATTGCTGGATGATGGTAAATCCTACCAATACGTAAAGAACCGCAATGGCTGCGATAATTCCAAAAATAACCAATACTCCCATAACTATAATTTTTTAACGGTTAGAATCACACTATTGATTGCAATGATTTCCACGGGCTCACCCACCTCAAGTGGCGTTGTCTCCGAGGAAATTGCTTTCCAATCATCGCCATCCACCTTCACACGGCCCGGATGCAACTCCCCATCAATCCGCTCGGTCACCAAAGCACGACGTCCAATCAACGCATCCACGTTGGTCTTCACCTCTTTTGTTTTACGGTATAACAACTTGCATACAATCGGACGGATCGTCAGAAAGGCCAAAGCCGTACCCGCCGCAAAGGCTAACAACTGCCATTTCAATTCAAAATCCATCGAAGAAGCCACAGCTCCAAAAAGACATCCAACGGATATACACATCACTGCAAATCCGGTTGTAAAAATCTCAATAATAACAAAAATAAGGGCGATAATTACCCATATGTGCCAAACTTCCATAGGTATTCTTTTTTTAGATCCCTACAAATTTAGCAAAATTTCAGAGACGCACCTGCTGAGACATAAAAAAAGACTCCAGATTTTTATCTGAAGTCTTGCAGAGCGGAAAACGAGGCTCGAACTCGCGACCCCAACCTTGGCAAGGTTGTGCTCTACCAACTGAGCTATTTCCGCGTTGGGATTGCAAAGGTAGGTATAAATTTTAACAATCCAAATTTTTCTGCACTTTTTTTGAAAATTTTAAAAAAATCTACATCGCTGTCTCAAATTCCCGCAAAAACCGCACATCATTTTCAAAATAATGGCGCAAATCTTTGACTTGCCACTTCAACATGGCGATCCGTTCAATCCCCATACCGAAGGCAAAGCCGCTGTATTCTTTACTATCGATACCGCAAGCTTCCAAAACATTGGGATCGACCATACCACAGCCCATGATTTCCAACCAACCGGTTCCTTTGCAGATGTTACAACCTTTACCTCCACAAATATTACAGCTTACATCCACTTCTGCACTCGGTTCCGTAAAAGGAAAATAAGAAGGGCGCATCCGAATTTGACTTTGCTCACCAAACATTTCTTTGGCAAAAAGAAGGATGGCCTGCTTCATATCCGCAAAAGAAACTCCTTTATCAATGTACAAGCCCTCTACTTGGTGAAAAATACAGTGAGCACGGGCAGAGATGGCCTCGTTCCGGAACACACGACCCGGGCAAATGATGCGAATCGGAACCGGCATTTTTTCCATCGAACGCACCTGAACCGAACTGGTATGCGTACGCAACAAGATGGGATTATCACCTCCCGGCGAGACAAAGAACGTATCTTGCATATCGCGGGCCGGGTGCTCCGGCGGGAAGTTCAAGGCTCCAAACACGTGCCAGTCATCTTCGATCTCAGGACCCTCGGCCAAGGCATATCCAAACTTCTTGAAGATTGAAATGATCTCTTCACGGGTAATGGAAATCGGGTGACGTGTACCCAATTCTTGAACATCGCCCGGCTTGGTTGCATCAAAGGATGCCTGATGGGCTGTTCCCGCTGCTTCCAACTGTTCTTTCAGCTGTTCTATTTTTTCAGTTGCGGCCTGCTTGAGTGCATTGAGTTTCTGACCAAACTCTCTCTTTTGTTCCGGAGAGACTGTTCTGAAATCCTCAAACAAACGGGTAATATCTCCTTTCTTTCCCAACAAACGGGTCCGGATCTCTTCCAAGTCCTGCGCTTTCTGTGCGCTCAGACCAGCGATCTCCTGCAACAATTTTTCAATCTTTGCGTTCATTTTCTCTCGAATCTTTAAGCGGTACAAAGGTAGTTTTTTTTTGGCATTCTGTTACCACTCCACCGCATTTCGCGAGAGGGGCATGGTCATACAACGGGCACCACCGCCACCACGAGGCAACTCAGAACCATCAATGGTCACCACGCAGAGACGATCTCCGGTAATATCCGCCTTTCCATGAATCACATCCCATGCAGGAATGATCTCAAAACCTTTGTTTGCCAATTCGTTCAAGGTGTGAATGTTTCGAGCATAGGACAAAACCTTACCAGGAGCAAAAGCAAAGAAGTTCGCACCACTATGCCATTGTTCCCGTTCTTGATCCCAATCATCGGCTTGACCTCCGCAGACAATGGGTTCCAGATCCATACCCAAACGACGCAAAACCGAAGGAATGTTTGCAACCGACTTAATCTTGGTCACCTTACCATTATCGATGGTCATGTGGACCGTCTGGTATTGGTTATCACCTAGAATCAAGGGTTCAAAAACCATGCATTTGTCGCGATCCAACAACGTAAACACCATATCCAAGTGAATGAAGGATTCCGGCGTTTCCGGCAATTGTTGCACAATGACGTGGCGCTTGCCTTCAAAATTGCTGCGGCACAAACGATCTACCAGCAAATCGATACCTTGGGTACTGGTACGAACACCATTACCAATGAGCAGGATGTCTTCGCGTGCAATGAGAATATCCCCACCTTCCATAAAAATGTCGCGGCTAGTGGGCTGGAATTCGTGCGAATTGATAATATCACATTCAAACATACCACTACCCTTGTAGATAGCTTCCATAATCAAAGACTCACGCATCCGAACCTTATTGGCCATCCGGCAAATCAACGCGCTGTTACCAATAGTCACCGAAGAGTCTCTGGTGAAATAGAAGTTGTACAACGGGAACAGGGCATAGTATTCGTTGTTCAGATAAGAAGTCAAGGTATTGATACGGGCAGGAAGACCTTCAATCAGCACCCGAGCCAAGTTCCTGGAACTCATTGACATCAATGCCTCGAAATAATCGGTCACCTCTTCTGTTACACAAATTTTTCCGATAAGAGCTTCGCGCTCTTTCATGTTATCCAAGACCTTTTCCAACAGTGTTTTAACGTCGTAAATCTGCGCTACCTTGGACAACACGCCATACAATTGTTCGTACTCGCGTTGAGCAATGGAGAGGTTCAGAATATCGCTATACAAGGCACGTTGCGCATTTCTAGGGGTCATATTTTCCACTTCTGCACCCGGAGCATGCAACAAAACGGCATTGAGTTTCCCAATTTCTGACTGAATGTTAATCTTTAAAGGTTGGTTAGTCATATACGGTTCTTTCTAATAATTTACTATTGATATTTACTCTTTTCATAGACGGCCAGATCCGTCAACATATTCTTAAAACGCACTTCATCTCGCGGACAGATCATCAGCACATCATCTGTATTAATGATCATAAAGTTATCCAGCCCCTTTATTGCCAGTAACTTCCCCTCTTCTGTCGAATATACAATCGAGCCGCTGATTTTATCCATCATCAACTCTTCACAATGAATAAAATTGCGGTGTTCATCTTTGTTTGCGTGACTGTAGAGCGAATCCCAGGTTCCCAAGTCAGACCAGCCAAATCCGGCCTTCAGCACCCACGCACATCGCGTCTTTTCCATAACACCATAGTCAATGGATATGCTAGTACAATCCGCATACACTTGTTGGATATAACGTTGTTCATCGGGCGTATCGTAGAGATCCTGTCCCCGTTGGAACAAATCCGTAACAGCCGGCAACCAACGCTCCAATTCGGAGCGAATCGTGCGCAAATTCCAGATAAAAATACCGGAATTCCACAAGAATTCTCCACTCTTGATAAAGACTTCTGCCAACTCCCGATTCGGCTTCTCGGTAAATGTTTTGACCGAGTGGAAGATATCACCACCTACACTCTCATAGTTCCGCACGTTGGCTTGAATGTAGCCATAGCCGGTTTCCGGACGCGTCGGCTCAATACCCAAGGTAATGAGCTTGTCGTGTCCATCCGCATAATTCATCGCATTGCGTATGGTTTCCGCAAACAAATGCTCATGAGTGATGTGATGATCCGAAGGAGCAACCACCACGGTTGCATTCGGATCCTTTTTCCACAATTTATAGGTAGCATACGCAATACAAGGAGCGGTGTTGCGTCGGAACGGCTCACACAAAATGTTTTCCGGCAGCACTTGCGGCAATTGTTTCTGCACCAATTCCCGGTAGGTTTCGGATGTCACCACCAGGATGTGATCTTCCGGCACAATGTGGGAAAATCGGTCATACGTCTGTTGCAGGAAAGTCCGACCCGTCCCCAAAATATCCAGAAACTGTTTGGGACGCTCATTGCGGCTGATGGGCCAAAAACGGCTACCAACGCCACCTGCCATAATCACACAATACTTATTTGAAGTCATAGTACTCATTCCTTTTCTATTCTACATCCTGCCCAACGGATAAAAAGCTTCCGGGAAATACTCAATAATGAATTCTTCGCCATTCACCAGAACCGAGACCACGTCAAAAACGACCTCTTTCTGGATTCCAAACCTGCGCACATAAGCACCGGCTGCCCGAATCAAATGGGCCTGTTTCTTTTTTGTGATCGTTTCAATGGGCAACTGCCTGGATGGCAACATCCTCATCCGCACCTCAACGATCCGCAAGAAATCCGGATCTTCCATCACCAAATCCAACTCCCAATGCCGGTACCTCCAATTACGGGCACGCAGCTGGAAACCCTGCTGCAACAAATGCTCCAAAGCCCGTTGTTCTCCCAGCAAACCTAATTGCACCGTTGTCTTCCCACAAGCATCCATACGCACACTAGCACAAAATTTCACAAAGATAGGCAATTGTTCGTAAAAACGAAATGTCCTATTGCACAAAAAGATGGCCGGCATCCAAAGACACCGGCCATCCCCTATTAAAACCTCTTCAAAGGCTATTTGAAGATATAACGAACGCTCAATTGGATCAAATAAGTTGATGCGGTTCCAACACTCGGAGTGAAGGTCTTGTCCAAAACTTCAGTACCGTTACGCATAAATTTGAACACAGGTTGTTGGTCTCCATCTTTTGACCAACCATTCTTGGCTACTTCCAAGATTGAGCTGCGGTTCATGGTAACAAATTGGCCCCAGTTCGGGTTCAGGAGTGCTCCCAGGTTGCGAACATCCAAGCCCAATTGCAAGGTGTTGCGTTGGCCATTTTGCATCTTGAGGTAGAAGTCTTGGGTAATACGCAAGTCAAATTGGTGAACCCACGGGAAAATCAAACCGTTACGTTCTGCGTATTGACCTTTGCGAGTACGCAAGTAAGGATCTTGTTCTACGTAGTTCCAGAAGTCTTCGCGTTGTTGATCTGCGGTATACACCACTTTATTTTTGCTTGCATCGGTGTATTCATAATCTGCAAATTGCAGTTCATCTTTGGTCTTCGGCACATAGATCAAGTTGTTAGCACCACCGTCACCAACGATATTCTTGGTATAAGTGTAAGAAGCACGGCTTCTCGGACCACCATCATACAACAAGTTGATAGAGGTTGCGAAGTTCTTACCATACTCTACCCGATATCCCAAAGATGCGATCAAGCGGTGAGGCATTACGTAGCTAGCATAGCCCAAGTCCAACATATTTTGACCATTGACGGTATTCGCAGAGTTCCAAGCTGAGTAAACTTGATCACCGAAACCATCGCTCAAGCTTTGTGCACTGCTATAAGTATAGGCAACCATACCATTGAATCCATACCAGTTGTTCTTTTCCAACTTAGCCGTCAATGAATAATAGTGACCATGTTTGTCAGCATTGTGCAACAAGTAAGCATTTTTAATCTTCTTGTCATAAACGTCACCCCATACATAGCGGTTATCTGCATAGCCTTGGATATTGGTGAGGGTAGGATCTTTCAAACCCACGTTGGTGATCGTTACCGGATCAATGTCGTAGTTGTAAATACCTTCCAAAGTTGCCATCACATCACCCGGCAAACGAACGTCCATTGCCAAAGATGTTTTCCAAGTTTGCGGCATACGCAAATCATCTGCCATCAACGTAATACTGCTAATTGACAAAGCTTGTGCATTCGGATCATAAACTTGATCGATCATTTCTTTACGGTTGTCAGTGAATGCCGGCAATACTTTACCTTCTTCACCTTTCACGGCTGTGTAAGTAGTTTGAATCACACCTGAGTCACCGGCTTGAGCAACGATCCATACGAAAGGAAGACGACCGGTGAACAAACCAGTACCCCCACGCAAAATGTAGTTGCGATCACCGGTAATATCCCAGTTGAAACCAATGCGAGGAGAGAACATCAATTGGGTAGAGGGCAATTGACGAGTATCGTACTTACCACCATTACCATTGTATTCAGCAAAGGTTGCATCAGCTACTTGTTTGCTGTAGTTGTAAGACAAATCCGGATACATCGGCAATTCGAGACGCAAACCAGCTGTCAATTTGAATCGGTCGCTGATAGCAATTTCATCTTGCAAGTAGAAAGACAACTGATTGAAAGTAAATCTCGGATAAGATTGTCCATTAGGATCTTCCAATGAGTGAGTGATCGCAAATTGATGAGGATCCGCGAACAATGTGTTGTTGTTCATGGCACTCATCAAATCGTTTTCTGAATCGAACAAGAAGGTATAGTAACCGGCACCAAAACGTTGGAAACCGTTTTTGGTCAAGTTCCATTCGTATTGAACCCCTGCAAACAAGTTGTGAATACCTGCAGAGTATGACAATTCATCGGTAATGTTGAATGTTTGCACATCACGCAAGTTACCATAAGAGAACAACTCTGTACCAAATGAAGTATAGATATCACCAGCTACTACCACATCCACGAACGGGAAGAATCCGCCTTCCACACTACGAGGTTCGTATTGGTGTGAGTAAGTTGCACGCAACATATTGTTCATACGGCCATCCAAGAAACGGGAGTTCAACTCAGCTGCGAAAGATGAGAAGTTTTGTTCTTGGTAGTAACGCGCATTTTGGAAGTACATTGCGGTATTTGCCAAACGGTTTTTAGTGGTAAAGTTACGGTCACCCAATCCTGAAGTAGAAGTTGAAGGAGCTGATACATATTTGGATTTGGTGTTGGTGTAACGAATGTTGAACTTATGGTTATTGTTGATGTTCCAGTCCAAACGAGCCAACAATTTCCAACCCGGAGCTTCTGAAGAATAACCTTGATACAAACCCGGATCATATCCATAATTCTTTTTCAAGTAACCAGAAAGAGCATCCATCACAGAAGCGCTCGGGCGAGAAATATTATCCGATCCGTTGGTGTACGGATTTGCCTCAGTTGATGCACGGTGACTCGGACCCGGAGTCACATTGCTTTCCATTTCAAAGTTTGCAAAGAAGAAGAGTTTGTTCTTGATGATCGGACCACCTACGCGAACCCCGTAAATCATGTTGGTTTCTTTACTGAGATCCAATTTCACATCACCCACACGATTACCACGGAAATCTTGGTCATAGTAGTACATGTAAGCAGATGCTTCAAATTGGTTGCTACCTGAACGGGTTACCGCAGCCATTGAACCCCCGATGAAACCACTTTGACGAACGTCGTAAGGAGTTACATTGACAGAAATTTGTTCGATCGCATCCATTGAGATCACACTACCGCCTACCGGCATACTTTCTCCGATACCGAAAGCGTTGTTAGCAGCTGCACCGTCAATGGTAAAGAAGTTTTGACGATAGGTACCGCCCCCGATTTGAGGACCACTACCTGAGTCGTATGACTGAGGAGTCAATTTTACCACATCTGAAATGCTACGGCTCAATACCGGCAAAGATGCCAATTGGGTCATATCCAAGTTGGTCATCGCACCAGCACGGTCTGAACGCATGTTGGAATTCTTGCCTTCCACGGTCACAACCGCTGCATCAAGAGTCATTGAGTCTTCTTGCATAGTTGCGTTCAATACGTAGTTATCAGACAATGCCACGCTGATACCGGTTTGTTCAACCTTTACAAAACCCATCATTTCGATGGATACGGTGTAGGGTCCACCCGGACGAATGCTCAAAATCCGGAACATACCCTTACCATCGGCTACCGCAAAATATTGCGTACCGGAAGGAGTGTGAGTTGCCACCACTGTCGCACCAACAACGGGGTCTCCATTGACGTCCACCACAGTACCACTCATGGAAGAAGTAGTTACTTGAGCGAACGCTGCTGCTGCCGCACAAAATAGTACAACAGCCATACAGAAATTCTTAACTAGTTGTTTCATAGATATTTGGTTAAATTGGTTCATTCCTAGCAGACAAAGATAAAAAAATATTAAGTTTTAAAAAATTTATACACCATTTTCTCAAGAATTATTATCTTTGCACCGCAATATAAATGTGGACGGATTTGACTCGCTTGCAACCACAGAAAAAAATGCTAAAGACACTCATTTAGCCCCGGTACTGCAATGTCAAATCTCTTCCACACAGAAAGAGATTTTTTATTTAAAAACAGTAATATGGCTTATTTATTTTCATCTGAATCCGTATCGGAAGGACACCCCGACAAAGTGGCGGACCAAATTTCCGATGCAATCCTGGACGATTTCTTGCGTCAGGATCCGGACGCAAAGGTAGCCTGCGAAACCTTCGTCAGCACTGGACTGGTGGTAGTCGGTGGAGAAGTTCGGGCAGAAGCCTATGTGGACATCCAACAAATCGCACGCAACGTCATTGAACAAATTGGTTACACCAAAGCTGAATACATGTTTGATGCCAAATCCTGCGGCATCCTTTCAGCCGTTCATGAACAATCCCCTGACATCAACCGGGGCGTTGTCAACGAAAAAGCTGAAGAGCAAGGAGCTGGCGACCAAGGTATGATGTTTGGTTACGCTTGTTCTGACACCCCGGAATACATGCCCCTGCCGCTCGTCTTGGCTCACCGCATCTTGGAGGAATTGGCAGACATCCGCAAAGCCGGTCAAGAAATGACCTACCTGCGCCCGGATGCCAAATCCCAAATCACCATCGAATACGATGACAACCACCAACCTTTGCGCATCCACACCGTAGTGGTTTCCACCCAACACGATGAGTTTGACGAAGACCAAGCTATGCAAAACCGCATTCGCGAAGACATTCAAAACATTCTCATCCCTCGCCTGAAGGCCAAATTGTCCGAACAAACTGCCCGTCTGTTTGACGACCATTACCGCCTTTTGGTCAACCCTACCGGCAAATTTGTCATCGGTGGCCCGCACGGAGATACCGGTTTGACCGGTCGTAAAATCATCGTAGACACCTACGGCGGACGCGGTGCTCACGGCGGTGGCGCATTCTCAGGAAAAGACTCCAGCAAAGTGGACCGTTCGGCTGCCTACGCCGCCCGCCACATTGCGAAAAACATGGTGGCTGCCGGTATTGCCCGCGAAGTTTTGGTACAAGTGGCTTACGCCATCGGCGTTGCTGAACCTGTCAGCTTGTACATCAACACCTACGGCACTGCACTGATCAACAAAACAGACGGAGAAATTGCAGAGATCATCCGCAACTTGTTTGACTTGCGCCCTGCCAAGATCGTAGAACGTTTTGGTCTCAAGAACCCGATCTTCCAGCCTACTGCCTCCTATGGTCACTTCGGAAGAACACCTTACACCCAACCGGTCAACCTTGTACGCAACGGCGAAACCCGAACCGAAACCGTACAATTCTTCGGATGGGAAAAATTGGATGCAGTAGAAACCTTGAAAAAAGCCTTCTTCTGATCAACACGTGGACCGCACTTTGGGAAACACTCTTTCCCCGAACCTGTCCGGTGTGCGGACGGCAACTCATACCTTGTGAAACAGACCTCTGTCTGATCTGCGAACGGGACCTTCCGCTAACCCATTTTTGGGATTGGCGGAACAACCCTGCAGAGCAACGGCTGACAGACCGTATTGCAATCGATACGGTCTGTTCTCTTTTTTATTTTGACAAGACCGGTTCGTACCCGGCTTTGGTCCACCGGATCAAATACCAGGGAGGTCGGAAACTCGGACGACTGATGGGACAACGCTTGGGGAAGCAACTTCTGCCACTGGCGGCCGAAAAGGGATGGACAGGCATCGTGCCCGTTCCATTACATTGGTTCCGGCAATGGTCCCGGGGCTACAATCAGGCCGAATGGATCGCCAAAGGCATTGCCGACATGCTACAACTGCCGCTCTATCCCAATTTGTTGCAGCGCCAACGCTATACCCGGACACAGACACAATTGGATGCAGAGGCACGAAGAACCAATCTGCAGAACGCGTTCCGCTTAAATCCGACAATCATCCCCGCCACAGACCAACACTGGCTCCTGGTGGATGACGTGCTGACCACCGGTGCCACGCTGGAGGCATGTATCAATGCCCTACAATCCGTCCCATCGGTCCGCGTCAGTGTGGCAACGCTCGGGTTCGCAGGAGATCTGTAGGATTTTTCTGTTGCCGTTGTTCTGAAAAAAATATAAATTTGCGCAAACTCATGCGATGTTCGACTTTATCAACATAACAATCATCGATATCCTGGATATCCTGCTGGTAACTTACCTCATTTACCAACTCTTCAAACTGATTCGGGGCACCAATGCCATCTACATTTTCTTTGGCATCATTTTCCTGTATCTCTTCTGGTTCCTGGTGAAATCCCTGAACATGGACTTGCTTTCTGCGATCTTAGGACAAGTTTTGGGAGTTGGTGTGATTGCGCTGGTGGTCATCTTCCAACAGGAGATCCGAAGATTTCTGTTACACCTTGGTAGTCAATACATTGCCAAAACCAAAGCCGGCCGGTTATACAAAATACTCATCGGCGGCGGACAAGACCGGGAAATTGACAGCAGTAGAATCGAAGAAATCACACAAGCCTGCAGCAGTATGGCTGAAACAAAAACCGGAGCACTCATTGTAGTTTCCCACAAATCATCGTTGGAATTCATCATTGAGACTGGAGACCGGATTGATGCCAAACTCAACCGCCGGCTGATTCAGAACATTTTCTTCAAAAACTCGCCCCTACACGATGGAGCCATGGTCATTACCACCGAGCGAATTGTAGCCGCCCGCTGCACATTACCCATCGTAGAAAACCCCAACCTCCCCCCCCAATACGGAATGCGTCACCGGGCAGCCGTCAGCATCTCATCCGAAACGGACGCAGACGCCATTGTTGTCTCCGAGGAAACAGGAAATATCTCATTTGTCACAGGTGGAAAAATCCGCACCATGAGCAGCATTAGCGAACTTAAGTTGGCTATCGAAAACTCTTATAAGAAATAAGTGGAGCCACTGGCTTTTTAAAGAAAAACTTCTCTTCCTTCCCTTGAATCAGTCGTTTGAGATTGCTCAAATGGGTCAGCCAGAGTATGGCAGCAATCACGATGCTGAAAATCTGGATGGTCAAGGTTTCTTTGTGTCCAAGCAACAACTCAAACAGTACGTTGATAAAAATCGGGTAGAAAGTCACTGCCAGTAGTACACTCAACGAAACATAGCGGGTACAAAAGAAGAAAAACAGAAAAACCCCAAAACAGATCAATGCCGTCCAAGGGTGCAATACGCACAAGATGCCGACAATCGTTGCCACACCCTTTCCACCACTAAAACCAAAGAATACCGGAAAAATATGCCCCAATACAGCAGTCATTCCCAAGATGATTCGAAATCCCTCGTACCATTCTGTTCCAGGAATTGCTGCAGAAAAATGAATCAGACTCACACTGGCTACTCCTTTTAAGCCATCCAACAAAAAAACAGAAAGGCCCATTTTCCAACCAAATACCCGCTGTGCATTATTGGCACCCGGGTTGCGACTTCCGTATTGACGAATATCAACCCCATAAAACACGCGCGACAAAATCACCGCCGTGCAGACCGAGCCAATCAGATAGGCTACCAACATCAAAACCAGATAAATCATCATTCCTTGCTGGATAAGGGCACGCGAAGGTAGCAAAAAAATAAAGAATACGGACAAATCGCTATCTTTGCAACCTTGATGGAAGACCTGAAAATGACCTATTCATTCAGACAACGCGAACAAAAAATCGGCTTTGATAAAATCCGAAATTGGATAGCCAACCGCTGTCAGACCCGTTATGCGGCAGACCGTGTAGCGGCAGAAGAAGTGAGCACACACGAAGCCACCATTCGGGAACGGCTGGAGTTGACCGATGAAATGCGCGTCATTCTCTTATTCGAAAGTTCGTTCCCCGATTCGGGCTATATCGACTGCCTGAACTTTCTGATTCCCTTACAGACCCCAGCTACGTGCATCGATCTGGAATCATTGAACCAGCTCAAAGAGGTACTAAACACGCTACGCCGGTTAACATCATTCTTTGATCGGGCCAATGAGACCCAATATCCTCGACTCAAAGCCCTCTCAAAAGGAGTGGATGCTTTCCCGGAAATCCTCCTACAAATCGATCGTATCGTGGACCGCTTTGGAGAAGTGCGCGACAATGCTTCCCCCGAGTTGCTACAAATCCGCCGATCCCTGCGAGAGAAAGAAGGCGCCATTTCCCGTCGCATTCAAAACATCCTTCGCAGTGCCCAAGAATCTGGCATCGTGGACAGCGATGTTTCGGTTGCTGTTCGGGAGGGTCGTGTTCTGATTCCGATTCCAGCCGGAAACAAACGAAAGATTCCCGGCTATGTGATTGATGAATCTGCTACAGGTAAAACGGCTTTCATTGAGCCGATGGAAATTGTTGAACTGAACAACCAGGTCAAAGAACTGCACTTTGCAGAACAACGCGAGATCCATCGGATTCTCCTTGCATTCTCAGATTTTATCCGTCCCGATTTGCCCATGCTCATTGCCTCGGCCGAATACATCGGAGAGATCGACTTTATCCGAGCCAAGGGGAGCGTCGCCAATTTCCTGCAAGCGGGCAAACCCATCTTATCCCAACAAGGAGAACTCAAACTCCAACGTGCACGCCATCCCATCCTGGAGCAAACCTTGAAGAAAGAGGGAAAAGAAGTCGTACCGCTCGACCTGCAATTGGATCCACAAAAACACATCCTGCTCATATCTGGTCCCAACGCCGGCGGCAAATCCGTCTGCTTAAAAACCGTTGGGCTACTTCAATACATGCTGCAATGGGGATTTGCCGTTACGGCCTCCGAAACCTCAGAATTTCCCATCTTTGATCATATATTCATCGACATTGGAGACAACCAGTCCATTGAAAATGACTTGAGTACCTATAGTTCCCATTTGACACAAATGAAAGAAGTGCTCGAAATGGCAAACGAACACAGTTTGGTACTCATCGATGAATTCGGCTCTGGAACTGAACCGGCTGCCGGTGGTGCCATTGCGGAAGAAATCCTCAGCACCTTGGAAGAACGGGGCACTTACGGCGTGATCACCACACACTACACCAACTTGAAACTCTATGCCGGCAACAGCAACGGGGTTATCAACGGAGCCATGCAATTTGATACCCAGAAAATTGTTCCGCTGTTCCGTCTGGAAATTGGCCTACCCGGTAATTCGTTTGCCTTTGAACTCGCCCGAAAAATTGGGCTTCCGGAAATGATTGTACACGGAGCCGAAGAACGGGCCGGTAACGAGTTTGTCAACATCGAACGAAATCTCCGCCGGATTGCACGCAGCAAACGTCAATTGGAAGAGAAGCTCGTACGCATCCGACACACCGACAAAACGCTGGAATCCATCACCGACAAATATCAAAAAGAGTTGGATGAAATCCAACGTCTGCGCAAGGACATCCTCAACCAGGCTCGCGAAGAAGCCAAACAGCTGCTGGAAGATGCCAACCGGAAAATCGAAGGTACCATCCGGGAGATCAAGGAAGCCCAGGCGGAAAAAGAACAAACCCGACAAGCCCGACGCGAGTTGAATCAGTTCACCGAAACACTACAAACACCTTCCTCCACCGATGCAGACCTGATGATCCAACGCAAGATTGAGAAAATCATGGCCCAACGGGAACGGAAAGCCCAGCGGAAGGCAGAACGGGAAAAACAACAAAGCCAACAAGCCGAACAAGCCCCTGCGATTCTCCCGGAAGAAAAAGTACTGCAAGTAGGCAGCAAAGTCCGCATCCTTGGAGCAGGACTCATTGGCGAGGTAGTACAGATCTCCGGAAAACAGATTTCCATCAATGTGGGGCAACTGACTACCCGCACGCAACGGGACAAAGTTGAACTGATCTCTGCCAACGAATACCGGCAGACCATCCGGACCGTGGCTCCCCCAAAAAGCACCTACAATACGACGTCCCTATCGGAGCGTCGCCTGAATTTCAGTCCAAACATTGATATCCGTGGACAGCGCTTGGACGAAGCCATCCCTACGGTTACCCACTTCATTGATGATGCCATTATGGTTGGAGTATCGGAAGTGCGTATCCTACACGGAAAAGGCAATGGTATTTTGAAAGAAGAAATTAGAAAATATTTAAAAATAACACCGGGCGTCCGTTCTTTTGCGGACGAACACATTGAACACGGCGGATCCGGTATCACCGTTGTCCGCTTGGATTAACCGTTGAACTTATGAAGCTCAAACACATTTTAGGGGTTCTGCTTGGTATCGCACTGACCCTAACCGCCTGCAATCGTTCCCAACAAGGACCGGAAACGGTTGCTGAAGACTTTCTAAGCGCCTACCTGGCCACTGACTACCAAGAAGCAGCTCGCTACTGCCATTCAGATGCGGCTTCTTTCTTGTTGGAGAGCGTTGAAGAATTCGACCAACTGCCGGTTGAAATCAAGGAAGAAATGCGACGCCAAGCAGCCGCCATCACCTCCAGCATCCTGTCACGTGAAGACCTTTCTCGCGACAGCGTTCTGATTACCTATTGCCTACGCCTAGACTCCCTGCACCACGCTGACGGCCAAATGATCCTTACCAAAAACGAAGACAAGCAATGGCGCATTCAAAACTGGTAGATACCCACACGCACTCGCTCTTCTCATCGGACAGCAAAATGCCCTTCCAGGCAGCGCTTGAACAGGCCCAGCAAAAGGGCCTTGCAGGTATCGTTTTTACTGAACATTATGACTTCGATGTTCCGGCCGGAATTTCGGCCTTCGAATTTGATCCCAAAGAGCAACAACACGCACTTCGCGAAATCTGCGATCAATCACCCATCGCCTCCTGCCTACAGGTGATGGCCGGCATTGAGGTAGGTATGCAACCTCACTCCATTGAGAAAATCAATACCCTGCTGGAAAGTCACTTGTTTGATCAGATCATTGCGTCCATCCACTTTGTGGATGGAAAAGACCCCTACCACGGGGGCTATTACGTAGGCCTCACACCCAAACAAGCTTACGGCCGTTACTTGGAACTGATTTTTGAATGCATCACCCAAATGACCAATTTTGACATTTTGGGACATTTTGACTACATCGCCCGCTACTCCCCCTATCCGGAATCCATTACCTATCGGGACTATGCAGACATCTTTGATGCCATTTTCCGACAAATGATTTCCAACGGACAAGCTTTGGAACTCAACACCAAGACCTACTACCTCAAACCCGATGGACATCCCCAACCGGATCCGGCAATCTACAAACGATACTTGGAATTGGGCGGAGAAATGCTCAGCCTCGGATCCGATGCCCACAAGACAGAGCACATTGGAATCCGCTTTGAAGAATATGCTGACTGGGCAAAATCACTGGGTTTCCGCTATTCAGTTTACTACCGAGAACGGAAAGCGATCCCCCTACCGCTATAGGGGGGTCTGCTCTTTTTCTACGTTCCGGTACATCCGTTCCTCTTCCCGTTTGCGACGACGTTCCTCACGGGATTTTTTTCGGTCCGACTTTTTCTGACCACTTTCCAACAGGTACTTGTCCCATTGCTCGGGTGTGAAGATTTTCTGATAGCCGGATTCAATCTGCTTTTTCCATTTATCCTGAACAAAGCGGAAACTACTCATTTCCTGCATGCCTGATCGTTGCATCTGCTCCATCTCTTCCATCATAGCCTGCATGTCGTGCTGCAGAATGGAGTCCACAATGAAGACCTGATAGAAATCCAACTTCAAAAGTTTTTCCAATCGTTCCGTTTCTTGCGCCGCCATTTCGGTCGGTGAAGGGGGCTTTTGAGGCCCACGCTGCTGCGCCTGCAAACGCGAATTTTGTAGGATCATACCACACAAAATGGCAAACATCACATACTTCCAAGTCTTCATGTTTTTCTACGATTTTACGGGTTGTTAAAAAAAAGTTTTATCTTTGTAAAGATGTGTTGATTTTTTTACAAAATTACAAATAATCAATTTTATTTATGAGAAAATTAATCTTTTCTGCAATCTGCATGGCTGCAGCCCTGTTTGGAGCTCAACCACTGGATGCCTGCAGCAATGTTCTCGTCACCAAAGGTGCCTCCAAGGATGGTTCTGTTATGGTAACCTACTCCGCTGACTCGCATCAACTTTATGGAGAATTGTACTTCCACCCGGCGATGGTCTATCCGCGTGGAACCATGCTAAAAATTTACGAATGGGACTCAGGCCGTTACCTGGGTGAAATTCCCCAAGTAGAACGTACCTACCAAACCGTTGGTAACATGAACGAACACCAACTCATGATTACTGAGACCACCTGGGGTGGCCGTCCTGAATTGGAAGACAAAACCGGCATCGTAGATTATGGCTCTTTGATCTACATCACCTTGCAACGAGCTAAAACAGCTCGCGAAGCCATCCAAGTAATGACTCAATTGGTAGAAGAATACGGTTATGCTTCTTCCGGAGAAAGTTTTTCAATCGCAGACAAGGATGAAGTATGGATTCTTGAGATGATCGGAAAAGGCACCAAAATGGTCAATGGAAAGAACGCAAACAAAGGAGCTGTGTGGGTAGCTGCCCGCATTCCAGACGGATACATTTCTGCTCACGCCAACCAAGCCCGCATCCACAAATTCCCCTTGAAGGACAAAGAAAACTGGCTCTACTCAAAAGACGTGATTTCATTTGCCCGCGAAATGGGATACTTTGATGGAAAAGATGCAGACTTCAGCTTTGCCGACGCCTATGCACCCGCTGACTTCAGCGCATTGCGCGGTTGCGAAGCCCGTGTTTGGTCCGCATTCAACATCTTGGGCAAAGGCATGATTGGCGACAAAAAGGCTGAAGATTACCTGGATTTTGCAATGGGCTACAACGCTCAAAACAAAATGCCTTTGTACATCAAACCTGCAGAAAAGGTTTCCATGAAAGAAGTGGCTGACGTAATGCGCGACCACTATGAAAACACCCCGATGGATATGACCCAAGACATCGGAGCCGGTGGTCATCATACCCCCTACCGTTGGAGACCGATGCACTTCGAATACGATGGAGTTACCTACCTGAACGAACGTGCAATTGCCACCCAACAAACCGGTTTCTGGATCCTCTGCCAAGCCCGAAACTGGCTGCCCGATGAAATTGGTGGCGTACTTTGGTTTGGTGTGGATGATGCCGCTACTTCCTGCTTGACTCCGATCTACACAACCATCACCGAGGCTCCTGAATGTATTCGCGTTGGCAACGGTAGTATGGTGGAATACTCAGAAACTTCTGCTTTCTGGCTCTTCAACCGAGTAACTCATTTTGCCTATTTGCTCTACGACCGTGTTGCTCCCGTTTTGCAAGAAGCAGCCAGTGCGCACGAATTGGGCTGCGCCGCTGAGTTGCCGAAGATTGATGAGAAAGCCTTGTACTTGGCTCAACATGGTGGTGATGTTCGTGCATTCCTGACTGAATATTCTACTCGCAAAGCCAACGAAATGATGGACACCTGGAGAGAATTGGACCGCTTCCTGTTGGTAAAATTCATCGACGGCAACGTGAAGAAACAAGATGCAAATGGATGCTTCCTGGGCAATGGACACACCCACCGCATCCCGGCTTCACCGGATCAACCCGGCTATAGTGAAAAATGGAAAGAAGCTGTAGCGAAAGATGCTGCTGCAACCTTGACTGTTCCGAACATTCAATACTAGTAGTTCCTAACGGACAAAAGAAAGAGAGACTGACTAAAAAGTCAATTTAGACTTTGAAGTTAGCCTCTCTTCGTTTTTATGTTACAAAGAACAAGGGCGTTTTCCCGAGCTGGGGTATTATCTCACAGCAGCTTTCGTTAAAGTTCCAGGATAGATACAATTTGCTTTAGATTGCTTATATTTACACCGTTAAATCAGATACTTATTGAATAAAACACCACTAATTATTCTTCTCATGAGATTAAAAATCATCGTTGCAATGTTGTTGGCAATGTCTTATTGCACACACTCGCATGCTCAAAGTTTCCTTGAAAATCTTGGAAAGAACATCAAAAAAGAGATCAAGAAAGAAGTTAGTAAGCAAGTTAATAAAGGGATAAACGATCTCACAGAAAATCTAAAAGATGAAGCACAGGAGCAACAACAGCAGGTGCAGAAACAATCTACGCCTAAGCCAGTGGCAAACTCGACAGATATTCCTATCACCAAGATGGGAACCTGGCGTCTTGTCATCAAAGACGGCAAGCCATATTATGAGGCAAATGATGATAAATCTCTATCAAAAGAAAACTACATTCTTTCCAATGTCAAATATGAACATCCCGATGGTGTAAAACCATTTATGTTTACAACTGCAGTTGCAACATTCAAGGCTAAAGACGGTTATTGCTTTGATAAGCGGCTCAAACTCAACGACCAAGTGCAGCAGGCAGAAAACACGACAGGATTCAAGCGCATTGACGCAAAGACCGTCAAAGTGTATCTTACTGCATTTACAGATGATATGGGGTATGATGCCAGAATCTCTCCTGCAATGAAGGAGTATAAGAACAAAATCAGCCAACAGCATTTGACCCCTGTTGCAACCGCTAAAATGAATACACCTCTATTTGATTATTGGAGCAAAAAGGATAAATGGGGTGAAGACATTGTAGATAAATTCGTCGCAAAAAACATGCGTGCCTATTACGCATATCCAACTACTGAAGAGCATTTTGACATCAATGGCAAAGTTGTGAAAGATGCTAAGAAAACTTCATATCCAAGCAATTATACAATTCTCTCTGTAGATATTCTTGATGTAGATCTCTCAGATGATATCCCAGGCCTGGTAGGTGAATGGTGTCTTGTCGATGGTAAGAAATTTATACCAAAGGCTTGTCTTAAAGACATTAAGTCCGGATCTAAATACAGCGACGGTGCTCCGGCACAAATTATTGACAGTCCGTTTGAGTTTGCTGGCGGTAGCGGTACTTTGGAAGATCCATACCTCATCCAAACTGCACAGCAGCTGAATGCAATTCGTAAAGGTCCAAACAGTCACTATAAACTCATCGCAGACATCGACCTTTCAAAATGGGGTAACTGGGTACCTATCGGTGCATCAGAAGCATACGGTTTCATGGGTACTTGGGACAAAGCAGAAGAAGGAAATTTTGCATTTGGTGGTTCATTAGACGGAAATGGCCACGTTATTTCAGGAATGCAGATTGTCATCAATGAAGAGACTCCATTCTTGACAGAAACAGCCAACTTCCGTGCTTATGGTCTGTTTGGAAACCTTGCCACCTGCCCAGAAGCACACAAAATCAAGAATCTTGGAGTTGTCAATTTCAATATTGATGTTAATTACACTAATCTAAAAAAAGAAGTAAACCTTTACGCAGGAGCTATCTGTGGAGGTATGAATCAGGGTATAGATC
>JAFYSH010000010.1 GCA_017546605.1 Bacteroidales bacterium | reverse complement strand
TTTTTTATTTATGTTGTTATTGCTTTCCGTTTAGTCGGAGTGCCAAATCGTTTGCCCGGCTTAGGATTTCTTCTTCGCCAGGAACGTGTCGGTTTTCCATCAGGACATTGCCATCGCAGATGACGGTATCCACGCACGAACTGTTGGCGGAGTAAATCAAGTTGGCATGGAAATCCAGCATCGGGGTGAAGGCGCAATTGCGGGTTTCGATTAGTACCAGATCCGCCAAGGCTCCGACTTCGATTTTACCAGAGTTGATTTTCAGGGCTTTGGCACCATTGATAGTGGCCATATCCATTAGTTCGTTCAGGGGTAATGCGGCAGGGTCTTCACGCCAGGCTTTTTGTAGTAAGGCGGAAGTCTTCATGGTTTCCAATAAGTCTAAGTTATTGGAAGATCCACAGCCATCTGTTCCCAAAGTGACGTTTGCACCCGCTTTGGTAAGTTCTTGATAACGAAAACGGTAGCCAGATGCTAGTTTGAGGTTGGAATTGACATTGTGTACCGTTGTTACTCCAGTTTCTCCCAATAGGGCGATGTCTTCATCGTTTAACCACAAGGAATGTGCCGAGATGACCCGATCGGAGAGGATGCCCAAGTCGTACATCCGGCGGATAGGGGTCTTTCCGTATCGCTGCAGGGACTCATTGACCTCATTTTGTGTTTCTGACAAGTGGGTGTGGATCAATAAATTATTTTCTTTCGTAAAATCGCGTACCCACGCCATATTTTCTTCGCAAACGGTGTAAGGAGCATGGATGGCAATGGTAAATTGATTGCGGGGATCCCAATTTTGGGCTCGTTCATAGAAAATTTCAGCCTCTTTGCGTTGGCGCTTTGCTTTCTCGGCATCGCCGCCATCCAAAAAGACGTAGGAGTGGAATGCACGGATACCTGCTTCCTCTACGGCATTGGCAGCCTGGTCAATCATCCAATATTGGTCATTGAAACACGTTGTTCCGGATTTGATCATTTCCAGGCAGGCCAAGCGGGTGCCCCAGTAGATCATTTCCTCATTCAGTCCTTGTTCTACTTCCCATACGCGATTTAACCAGGCAGTCAGGGGTTTGTCTTCTTCAAAGCCACGGGTGAGTGTCATGCCGGAGTGTGTGTGCATGTTGATAAGGCCGGGAATGACCCACTTGCCGGTACCGTCAATTACTTTGGGCTTTTGGACAGTGGCCCCATCTCTTGCGCCGCGTGACATGCCGGATTTTGCGATGTTGGGCAGGTTGCCGGCGCCGTGATCGCCAGAAGACATACCGGAAAAGAAGTTGGCAATGCCGGACATGAGTGAAGCAATGCCTGTGGATTGGTTGTTGTCTTCGGGTACGGGGTGAATGCCAATAATTTGATTTCCGGATATTTGGATGTCAACTTGTTTGCCTTGTAAGGTTACATTTTTGATGAGAATTTCACTCATAGATTGGGTTGCTTTTTTAAATTCTTGTAAAAATAAGCATTTTTTTACTATCGCTCTCACCTTGGTGGTTTGTGGTGAATTTCATTTTTGCGAATATACTTTATTTCCGCACATTTTTCAAATTTTTAATTGATAATGTTTCGATAATTCAATATAAAATATATGAAAATAATAATTTATTTTTGGGAGCATTATTATGCATTGTATATTTGTGGAAAATTTAAGTAATCACATTATGCTTGCTTTTACAAGAGTCTTTCGAGCTGTTTTAATTTTGTCATGGATGGGGGTTTTTCTCTTAGCCTTGTCCGCTTGCTCGGAGGACGAATACAATGGAAATAGTGGTCGTCCGAATGATCCGTATGTGGGTGATTGTCGGGTATTTGAACTCAGTGAAGAGTTGGATGGTTTTATGGAAAAAAAACCGGTGTTGTACATCATGGCTCCGGATGGACAGGTGTTTGTTCGTACGACTACGCATCAACGAACTGAAGACCGTTCATTAATTACGATGGATCACGGAATCAAAGAAGGGGTCTATCGGATGCTTTTTCTTGAATATGAGGGAGATCTGAATCGGGGCCTGGGTATGCGGATTGAATTCAAGAAAGATGGATATCGAGTATTGGATTCGTACGATGAGCAGATCGGATTGGTGGGTAAAGGTACCCAAGAGGATCCTTATCAAGTGACGGCTCCCGAGCATTTGACCAAAATTCGGTCGTACACCAATTCGCATCCTACCGAAGGCTTGTATTTTAGTCAGCAAGGGGATTTTATCGCCAAGTACATGAAGCCAGAGGTCGAACGATGTGATCCAGTGCATTTTTGGACGCCGATAGGTTATGATATGAACAATCCGTTCTGTGGGATTTATAATGGAAATGGTTATTACATTGAGTATGTCAAATCATTGACAGACAAGGTGGAAAATGGTGTTGCTGTTGGATTGTTCGGTTACATTCGGGGAGCAACGATTTTGAATGTTACCATCAAGAATTCCATGGTTAAAGGGGTGTATGGAGTCGGAACCTTAGCTGGTGTGGTGATTACTCGAGGTGGTACGAATGATACCACGCATATTCATAAATGTTCCCTTATTAGCTCGGATGTTTATGGGGCAAATGGTAGTTTTTCGGCAGGTGGGCTCATCGGGGTGGTTGATTCGCATGCGGTATTGGATATAGCCGGCTGTTCTACCGACGATGAAGTATTGGTGACAGCCGATTATAACGCTGGAGGTCTGGTTGGGGCTGGAGCTGTGTCCTCAAAGATCTTGATTAACAATTGCCAAAATAATGGATCGGTAAAAGTGAATTTAGGAAGTGCGGGTGGTATTATTGCGGTGGGGGATACCATTAGTATTGTTGCTTCTAAGAATTTGCACAAGGCGCAAGTAGTGGGTCCAGAAACGAATGTGGATGATACACAGCGCTCTTTTGGGGGGATTCTTGCAGGAGCTCGGGCGGCTTGGATAACGACATCAGAAAATTATGGAACCGTGAAAGGCTATGAGGGTGTAGGAGGAATCGTGGGAAGTATGCGCGTAAATTACAGTGAAGAAGAAGGTTATCTGTTCAACAATGTTTATTTGCGTTATTGTCGGAATGAGGGTGACGTTTCTGGAGTTAGGAATGTTGGCGGTTTGTGTGGGGAAGCACAATTCGGTTGCTATTCTTGTTTGAATACGGGGACCGTCCAGGGAGTAGATTATGTAGGAGGCTTGGTGGGCTATACATCGATAGCTGGTGTCCATAACTCCTTGAATAAAGGATCTGTATCTGGTACGGGGGATTATGTGGCCGGGATTGTGGGCAAGACATCCATGGGCTCTTTAGCGGATTCTCAGAATTATGGAAGTATCAGCGCGGAAGGCTCGCATGCAGCCGGCATCGTTGGTTATGCGGAAAATAATACGGTTATTCACTATTGTGGCAATTTTGGCGCTATTGAAGGAATGCAGGAACCGGTTGGGGGAATTGTTGCAGAAATGGGAAGGGAAAAAGAATTGAGTGCCTTGAATATTGCTGAAATTACCTTTGGAGCGGTTCAAATGTTTGCGGCCTTTTTAGGTCCGGTTTTGTCGGTGGCCCACATGGCTACTTCCGGATTTTTGAGTACCTTTCTTTTGCTGACAGAAGTGGCCATTGATGTGGTTCTTCCGATTACGGAAGTTGTGTTTATTGGAATAGCGGGACACCACCTGGATCATGTGCACGTAGAAGCAATGGCTGCTGAGATTGTAGCGGTAAGTGATTCGGTAATTCAGTCTTTGGACGAAGATCTGAAAAAGATTCGAGCTTCTCAGTCGGTCAAGCTCTTGAGTGATTTGTCAACGGACCCTTTGTTGACGGATTATGCGACCTCGATGGATGAACTATCGGGTTTTCTGTCCAACGAAGAAAATGTGAAGACATTTAATGACAATTTGAACAAAGCAGTTCACGAACGCGCCGAAGAGGTGGCTGAACTGAACGAAATTCACGAACGCAATTACATCATTGCCGCAGGAGTGTTGTTGGCCGTGGATGTGATTTCTGTGATAGGTCTTACAGTTCTAAGTGGAGGGACCCTGGCTCCTGCTATTGTCGGAGGAATGATTGGTGCGGTTGGCGCCATGAATTCCATTACTAAAGGAGCGACTGATTATGCGGATAATGTGATCTTGATCACACAATGTGTGAATGCCGGTCCGATTTCAGGAACCCCCCAAGATCATGTTGGTGGTATTGTAGGGCGTTTCAACAGCCGGGGGTATATGAAGGATTGCTTGAATGCAGGAACGGGTACCGGTAAGGGCGGAGGTCAGCTGGCTGGCTTGATCGATGATGAGTACAGTGTTATCAATTGCCTGGGGTTGGCCGATGTCTCAACTTGGAAGGGCATATTCGGTGAGGCGGATGGGAAGATCGGTACATATGATACCTTTGAGGGAGTATATTACTACAAAAACAAAGGATATACGGATAACTATGCAAGTTCGTTGAGCTTGAGTCAGTTGGGTCAGCAAAACTCTTATTCGGGATGGTCGTTTGGTGAGCAGGGGGCCTGGAAAATACCGACGGTGACTTCGGGAACTTCGTATCCGATACCTTTCCGCTCATCGATGCAGTTTTCTGCTGAATAATTTATGAATCAATCAGAAATCATATAAAGAACAATTCAATATGAAAAAAACAATTTACCTTGTTTTGCTAATGGCATTTGCGGGTTTGTTTCAAGCCTGTTCGGAAGAACATCATCAGCCGGATTTGGATGCTTACATCCAGCACTATGATGGCTATTCTGTTACAACGTTTCACTCAACCTTGCGCTGGAACGTAGATCCCTTGAAAACATTTACGGTTCGCTTGATTGCAAAGAACAAACCGGTGATTCTGGAGTTGCAAACGACCTGTGAGTTCACGGAAGATTATATGAAAGTTTCGATGATAATACCGGAATTGACACGTATCGAGGATGATACCTATATTTTGGTTTCGGATCATTTTCTGGGAAAAACTCCCCGTCGTTATTTGATTCAATTTGTAGGGGAAGAGGCCGAAAAAATTGATGATGCCGATGAGGAATTGAAGAAAGAGGGTTATGGAGCCTATTTGTTGGGATCAGGCAGTGCATCGGATCCGTACTTGATTGGGTCCAGCGATGATTTTAATAATTTCTTGAGCGTTTTGAGTATTGATGATCATTATGCAGCGGGTTATTACTTTCAACAAACCGCCGATATTCAATGGCGTAGCGGGGCTAAAGAAGAAAACAGGACGCTAGGTAATCTTACATTTGCAGGTCATTATAGTGGTGATTGTAAACGAATTTCGGATCTTTCTTATTCGGGAGGCAAGGAGGCTACCGAGGATTCAGATCGGGGGATTTTTAAAGCCTTGAAGAATGGGGCTTACTTGTCGGACTTGATTGTGGATGATATCTATATCAACAATGCTCACAGTCGGGTAGGTGCCATTGCTGGGAATGCAGAAGGTATTGTAAGTATCTCCAATGTGATTGTAACCGGGCATCTTGAAGCAAATTCATTGATAGGTGGGTTGATCGGTTCTGTAAGCAACAATGCCCATGTGAGCATCTTGCAATGTAAGAGTAACTTGAGTATATCGGCCATTGGTGAAGCGGTAGGTGGGGCTGTTGGAAAGTGTGAGAACGCCGCGTTGACTATTCGGGATTTTCATACCATTCATAGTGGAAGCTACGCGTCTGCAGTATCATCCGGATTTGAGGAAGATCCTATTGCGGACCGTTTTGTGGTGGAAAGTGACGGTAAGTATGTAGGTGGAGTAATCGGACATGTGAAGAATGCCAGCTTTGAGGTGAACGGTGTTCTGTTGCTGCACAGTTCCAATACGAACAATGATAATATTCGAATACTTTATGCCAAAGAATATTTGGGAGGAATTGTAGGGTATGTTGAGTCGCTTTCGGCGACCAGTTCGATTGCCAACACAGAGCTGGCCTTGGTTTATAAGGTAGCGGATAAGTATGTGGGTGGATGTATTGGTTATGCGAATGTAACCCAACCCTTGCAGTTGAGTGAGGTTTTGGTATCTGGTCCGATACACGGTAGCGAATCCGTTGCTGCCGGCATTGGGTATCTTCAACTCAAAGAAAGTTTCGATTTATCGGTAGATGGTTTTAAATTTGGCTCAAATACTTATTTGGAGTGCCCTTATTATTGTTCGGGAGACTTGTATGTGGGAGGATTTGCTGGCCGTGTGGAAGGAACCGGATTCGAAAACAATGCGCTGTATATCCGAGATTTGGAGATGGCTGGTAACATTACTGTTGCGCATTCGGATGAGTCTTATGGTTATGTGGGGGGTATTGCTGGCTTTATGAACAAAGCCACTCTTGAATTGCGCAGCAGTACGGTGGGTACGGGCTCCATGGAGGTAAAAGGACCTTACAAAGTAGGAGGGTTGATTGGAGAACTGAAGGATGGGGTTGTGGATGGTGAAAATAGTATCTCGATGAACAACAGTGCGCCGAAGATCCCGGCCAAAAGTAGCCTGAAGACTTGTTTCTATGGAAAGGTACTTCCGTATGACAAGGAAGCTGCGGCCAGGTACCTGGGTGGTGCGATCGGAAACGTAATCAATTCATCTGTGGACGGATTGCATGTGAATGCTACGGTGACCGGAAATGGGAATTACACCGGTGGAGTCTTCGGTTTTATTTCTTATGATAACGATAAAAAAGTATGTGATTGTTCGTTTGAAGGATTCGTTGATGCGGTTCATTATGCGGGTGGAGTCGTCGGTGAGATTGAAAAGAGAGGTAAATTGGAAGAATGTATCAACTATGGAACGGTCAAAGGAAAGGATCATTTAGGTGGGGTTGTAGGTCATGTACAATATGGCAGCGATGAACCCTATGTGAATTATTGTGTGAATATTGGAGAGGTGACTGGAGAAAACTTTGTCGGAGGTGTTGTCGGAGCAACGTCTGCCACCTCGGTGCATGACTGGTGTAAGATTCACAACAGTGCCAATTATGGAACCGTAACTGGCAATGCGAGCAGTTCCAGCCCTTATCCGGGTGTTGGCGGTATTCTTGGAAAAGCGAAAGACCGTCGCTGTGTGGTTCAGTATTCGGTGAATTTTGGGACCATTATCGGTAGTGGCGAAAATGTTTGTGTCGGAGGTATTGCTGGAAAAATGGGTTCGGGTAGTTCGAATACCAGCTTGAATGTAAGTTTGCGTGAATCGGCCAATTATGGAGAAGTTCGCTCGAATACCAGTGATTCTTATACTGGAGGTATTATTGGCTATTTAGAACGAGCCAATATTGGCAATGAAGACAATTCCATTGTGCAAAACTGCTACAATAGTGGTTATTTGCCTTCGGATTTGAACAATGATGCAGGTGGGATTGTTGGATGTTCTGCAACTTACAGCCTGATTGACTGTTGTGTGAATTACGGTCAAGTTCCTTATGGAAATGGCATTATGGGAACTGATGATGGCAATGGCACCTATAGCAATTGTTATACCTTGGAGGGAACCTATCAATCGGGTTCTTTGTGGCCGAAATCGGTACATGTGTTCAGTGCTGACGAAATGGGGAGTTATGGCTATTGGAATGACACGGATCTTGATTTTTCGGATGTTTGGGTGATTCAAAACGGGCGACCTGAATTGAGAGACTGTCCGTTCCAATATACATCGAGACCTGCCAATTAGTCCCTTGTGTATAATGAGTGAATATTGGATACAAAAAAAGGAAATGACCGTAGTCACTTCCTTTTTTTATTGTGTAGGTACTGAACTACAATTCAGGACCAGCAGCTACCAAAGCTTTACCAGCTTCGTTACCAGTGAACTTGTTGAAGTTCTTCACGAAACGGCCAGCCAAGTCTTTTGCTTTAACTTCCCATTCTGCGGGAGTAGCATAGGTGTTGCGAGGATCCAAGATGTTGGTATCAACGTTCGGAAGAGCGGTGGGAACTTCGAGGTTGAACATCGGGATGGTGATGGTGTCAGCTTTGTCGATAGAGCCATCAAGGATAGCGTCAATGATAGCGCGGGTATCTTTGATAGAGATACGTTTGCCAGTACCGTTCCAACCAGTGTTTACCAAGTAAGCGGTAGCGCCAGATTGTTGCATTCTCTTCACGAGTTCTTCACCGTATTTGGTCGGGTGGAGTGACAAGAATGCTGCACCAAAGCAAGCAGAGAAGGTGGGAGTCGGTTCAGTGATACCACGTTCTGTACCAGCCAATTTAGCGGTGAAACCACTCAAGAAGTAGTATTGAGTTTGTTCAGGAGTCAATTTGGATACGGGAGGAAGTACACCGAATGCGTCTGCAGTCAAGAAGATCACTTTCTTTGCCGGACCAGCTTTTGAAACCGGTTTAACGATGTTGTTGATGTGGTAGATCGGGTAAGAAACGCGGGTATTTTCGGTTACGCTCTTGTCTGCGAAGTCGATCTTGCCGTTTGCATCAACGGTTACGTTTTCCAACAAAGCATCTTTCTTGATTGCGTTGAAGATATCCGGTTCGTTTTCTTTAGAGAGGTTGATTACTTTTGCGTAGCAACCGCCTTCAAAGTTGAATACACCGTCGTCATCCCAACCGTGTTCGTCATCACCGATGAGTTCGCGTTTCGGGTCAGTTGACAAAGTGGTTTTACCAGTACCTGAAAGACCGAAGAAGATAGCAGTGTCACCGTCTTTACCTACGTTAGCAGAGCAGTGCATAGAAGCAATGCCTTTCAAGGGGAGGAGGTAGTTCATGTAAGAGAACATACCTTTCTTCATTTCACCACCGTACCAAGTGTTGATGATTACTTGCATTTTTTCAGTCAAGTTGAATACAACTGCGGTTTCTGAGTTGAGACCGAGTTCTTTGTAGTTTTCAACTTTTGCTTTGGAAGCATTCAAAACCACGAAATCAGGTTCACCATAGTTTGCCAATTCTTCTTCAGTGGGACGGATGAACATGTTCTTAACGAAGTGAGCTTGCCATGCAACTTCCATGATGAAACGGATTTTCAAACGAGTGTTTTCGTTTGCACCGCAGAAAGTGTCAACAACATACAATTTTTTGTTGGACAATTCGTTGCCTGCAATTTCTTTCAACGTTTTCCAAGCTTCTTGGGTAACGGGTTTGTTATCGTTTTTGTATTCTTCAGAGGTCCACCAGATGGTGTCTTTGGTCACGTCGTCCATTACAAAGAATTTGTCTTTGGGAGAGCGTCCGGTATAAACACCAGTCATTACGTTAACAGCTCCGAGTTCAGTCAATTGACCTTTTTCAAAACCTTCGAGAGACGGATCCAGTTCTGCTTTGTACAATGTGTCATAGTCGGGGTTGTACACCACTTCGGTTGCATTGTGAATGCCGTACTTGCTCAAATCAATTTGTGCCATAGTATAGAATCGATTTTAATAATGTGTTATATAATTTCTTTTTATAGTTCTTACGCTTACTGCAAATCTTTTGCCATATCAAAAAATTGTGCCAAATAACCGGAATCATCTGCCAATTTTCTACCTTTGTACGAAGAAATGCAGACCTGTCAGGTGCTGCTTTTGGCAAGCGCCTAAATAGCGGGGCAAAGATAACAAATACAGATGACAAAGACAAAAGTTTGAGCGATGAAAAAGGAATTGAAAAGACCGGAAGATGTGTTGCGAGAAGTGTGGGGGTATTCCGCTTTTCGGCCAATGCAGCAAGAGATTATCGAGCAAGTGTTGCAGGGGAAGGATGTGTTGGCGATCCTACCAACAGGAGGTGGGAAGTCGATTTGTTTTCAAGTGCCGGCTTTGGTCTTGCCAGGGATCTGTCTGGTAGTCTCTCCTCTGATTGCTTTGATGAAGGATCAGGTAGAGAACTTGAATGCACGGGGCATTCGCGCGTTACTGGTGCATTCGGGAATGTCTGCTCACGAGATTGATGTGGCATTGGACAATGCGGTTTTTGGTGATTACAAATTCCTCTATTTGTCTCCTGAACGCTTGAAAACGCCTTTGTTTCGAGCGCGTGTACAGCGTATGTCAGTTTCTATGCTGGCAGTGGATGAGGCGCACTGTATTGCTCAATGGGGCTATGATTTTCGTCCGGATTACCTGGAAATTCAGCAGATACGTCCCTTGTTGAATGAAACCATGGGGCAGCGGGTCCCAATTTTGGCACTGACTGCAACGGCAACGCCGAAGGTGGCAGAAGAAATCATGACCCATCTGCAATTCAAGCTGCCCAACTTGATCCGATCGGGGTTTGAACGCCCCAATTTGTCCTATGTGGTTCGCACGGTGGAAGATAAATTGGGACATTTGTTGCGGGTCTGTCAGGGTGTTGACGGATCGGGTATTGTGTACTTGCGAGAGCGAAAAAAATGTGAAGAACTGGCTGCTTTTCTGCAATCCAAAGGTATTTCAGCGGATTTTTATCATGCTGGGATGAGTCAACAAGAACGTTCCCGCAAGCAAGAAGCTTGGAAAAATGACCGTTTACGGGTTATTGTAGCAACCAATGCTTTTGGTATGGGGATTGATAAACCGGATGTTCGATTTGTGGTCCACTTCAATGCTCCAGAATCATTGGAGTCGTATTTTCAGGAGGCTGGCCGGGCAGGTCGTGATGGTCTGAAGGCCTATGCGGTGTTGTTGTACAATGCGCGGGATCAACAGCGGTTGTCTCAGATTTTTCGGATGTCTTTTCCGGAGCCGGATTACATCAAGGAGGTGTATCAAAAAGTATTTAATTACCTGGATCTGGCTTTTGAAGAAGGGGCTGGGATGACCTTTTCCTTTGATTGGACGGATTTTGCTAGACGTTACAAACTTCAGGCATCCATGGCCTATTATGCCATCAAATATATTGAACTTTGTGGTTACTGGGTGTTGACCGAAGAGTTGGATAATCCTGCGCGTATGCAATTTGTAGTCAACCGTGAGGAACTCTATAACATCCAGTTGAAACGCAAGGATGTGGATGCTTTTGTGAAAGCCTTGATGCGGATGTACCCAGCCATTTTTTCCAATTGGGTGCGCATTGATGAAGAGCAGATTGCTCGGACCACGTTGTTGAGCCGGCCTGAGGTACACGAGCGTTTATTGGAACTCTCCCGTATGCAGATCATCCAATATCGTCCCCGTCAGTTAACACCTTTGTTGCACTTGAACAACGAGCGGTTGGTTCCGTCCAACTTCTATTTGTCCAAGAAAGATTACGAACAACGCAAGGGGATTTTCGAGGAGCGTATGCGTGCTATGTTGGATTATGCATCGCAAGAGGGAGGGGAGTCCTTTCCTAAATGTATGTGTCGAAGTGCCAGGTTGTTGCAGTATTTCGGTCAAACGGAAACGACGGACTGTGGTGTGTGCGATCTCTGCATCAATCGAGGTGTGCGTCGCGTAACCGATAAAATTCAGCAAGAGCCTGTAAAACAGCGGGATCTACGTATTGAACAACATGTTAGCGCTTTGATGCGGGAACCTGATTTTTGTATAGATCGCCTGGAACAGGCTGCCGGAGAAGAGTGGTTGGAGTACCTGGAAGTTTATCGGTGGTTACAGGACGAACTGGGATAGTTCATCGTACAGTCGTTGTACCGGTAGGCCCATCACGTTGAAATAGGATCCTTGCAGCCCGGTTATGGTCGCATAGCCAATCCATTCTTGGATGCCATAGGCTCCAGCCTTGTCAAATGGACGGTAGTTGTCTATGTAAAATGCCATTTCTTCCGGAGTAATTTCCCGAAAATGAACGTCTGATCCAACGGAGAAGGAATGTAGTTTATCGGCAGTACGAAGTGCTACCCCTGTGTATACGGTGTGCGAGCGACCGGACAATTGCTGGAGCATCCGCAGAGCATCCTGACGGTCTGTGGGCTTTCCAAGAATTTGATTGTCAATGCAAACAACGGTATCAGCCGTGATGAGTAACTCTTGAGCCTGAAGCGGTCGGTGAAAACCTTCGGACTTGAGCCGGGCCAGGAATTCGGCCACTTCGGCTTTGGGTAGGTCGGGGTCGTATTGCTCATTGGTATTGGATCGGGTATCTACCTCGAAATCAATACCTAATCCTCGAAGTAATTCTTGTCGACGGGGCGAAGCGGAAGCCAAAATAATGTGCCAATTGGCCAATTGTTGATTGAGTATCATCGACATTCTTCGTTATAGGCGTCCAAATCCAATTCCCATTCTCCCCTTACTTTGAGCAGTTGTTCAATTAGATCGCGGGCACAGCCGCGTCCGCCGGGGTAGAGCGAAACATAATGACAAACTGCCTTGACTTCGGGGACCGCATCAGCAGGACATACAGCCAATCCGCATTGCTCAAGTACGGGAATGTCCGGCAAGTCATCTCCAACATAAGCCACCTGATGCGGTTCAAGTGCATTTTGTTGACAGAAATCCAGAAAATCCGGCAGTTTTTTGCGGGATCGCTGATAGAGACAGTTTTCCGGAAGGCCTAGACCGCGGAAAAACTGTTCGATGCTCTGGGTTTGACCTCCGGTAATAATGCCGATGGGGTATCTTCTTAAAATCCACATTCTGAGTCCCATCCGGTCTTTGCTGTCAAAACTTCGGAGCAAATCTCCATTGGGCATCGAGTGAATCAATCCGTCTGTCAATACGCCATCCACATCAAAGACAACGGCTTTGATGGTGTGGAGTCGGCATTTGTAGTTGTAGTTCGGCATAACTATTCAGTGAGGGATTTTTGGGAGGGTTCCAAGGAAAGTTCACAGCCAAAACGTTGGCCAATTTTTTCAGTGAACAGGCGATATAGCATCGCTTCTTCATACAAATCCAATTCCTCAAGCAAAGAGAGGTGTTTTTCGATGGTGCTACGATCGCCTCGAATGGCCGGGCCTGTTTGAACATCCCAAGGTGTTTTGAGAAAGGCTTTTCGAAGGGTTTCCCAGGCCAGTGGCATTAGGAACGTGTGGCTGTTGCCAGCAATCTCGAAAGCCAGTCCCAAGATATAATTTACAAAATTGCAAGCAAATACGGCTGCAGTATGCATGCGTAAGCGCTTGGCGGAATCGCAGAATAAGTATTCCGCTTTGAGTGCAAATGCGAGTTCGCTCATCCATTGGCGGACCGTGGGGTCGTTGGACTCAAGCAGGAGTGGAATTTCCATAAAATCCACGTTTTTGTTGCGGCTCAAGGTCATCAAGGGGTAGAATACACCGCATGCGTATCCGGCTGCTTCAAGAGTACTGAATACGGTATAGGGTGTGGCTCCACTGGTGTGTAGGATGACGGGGTTTTTGTGGGGAGCCGTACGTGTCAACTCTTCGTGCAAGTACTTGAGCATAGGCACGATGGCATCGTCAGAAATCGCCAGAATGAGGATGTCGGATGTGAATAAATCAGAGAGGGTTTGGGTATAGCAAGTCTGAGCCCCATTTCTTTGTAGGGCCTTGACCAACTTTTCACCTCGTTCTTCGGAGCGGTTCCAGACGTATTGGATGGGAAGACCCTTTTCTGTCAGGACAATGCCCAAACGGAATCCCATGTTGCCGGCTCCGATCAGGGAGATGGTTCTCGGTTCCATGCGATTCGTTATGCTTTCGGGGTGTTGGGGCCGAAACCAAAAGGCAAGGTCGTCTTGTTGTTCAGTTGGATTTCTCCGTGGTTTTGTTCGTACTTGCGGATATTTTCATTCAAGGCGATGCTCAAGCGTTTGAGGTGTTCCGGTGCCATGATGACACGAGAAACGACTTCCGCTTTCGGAATGCCCGGAAACAATTGGGCAAAATCAATTAAAAATTCTGTTTGACTGTGAGAGATAATTGCCAGGTTGGAGTAGACGCCTTTTGCTACCTCTTTGTTGATTTCAATATTGATTTTTCCTTCGTTTTTTTTGCTGTCCATGATTCAACAAATTGATGTGTTTCTGATTTTTGTGCGATTTTACACGATTTTTATGGCACAAAGATAGCATTTTGTTAAATTTGCGAGTTAATTTTTGAGAAAAATGAAGAACACAGAATTATCCGCAAAATACAATCCGGCGGAAGTAGAAGACAAGTGGTATGCATATTGGTTGAAAAACAGATTCTTTCACTCTGAACCGGATGAACGTGAACCGTATTCCATCGTAATTCCCCCGCCGAACGTAACCGGTGTCCTGCACATGGGGCATATGCTCAACAACACCATTCAAGATGTATTGGTGCGTCGTGCCCGGATGACTGGAAAGAACGCGTGCTGGGTGCCCGGTACTGACCATGCTTCCATTGCAACTGAAGCCAAGGTGGTGGCCAAGCTCAAAGCAGAAGGCATTGACAAAACATCGTTGACCCGGGATGAGTTCTTGAAACACGCATGGGAGTGGAAAGAAAAACATGGCGGTATTATTCTGGAACAATTGAAGAAATTGGGTGCTTCCTGTGACTGGGAACGTACCAAATTTACCATGGATGAGCCCTTGAGCCGTGCGGTGATCCGTACGTTTGTGCATTTCTACAAGAAGGGCTTGATTTATCGCGGTGTGCGGATGGTCAACTGGGACCCGCAAAGTTTGACCGCCGTCAGCGATGAAGAAGTAATCCGCAAGGAAACTCCTTCGAAACTCTATTATTTGCGCTATTTCATTTCAGAAAATGGCCAAGCAACTTCAGACTATATTGTCATTGCAACCACCCGTCCGGAAACCATTATGGCGGATGCAGCGGTTTGTATCAACCCGGAAGATCCTCGTTATCAACATCTTCGTGGTAAAAAGATCTTGATTCCGTTGATCAATCGGGAAATTCCGGTGATTGAGGATGACTATGTGACCATGGATTTCGGAACCGGCTGTCTGAAAGTCACTCCGGCCCACGATATCAATGACTATGAAATCGGTATCCGTCATCGTTTGCCGGTATTGGACATCATTGATGAGCACGGCTGCTTGAACGACAAGGCGCAAATCCTCGTTGGCGAAGACCGCTTTGTAGCCCGTAAGAAGATTGTGAAGATGTTGGATGAAGCTGGCCATTTGGAAAAAGAAGAACAATATTCATCACAAGTGGGTTATTCAGAACGTACCAACGCAGTGATCGAGCCTCGCTTGTCATTGCAATGGTTCTTGAAAATGGACCAACTGGCCCAAGGAGCATTGGCACGTGTGGAATCGGATGAGATTCGTTTGATTCCGGATAAATTCAAGAATACGTACCGTCACTGGATGGAAAATGTACGTGACTGGTGCATCTCCCGTCAATTGTGGTGGGGACAACAAATTCCTGCCTGGTACTTGCCGGATGGACGTTTTGTGGTGGAAGAAGATGCACAAGCCGCATTGGTAGCAGCACGTGAACTGGATCCGGCTATCCAATTGGAGGATCTGCGTCAGGATGAGGATGTGTTGGATACCTGGTTCTCTTCTTGGTTGTGGCCGATTTCTGTTTTTGATGCCGAAAAAGCAGGAGATCCGAATCGTGCTCCGAATGCAGAGTTGGCTTACTATTTCCCGACCAACGACTTGATTACGGCTCCCGACATTCTCTTTTTCTGGGTAGCTCGTATGATCATGGCTGCTGACGAATTTTGTGGTGAAATCCCGTTCAGAAATGTTTATTTAACGGGAACTGTACGGGATAAATTGGGTCGTAAGATGTCCAAGTCTTTGGGTAACTCACCGGATCCGATCCAATTGATGGAACAATACGGAGCCGATGGAGTTCGTTTGGGTATGCTCTTATGCAGCGCTGCTGGAAATGATATCCTCTTTGATGAATCACAGGTAGAACAAGGACGGAACTTCTGTAACAAGATTTGGAATGCTTACCGTTTGGTACAAGGTTGGGCAGTTACTGAGCAAGAACAGCCGGAATCTTCACGTTTGGCAGTGGACTGGTTCCGTAATAAACTTCATCGTACCATCGAAACTGTGAACGATCATTTCGATAAGTTCCGCATCAGTGACGCCTTGATGACGATGTATAAATTGTTCTGGGATGACTTCTGTGCTTGGTACCTAGAAATCATTAAACCGGAATATGGAAAACCGATCGATCAGCAAACATTTGAAGCTACCATTGGATTCTTTGATGCCTTACTGAAGTTGTTGCATCCGATTATGCCCTTCATTACCGAAGAATTGTGGCAAAACTTGTCAGACCGGGCAGCGGGTGAGACTATTATGTTGGCACAACAGCCGAAGATGGAGGCCTATGATGCTCAGTTGATTGACCGTTTTGATTTGGGAACATCGGTCATCGCGGCTTTGCGGAACGTACGTCAGAGCAAGGGACTTTCTCCGAAGGAAGCCTTGAAGCTGGTGATCAAAGGAGAGTTTCCGCAAGAAATGATTGCCGTAGTCGCCCGCATGGCCAACTTGTCAGACTGTGTAATCACGGATGAATTTGATGATCAAGCAGCTGCAGGTGCATCCTTTATGGTAGGTACCATCGAATTCCGTGTACCATTGACCGGTTTGGTGGATGAAGCGGAAGAAATTGCCAAGATTGAAGCTGAGATTGTACGATTGGAAGGATTCTTGAAGGGTGTGCGTGCAAAATTGTCCAATGAAAAATTTGTCAATCACGCACCGGAACAAGTGGTGAATATGGAGCGGAAAAAAGAATCCGATGCCATGACAAAAATTGCCAGCCTAAAAGATCAATTATGCAAGTTTTCCAAGGCCTAAATGAACAGCAGGTCGCAGTTAGTCGGGAGAAATTTGGTAAGAATACCTTGACTCCGCCGGAACGGATTCCGGCGTGGAAGCTTTTTTTACAGAAATTTAACGATCCGATTATCAGGTTGTTGCTATTTGCAACACTCCTGTCGTTCATTACGGGTTACTTCCACGGTTCTTTTGCGGAAAGTTTTGGAATCTTGCTGGCCGTCTTCCTAGCGACCTTCCTGGCATTCATTAATGAATATCGGGCAGCCAAGGAATTTGATGTGTTGAATCAGATAAATGACTCCGTCCTGGTAAAGGTTTATCGGGACGGAAACGTTCAAATGATTCCTAAAACAGAAATTGTTGTGGGGGACTGTGTCATTGTTGAGCAGGGGGATGAAATCCCGGCTGATGGCAAGGTCTTGGATGTGATGAGTCTTTCTGTCAATGAATCAACCCTTAACGGAGAGTCTGTTCCTGCAGAGAAGAAACCTGGAGAGGTACTTGAATTTGATGGGGCTTATGCACCGAACAAGATCTACCGTGGTACAACGGTCGCAGAAGGTTCGGGTGTTATGGAAGTTTTTGCTGTTGGTGATGCAACTGAAATTGGAAAAACCGCGCGTCAGGCAACGGAGTTGACGGGACAGCAAACGCCCTTGAACCGTCAGTTGGACCAGCTCAGCAGCCTCATCAGTAAGATCAGTTTCTTCGTTGCTGGAGCTACGTTCCTGGCTTTGTGTTTGTCCGATTTTGTCTTGCAGGGAAATCCGTTCAATTGGTCTGTAACAACCTTTGAGTTGTTGCTTTCCTTCTTTATGATAGCAGTTACCCTGATTGTTGTAGCGGTTCCGGAGGGCTTGGCGATGAGTGTAACCTTGTCGTTGGCCTATAGCATGCGCAAGATGACAGCTTCCAATACATTGGTTCGCAAGATGCATGCTTGTGAGACCATGGGGGCAACTACGGTGATCTGTACGGATAAAACGGGTACATTGACACAAAACAAAATGCGGGTAAAGGAAGCCGCTTTCCCCAATGGGATCGATGCTCAAGTTGCTGAGGCATTTGCAGTCAACTCTTCGGCTTTTTTGGATCAGCGTGATCCTGAGCATATCCAGGAAGTGGGTAATCCAACCGAATGTGCTTTGCTGATAGCTCTGAAAGAGCAGGGTTTCGATTATGTCAAGATTCGGGAAGAAGCCAAGGTAATTCAACGGTTGGTGTTCAGTACCGAGCGAAAATACATGGCTACATTGGTGGAATCTCAATTTGCACCGGGTGGCCATCTCAAACTCTATTTGAAAGGTGCTCCCGAGATTCTCTTGAATCGGGTACGGGGGATTGCTGCATCAGCAATCTTGAAAGAAATTGCCTTTTACCAAAACAAAGGTATGCGTGCTTTGGGATTCTTGGAGGCAACAATTGATACGGATCTTGCTGAATTGCCGATTGAATCCATCATAGAACAAGCTCGCTTTGCTTTTCAAGGCTTTGTTGCGATTGAGGATCCGATTCGGGAAGATGTTCCGGCTGCGATGCAGGCTTGTACCAATGCTGGGATTGCTGTAAAGATTGTCACCGGAGATACGGCATCAACAGCACGGGAAATTGCTCGGCAATCCGGCTTGTGGTTGCACAACGATTCGGATGAGCAGATAATTACCGGCGCAGAATTTGCCGCATTGTCGGAAGAGGATGCGCGTCAGGTGGCTTTGAAGATCAAGGTAATGGCGCGTGCTCGTCCGGCTGATAAAATGCGTTTGGTTCGGCTTTTGCAAGAGAGTGGTGCCGTTGTGGCGGTGACTGGGGATGGAACCAATGATGCCCCTGCGTTGAATTATGCCAATGTCGGTTTGTCAATGGGTAGTGGAACTTCAGTCGCCAAAGAAGCCAGTGATATCATCTTGCTGGATGACTCTTTCGCGAGCATCGTTAATGCCGTTCGTTGGGGCCGATCACTGTATTTGAACATCCAACGATTTATCCAGTTCCAGTTGACAATCAATGTTGTTGCGCTTCTGACGGCTTTGATCGGGCCATTCATCGGAGTTGAGTTTCCGTTGACAGTTTCCCAAATGTTGTGGGTCAATCTGATCATGGATACCTTTGCAGCCTTGGCCTTGGCCAGCGAGCCATCTGAGGCAAGTGTACTGAAAAACAGGCCTCGTAGGAGGGATGCCTTCATCATTACTCGTCCGATGGCTATCAATATTTTTAGTGTGGGGCTCATCTTCTTGGGGATTTTGTTGGCCATGTTGGTGTTCCTGCAAGGAGGAGGTGGTATTGATACCCATGAATTAACCCTCTTTTTTACCACCTTTGTCTTTCTACAAGTGTGGAATTTGTTCAATGCTCGGGTGGCCGGAACGGACTTTACGGCTTTCCGTCATTTGACTCAGAATAAATCTTTTGTATTCATTGTATTACTCATTGTCGTGCTGCAATTTGTGATTGTAACCTTTGGAGGAAATTTCTTCCGGACGGTGGCTTTGAATGGTAAGGAATGGTTGTCGATTTTGATCTCCACTTCGTGTGTATTGTGGATCGGTGAGCTCTTCCGGGCAATGAAGCGATTGTTAAAGAAATAGAACATGTATTGTCAATCAGAAACTTCACTGGAGGTTCGCTATTACGAAACGGACCAGATGGGCATTGTCCATCACTCGAATTATATCCGCTATTTTGAATGCGGTCGTCACCAATGTTTGGTGGATTTGGGACTTCCAATCCATGAAATTGAGAAATTGGGTATTATGATGCCCGTGGTGGATGTATCGTGTCAGTATAAAACTCCGGCAAAAATGGGGGATGTACTTCGTATTGTTAGCCGGATTGAAAAGGAACCGATGGCTCGTGTAGAGATCCTGACAGATATCTACAATCAACACGGTGCTTTGGTCGTGACAGGAAAAGTGGTGCTGGGTTTTATTCACGCAGACACGAGACGTCCTACGCGTGTGCCGGATTTCTTTCTGAAAGCATTTCGTGAAAAACAGATGAATGACAAATAATTAATTAGTTGAATATGAAAACTTTACTCTTTTTAGGATCGATTGGGATGACCGAGATTTTAGTAATCGCCTTGATTGTCTTGTTGTTTTTTGGCGGAAAGAAGATTCCCGAATTGATGAAAGGGATCGGAAAAGGTGTCCGTAGCTTCAAAGAAGGAGTGAAAGGAATAGAAGATGAATTGAAGGACGACACGCAAACCGATAAAAAATAGTACGAGGAGTGAGTGTAGAGCGTGAGATGACATTTTGGGAACACATTGACGAATTCCGGGGAATTCTTTTCCGGGCAGTGTTCGTTATTGTGGTAGGGATGATTGTGGCTTTTCTGGCAAAAGACTTTGTCTTTGACCGGATCATTCTGGCTCCCTTGGATGATCAATTTGTGCTGTACCGTGTACTGAATCGTCTGCTCCTGGGATTGGGATACGCTGCTGCACCCTCTTTTTCGATGGAGCTGATTAACATCGATCTGGCGGCACAGTTCTTCATCCATTTGAAAATCTCGTTTTGGGTAGGATTCATCCTGGTGTTGCCCTATGTGCTCTATTTGTTGTGGGGATTTGTTGCACCGGCTTTGTATGTATCGGAGAAAAAGGCGGTTCGGGGTGCTTTCTTCTTTGGCGGAGGAATGTTTCTAATCGGTTTAGTAGTGGCATATGGGTTGATTTTTCCGTTGACGCTGCGATTTTTGGGCACCTACCAGGTCAGTGCGTCAGTTGCCAATCAAATCTCGTTGCAATCTTACATTGCCATGTTCATCCGCTTGTGTTTGGTGATGGGGTTGGTATTTGAGATGCCAGCGTTAGCCGCTGTACTTTCTCGAGTGGGTCTCTTGACTCGGAGTTGGATGAAAAAATACCGCAAGCATGCAATAGTGGTTTTGATGATCCTAGCAGCGATCATCACTCCGACGGGCGATGCGTTTACCCTTTTCCTGGTGGGGATTCCTTTATATATGTTGTATGAACTCAGTATTTTCTTTTGCAAACCATGATATCCATTAATAATTTGACGGTCGCCTATGGCGGTTTTACACTTTTGGACGAGATTAATTTTCACATCAGTGATGGAGAACACATTGGTCTTGTTGGAAAGAATGGGGCTGGCAAGTCTACCATTATGAAACTGATTATGGGCATTGATCGTCCGACTTCCGGTCAAATCATGATGCCCAATGAGCTTACGTTGGGTTATTTGCCTCAGATTATGAGCTATTCGAAGGAGCGCACAGTGATGGAGGAAACCATGACGGTCTTTATCGAAGCCGAGCAAATGCAACAACGCCTGGATGAAATAGGAGAGGCATTGGCTACCCGGACAGATTATGATTCGAAGGCTTATCAGGACCTGATTATCGAGATGAATGAGCTGAACGATCGTTTGGCTATGATTCGGACCGATGCTCCACAGGTAATGGCAGAACGGACTTTGATGGGTTTGGGTTTTAAAAAAGAAGAATTGGATCGTCCTCGGAGTACATTCAGTCAAGGATGGAACATGCGCATTGAGTTGGCGAAGATTTTGTTGAGACGTCCCGATGTGTTGTTGTTGGACGAGCCGACCAACCACTTGGATATTGAGTCCATTCAATGGTTGGAAGAGTACTTGTCCACTTTCAACGGTTCGTTGCTTTTGATTTCACACGACCGTCGCTTTTTGGATAGAGTGACTACGCGTACGGTTGAGATTATGTTGGGCCATATTCACGATTATAAAGTTCCCTATAGCCAATACCTGGTCCTGCGTAAAGAACGGATTGCCCAACAAAAGGCAGCCTATGAAAACCAGCAGCGGATGATTGAAAAAAGTGAAGAGTTCATTGAACGTTTTCGCTACAAGGCAACCAAGTCCAACCAAGTGCAGTCGCGGATCAAACAACTGGCCAAGTTGGACCGTATTGAGATTGACGAAGAGGATAAGTCTGCCTTGAATGTGAAGTTTCCGCCGGCTCCCCGGTCTGGACAGGTGGTTTATCAAACCAAGGATCTGGTGGGAGGTTATCCTGGAAAAGTTGTTTTCCAAAATGCGAACTTGACCATCGAACGGGGTGAGAAAGTGGCTTTTGTCGGACGGAACGGAGAGGGGAAGAGTACGATGATGAAACTGCTGATGCGGGAGATTGATCCACTTGCTGGGATTGCGCAGCAAGGGTACAATGTAGCAGTTGGCTACTATGCCCAAAATCAGGAAGATATATTGGATAAGCAAGAAACGGTTTTTGGTACGCTGGATCGGATTGCCGTGGGCGATATTCGTACGAAGTTGCGGGACATTCTGGCGGCCTTTCTCTTTAAAGGAGAGGATATTGATAAGAAAGTAGCGGTGCTCAGTGGTGGAGAGCGTTCGCGCTTAGCGATGGCCAAGTTGATGCTGCATCCATACAACTTGTTGGCATTGGACGAACCTACCAACCACATGGACATTCGTTCAAAGGATATTCTCAAACAAGCTTTGCAACGATACGATGGAACCTTGGTGGTAGTATCACACGACCGGGATTTTCTAGACGGTTTGGTGGATAAAATTTATGAGTTCCGCGAAGGACAAGTGAAAGAGCATCATGGCGGTGTTCAGGAATTTTTGGAGCGACGCAAGTTGGATCAATTGTCCGATTTGGAGAAAGCACCCCAGCCGACTCCTGTTACAACCCCGAAACAGAACGCGGCACCCAAAGTGGCAGACTTGGCCAAGCCGACCAAATCCTTTGAAGAGCAAAAGGAAGAACGCCGTCGTCGGAAATTGGCAGAAAGTGTGGAAAAGCGCATTGCATTTCTGGAAGGTGAATTGAAACGTCAGGAAGAGATATTGGCGGCACCCACACCGGAAACGGATATTGATAAAGTGATGCGAGACTATCTGGAGATCAAACGGGAGTTGGATCGGAAGATGGAAGAATGGATGGAATTGAGTTAATGGATCAAATACAAAGAAAAAGATGAATCAAGAACAACAAACCCAACATTATCTTTTTGGAATGCACCCTGTTACAGAGGCGTTGCTTTCAGGGAAAAAGATTGAGAAAATATTGTTTAAACAAGGTCTGGAAGGGGATCGTTTCCGTCAGTTGATGGAGATGGCTCAAGAACGCCAGATTCCTGTACAATTTGTACCGGGAGAACGGATTGACCGCTATGGAAAAGGACGAGCACAAGGCGTAGTAGCTTTCTTGGCTCAAATTGACTATGTGGATTTGGAAACCATGGTGGAACGAGCCTTGGAACAAGAAGAAAATCCGCTCTTCATTCTCTTGGATGGAGTGAGTGATGTGCGCAACTTTGGAGCCATTGCTCGTACAGCTGAGTGCGCAGGTGTGAAAGGTTTGATTTTGCCGGCAAAAGGAGGCGCTGCCATCAATGCAGATGCAGTAAAAACTTCAGCTGGAGCTTTGTTGCGGATTCCTACCGCACGTGTGCCCAACTTGAAAATGGCTTTGTACTATCTGAAAGAAAGTGGTTTTCAGGTAGTTGGTGCAACGGAGAAGACCGAAGACCTGATGTATGACGTAGATTTCCGTAAGCCGACTGCTTTGGTAATGGGATCTGAGGGAAAAGGGATCTCTGCCCCTGTGTTGGCTTTGTGTGATGCGCAGGCACGTATTCCGATGGCTGGAGAAATCGGCTCATTGAACGTATCTGTCGCTACTTCTATTTTGTTGTACGAAGCCGTTCGTCAACGCAACCAATAATCCATAAGAGGGGCCATGCACTACGATTTTGTTCTTGATTCACACTGCGATACTCCTTCGATGCTTCTGGAGGGCTTGGATTTGACGCAGACTCCGCAACGCGGACACGTAGATTTCTTACGGATGAAAAAAGGTGGCGTTGATGGTGCTTTCTTTGCATTGTACACATCCAATGAATTGTCAGGGGATGTTGCATTGCGTCGGGCATTGCGGATGCTGGAGGCCTGTTACCAGGCTGTTGATCGTGGAGCGCGCAAGGGTATGGCTGCATTTGCTTTTACGGTCGAAGAAGCTTTACGTAATAAAGCAGCGGGGCTTCGTTCAGTGTTTTTAGGTATGGAAAATGGGCTTCCTTTGGGGGAAGACCTGGATCTGTTGCGTTATTTTTATCGACAAGGTGTCCGTTACCTCACCTTGACCCACAATGGGAACAATGCCATTTGTGATGCAGCCGCCAAAGCTGCTCAAGGAGAAGCACGCTGGGGCGGCTTGAGTCCTTTTGGTCGTGTTTTGATCGAGGAAATGAACCGTTTGGGGATGTTGATAGACGTTTCGCACGTTAGTGATGCAACCTTTGAGCAAGTGGTCGCTTTATCCAAGGCGCCTGTAATAGCCAGTCACTCTTGTTGTCGGGCCTTGTGCAATCATCCTAGGAATATGACGGATGAGATGATTCGTCAGCTGGCTGCACGAGGAGGCGTTATTCAGATTAATTTTTATCCGGCTTTTCTGGATCAAGGCTTTGGTACAGATCCTGCCTTCTCAGCTGCAGACGAAAAAGCCGAGGAACTTCAAGCAGCTTATCGCAATGCCATAGGAGCCGGAACAGCACCTTTGGCAAAGAATCTTAATGAGAAAGTGATACTTGAGATGGAGCGTGATTATAATGTGGCAATGAATGAGTTGTCTTTATTTCCAGCACCATCCTATCAGCACGTAGTAGATCATATTGAACATGTAATTCGTCTGGTTGGTCCGGAGTATGTCGGTTTGGGTTCAGATTTTGATGGAATTTCCGTTGCGCCGGATGGCTTGCGGTCGATTGCGGATTATGGTATCATCCGCTCGGAATTACAGGCGAGAGGTTACACGGAAGATTGTATTCGTGGAATTATGGGAGGTAATTTCTTGCGAGTAATGCGTCAAGCTGAACAATTAGCGGATTAGATACAGGTATCCATCATTGCCAAGCGCAGCAGATTAATGGCGTTTGCAGCAAATCGCTCCATGTTTCGTTCCCGGTCGCCCCGGAAATTGAAAGATTGGGCGATTGTTTTTATTGTGCCATCTTTGAGGCGGGAGGCGACTGCAATCCAAACCAGTCCGACCGGTTTTTCTTTGGTTCCGCCACCAGGTCCGGCAATGCCCGATGAGGCAACCGCATAAGTGGTTCCGTACAGTTCAATTGTGCCTCTTGCCATGGATTCCACGCATTGTTGACTGACGGCTCCATCTTTATTAATAGTTTCGGTGGGGACTTTTAATTGGTTTATTTTTACCGAATTACTATAGGCAATTGTTCCTCCAAACAGGTACTTGGAGGCACCGGGAATGCTGCCCAATAAATGCGCAACACGGCCACAAGTGCAGGATTCAGCAGTTGCTACCGTAGCTGATCTGCTTCTTAGTAATTGCCCAACTGCTTCCGGCAAACTGGTCTCATCTTGGCTGTACAAAGCAGTGCCTAATATGGGGCGTATTTTCTCGAATTCTTGCTCAATCCTGGTTAAGGTGTCTTCTGACTGGGCACCGTAACAGGATAGCCGCAAACGCACGCCATTGATGGTATTGGGGAGGTAGGCCAAATGGAAGTTTTCTGGCAAATGATCTTCCCAATCAGCAATCATTTCGGACAAAGTAGATTCTGCAATGCCAAAGGTTGACCAGGTCTTGTGCACGATAGGAACCAGCATCTGGTGTTGTTGGATGTCGTGTAATACACTGTCTAATAATCCAATGGCTTCAAATGGAACGCCGGGCAGGGAGTAGAGGGTGGGGCAATGGGAGTATCGTTCTTGGGGAAATCTAAATACCAGTCCGGGAGCTGTACCCAATTGATTAACAAGGACCTCACACCCAGTGGGTACTACAGCTTGATCCAAATTACTCTGAAATAAGGGAACGCCTCGGCAGGTCAGTAAATTACGGACAACCGCTGCTTGTTGCGGATGTTCGTAAGTGCTGGTCGATCCGTACAATTCTCCCAGGGCTCGTTTGGTAATATCGTCTTTGGTCGGGCCCAGGCCACCTGTTGTGATAATCAAGTCGTGTTCTTGTAGTAATTGGTTCAATTGTCCAAGAATCTGATCTCGCTCGTCTCCAATTGAAGTCATTGTTGAGACTCGAATACCTAATGTATTCAGAGCCTTTGCAATATGAGATGAGTTTGTATCGATGATTTGTCCAATTAGGATCTCATCACCAATGGTACAGATGGCAGCTTTTTTCATTAGCAACTTTCTTCGTTCGGAAGTGTAGTCAGGTGTTTAAGGATTCTGCGAACAATACCGGGGCCTTTGAAGATAAATCCGGAGTAGATTTGGAGCAAGGATGCACCGGCATCCAGCATTTCTTGTGCTTGTTGCGGGCTCATAATTCCACCTACGGCAATAATCGGCAGGGTGCCGTGTGTTTTTTGGCTGATGTAGCGAACGAATTCCAAACTTTTGTGGTAAACCGGAGCGCCACTCAGGCCTCCGTCTCCGATGTTCTGGATCCGTTCCAGTGGTGTACGCAAGGTGGCGGGGCGTTCGCGGGTCGTGTTGGTTGCTACGACGCCATCAATACCGGAAATCATCACCATATCAATGATTTCATCCAATTGAGCTTTGGGAATATCCGGTGATAATTTCAACAAGATCGGGCGGTAGTCATCAAAATAACGACGCAGGGTTAGCAGTCGGTCAATGATTTCTGACAAGTTGCTGATATCCTGTAGTTTTGTTAAGTCTTTAACGTTCGGACAAGATACATTTAATACAAAGTAATCCACGAAATCATACAGCAATGAGAAGGATTTTTCCAAGTCCTTCCAAGCTTCTTCGTTGGAGGTTGTGCTGGCTTTGCTGATGTTTCCGCCGATGATGAGTTTGGGTTTGTCTTTTTTTAAGCGTTCAACTACATATTTTACGCCGTAGTTATTGATACCCATGCGATTAATGATTGCTTCGTCTTGCGGAAGACGGAAGCATCTGGGCTTCGGGTTGCCCGGTTGTCCTTCCGGCGTGATGGATCCGATTTCGATAAATCCAAACCCAAAGTTGTACATCTGATTGTAATATTCTCCATTCTTGTCAAAACCTGCAGCCAAACCGACCGGGTTTTTAAAGTGGATGCCGAATACTTCGCGTTCCAGTTTCGGGTTTTTATAGGTGTAGAACAAGCGGAGGATGGCATTGGCGCCCGGTATAAAGGAAAAAATACGCAATAAGGTCATTACAATTGCGTGCGCACGTTCCGGGGAAAATAAAAAGAGAATGGGTTTTAACAAACGGTACATAATGATTCCAATTAGTGAGTGGATCTAAATCCGCACAAATATAATGGATTCTCTCGGATGTTGATGTTTTTATCGGGGGAAAAATTCATCAAAACTTCCGTCTGTATAGAACACGGTAATTCTGCCGATCTTTTTTTGCGATATCAGCTTTGTAGTTGCTTCTGAGGCTGTTTTTTGAAAGTTTAATGCCACATTTTCATCGCGAATATCTCGATTTCCTTGACTTGAAATGTTTTCTACGAAGGATGACTCGTCAAAAATCGAAGGATTTTCACTTTTGGGTATTTCAAGTGGGAGGAGGGTGTCTTCACTCGGGGTGTCGCTCACTTGGGCTTTGTAAGGTTTGCCAACCCCAAGCAGGAACCACTCGGCATTGATGTGGGGAAACCGCTTCAGAAATTTGGTGATAAAATCATAGCCAGGTTTGTTGCGTCCTGAAAGCAGGTGAGAGATCCCCGAACGCTGTAAACCCATTATGTCTGCAAAACGGGCTGGAGTGAGGTTTTCGATGTCTAAAAATTGCTGTAAACGACCATTCATAGTTGTAAATTCTTGGAAGTACAAATGTAATCAAAAAATCAGAATACAAATGTAACGGAGCAGTATTTCTTGTCCACCTGTCCTGGGATTTAGCAGAGAAGCCATGAGGAATAACTAAGTTATGCACAGTAATCTGCATATTTTGTCCGTACAAAAAGCGATTATTTAAATAAATCCTATAAATAGCTGATATTCCTATAGGTATTTGTTTAAATATATGTTTATTGTTTGAAGAAAAGGTGCGTTGAAAAAAAAACACGTCAAACTACGTAAATATTATCTTTAAACAATGTATTCTAAAATTCTGATAATCGTATAGTTGCAATGTTCTAATATTTAATATAATAAGTTATTATAAGACAATTGTTACAGATATTTACAGGTAGTACAATGTTGTAATTGTTAGGCTACAAGGTTGTACTAATGGAATTAATCTTGTTAATCAAATTTGTAAGCAAAAATTCAAATTTCAACGATTTTGTGGTCAGACAAGTATTGGTTACTTTTGCAAAAAATAATCGCTTAAATCGCCTAAAATGGAACCTCTGATTCGTATCGAAGATTTTCATTATGAACTCCCGGATGATCGGATTGCGGCTTATCCGCTGCCCGAACGGGATGCTTCAAAATTGCTCTATTATAATAAAGGTGTTATTCGTGAAGATGCTTTTCAGAATTTGCCGACTCTCCTACCCGAAAGGGCTTTGATGGTTTTTAATAATACGAAGGTTGTTCCTGCCCGTTTGTTTTTTCAGAAACCCAGTGGTGCATTTATTGAGATCTTTTGTTTGGAGCCTGTAACGCCTGTAGAATACAATATTTCCTTTGCGCAGACCCGTACGTGTGTGTGGAGAGCAGTGGTGGGCAATGCAAAACGATGGAAAAACGGTGTAATTAATTTATATACAGGAGATAAAGAGGGTGATTTGTCTGCACTCAATTTGAGAGCAGAAATGTTGGAAAGAGAGCAAAATAGCTTTGTAATTGCCTTTACCTGGGATGGAGGCTTGCCTTTTTCTCGAGTATTGGAGCTTTGTGGCCAAGTTCCCATTCCTCCTTATCTGAATCGAGATACCGAATCATTGGACTTGGAGCGCTATCAAACTTTGTATGCTCAATATCGGGGATCTGTGGCAGCTCCTACAGCTGGTCTCCACTTTACAGAATCAGTATTAGCTGCGATTGATAATCAAGGGATTAAACGGCAAACAGTTTGTTTACATGTGGGTGCAGGTACGTTTATGCCTGTGAAAAGTGAATGGATTGCTGATCATGCCATGCACTCGGAGCCTTTTGTTGTTTCCCGTTCCTTGTTGGAGGATTTGATACGACAATGTTCGTTGAAACAGCCGGTTGTGGCAGTTGGAACCACTTCGGTGCGTACCTTGGAATCACTGTACTATTTGGGTTTACACTGCCATAAATTGGGCCCAGAGAATTGGATTCCTGATGCAGTTGCTCAATGGGAGCCCTATCAGTCGATTGGTGTAGAAGAGGAACCTACGGTGGAAGATGTATTGAATGCATTATTGAAATATTTGAATATCAATAAATTGGATGAACTGTCGGCAAGAACAAGAATTATTATTGTTCCGGGATATCGATTCAAGTTGGTGGATATGTTGGTTACTAATTTCCATCAACCTCAAAGTACTCTGCTGCTATTGATTTCTGCTTTTATTGGTGGGGGGAATCAACGATGGCGTACGTTGTATGACTTTGCTTTACAACATAATTTTAGATTCTTGAGTTATGGAGACTCTTCCTTGCTGGTCAGAGATTGTTAATCTTAGTTGTCTGTTTTTCAATAGAATGCGAGTTTTCATACGGGTATCTTTGATTTTACTCATGCTGAGTGCTTGTGTGCGCCCGTTTGAGTTTCCGATGCATTCTGATCGCAGTGATGCGGGTTTAAATGGACCTGTTCAAGAGATGATACGACTTGATTATGAGGCAGTTGATTCCGATGCTGGTTTGGTGGCCAAATACGATGAAGCATTGGTGCGAACAACTTGTCTTTTTAATGAATCGGGAACTTTGTTGGAGCAGTTTGTAAATATGGCACCTCGTGCTGGTGGGGGTGAGTATCGTATATTTTCTATATTGGATGACCAGTTGCGCGTGGTTGAGCAAGAAGGGGGTAACCCGATTGAACAAGACTATTTTAAACATTTTAATGCTTACGAACAGGGGCGATTGGTGCGACAAGTTCTGTGGGAAGAGGGTTTGGAAGTGACCTATTCTTATGATGAAATCAGGCGCGTTGTTAGGGCAGTGGCCATGAGTTTGGATGAGTCGTTGTTGGTATGGACAAAGCTACAAGAATACAACGAGTGTGGATTACTTATTTATGAGTTAATTGTTGATAATAAAGAAAATAAATTGTCAGAACTAAATCAGAAGTTTAATTCCGAAAATCGCTTGACTTTGCGTGTTTTGGGCTATCCTGAAGACGGAGAATGGGTCGAGGAAATGACTTGTTATACGTATGAAAATGATTGGCTCATTCAAGAAGAAACAGCTTATGTTGGGCGCGACTTTTCGGTAATAACACAGTATGCTGATTTTGATGAGCAGGGAAACTGGCGTTATGCTACCGTTCGTGATCATTCAGGGGTTCCTTTTCAGGTATCTTTCCGTCGTTTCCACTATTTTAATAAATAAAAATGTTACCTTTGCGTCTAGTTAGACTTAGACCTTAAGAACTTGATACTTATGAAGAATACAATTATTGATCTGTTTGAGAAAGCGGTTGCGGACCATGGGGATGCTCCCTTTATGTATGAAAAGCTCGGATCAGAGTTTGAGCCGACCTCTTTTAATCAGTTACGTGATATAGTATATGACTTTGGTGCAGGGCTTTACCAATTGGGTTTCAGATCGAAAGACAATGTGGCATTGCTTTCGGAAGGTCGGAACTTGTGGATTGCTTCTGAGTTGGCTTTGCTTTATACGGGAGCTGTTTCTGTGCCGTTGTCGGTAAAATTGGAAGAAAGTAACGACTTGATGTTTCGTCTGCGCCACGCAGCATGTGTGGCGATCATCGTTTCTGGCCAACAATTACCGAAGATCCGTTCTATCCGCAGTCAGTTGCCGGATTTGAAGTGGCTGATCTTGTTAGATCGTGTGGATGATCTTCGAGAAGATGAAGTGTACTATGAAGACTTGATGGAACAAGGTCGTGTTTGGTTGAAGGATCATAAAGAAGAATTCTTGGCAATTGGTCAATCAATTCAAAATGATGACCTTGCAACGATTACCTATACTTCTGGTACAACTGCTGATCCGAAAGGGGTTTGCTTGACACATCGTAACTACACCGCCAATGTTTCCCAATCTTTGGGGCTGGTTCCGATTACCAAGGGGTACAAAATGTTGATTCTGTTACCGTTGGATCACTGTTTCGCGCACGTGGTTGGATTCTATTCAATGATGAAGAACGGTGGTCGGATTGCGACAGTCCCTGCAGGAAAGACTCCTATCGAAGGTTTGCGTAATATTCCCATGGCTATCAAGATGTTCCGTCCGAATGTCATGATGTCTGTACCCGCTATTGCCAAGAACTTTAAAAAGAACATTGAACAAACGGTCCGCGCTGGTGGTAAGTTTACAGAGCGTCTGTTTAATTTTGCCCTCAATACGACGATTTACTACAACAAGGAAGGGGATAACAAGGGAACAGGGCTGTCCTGCTTCTTAAAACCGCTTGTTTGGGCTTTTGATAAGCTTGTTTTCAAGAAAGTTCGTCAAGGTCTCGGTGGAGAAATGGATTTCTTTGTGGGCGGTGGTGCTTTGTTGGACATTGATTTGCAGAAATTCTACTATGCGATTGGTATTCCTATGCTGCAAGGTTATGGTCTTTCGGAGGCAACGCCTGTTATTTCGGCCAATACCTTGAAAAAACACCGTCTGGGCTCATCGGGTTTGTTGGTAAAGCCGATGGATATTAAAATTTTGGATGATCAGGGTTGTGAATGCCCGTTTGGCAAGTCCGGTGAAATTGTTATTCGCGGCGAAAATGTGATGGCGGGATATTGGAAGAACCCGAAATCAACCGCAGAAACAGTGGTGGATGGTTGGTTGCATACCGGCGATATGGGTTACCTGGATCCTTCAGGATTGTTGTATGTTTTGGGACGTTTCAAGAGTCTTTTGATTGCCTCTGATGGTGAGAAATATGCACCGGAAGGCATTGAGGAGTGTATTACAGAAAAATTGCCTTACGTCAACAATACAATGATGTACAACAACCAATCACCTTATACCATCTGTGTATTGGATGTTGATAAGAGCAAGTTGCCGCAAGGCGAAGCGGGTATCCAGAAAATCAAGGAAGACTTGGATAAATTCCGTGCAGGACGTGAGTTTGGTGAATTCTTCCCGGATCGTTGGTTGCCGGCTACTTTTATTGTGGCTGATGAGCCGTTTTCAGATAAGAATCGTATGATTAACAGTACGATGAAGATGGTTCGCTCAAAAGTAGAAGAAGCTTATAAAGAGCGCATTGAATATGCTTTTACTCCGGAAGGTAAAAATCCTGCAAACCAATTTAATGTCAAAGCATTGAGTTAATTGATATGAAGTGTTGCTTTAATAAGTGGCTACGTTCATTTCTGGTGCTTGTCACCGTCGTTTTGGTTTTGTTTTGCACCTATGACTGGTGGACTTTGCCCAGTGTTGTTCCGGCTACAGAAATCAGTCATTTCTCAGCCGAACGTGCGGCAAAGGATTTGGAAGTAATTGCGCAGGAACCGCATTCGGTTGAGCATCCCCAGGCACGTTCCAAGGTTCGTGATTACCTGGCTAACCGATTGGAGGAAATGGGAGGAACCGTAACCATTTATCCGTTTGACTCCATTGCCTTCCGTTTCGGAGGTACTTACTCAATTGGAAACGTTTATGCGGAATTTGCTCCTCAAGAATCCGATCCGCAGGCTTATGTGTTGTTTATTGCTCACATGGATTCCCGTTTTCGCCAACAGGTTTTGGATAAGACCGTGTACTCATACGGTGCGGCCGATGATGGCTATGGGTTGGCTGTGACATTGGAACTGGTTCGGGATGCGTTGTTGTATCAAGCGGACTGGAAACAGGGGATCAAAGTCTTGTTTACAGATTCTGAAGAGAATGACTTGGATGGAATTCGCAAAATGCTTGAAGTACATCCCTCATTTTTGGATCGTGTTGGGTTGATTGTGAACTTGGAAGCCCGTGGGGTAAAGGGACCGGTTCTTTTGTTTGAGACCTCGGATGCCAATGCTCGAGTGATGGATTTGTATGCGCAGACCGCTCAAAAGCCCGTGACCTATTCGTTGACCTCGGTGGTGTATCGGATGATGCCTAACTTTACGGATTTCACTGAGTTGAAAACTGATTATCCAGGGGTGAACTTTTCTTGCCTGGAAAATATCAATTATTACCATACCGATCTGGATTGTTTCGACAATATCAATTTGGAGACCATCCAGCATTATGGAACCCAAATTGAGCCACTGCTGGAACGTTATATGACAGATGCGGCATATGCTGACCCTTCAGCTTTGCGCGGTGAACAAGATGCTGTCTTTTTTACCTTGCCTGGTTTGGGGCTTATAAAACTGACACCGGCTCAAAACCGTTGTTTTACCTTGGTGACCTTGTTGTTGGCTATTTTGGCCATTTCGTTGAGCTTGAAATTGAGAGTGGTTCGAGCTAAGCAATTGCTGTTGAAGTCGTTGTGGATCCTCCTTTGGGGAGTGGGGATTCTAGTGGCTGGAGAAGGACTGGTTTGGTTGTTAGCCAGACTGGTTGGAACTCCTTTCTCGCTGACAGCTACGAAATTCATTCCGATGGATCAAGGTTGGTTTTTGGGATCGGTGGCGCTGTTGCTGGCTGCAATTGTGGGTACCTATTTGCGGCGTGGAGCTAAACGGGAATGGTTTGCCAATGAAACCCTATGTGCCAGTTTGATCGTGCTCTCTGTCTTGGGAGGAGGTATGACCCTTGCTTTTGGGGAGAACTTTTTCTTTCTCTTTCCCGTGTTGGTTACTTCGGTGGCTTGGGTGTTCTATTTGTTCTTTGATTTGATGTTGGTTAATTGGGTAGCATTGTTGCTGAACCTCTTGTTAGCTGCATCTTTTTTGTATAACCTGTTCATTGCATTGACAATAGGGGCAATGGGAGTTATTTTGTTCCTCGTTTTCTTAAATGCATTGGTCATGGTTGCTTTGTTTGTAAAAATTATTCGGCTTAAAGCTTGATAACTATGATGGAAAAATACGATAATATCCGTCCTTATACGGATGAGGAGATGGTGGTGGCGATGGATCGGGTGGCAGCTCATCCGTTGTTGTCCAATATTGTGAATTTCTTGTTTCCGGGTATGGAACGGGAAAAGTTTGAACAGCTCTTGCGATCAGTTAGGACCGTTGATGAGTTTCAAGTAAAGATCATGGCTCCGGTTCTGGATCGGCTAATCGAATCGACCGTGAATCAATTGACTTATTCTGGGGTGGAAAATGTGTTGCGCCCTGAAAAGTCCTTGTTGTTGGGAAATCATCGCGATATTGCGTTGGATCCTGGCATTATGCAGATGATCTTTTACCGGAATCAGGTACCGCGCACCGAGATTGCTGTGGGGGATAACTTGATATCCTCGTTGTTCATCGAGGATATTATGCGTTCCAATCGGATGATCAAGGTGGTTCGTCAAGGAAGCCGGCGTGAAATTTATGAGAGCTCGACACTTTTGTCCTCGTACATTCGGGAGAATGTGGCCAATGCTCGGGCTTCAATTTGGTTGGCGCAGCGTAGTGGACGAACAAAAGACGGATTGGATCGCACCAGTCAGGGGGTATTGAAAATGTTGGATATGAGTGGCAGTGGCGATTTTGCAAAAGATTTTCACGAATTGGCCATTCTTCCGGTATCGGTATCTTATGAATTTGAGCCTTGTGACTTCCTGAAAGCTCGTGAATTGTACATTACACGCCGTCGAGAATATGTAAAGGCGCCTGGCGAGGATTTAAACAGTATTTTAACGGGTATTTTGCAGAATAAGGGACGCGTGCACTTCCATTTTGGAGAGCCCTTGACCCGTCAGGAAATCGATATCTGCGCGACTTTTGATAAAAACGATCGTTTCCGCGAATTGGCGGCCTTGCTGGATCGGAAAATCAATAGCAATTACAAATTGTGGCCGAATAACTACATTGCATACGACTTGTTGCACGCAGGTTCTACCTATGCCGAACATTATACGGAAGAAGAACGTCGTCGTTTCTTGGATTATTTGAACCAAGGATTGGATCGCCTCATTGCGCAAGAATCTTCCGAAACCGGTATTGAATTTGATCGCGATGAACTGATGGAATTGTTACTGGCTTTGTATGCAAACCCGGTTTTGGGGTAAAAATGGAGGGTATAATCAGATCACGCGGTGCTTTATGCGCTGCGTGATTTTTATTTATCCAGTTCGCTGCTCGAATTTGCTCAAATACTAACAATATTTGATTATATTTGCGGGAATAATTATAAATACACGATCTATATGAAGAAATTGATATCGATTCAGGATGCTGTCAGCAAAATTCACGATGGCGCCACTATTATGATCGGCGGTTTTTTGGCTGCCGGCTCTCCGAATAGTATCATTGATGCATTGGTTGCATCGGGTGTTAAGGATTTGACTATCATCTGTAACGATTCAGGTTTTCCGGATCGTGGAATGGGTAAGCTGGTAGTCAACAAACAAGTTAAGAAACTCATCGTTTCCCACATCGGAACCAACCCTGAGACAGGTAATCAAATGAACGCCGGTGAATTGGAGATCGAATTTGTACCTCAAGGAACCCTGGCGGAACGGATTCGCGCTAAAGGTGCTGGCTTGGGTAGTGTGTTGACTCGTACCGGATTGGGCACCCTTGTGGCTGAAGGTAAAGATGTTGTGAAGGTGGATGGGGTAGAGTACTTGTTGGAAAAACCCTTGGGAGCAGACATCGCGTTGATTGGTGCTTCTGTAGCAGACGAACAAGGCAACTTGTTCTACCGCGGAACCACCCAAAACTTCAATCCCTTGATGGCTTCTGCCGCTGATTTGGTGATTGTGGAAGCACAAGAACTGGTGAAAGTAGGAGAGTTGTCACCTGAAACTATCCATACTCCTGGCATTTTTGTAGATCATATCTGTGTTAGTAATCAATAAATTAATTAAAAATAAAATACTATGGCAAAACAAGCATTGATCCGTGTACGCATGAGCTGTCATGATGCTCACTACGGTGGAAATTTGGTAGATGGCGCTAAGATGCTCCAATTGTTCGGAGACGTAGCAACTGAGTTGTTGATTCAAAACGATGGCGACGAAGGTTTGTTCAAAGCGTATGACAATGTTGAATTCATGGCTCCTGTTTTTGCAGGTGACTACATTGAAGCAGTGGGTGAAATTACCCAAGTAGGAAACTCTTCCCGTAAGATGGTTTTCGAAGCAAGAAAAGTAATCGTACCCCGTCCGGATATTTCTGATTCAGCTGCTGACGTGTTGGAAGAACCGATCGTAGTTTGCCGTGCAAGCGGTACTTGTGTTGTTCCCAGCAAATGCCAACGTAAAAAATAAAGTCTGGTTATGGATAAATTGATCATTACCGCGGCTATTTGCGGAGCAGAAGTAACCAAAGAACAAAACCCTGCGGTTCCCTATACCGTTGAAGAGATCGTTCGTGAAGCAAAATCTGCCGTAGATGCGGGTGCAGCTATTGTTCACTTGCACGTTCGTGAAGATGACGGTACGCCTACGCAAAGTAAAGAACGTTTTAAAGAATGTATCGAGGCGATTTACAAAGTTTGCCCCGATGTTATCATTATTCCTTCAACCGGTGGTGCTGTGGGTATGACTGCTGAAGAACGTTTGCAACCCACTGAGTTGTATCCGGAAATGGCTACATTGGATTGTGGTACCTGCAACTTTGGTGACGATGTATTTGAGAACACCATGCCGATGATGCGTGCTTTCGGTAAACGTATGTTGGAAAACAACATCAAACCGGAGTATGAATGCTTTGAAATGGGTCACTTGGATACCATTTTGAACATGGCTCGCAAGGGTCAAGTGCCGGGAGCTCCTATGCAATTCAACTTTGTGTTGGGCGTTCCGGGTTGTACACCGGCTACCGTACAAAACCTCTGCTGGTTGGTAAATGCAATTCCGGCTGGTTCTACTTGGACAGCTACCGGTATCGGTCGTCATGCATTCACCTTGGCGGCAGCTGCCATCACCATGGGCGGTCACGTCCGTGTAGGTTTTGAGGATAACTTGAACCTGGAACGTGGAGTACCTGCGAAGTCCAATGGCGAATTGGTAGCGAAGGTAGTTCGTTTGGCGAAAGAATTGGGCCGTGAAGTTGCTACTTCTGCGGAAGCTCGTGAAATTCTTGGATTGAAACAAAGATGTTAAATATTATAAATCGTTAAAAATTACAAATATGACACAAAAGAAAGGTAACAAATACGGTGTTCACCGTGTGATTGAGCCGAAGGGTGTTTTGCCGCAACCGGCCAACAAGATTGACAACAACATGGATGAAATCTATGACAACGAAATCTTGATTGACGTTCAAACTTTGAACATTGACTCGGCTTCCTTTACAGATATTTCTGCAAGAGCCAATCACGATCCTGAAAAGATCAAGGAAATTATGTTCGACATCGTAGCTAAGCAAGGTAAACACCGCAACCCTTGGACTGGTTCAGGTGGAATGTTGCTGGGTACCGTAGAAAAAATCGGTGATGCTTTGAAAGGCAAAATTGATTTGCAAGAAGGAGACAAGATTGCTACTTTGGTATCTCTTTCATTGACTCCTTTGCGTATCGACGAAATCTTGGAAATCCGTGCAGATGTTGACCAAGTGGATATCAAAGGTAAAGCTATTTTGTTCGAAAGTGGTATCTACGCTAAGATTCCTTCAGACCTCCCTGAAAAATTGGCTTTGTCTGCTTTGGACGTGGCAGGTGCTCCGGCTCAAACTGCTAAATTGGTGAAACCGGGTGATACCGTTCTGATCATTGGAGCTGGTGGAAAATCGGGTATGTTGTGCTGCTACGAAGCGAAGAAACGTGCAGGTGTTACTGGTAAAGTAATCGGTTTGTGCCACAGCGAACGTAGTACCAAACGTATGCAAGATTTGGGCTTCTGCGACTATGTATTCTCTGCAGATGCAACCCAACCGGTACCGGTATTGGAGAAAATTGAAGAACTTACCGGAGGTAAAATGTGTGATGTGACCATCAATAACGTGAACATTCCGGATACCGAAATGACTACCATCTTGTGTACTAAGAATGATGGTGTTGTTTACTTCTTCTCAATGGCAACCAGCTTTACCAAAGCAGCTTTGGGAGCAGAAGGTGTAGGAAGTGATGTGACCATGATCGTAGGTAACGGTTATACCAAAGGTCACGCAGAGATCACTCTTCAAGAGTTGCGTGAAAGCGAAAAACTCAGAAAGATCTTTACTGAACTTTACGCATAATCCTGTTTCGTACGTATGTCTAAGGTAGGATGTAGATATGGTACGCACAGAGTCGTTACGCCGGTGGGGACACTTCCCCAACCGGCTTTGAAGCTTGATAACACGATGAGTATTTATGACAATGAATTGCTCATCGATGTACATACTTTGAATATCGACTCGGCCAGCTATACCCAGATCAAACAAGCTTGCGATGGTGATGCCGCTCGGATGGAAGAAATGATTCTTTCCATTGTTAAAGAGCGGGGAAAAATGCAGAATCCGGTAACCGGATCAGGAGGAATGTTGATTGGAACCGTTCGCGAGATTGGTCCCAAGTTTCCGAAGAACCAGCCGGTGAAGGTCGGAGATAAAATCGCCACCTTGGTTTCCTTGTCACTGACACCGCTTAAGTTGAATAAAATCAAACGATTGTCTCCGGATTCGGATCAAGTGGACGTGGATGCACAAGCCATTCTTTTTGAGAGTGGTCTGTTTGCTATTTTGCCGGATGATATTCCGGAACGTCTTTCTTTAGCTGCCTTGGACGTGGCGGGTGCTCCGGCCCAAGTGGATCGCCTAGTCACCGAAGGAGATATTGTTTGCATCATCGGCGGAGGTGGAAAGTCCGGAGTTTTGTGTTGTTATCAGGCAATGAAGAATGTAGGTCCCACGGGAAAAGTGATTGTCGTGGAGTATTCTTCTGAAAATGCACACCGGGTACAAGAAATGGGACTGGCCACTGACGTAATTGTAGCCGATGCAACCAATGTAATGGATGTGTATCATAAGGTCATGGCCATTACCGGAGGTCGTGGTTGCGATGTGACCATCAACAATGTGAACGTGCCCTCCACCGAGATGACGTCCATCCTAGTGACTAAAGGTCAAGGATGTGTGTATTTCTTTTCGATGGCTACTAGCTTTACCAAAGCGGCTTTGGGGGCAGAAGGTGTTGGAAAAGACATCAACCTGATCGTTGGAAATGGTTATGCCAAAGGACATGCAAATTTGACACTCAATATTTTACGGGAATCGAAAGAAATTCGAGACCTTTTTGAAAAACTTTATGTGTAATTAAGACTATGGAAAGCAGAAGAAAAATATTGTTTCCCGAAGTAACCGATGCACAGTGGAATGACTGGAAATGGCAGGTTAAAAACCGGATTGAAACATTGGATCAGCTGAAAAAATATGTGGATTTGACTCCGGAGGAAGAAGAAGGGGTGAAAAAAACACTCTCTACCTTGCGGATGGCGATTACTCCTTATTATATCTCCTTGATTGATCCGACTAACCCCAATTGTCCGATTCGTCGTCAAGCGATTCCGACTGCTTTGGAAACTCACCAAGCAGCGGCGGATTTGTTGGACCCTTTGCACGAGGATGAAGATTCACCGGTACCGGGCTTGACTCACCGTTATCCGGATCGAGTGTTGTTGTTGATCACTGATATGTGTTCAATGTATTGCCGTCACTGTACCCGTCGTCGTTTTGCCGGTCAAAATGACAACGAGTCTCCGACTGAACGCATTGATCGTGCGATTGACTATGTAGCCCGTACGCCGCAAGTTCGTGATGTCCTTTTGTCGGGTGGTGATGCTTTGATGGTGAGCGATGCTCGTTTGGAAAGCATTATTTCCCGTTTGCGCGCAATTCCCCACGTGGAAATCATACGTATCGGTTCTCGTACTCCTGTGGTTTGCCCGCAACGTATTACCGATGACTTGGTGAATATGCTGAAGAAGTATCATCCGATCTGGTTGAATACCCACTTCAATCACCCGAATGAAATTACTCCGGAAGCAGCGGAAGCTTGTGCACGTTTGGCCAATGCGGGTGTTCCGTTGGGTAACCAGTCTGTGTTGTTGCGTGGCGTAAATGACTGTGTTCATACCATGAAGAAATTGGTTCACGGCTTGGTTAAAATGCGCGTTCGCCCTTACTACATTTACCAATGTGACCTCTCTATGGGATTGGAGCATTTCCGTACTCCGGTATCCAAAGGTATTGAAATTATTGAAGGTCTTCGTGGTCATACATCCGGTTATGCAGTTCCTACGTTCGTTGTGGACGCTCCCGGTGGTGGTGGAAAAACCCCGGTTATGCCTCAATATGTAATCTCTCAGGCACCTGGTAAAGTGGTGTTGCGTAACTTTGAAGGTGTGATTACTACCTATACTGAACCGACAGATTATGTAAATAACTGTCAATGTGAAGAATGCAGAAAGGAACGTAAGGTGGAAGGTGTTGCTTCTTTGTTGGAAGGCGAACGTATGTCCATCGAACCCTCTGTATTGGCTCGTAAAGAAAGAGCCCATAAAAAATAGTTGTTTGAAAGAACGTCAGGATGCCTTTTATTCAAGATATTCTATCCTGTCGCAGCGTTTCGCTGGTGGGTATGGAGAAAAACACTGGAAAGACAGAGTGTTTGAACTATATCTTGAAAAGGCTTCCTGTTGACCGCAAAAAGATCTGTGTTACATCGATAGGAGTCGATGGTGAAACGACCGATCGGGTGACTTTGACACCGAAACCGCAGATTGTAATGCCGGTGGGATGCTATTTTTCCACAGCAGAACGTTATTACCGAGATCGAAAGCTCGTAGCAGAACTTGTAGATTTATCCCGGGAGTCAACCCCGCTAGGGCCGGTAGTGACCGCTCGCAGTTTGGTTGCTGGAGAGGTGATGCTGTCCGGTCCATCCTCTGCGCAGGCATTAAGTCGTTGGATGAAAGGTCTGGAACATCTGGGAATTGACCTTACTCTGATCGATGGGGCCTTGTCTCGAGTCAGTTCGGCATCACCCGCTGTTAGCGAAGCTATGATTCTTTCCACAGGAGCAGCCGTATCGGCACATATGCCGACCCTGTTGATGAAGACTGCTTTCCAGGTGGAAATGATTCGTTTGCCGATGACTATAGTGCCAGAAAATGAAGGCGTACAGTTGTCAGCTCTTGGGGGAGGAATCCTTGCAGGAGAGTCACTTGAGCAAATTTTGGGCGATCGTCCAAAAGTAATTCGGGTGGTGGGTGCATTGACGGATCGTTTTCTGAAGCGGGTATTGGATACATCGGCTGAGACCGAGGTGGTCGTGAAAGATTTTTCACGCTTGTTCCTGTCTCCGGAAGTGTATCGCGCCTTTCAGAAAAAAGGGGGAAGGATTACCGTGGAGCAACGTAGCCGCTTGTTAGCGGTTTGTGTGAATCCGACTTCTCCGACGGGGATCCGTTTCGATTCTGACACGCTGTGTGGCAGGTTGTCCGAGCAGATTGGTTTGCCGGTCTATGATATAGTGAAAAACCGATATGAAGCTTAGATCCGTGTTGGACAGTCCTTGTGGACTTCGTTGGTGCATTGACGAATTGCCGTTGGCTTCGTCAGTGACCCGTCGTCGTTTGTTGGATCAGGCGTTGTACACACACTCACAGGCTATCCGTTTGGCATATCAAGCAGTGGCCCGTTATGAGCAAGCCTTGCAGCAAGCCCCGAAAAGCTGGGCAGAGCGGATGCATGCGAAGTTGTGCAACTTAAAGGACCTAAGCGGCTCACTGGAACGCATTGCAGGTGGTATCACCTTGGAGGACACGGAGTTGTTTGAAATCAAACTGCTGGAGATCCTCGCCCGTGAGGTACAAGCCTTGTTGCAGGAGACTGGGTTGGACTTTGATCTTCCTTGTGAATTGGAACAAGTGCGGAAGTGGTTGGATCCGGATGATACAGGCGTAGCAACGTTTTATATCTATGACTCGTATTCTCCGGTGTTGACGGATATGCGCAAGCAGCTTCGTGCGATGCCGGAAGGGGAAGAGCGGACGGAATTGATGGGCGCATCCTTGTTGGAAGAAGCTCGCATTCGGGAACGTCTGACGCGTCTGTTGTTGCCGGCTGTTCAACCGTTGCGAGAAACCGTAGCAATGCTGGCAGATGCTGATTTGAACTTGGCCAAGGCCTGGATGATGCAGCAAAGAAATTGGGTCATTCCGTCGTTCGCTGAAGGAAATGAGGCTGCGTTGGAAGAATTCTGGCACCCACAGATTGCCGCATTGTTGGAAGAGCAGGGTCGGACTTATCAGCCGGTTTCCTTGACCTATGGAGACCGTCCATTGTTGATTATCGGTTCCAATATGGGAGGTAAGACCGTTGTACTGAAGAGTTTGGCTTTGTGCCAATATTTGTTTCAGGCAGCCATTCCCCTTCCGGTGAAACAGGCTCGAATGCGTGTTTTCGAGTCGGTATATCTTTGTCAGGGAGATGGACAGGACTTTGTTTCCGGTATGTCTTCGTTTTCGGCAGAGATGCTTCGGATCAATGAGGCCCTATTGGCAGTTCGTCGTGGCGAGCAGGCTTTGGTGCTGGTGGATGAGCCAGCACGAAGCACCAACCCGGTAGAGGGAACAGCATTGGTAGAAGCCTTGTTGCAAGTGATGGGCGGGCTTTGTCCTGCAATGGTGTTGACCACCCATTATGACTTGAGGAGCGAGGCCTTCCGGCGAATGAAAGTCCGGGGTCTTGCAGATGGAAAGATGAATTACGCATTGGTCGAGGCACCTTATGATGAGGTACCTCACGAGGCGTTGGCTGTTGCAGCTCATTTACAATTGGATTCGGAATGGATTGCGACTGCCCAAAATAGATTGAAAAATAACAGGTAGAAAAAGACTTTATGCAGAGTAAATTAGGATTGGATTTCAAGAAGGTGGCTCATGCACGCGAATTGGCCGGTAACATCGCCCAAGACGTGCAATCCTTCGTGGAACGTTACACGACAGTTGCCGTTGAGCGGACCTTGTGCCGTTTGATGGGAATTGATGGTGTAGACGAAAATGGTGTACCGCTTCCGAACGTGGTTGTAGAGCATTTGAAGGAACGTGGTGCTTTGAAAGAAGGTGTTTTATATTTCTTGGCTTGTGCGATGCTGCACACCGGATCAACCCCGCAGACAATTGCTGAGCAAGTAGCTGCTGGTCAGTTGGATCTGACCCAAGTTCCGGCTGCTAGCCGAGCTCAAATTGACGAGGTGTTGCAACCGGTTATCAACGGTAGTTTGGATCGCATCCGTAGCCGTCGTGCCCGTCGCGAACATTATCTGGATACCATCGGCGAAGGCAACAAACCTTACTTGTATGTGATTGTAGCTACCGGTAACATCTACGAAGACGTGGTGCAAGCGCAAGCAGCTGCCCGTCAAGGAGCTGACATCATTGCCGTTATCCGTACTACGGGTCAAAGTCTGCTGGACTATGTGCCTTATGGAGCAACAACAGAAGGCTTTGGTGGAACCTTCGCTACCCAAGAAAACTTCCGTATCATGCGTGCTGCATTGGATGAAGTAGGAGAGGAAGTGGGTCGCTACATCCGTTTGTGTAACTACTGCTCAGGTCTTTGTATGCCGGAAATCGCCATCATGGGAGCTTTTGAAGGCTTGGATGTGATGTTGAACGATGCTTTGTATGGTATTTTGTTCCGTGACATCAACATGCAACGTACCTTGGTGGACCAATTCTTCTCCCGCGTGATCAATGGCTTTGCTGGTGTAATCATCAACACCGGTGAGGACAACTACCTGACCACAGCAGATGCATATGAACAAGCGCACACCGTGTTGGCTTCTGATATCATCAATGAGCAATTGGCGTTGTTGGCGGGTCTTCCGGAAGAACAAATGGGTCTGGGTCATGCATTTGAAATGGATCCTGAATTGGAAAATGGTTTCTTGTATGAATTGGCACAAGCACAAATGGCGCGTGAAATTTTTCCGAAAGCGCCTTTGAAATATATGCCCCCCACTAAATTCATGACCGGTAATATCTTCCGAGGACACATCCAAGATGCGCTTTTCAACATGATTGGTATCTGGACACAACAAGGTTTGCAATTGTTGGGTATGCCGACAGAAGCGATCCACACGCCGTTTATGTCAGACCGTTTCTTGTCCATTGAAAATGCGAAATACATTTTCAATAACATGAAGAGCATCGGTGATGAAATGGAATTCAAAGAAGGCGGTATCATCCGTAACCGTGCAAAAGAAGTGTTGGACAATGCCATTGCTTTATTGGAACGCCTGAACGAAGAAGGCTTGTTCTCTGCCTTGGAAAAAGGAATTTTCGGGGATGTGAAACGTCCCAAGAATGGAGGTAAAGGGCTGGAAGGTGTCTGCGAGAAAGGCGCAAACTACCTCAACCCGTTTGTTAACTTAATGTTAGGAAAGAAATAATATGAGCGGAGGTTTGTATTCAATGCAAGCCAAGGATTTCGATAAGACCTTGGACTTGACCAAAGTAAAGCCTTATGGCGATACCATGAATGATGGTAAAGTGCAATTGAGTTTCACATTGCCGGTACCCATGGGAGATGAAGCCATTGAAGCTGCAAAACAATTGATTCGTAAGATGGGACTTGAAAATCCGCAAGTGGTTTTCTACCGTGAGTTGACACCCGGATTCACCTTCTTCAACTGCTATGGTAGTGCTACTCAGACGGTGGATTATGCTTCCATTTATGTGCCGAAAGTAGAATCATCCGTTATGGATATGCACGAAACGGATGAATACATCCGCGAAAATATTGGTCGAAAACTGGTGGTAGTTGGAGCAAGTACTGGTACAGATGCGCACACCGTAGGTATCGACGCCATCATGAACATGAAAGGCTATGCGGGTCACTATGGATTGGAACGCTATGAGATGATCGAAGCCTACAACTTGGGTAGCCAAGTGCCGAATGAAGAATTCTTGGCTAAAGCCATTGAGTTGAAGGCGGATGCGTTGTTGGTTTCTCAAACTGTAACTCAAAAGGATGTGCACATCCAAAACTTGACCGAGTTGGTGGAACTGATGGATGCAGAAGGTTTGCGCGACAAGATGATTTTGGTCTGTGGCGGTCCTCGCATCACCCACGAATTGGCCAAAGAATTGGGGTACGATGCCGGTTTTGGTATGAATACTTACGCAGACGATGTGGCATCTTTCGTGGCACAAGAGATTGTTAAACGCAACGAACAATAATTAAAGCAAACTATATTATGGATAAAAATCAAGTCAGAGAGGTAATTGCACGGCGTGCAGCCCTTGAGATCCAGGATGGGGACGTGGTCAACCTAGGTATCGGTTTGCCCACTTTGATTCCTGATTTTCTTCCGGAAGGTGTTTCAGTAACCTTGCAGTCTGAAAATGGTTTGGTCGGAATGGGACCTACCCCGGAGGTGGGTGCTGAAGATCCGAACTACGTGAATGCTGGTGGTGGATTCATTACAGCCAACCCCGGTGCCTATACTTGCAGTTCGGCAGATTCATTTGGAATCATTCGTGGTGGTCATGTGAATGTGACTTTCCTGGGTGCTTTGGAAGTGGACGAAAAAGGCAACTTGGCAAACTGGATCATTCCGGGTAAGAAAGTGCCTGGCATGGGTGGTGCTATGGACTTGTTGGTAGGAGCCAATAAGGTGATCTTGACCATGGAACACACTGCAAAAGGTGCACCGAAGATTCTGAAAGAATGTCGTTTGCCGTTGACAGCTGCAGGTCAAGTGAACAAAATCATCACAGAAATGGGTGTGATGGAAATTACTCCCGAAGGTATTCTGTTGACCGAAATTCATCCGGAGTTTACGGTAGAACAAGTACAAGCTGCCACTGAAGCACAATTGATTATTTCTGAAAACCTTAAACCGATGCAATTATGAGAAAAGTATATATCGTAGCGGCAAAACGGACCGCAATTGGAAAATTGATGGGTGGTTTGACTTCCCTTCAACCCGGTGAAATGGGAGCTCGTGTCATCAAAGCCGTTCTGGAAGAAAGTGGTGTTAAACCGGAACAAGTGGATGAAGTAATCGTAGGTAACGTACTTTGCGCTGGTCAAAAACAAGGTGTGGCTCGTCAGGCTGCAATCTTGGCAGGTATTCCCGCGGAAGTACCGGCTTACGGTGTTAACATGATCTGCGGCAGTGGTATGAAGAGTGTCTTGAACGCTTATACCGATATCGTAGCCGGTAACTGTGAACTTGTCTTGGCTGGTGGTACTGAATCCATGTCCAATGCAGGTTTCGTCATGGGTGGCGCATTGCGTGCAGGTAACAAAATGGGTAACATTCAAGCAGTTGACCACATGGTTTGTGATGGTTTGACGGATGCATTCAACAACTACCACATGGGTATCACGGCTGAAAATGTAGCTGAAAAATACAACATTACCCGTGAAGCTCAAGATGCATTCTCTTTTGCATCCCAACAAAAGGCGATTCGCGCCGTAGATAACGGAGAATTTGTAAAAGAAATCGTTCCGATTGAAATCGTAACTCGCAAAGAAACCATCGTATTTGATACCGATGAGTTCCCGAACCGAGCTTCTACTCCGGAAAAGATGGCTAAACTTAAACCGGCGTTCAAGAAAGACGGTACCGTGACAGCTGGTAATGCTTCTGGTGTGAATGACGGTGCTTCGTTTGTATTGTTGGCTTCTGAAGACAAAGTGAAGGAATTGGGATTGACTCCGATGGCAGAAATCGTAGCAACCGGTCAAGGTGGTGTAGATCCTTCTGTAATGGGTCTGGGTCCTGTTCCGGCAATTCGTCAAGCCTTGAAACGTGCTGGTTTGCCCTTGTCCGCGATGGAATTGATCGAATTGAACGAAGCGTTTGCTGCCCAATCTTTGGGAGTTATCCATGAATTGATCGAAGAACATGGGGTAACCCGTGAATGGATCGATGAACGGACCAACATCAACGGTGGTGCGATCGCATTGGGTCACCCGATTGGTGCATCTGGTAACCGTATCTTGGTTTCCTTGGTGCATGAGTTGTTGAAGCATAACAAGAAACTTGGTTTGGCTTCGTTGTGTATCGGTGGCGGTATGGGTACTGCTATCATTGTTAAAGCTTGCTAATAACCTGATACTATGAATTTTGATTTAAATAAAACACAAGCCTTGTTCCGTCAGATGATCCGGGAGTTTGCTGAGAAAGAGGTAAAACCCCTGGCTGCAGAGATTGATGAACAAGAACGGTTTCCGATGGAAACTGTAAAGAAAATGGCTGAATTGGGCATTTTCGGTATTCCGCTTCCAGTGGAATATGGTGGAGCTGGTGGAGATAACGTAATGTATTCCATCGCAGTAGAAGAGTTGTCACGCGTTTGTGCAACCACTGGTGTTGTGGTTTCTGCACACACTTCTTTGTGTTTGGCTCCTATTTTTGAACACGGTACCGAAGAACAAAAGAAGAAATACTTGCCGAAATTGGCTAGTGGAGAATGGTTGGGTGCTTTCGGTTTGACCGAGCCTAACGCGGGAACTGATGCTTCTGCTCAGCAAACGACTGCTGTGTTGGAAGGTGATGAATGGGTATTGAACGGCAACAAGATTTTCATTACCAATGCCGGTTATGCTCACGTGTATGTGGTTTTTGCGATGACCGATAAATCCAAAGGAACCAAAGGTATTTCTGCCTTCATCGTTGAAGCAGACACTCCTGGTTTCTCAGTTGGTAAGAAAGAATTGAAACTGGGTATCCGCGGTTCTGCAACCGCTGAGTTGATTTTCGATAACTGCCGTATCCCTAAAGACAACCTTTTGGGTAAATTGGGCGGTGGATTTGGTATTGCCATGAAGACTCTGGATGGTGGTCGTGTCGGTATCGCTTCACAAGCCTTGGGTATTGCGCAAGGTGCGATGGATGAAACCGTTCGCTACACCAAAGAACGCAAACAATTTGGCCGTTCTTTGTCTGCTTTCCAAAATACACAATTCCAAATGGCCGATTTGGAAACAAAGGTTCAGGCTTCTCGTCTGTTGGTTCGTTCTGCCGCATTCAAGAAAGATGCAGGTCAACCGTATTCTGCCGATGCAGCGATGGCAAAACTCTTTGCTGCTGAAACTGCAATGGAGGTGACTACCAAGGCAGTACAATTCCACGGCGGTTATGGTTATACCCGTGAGTATCCGGTAGAACGGATGATGCGTGATGCAAAGATCACCGAAATTTACGAAGGTACTTCCGAAGTACAACGTATGGTCATTGCCGGTAAATTATTCAAATAGGAGATTCTAGTATGAAGATAGTTGTATGTATCAAACAAGTGCCCGATACCACAGAGATCAAAATCAATCCGGTAACAGGGACATTGATTCGGGATGGTGTTCCTAGCATCATGAACCCCGATGACAAAGGAGGCTTAGAAATGGCCCTCCGTTTAAAGGACGCTTACGGTGCAGAAGTTACGGTAATTACCATGGGTCCTCCGCAAGCAGACTTAGTGTTGCGTGAAGCCTTGGCAATGGGAGCGGATAAAGCCATCCTCTTGACTGACCGTAAGTTTGCAGGTGCTGATACCTTGGCTACCTCCAATGCGTTGGCAGGAGCTATCCGTACCTTGAAATGGGACTTGATCGTTGCTGGCCGTCAGGCAATTGATGGTGATACCGCGCAAGTGGGTCCTCAAATTGCAGAACACTTGGATATCCCTCAAATTTCCTATGTAGCTGATTTGCAATGGGATGGTCAACGTTTCCTGGTGAAGAAAGAAACCGAAGAAGGCTATCAACGTCTGGCCGTTGCCGGTCCTTGTTTGATGACCGTTTTGGCTTCTGGTTGCAAAGCCCGTTATATGAGTGTTCGCGGTATTGTGGATGCTTATAACAAACCGGTTGAGATTTGGGGAGCTGACCACATCGAAGTAGATGAAGAAAAATTGGGCTTGAAAGGTTCTCCGACCCGCGTAGCCAAAGCCTTTACCAAAGGTTTGAAACAAGCCGGTGAAGTATTCGAAGTCGATGCAGAAGAAGCAGTGGGCATTATCATCAGTAAATTGAAAGAAAAATTCATCATTTAATTCGGGTACAGTATGTTAGTAAAGAAAGATTATACAGGAGTTTATGTCTTCGCTGAACAACGTGAAGGCGTAATTCAGTCAGTGGCTTTGGAGCTTATTGGAAAAGCACGTGAATTGGCTGATGTACTGGAAGAAAAGGTGGTAGCCATCTTCCCGGGTAAAGGAATTACCGATCAATGTCAGACCTTGATTGCCCACGGTGCGGATGATGTTATCTGCATTGATCATCCTGAATTGGAATTTTATTTGACTGAACAATATGCACAAGTAGTGGATCAAGTGGTGAAGGCGTTCCGTCCTTCTATCTTGCTCTTTGGCGCAACAACCATAGGTCGTGACTTGGCACCGCGTCTTTCCGCACGTTTGGAAACTGGTTTGACCGCTGACTGTACCAAGTTGGAAATCTCTGAAACCCGCGAGTTGATGATGACCCGTCCGGCTTTTGGTGGTAACTTGATGGCAACCATTATGTGTACTGAACACCGTCCGCAAATGTCAACCGTTCGCCCGGGTGTGATGCAAAAATTGCCGGCTGATCCCAATCGTCAAGGTACCATCATTCCTTTTGAACCGAAATTTGACAAAGCCCGCTTCAAAGTGGAAATGTTGGAAAATGTGAAGGAAGACAAGGGTATGGTGGACATCGCAGAAGCCAAGATTTTGGTATCTGGTGGTCGTGGTGTTGGTAATCAAGAAGGTTTTGACCGTTTGCGTGACTTGGCGGAAGTTTTGGGAGCAGAAGTTTCTTCTTCTCGCGCAATGGTGGATGCTGGTATCATCGGCCATGACCGTCAAGTAGGCCAAACCGGTAAGACCGTTCGTCCGGACTTGTACCTCGCTTTGGGTATCTCTGGAGCCATCCAACACTTGGCGGGTATGGAAGAGTCAGACTTCATCGTAGCGGTGAATAAAGACAAATTCGCACCGATTTTCCAAGTGGCAGACCTCGGTATTGTGGGTGATGTGAACAAGATTGTTCCGCTGTTGACCGAACGTCTGAAAGGAATGATCAAGTAAACAACTCTAGTGTGAATCTAATCAGAAACAGAAGGTGACCCGGTGTCACCTTTTGTTGTTTTACAAAATTTACTTACATTTGCAGTGCTGTTAGGGGTGCTGGAACCCAAAATGTCCGGCTGAGATTACACCCTATGAACCTGATATGTATAATGACAGCGCAGGGAAACGGTACGGTATTCATAGTCTTGTTGGCTTATGCAAGTTCCTTATCCTTAAGCTGTAAAACAAAGATGTTTTATGAATACAACCCTTCCAAAAGACTTGCTTTCTGCATCGCTCGCAGCTGTTCGTATTCAGCGACCCCTTGTGCAGAACATTACCAATTATGTAGTTATGAATAATTCAGCCAATGCGCTTTTAGCAATTGGAGCTTCTCCTGTTATGGCACATTGGGTTCGGGAAATGGATGAGATGACAGCCATTGCAGGTGCTTTGGTGATCAACCTGGGCACCTTGGATGATGGTTGGATTGAGGGCATGCTGGCAGCTGGTAAGGCGGCTCGCCATCGTGGTATTCCCATTGTGTTGGATCCGGTGGGTGCCGGTGCAACCTCACAACGAACACAGGCCGCTATGAAGATCATTGATGCTTGTCATCCGACTATTATCCGTGGAAATGCCAGTGAGATCATGGCCCTGGTGGATGCTCGTATCAAGAGTAAAGGGGTAGACAGTACGGCATCAAGTGATGATGCGCTGGAAGCAGCCAAACGTTTGGCTTGTACAACCAGTTCAGTTGTAGTAATCAGTGGGGCAACGGATTATATTACGGATGGAACACAGGTGCATATCGTCACGGGCGGTAGTGAAATGATGACCGCCGTGACGGGTATGGGTTGTACCTCAACGGCCATTATAGGAGCCTTTTCTGCTGTCGTTTGTGATCCAATGGAGGCGGCAACAGCTGCGATGGCTGTCATGAGCTGGGCGGGTGAACGTGCTGCTGCTTATTCCAAAGGGAATGGTTCTATGCAGGTAAACTTTTTGGATGAATTGTATAACTTGACTCCAGATCAATTATGAAAAACGCATTGAAATTGTATTTGGTGACTGACCGTTCTCTTTCTTTGGGACGCAGTCTGGAAGAAGTGGTATCAGCCGCCGTCGCTGGTGGTGTAACGATGGTGCAACTTCGTGAAAAAGAAGCCTCTACGGGAGAGTTTATCGACTTAGCTTTTCGCATAAAACGACTTATAGAACCCACTGGCGTGCCGTTGATCATTAATGATCGAGTGGATGTTGCTTTGGCGGTGGATGCCGATGGAGTACATATTGGTCAATCGGATATGCCTTACGCATTGGCCCGTAAACTGCTGGGACCGGATAAAATCATTGGACTTTCTGTCGAAAATTTGGATGAATTATTGGCAGCCAATGCATTGGATGTTGATTATGTGGGTATATCTCCAGTCTATGGAACCCCTACAAAGACCGATACGGCTACACCTTTTGGATTGGAAGGCCTGCGGGAAGCTGTGCGCTTGTCGGCTCATCCTACGGTAGCAATTGGTGGAATGAATCAGGCAACTGCTGCAGCGGTGATGCAAACAGGCTGTGATGGTGTGGCGGTAGTGAGTGCAATTTGTTCAGCTGCAGATCCTACTTTTGCTGCTGAGTCATTGCGTGAGTTGGTGGATGCAAATGCGCGAACGTTGTGGAGCCAGCAAGTATGGAGACTATCTTCCCGAATTTATGAGGCGATTCTGGGACAGAAATTCATTCAAGAACTTTCAGAGGGTAGTTTGAGTATGGATGTTTTTGCGCGTTACATTGCACAAGATGAACTTTATTTGAAGAATTACTACCATCAGATGCAACAGCTTGCGCAGATGATGGAAGATCCCGAGAGTCGCTCGTTGTTTTTGGCCTTTGCACAAAGTGGTATGGAAGGGGAGAAACTGATGCATGAATTGCTGATCAACCGCTACCATATCAATACCCAGGTGCAAGCTTCCTTCGTTACGGATTTCTATAATGAATTGATCCTGAATGGTATCAAGACGGGTGTGAATGGCATTGCGCTGGCGGTTGTTTTGCCCTGTATGTGGATTTATAACCGTGTGGGATTGCATATTCTTAAAACGGCCACCTTGGAAAACAATCCCTATGCCGATTGGATTCTTGAATATGGCAACGAAGAGTTTACGCAAGGTGTGAATCAGGTGCTGGAGATGGTTGACCATTGGGCAGCGGGAACAGATGCGAAGACCCGTGAGTTGATGAATGATTACTACTTGAAAGCAGCTTTGTGTGAGTATGCCTTTTGGGATTACGCCTATGAAGGTGAAAGCAAATCCTATGAGTACATAAAATCATTGGAAGGATGGGTGAATCAAGAGTAGGTGAGTTTGGCTTCATTGACCAAATTAAAAGCCGTTTTGATGTGCCGGCAGGTATTTTCGGAATCGGGGATGATTGTGCCGTGTTGCCGGCAGGCGATGAAGACTGGCTTGTCTCAACCGATATGTTGCTGGAGGGGGTGCACTTTCTAAGATCGGCTTCCTCAGCAGAGGATGTCGGTTGGAAGACAGCTGCTGTGAATCTGAGCGATGTGGCTGCAATGGGTGGTACTCCGAAGGCAACTTTTTTGTCCGTAGGGTTTCCGAAAGATGCACAAGGTACTTGGGCTGAGCGCTTTATTGAGGGATATGCAGCCATTAGTAAGATCTACCAAGTTCCGCTATTGGGGGGAGATACCACTTCTTCACTTCGAGATATTGCACTGAACGTCGGGGTATTGGGAACTTGTCCTCGGGGAACCGCTTTGTACCGTAGTGGAGCCAGGGTAGGAGATACCATTTTTGTAACGGGAGCGTTGGGTGATTCAGCAGGTGGATTACAGGCTATTTTGAAAAATTTAGAGAGAACACCGCTCGTACAACAGCTTGTTGAACGACATCTTCGACCGATGCCACGAGTAAAGGAAGGGATGGCCTTGCGAGAAACGGGTTGTGTGGGAGCTATGATGGACATTTCGGATGGGATTGCTTCGGATTTGCGGCATATCCTGAAAGCTTCGGGTGTAGGAGCCGAGGTGTACCTGGATCAACTGCCGATATCTACTGAACTTAAAACCGTGTGTCAGGAACAAGGTTGGGACCTTTATGAACTGGCTGCCGGTGGTGGAGAAGATTTTGAATTGCTGTTTACGGCCCCTGCAGATCTGGTGAATCGGGTGGATTTTCCGATCTTTCCAATCGGCAAAATTGTCGCTGGACAAGGGGTAAAGTGGCAGTTGAATGGAAACGATTATACATTGAAAACTATTGGATACCAACATTTTTAAGAATATGGAAAAGAAATACAACGTAGTGTTGACCATTGCTGGAAGTGATTCCGGTGGTGGAGCAGGCATTCAAGCTGATATCAAGGCAATTAGTGCAATGGGCTGCTATGCAGCTTCGGCCATCACAGCCGTAACCGTGCAAAATACCCTGGGCGTACAAGCCGTGCATCCGATTCCCTTGGATATTTTGGGCGGACAAATCGATGCAGTTTTGTCCGATATTGGTGCAAATGCTTTGAAAATTGGAATGTTACATTCTGCAGAGGTGGTCAACCTAGTGGCGGATAAAATTGAGAAATACGAAATTAGCAATGTCGTGCTGGACCCCGTGATGGTGGCCACTTCGGGGCATCGCCTGATTGAAGAAAGCGCTATCGAAGTAATTAAACAACGCCTTTTGCCGATGGCTCGCGTGTTGACCCCCAATGTGCCCGAAGCAGAGATCTTGATTGGCCAAACGATTAACGATGAACGGGATTTTCCGGCGGTTGCAAAATCCCTGGTAGAGAAATATGGTATATCTGTATTGCTCAAAGCAGGTCATTTGACTGGAGAAGAGTTGGTGGATTATTTCTACAATGCGGAAGATGATACGGTAACTTTGCTACCCTCAAAACGGGTACAGACTCCCAATACACACGGTACGGGCTGTACACTTTCTTCCGCCTTTGCAGCGGCATTGGCTCGGGGAGAAGACCTTACTGCAGCGGCAAAATCGGCCAAGCACTATATTGAGCAGGCCATTTTGTCTGGAGCCAATTACAGCATAGGACACGGTCATGGACCCGTGAATCATTTCTTTGATCGGTCCATGTAGTTTGGCATTCTATTTGCTGTATATTTATCTATATAAAATGATTAAAAATATAGAAATCTAATTATGGAAACTAAAGAAAAAGTATTGGCAACGATGAAAGAGGCTGGTGAGCCTTTGAATGCAGGTAAAATTGCGGAAATCAGTGGTTTAGATCGCAAAGATGTGGACAAGGCTATGAAGCAGTTGAAGGATGAAGGCGCAATTGTTTCTCCTGTCCGCTGCAAATGGGCGCCGGCTGAATAAGTTGAAACAGGTTATTTGATGGTAACAACGGTGACGGCGGGATCGCCCACGTTGTAGGAGCATCGAAGCGCATACGTTTCGCGTAGTTCTTTACGGATGGCTGTTTTTAATATGCCGTCGCCGATGCCATGAATAAACGAAATACGCATTCCTCGATGAATGAGGTGTTGGCGTAGGATGCGGTGAAAGGCATCCATTTGATATTGCAATCGTTTTCCTTGCGGGATGCGGTTGCCACCGGGAAGCTGCTCGATGTGCAGATCAACGGTAATGGCTCGGTTTAGCGAGCCTATTTTTTTGGGGATCGCTGAATTTTTATGGGAAGATGCTACTTTGGATTGGAGTGGACTTTCTTGCAAGGTTGTCATTTCTTCCGACTGGGTGACCACAAACTCGCACGGGCTGGCCTCGATTTCCAACCCGTCTTCCAACTCGATGCGTACCCTGCGTCCGATTGCCGTGATGCGTCCACGCAGGTTGGCATCCATCAATACAACACAATCTCCAACTTGATAATCAGGCATAAGCATCAAATTTTCCGTCTTCTTCGTCATACTCGTCTTCCAAGTACCATAAGTAGCACAAGTACTCGTCGATTTCTGGCAAAAGTGCAAGATCTGCGGGAAGCCACTGTACAGCATCCAAGTGATCCCGATCCAGCCAACAGCAGGCTGTATGCTCTTTTAACTGTAACGATTCAGAAAGCAAGGTACAGAAATAGCAATGCATCTTCAAGTGAAAGGTTGGGTAGTCCCACTCAACGGTTTTGATGAATTCGTCCAATTCGATTTCTGCCTCCAATTCTTCCTGAATTTCGCGCACGAGCGCCTCTTCAGGAGTTTCTCCCACTTCAATTTTTCCGCCAGGAAATTCCCACAGCCCTTGAAATTCGCCTTTTGACCGTTGGGTAGCAAGGATTTTGCCCTTATCAACAATGACTGCGGCAACTACTTCGATTTCTTTCATACAGCTAATTTACAAAATTCCTTCGGAAACGTAGCCAAAATAGGATACCAGCCGTCGTCAAGCCCAAAGGATAGGAGCACCAGATACCGAACAGTCCCCATTCCAATACAAAGGCGAAGATGAAGGCTGCGGGCAGGGAGATGAGGAAATAGGCCACAAAGGCAATGATGGAGACCATTTTTACATCGGAGATCCCGCGCAGAGCGTTGGAGTAGTTGATTTGGAGGCCGTCTCCAAATTGGTAGATAACAAATGGAATCACCAGTTGGGCGACAATCCGAATCACTTTTTCATTGTCCGAGAAGAGGCCTCCCAAATGGTTGCGCAGCAGCAATACCACAATGGAAACAACGATTGACATGAGTAGAATCAGGCGGAAACCGGCCTTAGCCGCTGTTTGACAGCCTTTCCGATCGTTGTTGCCATAGAAGTTACTTGTTCGCACGGCCACCGCTGCAGCCATTCCATAATAGAGCATAAAACCAAATTGGCTGATGGTAATCATGACTTGATGGGAAGCCAGGGCAATCGTACCAATCCAGCCTACCATGATGGCGCTCAGACTAAAAGAGGCGCTTTCCATACCCATTTGCAAACCGATGGGAAAGCCCATTTTTGCAATATGAATACAGTCCTTTCGGTTGATCAATGCATTACGAAAGCCTTGTCGGTAGATGGCATAGCGGCGTGTATAGAAGAAAACGACGACGAAAACCAGTAGCATCACCATCCGTGAGATCAAGGTTGAGATACCCGCTCCGAGCAAGCCCATTTCCGGGAGTCCCAACTTGCCATAGATCAAAATCCAGTTTCCAAAGATGTTGAGTAAGTTCCCTCCCAACAGGATGCACATGGGCATAATGGTGTCGGTAATACCTTCAGAAAATTGCCGGAAAGCATTAAAAAACAGTACAAACAGCAGCGAAATAAGGAGTGTCAGGTAATAGGGACGAATCAGGGGTAATAATTCCTCCGGTTGGCCAAGCTGATCAATATTTAAATATAAGATAAACATTATCAGCATTAATAACAAAGCTGTTATGCCATTGGTCAAGATGGAATTCTTCAACTTTTCCCCGATTTTCTGTGCTTCTCCTTGTCCAAACAGACTGCCTACGATGGGCGTGAGCCCGTAGGAAAAACCTGTGGAGAAAATGATGACCAGGTTAAATAGATTGTTGACAAAACTGGCGGCGGCCAAGGCGTTTGTGTCGTATTGACCGACCATCATGGTATCGGCGAAGCTCAGAATAATCATGCCGAGTTGTCCGATCATAATGGGAATGCCCAGTTTTAGTAGGTGTTTATAATGGGTTTTGTAGGTATGCATAGCAATTTGAGATAAGGCAGCAAATGTACGATTTATTTAAAAGATTCATTAATTTTGTCATCTAATCTTGGACGTATGAACATCTTGATTACCGGGACATCCCAAGGAATTGGTAAGGCCATTGCGGAATTGTTTCTCAAAGAGGGACATCATGTAGCAGGCATTGATCGGCAAGCTGCTTCCATCCAGCATCCAGCTTACGAGCATTATTGTTGTGATGTGCGTGATTATGAACATCTTCCTGCTTTGGAAAAGGTGGAAATTCTTATCAACAATGCCGGTACCCAAAATGAGGACGACATCGACATCAACCTCAAGGCTTTGATCCGGATTTCGGAAAAGTATGGTCTGCAACCCAGCATTCGTTCCATTTTGAACATTGGTTCAGCCAGTGCACACACGGGTGCCGAATTTCCGAACTATTGTGCCAGCAAGGGAGGAGTAGTGGCTTATACCAAGAACCTGGCTCTCCAGGTGGCAAAATATGGGGCAACTTGCAACTCGTTGGATCCGGGAGGTGTCTTAACTCCGTTGAATGAATGTGTAATGAACGATCCACAGTTGTGGAATCAGATTATGGATCTGACTCCCTTGAAAAAATGGGCAACTCCTGAGGAAATTGCCCAATGGGCGTATTTTCTGACGGTGACAAACACCTTCTGTACGGGTCAGAGTATCGTGGTGGATGGCGGAGAATCCATTAATTTCCATTTTATCTGGAAGTAGTCAATTACTCAATATCGCAATAGAAAAGCTCTGGTTCACAACGTCTAGAACTAAATTTTTCTTCCAGTAACTGGAGGTGACTAAGGTATTGCGGGTCATCAAAGTATTTGGCGCCTTGTGGACATCGTTTTAGGCAAGCGCCGCATTTGATGCACTTGCCAATGATTTGACTGCAGTCATTCGGATCAATGGCTTCCATAGCGCAGAGGGTAGCGCATAGACCACAGCGGTTGCATTTGGAGGCATTGGTTTGTGGGAGGGCTTTCCGAATATCAATCCGCTTTTGTTGTTGGTCAGTTGCCGGATAAAAGCCAGCGTATGGATAGGGAGTACCTGGTACATTCAGTTTGCCGACGAGTCGGTTGGTTAGCAAACTGAGGTGTTGGGCAATGCCTGTTGCAAATTCGCGGATGCATTCCAGGTCCTTGTGATCCGGACGTCCAGCACCCAGGATTCTCGAAAAGGTATGTTCGCCCACAAAAGCACCGGCGGCAATTAGGCGGAAACCGTCTTCTTCCAGGATGTCCCGTAGTTCGATCAATCCGTCATCATAAGCACGGTTGCCATAGACTGCGACCGGAACAGCCCAAGCGCCATGGCCACAAAGGGTTTTAAAATAGGGCGAGATCAGGTTGGGCATACGTCCGATGTACACGGGAGCTCCAAACACAACCAAGTCGGTCTCAGAAAATTGTAACACAGCACGTCGTTGGGCTGGCGTGGTAATGTCGATCTCTTCGTAGGGACAGCCTTGTGTTTCTGCCAATTGTTGTGCCAGCGCAGTGGTCACCGTTTGGGTGGTGCGTGTGGGGCTGAAATATACAGCTACAATGCGTTGGATCATGACCTAGTGCGCAAAAATGAAGCCGAAATAAAGTCGGGGACCGGTAGGACGGTTGAAACCGTCGGAGTGGATGGCCAGTAGCCAGTCTGCTTTCAAGGTTAGTCGCAAGGCACTCCCTACCGCATATTCCACTCCTATATAGGGGTCGATTGCCAAAAAAGGTTGTTTGTGGAGTACCGCTTTAGCTTCCAGTTCCCAGTCGTATTTGTCACCTTCAAAAAGGTAGAAAGAGGTTTCCATGCCACCTCCTACGCTGGCTCCTACGTAAGGGATTAGTTTGCCAAACTGCCAATACCAGTCGGCCACCAATCCGGTCCAGAATACTTTGTTGTGACTACCACTTGCCACACCCTTGTTGACGGGAGCGGTAGAAAAGTATCCGTCAAATCCAGCTCGGAAATGTTGGTTGAAGTGTACCTTGGCACAACCACCAATGCCAAAGGTCGGGCTGCTGATATTCAATTGATAGGGATTGTCACAGCCGTATTGGTAGCCGGTATGCACCATCATTCCCCCGGAGAAGCCTTGAATCCATTTCTTGTTGGCAGTTTGTGTGGTTTCAGCCTGCAGCGCTGTTGGAATTGCTAGGGTCAGCAGTATGATTTGTAGGAGTTGTTGTAACTTCATTGTAAAATTTTGAATTATTTTGTCAAAGATATGCATATTTGGGGCCATGTACAAATTACATGAAACAAATCCATGGGAATGGTTTATCTTTGTAAACTGCACTGTGAGAAAATACTTGATCTTATGATACATTTTGATACCGATTATTTATCTGGAGCACATCCAAAAGTACTTGAACGTCTTCTGGTTACCAATTCTGACCTGACCCCTGGTTATGGTGCTGATGCCTATACCCAACGTGCCAAGGAACTCATTCGAAGTGCTTGTGGAACACCGGATGCCCGGGTTTATTTTTTGGTCGGTGGGACACAGACCAATGCTACCGTTATTGATGGACTATTGGCCCGGCATGAAGGTGTGCTCAGCGCAGAAAGTGGACATATTAATGTGCATGAGTCGGGTGCTATTGAGGCAGCTGGGCACAAGGTGTTGACCTTGCCAACCCAAGATGGCAAAGTAACGGCTGAGTCGGTACAAAATTACATTCGTGATTTTTACGCGGACGATACGTATGAGCACATGGTAGCTCCTGGGATGTTGTACATCTCCTTTCCGACGGAATATGGTACCCTGTATTCGTTGGAAGAATTGGAGGCCTTGAGCCGTGTTTGTCGGGAGCACGGGATTCCGCTCTTTGTTGATGGAGCCCGTTTAGGCTATGGATTGGCAGCGTCCAATGGGACAATTACCCTTCAAGACATAGCTCGTCTGTGTGATGTGTTCTATATTGGTGGAACTAAAAATGGAGCGTTGTTTGGTGAAGCCGTAGTGGTAACCCAGCCGAATTTGTTGAAGAATTTTATGCCGTTGATCAAGCAACATGGCGCATTGCTGGCCAAAGGTCGTCTGCTTGGAGCACAGTTTGAGGCTTTGTTTACGGATGATCTTTACATGGAAATTTCTCGGGAAGTTGTTCGCAAAGCACTATGTATCAAATCTTTATTTGTAGAAAAAGGCTTCCAGGTGGAAGTGGATTCTCCGACGAACCAACAATTTTTCCGCCTCCCCAACGCGGTAATCGACCGCCTTCTGACCGAAGTGAGTTTTGAAATATGGGGACCTCGCGGACAAGAGCAGAGTGTGGTTCGTTTTGTAACGGGATGGCACACAACCGATGCAGATGTGGACCGACTGGCTCAAATCCTGAGAATGTTTACTAAATAGACCCATGAGTAGGGCCTATTTTTAAGCAGATCTGCGATTCTACACAAGGAGTCATGCTGTGTTAGTCCCTACGGGCTTCTTCAAATTTGGCTTGCATGGTGGGATTGCCTCGGGTGAGTTTCTTGATGGAGAGGTTATCCGCCTTGTCGTTGGCCAGGCGGAGGTTGTTTTCGGAGCCAATCAGGGCATCTTTGATTTTTTGTAGGTGAAGAATTGATTTGTCAATTTCTTCGATGGCCGTTTTGAACTTTTCGCTGGCCAGACGGTAGTTGCGTCCGAAGGCTTCTTTGAAGGCGGTTAACTGATTTTCAAAGTTGGTGACATCCACAGATTGGCTGCGAGCCAAGGCCAGTTCCCGTTTGTATTCAACGGAATTCTTTGCTGCGTTGACAAGCAGTGTGATCATGGATTTGAAGAATTGCGGACGGATGACATACATCTTGGGGTAGCGGTAGGATACATCCACAATACCACCGTTGTACAGTTCGCTATCCGGTTCGAGGAGGGACACCAGAACTGCGTATTCGCAGCCTTTCGCCTGACGGTCGGCATCCAGTTTTTTGAAGAAGTCTTCGTTTTTGTGTTTGGTGGCTGTGCCGTCCATCTCATTTTTCATTTCGAACATGATGGAGATGTATTCGGTACCATCCACATAATCTCTGAAAATAAAATCGCCTTTGCTGCCTGCTGATGCGTCGTTGTCTTTTTCAAAATAGGCATTGGGGAAGAGCGGACGCATTTCACCATTGAACAGGGTGCTGCAATGGGCTTCCAAAGTTTCGCCTACCATTTTAGTGGACATACGTGTCTTCAGGTCTTTGTAGTAATCGACTTGTTCCTGAGCCAGTTTCAGGCGGTTTTCGTAGTCTTCCCGAATGGATTTTTGTTGCAAGTCGGTGCGTGACTTCTCCAGTTGGGCATCGGCCTTTAGGCGGGCGATTTCGGCATCCTTGATCTGTAGGGCGTCTTTGGTCTTTTGTTGTTCTTGTAGCAGGGCGATCTGCAGTTCATTTTTACCTTGACCCACAGCTGCTTTCAGTTGGGCAATCTCCTGGTCTTTGCCTGAAAGAGCCTCATTGATTTCCAATTTCTTACGGTCATCCATGGAACTCAACTGAGACTTCAGACGAGCAATTTCACTGTCTTTATCATGAAGGACTTTGTCTTTTTGAAACAACTCGTTTTGATATTTCCTGTCAGCATCGGCAAGGCGTAGTTTTTCTTCTACGGCGTGCTGTTGGTGCAGCTCAGCAAGACGGCGCTTCACTTCGGCTTCAAATTCAGCACCTTTGACTTGGTTAAGAATGGAAGCGTAGTCAGCTTCGTCGACACGGAAAGGTTTTCCGCAATTGGGACAAATGAGTTCTTTCATGGCATTGATCAGGGATAAGATCTGCAAGTTATTGCTTGCAGATCTCTTGTGCTTTTGCTAAGGCCGGAACAATGTGCGGGAAGATGTATTCTTTTCCGATTTCATCTGCCAAGCCAATTCGATCCAAACTTTGGTATACTTTGTCGGTTACTCCGGAGAGAATGATGCGGATACCTTCTTTTTCAGAACGTTTCCAAAGGTTGCGCAAGTTGTTCATACCGGTTGTATCCATAAAGGGAACCTTACGCATTCGGATGATGCGGACATCGATCTTGCGTCGGCTTCCATTTATGTTATCCAACTCATCGAGTTTGCTGGCCAGTCCAAAGAAGAAAGGACCGTCAATTTCATAGACTTCGACATTGCTGGGAATAGAAAGCTGTTCGGTATCTGAAAGCTGTGCTTTCTCGTCGTTTTCAGTAGCTGCCAAATGATCTTCTTCCAGAACATTGATGTGAGAGGTTTCAGACACCCGTTTCACGAAGAGCACGATGGCAAGCAGTACACCAATTTCGATGGCAATGGTCAAGTCAAAGATCACTGTCAAGAAGAAGGTCAACAAGAGGACACCGACATCAGAACGGTCGCCTTTGAGCAGGTATTTGAAAGTCTTCCATTCGCTCATGTTGTAAGCAACCATTACCAGAATTGCCGCCAAACATGCCAACGGAATGTAAACCGCGTACGGCATCAAGAACAAGAAGATCAACAGAAGTACCAGTGCGTGAACGATACCGGTTACCGGAGATTTACCGCCGTTGTTGATGCTGGCCATGGTGCGGGCGATTGCACCGGTAGCCGGGATACCACCAAAGAGGGGAGTAACGATGTTTGCGATACCTTGACCTACCAATTCGGTGTTGGAGTCGTGTTTTTTACCGGTAACCCCATCTGCCACCATCGCAGCAAGCAATGATTCAATGGCACACAAGATGGCAATGGTAAAGGCCGGAGATACCAATGAGGTGATGTCGTTCCAGTTCAAGTTAGGTACTTTTGGAGTGGGCAACGACATTCCGCCTGCCAGTTCGGGGAATTTGGAGCCGATGGTCGCAAAGCTAAGTCCATCCACGTAGTTAGAGGCAACAGTAACACCAATACCAAAGAGGATGGCAATCAAAGAGCCCGGAATCTTACGGGTTACTTTGGGCCAGAAGATGATGATCAACAAGCAGAGTAAGGCCAAAATAGCTTCAGCATAGTTGATGGTATGCAGGTGTTGGAAATAGCAAGTCCATTGGGGAATGAAGCCGGAAGGAACATTCTCAATTTGAAGACCCAAGAAGTCTTTGATTTGTGTGGAGAAGATGACTACAGCGATCCCTGAGGTGAAGCCGACAACAATCGGGTAAGGGATAAATTTGATGACATTTCCGAGTTTGAAGATCCCCATCACTACCAGGATGATCCCAGCCATGAGGGTGGCAACAATCAGACCGTCGGTGCCATACTGAGAAACAATGCCATAAACAATGACAATAAACGCACCGGTGGGACCTCCGATCAGGAAGTGAGAGCCACCAAAAGCAGACATCAGAAAGCCGGCTACGATGGCGGTAATCAGACCTTGTTGGGGGGTAACACCCGATGAAATACCGAAGGCGATGGCCAACGGCAACGCAATAATTCCGACAATGATCCCTGCAATCAGGTCAGATCGGAACATTTCCCGATTGTATTTGTCCTTCGCAAATACCTCGAAAAATTTAGGCTTGAAAGGTAATTTCAATTTCATAAGTTAAGTTACAAAAGGTTTATTTTAATATTTGTCAAGTCTTGTTTAACACAGAATTCTCCGCAGTGCCTAAATCGGTTCAACTGCGGAGAAATATCTGATCAGCGGCATCGTTCAAGGCTGTTTGAAGGGTGCCTTGCCAATGTATTTAAGAGGTGTACTCGTCCCAGCTCTTGATCTCCATTTGATCAATCGGCAAGTTGCAGAATGCAGTAATGAAGGCGGTAGCCAGGCGGGTATTGGTTACAAGGGGAATGTTGAAGTCAACGGCTGCACGACGGATCTTGTACCCATTTTCCAACTCTACTTGGGTCAAGTTCTTAGGAATGTTGATCACCAAGTGGATTTCTTTATCATGGATCATTTGCAGTGCTTGCGGGTATTGCTCCGGTTCACTGGGCCAGTAAACGCGAGTTGCAGGAATACCGTTGTCAATCAGGTATTGGTGAGATCCGCCAGTAGCAAACAATTGGTAACCTTTGTCTTTCAATAGTTTGCATGCAGTAAGCAGCTCTGCTTTCTTGCGGCTGTCTCCCGATGAAATCAAGATATTCTTTTCAGGGATACTATAGCCAACTGATAACATCGCCTTGAGGATTGCTTCGTTGGAATCATCTCCGATACAGCCGACCTCTCCAGTAGAAGCCATATCTACTCCCAAAACGGGGTCTGCCTTTTGCAGACGGGAGAATGAGAATTGTGAAGCTTTTACACCCACATAATCCAAGTCAAATGCACTCTTGTGAGGAGGGTTGATCCGTTCTCCGAGCATGATGCGGGTTGCCAGAGAAATGAAGTTGATCTTCAATACTTTGGAAACAAACGGGAAACTCCGTGATGCACGAAGGTTACATTCGATTACCTTGATATCATTTTCTTTTGCCAGGAACTGGATGTTGAAAGGTCCAGAAATTTGCAGTTCACCAGCAATCTTACGAGCAATTTTCTTGATACGTCTTGCTGTTTCTACATACAACTTTTGCGGCGGGAACTGGATGGTTGCGTCGCCAGAGTGAACCCCTGCAAACTCGATGTGTTCAGAAATAGCATAAGCAATGACTTCGCCACGGTCAGCGACTGCATCCAATTCAATTTCTTTGGCATTTTGGATGAATTCGCTTACCACCACTGGGTGCTTCTTCGATACGTTTGCTGCCAAGTTCAAGAATTCGTGAAGTTCGCTGTCGTTTGAGCACACGTTCATCGCTGCACCGGACAATACGTATGAAGGACGTACCAACACCGGATAACCCACTTGGTGAACAAACTCATTGACATCTTCCAACGATGAAAGTTCTTTCCAACGGGGTTGGTCGATGCCCAAACGGTCGAGCATAGATGAGAATTTGTGGCGGTCTTCTGCATTGTCAATGAAGCGGGCTGCAGTACCCAACAACGGAACACCGGCCTCATCCAAACGGATGGCCAAGTTGTTGGGAATTTGTCCACCTACAGAAACAATCATACCGTGCGGTTGTTCCAAATCATAGATGTCCATTACCCGTTCATACGTAAGTTCATCGAAATACAAACGGTCGCAGATATCGTAGTCCGTTGAAACGGTTTCCGGGTTGTAGTTGATCATTACACCGCGCCATCCACGTTCTTTGATGGTTTGGAGCGCATTGACACTACACCAGTCAAATTCTACCGAGCTACCAATGCGGTATGCACCTGAACCCAAGACAATGACTGATCTGCGGTCACCGGTATATTGAACATCGGAAGCAGAGCCGTTGTAGGTGAGGTAGAGGTAGTTGGTTTGAGCCGGGAATTCTGCTGCCAGCGTGTCAATTTGTTTGACAACCGGAACAACGCCCAAAGATTTACGGAATTCGCGTACTTGCTTCACGTATTCTTCCGGATCAATTGCATCTTTGTAGATATGACGACCAATTTGGAAGTCGGAGAAACCTTGTGATTTGGCACGACGCAAGAGTTCGATGTTCAACTCATCCAATGAAGAAAGGGCAGTAAGCTCTTTCGCCGTGCGGATGATGTTGTATAGTTTTTCCAGGAACCAACGATCGATTTTGGTGAGTTCATGGATTTCTTCTACGGTGTAGCCTTGTTGGAAAGCTTTGGAAATGACAAAGATCCGTTTGTCAGTAGGCTCACGAAGTGCTTTGTCAATATCCGGAACGACAATCTCTTTGTTGGCGGTAAAGCCGTGTGCTCCTTGGCCGATCATCCGAAGACCTTTTTGCAGGGCTTCTTCGAAGGTACGTCCAATGGCCATTACTTCACCGACACTCTTCATGCTACTGCCAATTTCGCGGGACACGCCTTGGAACTTGGTCAGGTCCCAACGGGGGATCTTACAAACCACATAGTCCAAAGCCGGTTCAAAGTAAGCCGGAGTTGTTTTGGTTACTGAGTTTTGCAATTCAAACAAACCATAGCCCAAACCTAATTTGGCAGCTACAAAGGCCAAGGGATAACCCGTCGCTTTGGAAGCCAGAGCCGATGAACGGCTCAAACGAGCATTGACTTCGATTACGCGGTAGTCATCAGATTCCGGGTCAAAGGCATATTGTACGTTACATTCACCGACGATGCCGATGTGACGTACAATGCGGATAGCCAATTCGCGGAGCATATGAAACTCTGCATTGGTCAGGGTTTGTGAAGGAGAAACGACGATACTTTCACCGGTGTGGATACCGAGGGGGTCGAAGTTTTCCATGTTGCAGACGGTAATACAGTTGTCGTATGCATCCCGTACTACTTCGTATTCAATTTCCTTCCATCCTTTCAAGGATTTTTCCACCAATACTTGCGGTGAATAAGAGAAGGATTTTTCAGCGAGCGCAGTCAGTTCTTGGTCATCGTTGCAGAAACCGCTACCCAAACCGCCCAATGCGTAGGCTGCACGCAGAATGACGGGATAACCCAGTTCATTGGCTGCTTTGAGTGCATCTTCCAGAGATTCTACGGCAACACTCTTAATGGTCTTGACGTTGATTTCATCCAGTTTCTTAACGAAGAGTTCACGGTCTTCGGTGTCAATGATGGCTTGTACGGGCGTACCGAGTACACGAACATTGTATTTGTCCAAGATACCAGCACGGTACAAGCTAACCCCGCAGTTTAGTGCAGTTTGTCCACCAAAAGCCAACAGAATGCCATCGGGACGTTCTTTTTTGATGACTTCTTCCACAAAGTGGGGAGTAACCGGCAAGAAGTAAATTTTGTCGGCAACGCCTTCAGAAGTTTGCACTGTTGCGATGTTGGGGTTGATCAGGACGGTGTAGATTCCTTCTTCACGCATTGCCTTGAGGGCTTGTGAACCCGAATAATCGAATTCTCCTGCTTCTCCAATCTTCAGTGCTCCAGATCCCAGGAGCAATACTTTTTTAAATTTCAAATCCAACATAGCGGGGATACTTATAATAGATTAAGGAAATCGTCAAACAAAAATTCGGTGTCGGTGGGGCCGCTGGCTGCTTCCGGGTGGAATTGTGCCGAATAGAAGCGACCGCTCTTGTGGCGGATACCTTCGTTGGTGCCGTCGTTCATGTTGATAAACAACGGATCCCAGTCTTTACTCAAGGTAGATTCGTCAATTGCGAAACCGTGGTTTTGGGAAGTAATGAAACATTTGTTGGAGCCAACCAGGCGAACCGGTTGGTTGTGGCTGCGGTGACCGTATTTGAGTTTATAGGTTTGGGCACCTGCTGCACGAGCCAACAATTGGTTACCCATACAGATACCAAAAATGGGCTTGTTCATCTCAATGGCTCTGCGGATGTGATGAACCGCATCGTCGCAGTAGGCCGGGTTACCGGGACCGTTGGAAAGGAACAGACCATCGTAGTCCAATTGGTTGTAATCGTAATCCCAAGGAACACGAATGATTTCAACACCACGATTGAGCAGGTGACGGATGATATTGTGTTTTACACCATAGTCAGCCAACACTACTTTCTTGGCATTGGGTTTGCTGGACGGGTAGTGGATGACTTCCTTGCAGCTGACCAGTGCCAATTGGTTGTCCAAGTTGGGGTTGTACATCGGACCTTCTACGTTGTCTCCTTCAATCACGATTCGTCCCAACATGGATCCGCTATCACGAAGAATTTTGGTGAGTTCACGGGTATCGATACCGAACAAGCCGGGTACTTTTTCGTCTTTCAACCATTGGTCCAAACTTTTAACTGCGCTCCAGTGGCTGTAATTAAATGAATAATCGGAAATAATCACACCGCGAACGTGGATTCCTTCCGATTCGTAATTCAAATGCAAGCCGACGGGATCAATTCGGTCTTCGGGAACACCATAATTGCCGACCAAAGGAAATGTAACACATAAAAGTTGACCAGAGAAGGAAGGGTCCGTAAGACTTTCGGGATAACCTACCATCGCGGTACTGAATACGACTTCACCATCGGTGGAAGCTTCGTATCCAAATGAATAGCCTTCAAATGAGAGGCCATTTTCCAGGATTAGAGTTGCTCGTTTCATACTAAGTTGCAAATATACCATTTTTATCTATTTTTATACTATCTTTGGATGTAGATTATTGGAAAATTTAGAAGAAAATAAGAAAGAAATGAGAGTATTGTCTGCTTGGGTTTTGACCCTCTTGATTTTCTGTGGAAATACTACCCAGATGAAGGCTGCAGAGGAATCTGTAAACAAGCCGCTGATCTATGTCATTGACCTGAAACAGGACATTGACCGTTCTGCCATGCGAAAAATTAATTTGGGCATTCAGGAAGCAGTGTCTTTGTCGGCAGACTACCTGATTGTAGATATGAACACCTACGGTGGCGCTGTGGATGCCGCAGATAGCATACGTACAGCCTTATTGCAATGCCCCATTCCTACCATTTCTTTCATCAATGTGCAAGCCGCTTCGGCTGGAGCTTTGATTTCCATTGCCTGTGATTCGATTTATATGCGTAGTGGTAGTTCTTTTGGTGCTGCAACGGTCGTGGATCAGAGTGGTCAGGTGATGCCGGACAAGTATCAGTCGTTTATGCGCGGGATGATGCGTTCGACGGCCGAGGCTCATGGGAAAAAAGTGGTGCAGGGACCCAATGGCCCGCAGGAGGTTTGGCATCGGGATCCAGCGATTGCCCAACAAATGACCGATACGGCGAATGTGTTGACGTTCACTCCTGAAGAAGCGATACAAGCGCGTTTTTGTGAGGGGAAAGCAGCTTCCCTGGAAGAAGTGGCTGAACGGATTGCTCCGGATGGTTATACGATGGAAAAGCAGACATTGAGTAAGTTGCAAAAGTTGTTGCTTTTGTTGATGTCCCCTATGCTGCAAGGGATTTTCTTAATGATGATGATTGGGGGAATCTATTTTGAGATGCAGAGTCCTGGTATCGGTTTGCCGTTGGGGATCTCCATTTTGGGTGCATTGCTGTATTTTGCTCCGTTGTACATGGAGGGGCTGGCCATGCATTGGGAAATAGCTTTGTTCATCCTGGGACTTTTGTTGCTCATAATTGAACTCTTTGCCATCCCAGGTTTTGGCGTGTTGGGAGTACTAGGCTTGGTACTGATGTTCTTTTCGCTGACCTTTGCAATGGTGGACAATAACCTGCTGTATTTTGAGGGAGAACTGAATTTAAAGCCGTTGTTAAAACCCATTACCATTGTTTCTGTTTCAGGTTTCTTGGTTGTGGTATTGGCAATTTGGGGCGCTGGACGTTTGTATGAATTTAAATTATTCAATCGCATAGCCCTCAAAACTTCACTGGATGAATCGGAAGGATTTGTAGGTGTAGAAACAAAAAAACTGACCGATCTGGCAGGCCGACAAGTCGTTGCTGTTACAGACTTGCGACCTGCTGGAAAGGTCGAGTTAGAAGGGAAGTGGTACGACGCTCAGTTGTTGGTTGGATCCGCTTCGAAAGGCGATCGATTGGTTGTTATCCGTTCAGAACTGGGTCGTCTCTATGTTCGCCAAATTGGATAGGCTTTATTTATCACCTAAGATCAACCAGGCTTCTCCGAGTCCGACGGTGTTGATCTTGTAGGGGAGTTGAATTTGTTCGGAAAGGAATTTACCCAGCTCATTTACGAATGCACGGGTATCGGTCGGACGTTCTTTACCCAATACGGTGCGGAACAACGGGGTACGCACTTGTTCGTAAACCAGTTCGAATTCACCGGCCGTGTTTGTTGAGAAGCGTCCGTGTACACAGTTTTCACTCAACCAGTAATCCACCACGTCCATCAAGGTTACAGTTTCTCCCATAAATTGGAGCTCATCTTCAAAGGAGAGGGGGCAAGAATCAAACATCAACACGGTAATCTTGGCTTCACGACCGTTGGCAAACATATCGTTGAAGTGGTTTTGCAGGGCTGCATTGAAACCATCCATGTAATTGAGAACGGCTTCTTCCAACAAGGTACCGACCGTTGCCGAAGCGGAGGGATCACCGCTACCGGAAGCAGCTGTAATCAGTTTGTCAGTGTAAGCATCCATACCTCTGAGGTTGAAGGTGATGTATTTTCGGGGACCTTGGTTCTTGATGGTGAAATCCAAGTCCATAATGATGTCAGCTTTGGCAACGCGTTTGAGTTCGTCCATCGGGCTTTCAACAATGCTGCTTCCGCTACGGCTGGTCAGCAATTCACGTTGTGCATCATCGCTGCTCATTCCGCGCAAGGTTTGTTCCAGGTCTTTCAACGGGAAACCACGATCCGCCATAATTTTACCCATTTCAGAAATTACCAGACGCAGATTTTCATCTTGGCGGAAAGCTTTGTCATAATCCGGGGTGCTTTTGGTTTTTCCAAAACCGTCTTGGTAGGTGGTGGTATAGTTGTGACGCTCCATGTAAATGCTACTGGGAACCACCATAATGGTCGGCTTTTTCGCCTGACTGAAAGCATTGGCTGATAACAAAAGCAGGCCGAATGCGAATAATACAATACGTTTCATAAAGAAGAGATGTTAGAAACCGTAATTCAATGATTTAATGATACCATCCGCTTCCAAGTCCTTGCGGAGGTTATCGTAAAGTACTTGTACTGAAAGACCGACTTTATAGCCGCCTTTGATTTTCAAGCGGTCTTGGCCTGAGGGCATTCCGTCCGTAGTTACGTTCAAATATTGCAGATAACGTCCACCGGATTCAAAGAAAGTATCAAAGTAATCGAGGTTGGCTTCACGAGTTGCACCGTCCACCAAACGGGGGGTTTCTGCAATGCCACTACCACCGGGAAGACCGCGGAACAAGGTTACTTCAATTGCTGCCATTTTTGCCAATGCAATGGCTCTTTCTACATTTTTGTCCGTTGCGTAAATTTTGAAGACTTTGGTTCCGTCACTGCCGACACCCAACATTACCACTTCGTAGTTGCGTGCCTCTTTGTATCTGTATTTTTCTTTTTTACGGGCATCCATCGACTGTGTACATCCCAAGAACAAGCAAATGGCAGTGAGCCAAGTTAGAAAAGTTTTCATACTGATAAGGTTTTAATTGTAAAAGTTCTAGTAAAGTTATGGAACAATTGGCATTCTGCAAAAATTATCGTGCGGAATCGCGGTCGTTTTCGATTAAATTCAGCAAAAGGTCAATGGCTTCCTCTTGCGGAATGCCTTGATAGATACGCTCTTTTTTTCGGTAAATGGAAACTTTTCCAGCTCCTTCACCCACATAGCCGTAGTCAGCATCCGCCATTTCTCCAGGACCATTGACAATGCAACCCATGACCCCAATGACCAAACCTTGCAGGTGGGCAGTACGACGTTTGACTTCAGCAAAAGTAGCTTCAATATCGAAGAGGGTACGTCCACAACTGGGGCAGGCGATGTATTCACACTTGGTGAATCGACGACGTGCTGCTTGAAGTAATTCGTCGTGGATGTCCTGAAGTTCTTCTGTAGGAATTGGTTCCCCTTGTACGGTTCCCTGCAATTCAAAGTCGTCCACTAAGTGATCCATCAATAGGGGACCGATGTGAGAGGCCGCTTCCAGGATGTAGGAATCCATGTCCGGTGCATCGTATGAAAAGGTTGTGGGTCGCTGATCTTTACCCCGTTCAAAGTAGCGGGCAATGAAATTGGCAACGGGCAATTCATTGACCGGGTTTTCTGTCAAGGATACGCGAATGGTGTCACCGATACCATCTTGCAACAAGGTTGCCAGTCCAACGGCCGATTTGATGCGTCCGGAACGGCCGTTACCGGCTTCTGTTACTCCCAAATGCAAAGGATAGGCATAGCCTTGTTCTTCCATCCATTGGTAAAGCTCCCGATAGGCTGCTACCATCACAACGGTGTTGCTGGCTTTCAGGGACAATACAACCTGATCAAATTCCATTTCCCGACAGACCTGCACCCATTCTTTCATTGCTTCGACCATACCGTGGGCAGTATCTCCATGCAAGCGGGTGATGCGTTCGCCCAAGGATCCGTGGTTGATGCCAATACGGAGTACACAACCGGTATTTTTGCACAATGTAATGAGTTCTCGGAAGATACGCATAGCTTCCTGATGATCTTTGTGGAAGTTGCCCGGATTGATTCGGACTTTGTCGGCAACTTTCGCTGCAGCGAGCGCAACATCGCTGCGGAAGTGGACATCGGCTACCAAGGGGGTTGTAATGCCAGCTTGCAATAGCCGTTTTTTGAGTTCTCCCAAGGCGGCTACTTCACGAAGTCCTTGTGTGGTGAGTCGGATGAGTTGGGCCCCTGCAGCATGCATCGCCTGACATTGGGCAAAGGCTGCATCTACATCATTGGTGTTGCAGTTACACATGGTCTGTATGGCGACGGGAGCTCCATTGCCCAAGATGAGTTGGTCGCCAATACGAACTTGGATTCTTTTCATACAACGGTTAATGATTTAAGGTATAATGAAGGGAAAGACCAAAGGACCATTGGCTGGCGTAGGAATACAGCCACCAATCATCAGCGAGTTTTTCAGGATGGAACATAAAGCCCAGTGAATATTGGTACCCGAAATCCAAACCGATTTGAAAACGTCCCAATTGGTAACCCAAGCCCGCATAGCCCAATATGCCGTAGCCGGTACGTTGGTCATAGCAGTCAAAACCGGTACTGCGGCTGGTCGCCAAGTGGTAATCCAAGAAGGGGCCGACATTCAAGTAGATCCGAAATTTGTTGAAATCATAGTGAAATGCAGCCAAGAGCGGGAGCTCCACGTAGGTGAGCGTCTGGTCCATGTTGTTGATGTTGTATTCTGTGGTAAATCCATAGGAACCGTACTTGATTCCCGTCTGGAAACCGAAGTAATCCATATAACCCCACAGGGGAGAATAGTAGGTGTACAACAAAGCAATGTTGTTGTAGGTGGTGATGGTCTTGGCTTTCAAATCGGGCGAGAAGCTGACGCCACAGTTAGCGATGTTGTACCGCACCCCAACTTGATGATAGGTGGGTTTGGCTGTCACCACCCGCATGGTGGTGTCAATGATGAGCCGTCCGGTTTGTTTATCCAAGGTTTGTGCCATCATCGGAGATTTTCCCCCAATAACAAGCCCTAATATCAGTGCAAAAAGTAGGAAAAATAGGCGTTTTACGTTCATAACACTATTGGAACATTGCTTGAATATCAATATTTTGGTCTAAGTCTGTGCGTTCGGGTAGATCGACAATGTAGGACTCATTGGTCTGGTCTGTACCGAAGCGGTAGAGCAGGACTTTTTCCGGCTGTTTCCGTTCCAGAAGCACACCGGTATCAATCAAACCGTTCTCATTCTTGTCTTCGGTGATTCGGATGGAATACTTGCCTTTTTTCAAGTACGGAAATTTCAAACTGGTGTCGGAGTGGATGGTGTATTTGCGATAGACTTTGTCCCGTTTTTCGTTGACCAGTTCAACCAGGTAGGTACCCTTTACATTTTGTAAGTGTACGGTGATGCTGCTCAGCGCCTCGTCACTGGGCAAAGTAATGCGTTTGTTCAAGCTGTCATTGGGATTTCCGTTGATGTCAACAAAAATCTTTGCTGGAATTTTTACCAGGTATTCGTAACCGTTGAGTAAGTCTTCTTTCGGACGCATGATGTAACGACGGATGTTGGTGCTGTCCGGAGTGATGGTATAAATTTCATCTTTGACTTGTTTGCGAGGGTCTGTCGAGGAGAAACGGATGGAGTCAAAAGCTGCTTGTCGCAAGGGATAAGCGAATTCGAAGATAAAACCATCTTGTTCCACTTTGTCGGCATCTGCCAGGAAGTCGAATTTAGCCACCGTATCCACTACTTCAATGACGTTACCAAAACGGTCGTGTGTTTGTTTCGGCTTGGGTTTTGGCATCCGCAAGGTATCGATGGCTTCCACCAATGTCTTTAAAGAATCGTTGGTCTTGCGATAGTGTACATAGAGTTGCAGAGTGTCCGGTGTCGTTTGCCGGTTGATCCAGAAAACGATGCTATCTCCCGTTGTATTTGCTTGGCGGACCAATTCTTCTTTCATAATACCGGGGATGGTAATGGTATCAATTTGCGGATAAGGTGCCGTGAAAGAGAGGTAAAACATCCGGTCGTGGGGCCGTTCGGATTGCTTGATCACTTGACGGGTAGGTGTTTCCCGGAATAGGTAGAGTTGCAGATCACTCTTGCGGGCAATGCAGTTTGCTGTATCTTTTACATTGAACGACATCAGCTCCAAAGAGTCCGGACTCATGATGCGTTCCGGAATAAGCAATGAATCCAAAAATCCGATGCGCTCGTTGGATTGCGGGTCGTACCGGTTGTTGTTATTCAAATCTTCCAAGGCATAAACGCGGTAGGAACCAGGAGCCAAGTTACGCAGGGTGAAAAATCCCCAGGCATCCGTACGGGCTGCTGCACGAGGAAGTGCATTGAAAATCAACGAGTCATCAGTGTTTGGATGAAGCAATACGGTGATTTGTTTGAGTGGAAGCATGGTTTTTGCATCCACGACGGTACCAGTACTGTAGAGCGAATCGATGCCGTTGCCGGTGGAGAAGCTGAAGATGTATTGGGGCATGATGTTGCCTTCGTTGTTGTCGGCAATGGCTTCTCCCAAATCTAAGGAGTAGGTGGTATTGCTGTCCAAGTCAACTGGGAACGAAACCACCACACTTTTTCCTCTGATTTGTGTCTTTACAGGTTCTGAGAGTGGCGGGGACAGGAAGATATTCTTGTTTGCCTCTTTTAGGACCACGTACTCATTAAAGGTAAAGGAGATGGTGTGTTTCCGACCGGGTTGTGTCGGAAAACCGACGGTGTTGTACAGCGGGAACGTCTCCATCAGAATGGGGGGGATTGTATCTTTGGGTCCACCTTGCGGCGCTGTGCTGGTATTGGCACAACCAATTGGGAAGAGGGTATACAAGAGCAATCCGACAATGAGTGTCGGCCATAGGTAACGTTTCATAGGTTAGTTTTCAGTAATTTCAATCCGGGTTACGCTTTCAATGCCTTTGACTTTTCGGATACGGTCCATCATGGTTTCCAGTACTTCCGTATTGAGGACATAGCAGTCAATGATGCCTTTGAAGATACCGTCGTGGGTTTCAAAGAATACTTTGCGCATATTGATGTTCAAATCGTGGGTAATGTGCTTGGTCAGTTCGTTCAGGATACCCAGACGGTCCACACCAATCATGCGGATTCTCGCCAAGGAGGAGATGGCAGTGTGTTTGCTCCAGCGCGCATTGACGATGCGGTCTCCTTTGGTTGCGGCCAAGTTGATAGCTTGTGGACAGGTTTTCTTATGGATGATGACTTGTCCGTCGTCTCCGATAAATCCGACAACGTTGTCGCCCGGAATGGGATAACAACATTCTGCAACCTGGTACGAGCGGGTCATAGTGACGGGGTCGTCCGTGAGTAACCGTTCTTTGCCCGGGTTTTTGCGGGCTTCACAGACGCGTTTCTCGTGTTCGTGTTCGTCCACGTCGTCTTCATCGTAATCCCCGCTGTCTTCTTTTTCATTTTTGAAGAGTTGCAAGGTCCAATACATCACATTCTTGCTTTGGTTGTTCTTACGCAAAATGCGTTCAAGGTTGCTCAAGTCAATGATGCGGGTGGCAATTTTGTTGTAGAGTTCTTCCTTCGTCTTAACGGAGAATTCGATCATCAACTTATTTAGTACGCGCCGGTTCAATTTTACATCGCATTTGTTCAAGGCTTCTTGCAAAATTTGCTGTCCCTTTTGGATGATGTCCTCAATTTCGCTACGCAGCTCTTCATACACGATGGCCTTGGCTTTCGGGGTATGCAGGAAATCCAGCCATTCCCGTTGGGGTTTTTGGGATTCAGCGGTAATGATCTCCACTTGATCACCATTGCGCAGGCGTTGGGACAAGGGAGCCAGCTTGTGATTGATTTTTGCAGCAATGGCCCGGTTACCGATTTGGCTATGGATGTAATAGGCAAAGTCCAAAGCGGTAGAATTGGTGGGGATGACTTTGGATTCTCCTTTCGGGGTAAAGACAAAGATGTCCGGAGAAAGGAAACTGTCGTGGAAGTTATCCAAGAACTCCAATGCATTGACATCCGGGTTGTTCAACACGTCACGAACCATCTGCAACCATCGGTCGATGGCCTGATCATCAGCCGGAGCATTGCCTTCTTGTTTGTATTTCCAGTGGGCGGCGACCCCTCGTTCCGCAATTTCGTTCATCCGCTCACTACGGATTTGAATTTCAATCCACGTACCCATCGGACTCATTACCGTACAGTGCAAGGCTTCGTAACCATTGCTTTTTCGGTCTTTAGTCCAGTCGCGAATGCGATCCGTTTTGGAGGTGTACAAATCAGAGATTTGCGTATAGATGTTCCAGCATTGTTGCCGTTCAGTATCCCCGGGTTTGGGACGGAAAATAATACGGATGGCGAAGATGTCAAAGATCTCTTCGAAAGGAATTCCCTTCCGGCTCATTTTTCGCCAGATTGAGTAGGGGGTTTTGATACGTTTGAAGATCTCAAAACTGTATCCGCTTCGTTTGAGGGAGCTGGATATCGGTTCGATGAAGCGGTCAATGGCATCACATCGTTCGGCGATTACTTGATTGACTTTGTTTTTAATGGATTGGAAAGCTTCCGGTTCGCGTTCTTGGAGCCAGATATTTTCCATTTCCGACTTCATGCTGTACAACCCCAAGCGCTGGGCCAGGGGAATAAAAATGTACATGGTCTCGCTGAGAATCTTGTCCTTTTTGTATTCAGGCATTGATCCGATGGTGCGGACGTTGTGGAGACGGTCGGCCAGTTTGATCAGAACAACCCGAACGTCATCATTGAGTGTCAGTAGAATACGTTTGAAGTTTTCAGCTTGGAGGGTGTTGGTGGTACGGCTCATCGGATCCGCATCAATGGCTGCCTTGATCTTGGTTAAACCATCGACCAGGGATGCGACCTTTTCTCCAAAGAGGCGTTTCATGTCCTCTACGGTATAATCCGTATCTTCCACGACATCATGTAACAAAGCTGCGACGATGGACTTATAGCCCAAACCAATTTCTTGTACGACAATCTTGGCAACGGCAATAGGGTGTATGATGTAGGGCTCTCCAGAACGACGGCGCACACCTTTATGGGCTTCGTTGGCAAAGTCAAAGGCACGCAGGACTTCTTCGTACTCTTCTTGGGATGCACAACGGCGCAGGCTGGCCAGTCTTAAATCTTCAAACTCACGATTGATCAGGTCGTAATCTTCTTGTGTGAACGTACTCATATCGACACAATTTTAGGGTTGGTTTTAATACAGTAAATCCCGTTTTCCATCACGGATCTGGCTCAGACGAGCTTTGATTCCGATTTGTTTTTCTGCTGGAAGTTGTCTCAATTCTTCTTCAATCAAGGCATATCCGGCCTGTTTGGTGGTTTCAGAAGCATAATCTTCCAAATATTCCGCCAAGGTCAACAGAGCATTAGGGGTACAGAAACGTTTGATAAAGCCCGGAATGGCGAACTCCATGAAGTGTTCTCCTGTACGACCTACACGGTAGCAGGATGTACAGAAACTGGGAATGAAACCACGGGTCAAGAGCCAATGGATGACTTCGTCCAATTCTCGGGAGTCACCAATCTTGAATTGTTCCCGGTTAAGCTCTTGTTCTTTTTTCTTCTCTTCGCTGTAGCCACCTAATTCGAGCCGTGTTCCAGCATCGATTTGGGATACCCCAAAGTCAATTACATCGTTGCGGATGGCTTCTGATTCGCGCGCTGTCATAATCAGACCGGTATAAGGAACAGCCAGACGTAGGATGGCAACCAGTTTCTTGAAATCCGCATCGCTTACTTGGTACGGCAGTTCCAGGTTCATGCCTTCTGCCGGTTGGATTCGGGGGAAACTGATGGTGTGCGGGCCGACGCCGTAGGTGTTCTGCAGGTGCAGGGCGTGTGCTACCAGGGAGAGTACTTCGAAGCGCCAGTCGTACAATCCGAACAAGGCTCCGATTCCCATATCGTCACAGCCACCCAAGAATGCCCGGTCCATGGCGTTCAACCGCCACATATAGTCACCTTTGATGGTGCCTTCGGGATGGTATTTTGCGTAGGTGGGACGGTGGTAGGTTTCTTGGAAGACTTGGAAGGTTCCGATACCGGCTTCTTTGACAATGCGGTAGCCTTTAATGTCCAGGGGGGCTGCATTGATGTTTACCCGACGGATTTCACCATTGCCTTTCTTCGTAGCATAGCAAGTTCTTACGGTTTCTGCAATGAATTCCGGGGTGTATTTGGGGTGTTCGCCATACACCAGAATCAATCGTTTGTGCCCTTCGTCTTCCAAAGCTTCTACTTGACTGATAAGTTGGTCGTTACCCAAGGTTTGGCGGACTGCCGTACGTAAACTTTTACGGAAACCGCAGTAGGTGCAATCATTGATGCAATAGTTGCCAATGTACAAGGGCGCGAAAAGTACGATGCGGTTGCCATAGACATTCCGTTTTAGGGTACGAGCTGCTTCAAACAATTCTTCGAGGCCTTCTGGACTTTGAATTGCCAACAAGGCCGCGGTTTCTTCAATGCTCAAGGGCTTTTTGTCCAGCGATTTGGCGAAAATTTCCCGACAACGGGGCAAGTCCTCTTTCGTCTGTGCAATCAGAGCATGAAAATGAGGATCATCGATAAAATCAACGGCGCCTTCAGAGAGGGACCAATCCATTTTGTATTTATTCATTTTTTGTGTCAATCTTAGTGGGATAATTGTGAACAAATTGCAGGGTATAGGTGAGTTCCGACCCTGCCAGTATGATACTCCATTCGATGTGCATCCAGGCCATAAACAGGGGTAGGGCCGCAAAGGCTCCATAAATGCTGTTCAGACGACTGACAAAGAACTGGGTTTCCAAGTAAAGGTATTGTACCCCGATAAAGGCGGCGGCGGCAAACAAGGCTGCCACAAAAGCCGGTCGCAGGTGGACTCGTGCATTGGGTATGAATTTGAACAAGGCTGTCAAAACGAGGGTAATGATGGCATACATCAATAGCCAGGATAAAAAGGGCCGGACATAATTCATACCGGGAATCAGGTCTTTCCAAACATCCAACGATTGGGTCAGGTTAACCCCCATGGATGCGAACAATACCAAAACAAAGGGCGAGAGGATGAGGATGGCCAAGTATGCCAGAAAACGTTTCCATAGGACACGGCTCACATCCACCTTCCATATCCTGTTGAAGGCTTGTTCTACATTGAGCATGAGCCAAATGACCAACCAGACAAAAACTAGGAAGGAAACGATGCCGTAAAGTCCGTTGTTGGTGGTGGCAACGATGTTATCGGCAAATTGAACGACCCACGAAATGATTTCTGCATTGGAAGCGAAATAGTGGTAGGTCAATTCTTTCAAATAAGTGTCCAATCCCAATCCTCCAGTGACTGCAAATACCACTGCCACCAGGGGAACGAAGGCCATCGCTGTGAAATAACACAGGGATGCAGCCTCTCCACCCAGATTGTGTTTCCCAAAATCTCGAGCTGTGATGAGAACCACTTTTAAGTCTGTTAGAAGTCTGATTTTTAAACTTGAAAACGTTTGTGTTTCAAGTTCCCAAATCCCTTGGGTCAGAAAATCTTTCAGACGTTGGTAACGGTATTTGATTTGACGGAGCATTCAGGTATCAATTAGTTACGATATGCAGCAACATATGCATCCGCAAAAGCTGCTGCCGGGGTCAATTTTTCTGCTTCTGCAACACCGAGGATTTCCAACGGATCGCATACCACGTTCAATTTCATTTTTTCTGCGGCAGTTTTCAAGGCTTTCACACCAGCTCCGTTCCAGCTAGAGGAACCAAAGATACCGAGTACTTTTCCTGCAGGAGCCGACATCGCAATCTCATGGGTGAGGGTGGACATGGTCGGGTGCATATCGCCGTTGTACGCACAGCTACCGAGAATCAGTCCTTTGTAGTTCCATATTTCATTCAAAATGAACGAAGGATGGGTTTTGGATGCATCAAATACTTGGATTTTGCGGATGCCGCGTTCACTCAATTCACGAGCAATATGGTCAGCCATGTACTCGGTGTTGCCGTACATGGATGAATAAACGATGACTACGCCATCTTCCGCAATTTGTTTGCTCCAACGATCGTATAAACCCAATACTTTGGCGGGATCTTTGCGCCAGATCAAACCATGCGAAGGACAAATCACGGAAACAGGAACGCCGCTGAGTTTCGCAAATGCCTTTTGAACCATACCGCTCCATTTGCCAACGATGTTGGAGTAGTAGCGACGCATTTCAGACTCTTTCACGCTGTCGAATTCTACTTCGTCGTCAAAAATTCCACCGTCGAGGGTACCAAATGCTCCGAAGGCATCGCAGGAGAAGAGGACTTGGTCCGTGGTATCATAAGTGACCATCGTTTCCGGCCAGTGTACCCATGGAATCATTACAAATGTGAGTTTGTGGTAGCCCAAATCCAATACGTCACCTTCCGCAATTTGCAAGAATTGTTCATCAGACATGGGATAGTAGTGATCCAGGATCTTTTTGGTTTTGTCGTTGGCCACAATGCGAACTCCCGGAAAGTTGCGGATGATCTCGCCGATCATGCTGGAATGGTCCGGCTCCATGTGGTTAACAATGAGGTAATCCAGGGGTTTTCCATTCAGAATGGTACGGATGCTGTCCATGTAGTCCGGACGGGAACCGTATTCCAAGGTATCCACCAAGGCCGTCTTTTCGTCCGCGATCAAGTAGGAGTTGTATGCTACCCCATACGGCAAGGGCCAGTTATTTTCAAACAAGTGTTTTTTACGGTCATTTACTCCGAGGTAGTGTATTCTTTCTTTAATCAGAATGCTTTTCATTTTCTTTAGTTTTTTTATAATTATACTATTTAATTCATTGATTTTCTGTGTTGTTATTCGAGTTGATCAGTGCATTGAATGCGTCTTCGTCCAAAATGGGGATGCCCAAAGATTCGGCTTTTCGGACTTTGTCCGGTCCTGGTTCGTTACCTGCCAATAGGAACGAGGTTTTACCCGATACCGAGCCGGTATTTTTTCCGCTATGCAACTGGATCAGTTTTTTGATCTCGTCGCGTGAACGGGAAAAGGTGCCGCTGATAACGATGGTTTTGCCGGCCAATGCAAGGGAGTGCTGTACCCACCCAGCTTCGGTGGATTGGAATTGTAGTCCCAGCTGTTGGAGGCTTTTGATCATTTGTTGATGGCGCGGTGTCCGGAAGTAGTCCAGCATACTATCCGCCACTACTTCTCCGATGTCTTGAACGGCTAACAATGTCTCGCGATCGGCAGCTTGCAGTTGGTCCATCGTTTTAAAATGTTCCACCAGGTTCTTGGCGGTGGTTTCACCAATATGGCGGATGCCCAATGCAAACAGTACGCGGGCAAAGGGGACCTGTTTGGAGGCTTCTACCGATTGTAAAAAACGTTCTGCTGAGCGCTCTTTCCAGGCCGGCAGGGTCAGTAACTGTTCGCGGGTGATGCGGTAAAAATCTGGTAGGGACTGCACGTACCCCTGATTGTATAATTGCTCAATGGTGGCTTCTCCGGCATGGATGTCCATGGCCTTGCGGGAAACAAAGTGCAGCAGCCAAGCTTTGGTTTGGGTGGGACATCCTTCTTGGTTGGGGCAGTAGTGGCGTGCTTCGTCATCTTCAATTACCAAGGGAGTGCCACAATCCGGGCAGCATTCTGGCCATTGGGGAAGCTGGCAGTTGTTCGGATCGCGTTTTGAAACATCGACCCGGGTAATCTTAGGGATGATTTCGCCGCCTTTTTCCACCACAACCCAGTCATTGAGGTGAACATCCAAGAGTCGCATTTGTTCAAGGTTGTGCAAAGAGGCACGTTTGACCATGGTCCCCGAAAGCTGTACCGGTTCCAAGTTGGCAACGGGGGTAATGGCGCCTGTTCGTCCTACCTGATAGTCGATGGATAGGATGCGCGTATGGGCTTCTTCCGCTTTGAATTTGAAGGCAGTAGCCCAACGAGGCGCTTTTGCTGTGGCTCCAACGAGTTCGCGAATGGACAGCTCGTTGACTTTTATGACAATGCCATCAATCGGGAAGGGAAGTTGATGACGTTGTTCATCCCATTGCCGGATGAAAGCCATAACCTCTTCCAGGTTGTGACAGATTTTGCTGTATTCTGAAATCGGAAATCCCAGTTGTTTGGCCGTTTGCATCGCTGCCTGATGGCTGTCAAACGGAAGGTTTTCGCCCAGTAACTGGTAAAGCACGCAGTGAAGTCCACGTTTGCGCACTTCTTCAGGATTCAAGAGTTTGAGGGATCCCGAAGCCGCATTGCGAGGATTGGCAAAACGATTTTCCGGTTCACGTTCTGCATTTAATGCTTCGAATGAAGAAAAGGGCATATAGATTTCTCCTCGAATTTCAAAACGCATTTTTGAATCGAAACCGCTGATCGACGGCAATGTGGAGGGAATTTGTGGGATGGTTCGAACATTTTGGGTAACCACGTCTCCAATGGTGCCGTCTCCACGAGTGATAGCGCGGAGCAGCCGGCCATTTTCATAGGTAAGACAGATGGCTGTTCCGTCAAATTTCAGCTCACAGGCGTAGGTAAAATCACTCGCTCCGGTTTTACGAATCCGTTCATCAAAAGCGGTCAGTTCTTGTAGGTCGTAGGTGTTGCTCAATGACAACATCGGATACTGGTGTGGAGCTTGTTCAAATTCTTGCGGAACCTCCCCGTTGGAAAGGTCACTGCCGACTACCTGGGTAGGCGAGTCGGGTGTGATCAATTCCGGAAATTTGTTTTCCAGCGCCTGCAGTTCCATCAATAGCACATCGTATTCAAAATCAGAGATTTCCGGCATATTCAACACGTAGTAGTTGTGGTTGTGCCGGAGGATTTCTGAACGGAGTGCTTCGATCCGTTTCTGAGCCGTCTTTTTTGTTATAACCATAAGCGTACAAAAATAAGATTTTTTCGTCCAATCTCAATAAATAGTTCTACATTTGCACCGTTTTTTTGAATAGTAGGACATAAGGAAATATACGATGAAAGATTCAATTGTTATTTTGACCGGAGGCGGTCCCGCTCCGGGAATTAACACAGTAGTAGGGACGATTGCCAAAACCTTCTTGAAAAACGGATACCGAGTTATTGGATTGAACGGCGGTTACAAAGGTTTGTTTTCTGCAGAACCTGACTACATCAATATCGATTTTTTCTTGGCTGACAACATTTTCGACCGTGGTGGATCATTCTTGATGATGAGCCGTTATAAACCCACTCAAGAAGATATCGAAGAACGCTTCAACTTGAAATTTTTCCAGGAAAACCGTGTGAAATTGTTGGTAACCGTAGGGGGTGATGATACTGCTTCAACCGCAAACCGCATTGCCAAATTCTTGGAAGCCCGTCATTATCCCATCCAAAATATTCACGTTCCCAAAACCATCGATAATGACCTCCCGTTGCCGAATGATGTGCCTACTTTCGGCTATTATTCAGCAATGTCAGAAGGTGCCCGGATTGCAACCACCGTGTATGAAGATGCACGTACCAGTGGTACTTGGTTTCTGGTAGCTGCAATGGGCCGTTCTGCTGGACACTTGGCCTTTGGTATAGGTGCTTCCTGTCACTATCCGATGGTGGTAATTCCGGAAATGTTCAACAATACGGAAATTACAGTGGAAAAGATTGTGGATCTGGCTGTTTCATCCATCGTAAAACGTAGAATCATGGGTATTTCTTATGGCGGTATCATGATTTCTGAAGGTGTCTTCCACAACTTGAGCGACGCTGAATTGGAAAAGACGGGCGTAGTATTCTCGTACGATGCGCACGGTCACCCGGAATTGGGTAAAGTATCCAAAGCTCAGATCTTCAACACCGCCTTGGAAAACAAATTGGCTGAACTGGGATTGAAGGTAAAAACCCGCCCGATTGAGATTGGTTACGACGTTCGTTGCCACACTCCGGTTGCGTATGACCTGATGTACTGTTCACAATTGGCTGTGGGCGTGTGGAGTCTTTTCAAACGTGGTGAAACCGGCTGTATGGTATTCTCTGACCACGATGGAAAAATTCACCCCTTGTACTTGAAAGACCTGCAAGATCCCACAACCGGTAAAATTCCCCCGCGCTTGGTAGATATTCGCAATGAAAAATTCTACAACGTAATGCACAATATTCTTCACGCGATTACCCCGGACGATTATGAAGTGGCTCGCAAGTACTTGGCAAATCCGGAAGAATATGACTTCTACAAGATCTTGAACTGGACTCGGGAATAAGAAGCCTTCCGTATGCAGAAGCGTGGAAAATTTCTGATTTATCAATTGCTGCCGCGTCTTTTTGGAAACCTTCAGGAACATTGCGTGCCTGGAGGAACTCTCGAAAAGAACGGCAGCGGTTCTTTTGAAGACATTGATGAAACGGTATTGAAGGAACTCAAGCGTCTTTCTATTACGCATGTCTGGTATACCGGAGTGATTGATCATGCAACGGCTGGAGATGATGGGGTGAAGGGAGAGGCCGGTTCGCCTTATGCCATTCGGAATTATTACCAGGTCAATGCAACTTTAAGTCGTTCGGATGATCCGATGGCAGCCTATGTAGCATTGTTGGAACGAACACGTGCAGCCGGTATGGTCCCGTTAATGGATTTTGTGCCCAATCATGTTGCCCGTTGTTACCGCTGCGAACCAGTTTGCTTTGAAGATCGGAACTATTATCCAGGTCGCAGTTATGACTACGATTGGAGTGATACGGCCAAGTTGAATTACAACGATCATGACACTTGGGAGAAGATGTTGCAAATCTTGCTGTATTGGCTGGAGAAAGGGGTTGGTGGATTCCGTTGTGATATGGTTCACCTGGTGCCGGTTGAGTTCTGGCAATGGGCTTTGGCACGGGTGAAAGAGCGTTATCCACAAGCCTTGTTCATTGCAGAAATTTATTCCCCGCAGCTGTACGAAGCCTACCTGGCAGCAGGGTTTGATTACCTGTATGACAAGGTGGGTTTGTATGACACGTTGCGCAATCTGTTGCAGAATCAGGTATCAACTACAGCTATTACAGCCAATTGGCAAGCTTTAGGAACGCACCAGGAACAAATGTTGAATTTTCTGGAAAATCATGATGAGCAACGGCTGGCTTCGGATTTTTTTGCAGGATCTCCCTTGCGGGCATTGCCGGCACTGGCCGTATCCTTGTTGTTTAACCGAGTTCCTTTCATGCTTTATTTTGGGCAGGAGTTTGGGGAGGCAGGTATGGATCAGGAGGGATTTAGCGGACGTGACGGACGTACCAGTATTTTTGATTATTGGAGTGTCGCTTCTGTTCGATCTTGGCTAAAGGGGGTTCGAAGTGGTAATCCTATGCAATATTTGAGTGCATCCCAATGTGAGACCTATGCGCTTTATCAGCGTTGGATGAATTTGGCGATGACGCCAGTCTTTCGCTATGGCGAAACCTATGACCTACAGCACGCCAACCCACATAGCGAGGTATATGATCCCCGTTATCACTTTTCGTTTTTGCGAGGTTATCAAGGGGGTGTGGAACTGGTTTGTGCGAATTTTTCACCCTGGGATGCCCAAGTGACGATTCAAATTCCTGCTTCAGCTTATCAATACTTGGGTCTATCGCAAACGGGACATTCTGTACGTGTTCACGTTCAATCCTGGAATGCGTCCGTTGTTCAATTATCGTTGCCGTCTGCGAAATTCAGCACAAAGGATGGCAGTTGCAATGGCAACGTTCAGGGATTCTGAGGTATGAGCATCAGCCGGGTAAGGCGGAATTAACAATCGGCATTGAAGGTGTTGGGCCACCGCATCTGAAATGCCGTTGTGTTCGTTACCCATGACGATAACTCCCCTTTCTTGAATGGCTGAGTTTTCCTGGTACAAGTTGTCTCCATCTAAAAATGTGCCGTAAGTGGGTATTCCGCTGGCATGACAACGTTGTAACAAATTTGTTATAGATGTGTAAAATACTTGTTTTCTGAAGATTGCACCCATGGTGGCCTGAATGGTCTTCGGATTGAAAAGTTCTACACAGTCTTCGGATGCATAGATGTTTTCAATGCCAAACCAGTCGGCAATCCGTAAAATAGTTCCCAGATTTCCCGGATCTCGCACACCATCCAGTGCCAGGCAAAGACCGGTAGGAAGGGGAGGGGTCGCTGTTTCAGTGTTTGCGGGAATGCGTACCACTGCCAGGCAAGGGGAAGGGCTGGCCATTTGTGAAATTTTGGCCATCGTTTCTTCGCCAATTTCTTCCCGGCGATATACGGCTTCCACGTGGAAGTGGGAATCCAAGGCTTCTTGTACCATTTTTTCCCCTTCCACCAGGAAACATCCGTATTCTTCTCGTTTCTTCTTTTGATGAAGACTGCGCAAGTGCGCAATCTCGGAACGAGTGAGTGTTTTCTTCATATCCCCTTGGGATTAGTAACCCAAAATCTTCAACATTGATTTGTAAGTCTGTTCTTTGCTGAACAATTTGGTGGTGTATTCACCATTTTCATCCCGGTCGATGATGATGTGCTTCGGTGCCGGTTGTAGGCAGTGTTGGATACCACCGTAGCCTGCGATGGATTCTTGGTAAGCACCTGTGTGGAAGAATCCAATGTACAACGGTTCATCGTAACGGTCTTTGACACTGGGCAAGAAGATGGCATTGGCATGTGCTTCAGCATTGTAATAGTCCTGGCTGTCGCAAGTCAAACCACCCAGGAAGACACGTTGGTAGTCGGAATTCCACTTGTTGATCGGTAGCAGGATGAAACGTTGTTTGATCCCCCAGGTGTCGGGCAGGGTAGTCATGAACGAACTGTCCACCATGTACCAGCGTTCGCGGTCATTCTGTTGTTTTACGTCCAGAATTTGGAAGATGGTTGCACCACTTTCTCCCACGGTGTAACTGCCAAATTCTGTAAAAATATTGGGTTCCGGAACACCGCGGGCTTCGCACATGCTCTTGACTTGTGCGACGATTTCTTCGGCCATGTATTCGTATTCGTAATCCATTGCCAATGAGTTTTTGATCGGGAAGCCACCACCAATATTCAGGGATTCCAGTTCCGGACAAATGGTTTTCAAGTCACAATAAACCGAAACGCATTTTGCCAACTCGTTCCAGTAGTATGCATTGTCGCGAATACCGGTATTGATGAAGAAGTGCAACATATTCAGTTTGAACTTCTTGTTTTTGCTGATGCAGTTGCGATAGAACGGAATGATATCGGAATAGCGGATACCCAGGCGCGAAGTGTAGAATTCAAATTTGGGTTCTTCTTCGGAAGCAATCCGGATACCGATACGGCAGGGTTCGTTCACACGTTTGTCCAACTCGTTGAATTCAGACATATTGTCCAATACGGGAATGGTGTTTTTCCAGCCGCTATTGATAAAATTGGCGATGTTGTCCAGGTAGATGTCTCGTTTGTAACCGTTACAAATAATGAACAAATCCTTGTCGACGACACCTTCGTTGTAAAGAGACTCAATCAAGTTGAAGTCGAAGGCTGATGAGGTCTCGATGTGGATGTCATTTTTAAGCGCTTCTTCCAGAACAAAAGAGAAGTGTGAACTTTTTGTACAGTAGCAATAATGGTATTCGCCCTTGTAATCCACCTTGGCCATGGCTACATTGAACATCCGTTTGGCACGTTGGATTTGGGAGGAGATTTTGGGTAAGTAAGAGATTTTCAGCGGAGTTCCATACTGCTCAATGATGTCCATCATGGGAATGTTGTGGAAATACAATTCACCATTTTCAACGCGGAATTCATCCTGCGGAAACTCGAATGATTGATCAATCAAATCAATGTACTTGTTCTTCATCGCTAAAATGTAAGTAAGTTACTTTTAAATTAATTTTATAATGCAACTGAGTCGGATTATTTTTATAGTACAAATGTAAGGAACTTTTTATTATACGCGTGAAAAATTATACATTTGCACTATATTTTTTCTTATGAAGCGTGTTTTCTTCCGTATTGGGACGGTCGTCGGCATTTTGTTGTCGGTATTCTTGATGGGGTGCCTTTTAGGTTCCTGCAGTACAACCCGTACCATTCCGGAGGGATCTTATCGTTTGTTGGACAATTATGTGCAAGTGACCAACCTGGCGGACTATCCTGAATACTCTGCTTCAGACATTACTTCTTACATTCGTCAGAAACCGAATTCTTATTTGTTGGGGCACTGGAGTCCGCGTCTGAGCGTATATAATTGGAGCAATGGCAAAGACGATTGGTGGAACCGTACCATCAAGAAATTCGGACAGGAGCCGGTTTTGATGGATGTAAATCTGGTAGAGCAGTCCAAATCCAACATTGAGATACACCTGAATTACTTGGGATACTACCATTCGCAGGTATTGGACTCGATAGCGGCTGAAGACAAGAAGGCCAAAGTATTTTATGAAATCACACTGGGAAAAACCTATCCCATTAGTGAGATCCGCTACGAAATACCCGATTCAACCATCCGTGCCTTGTACTTGCGGGATACGGCAAACAGTCTGGTGCAACGGGGCACACGGCTCTCGGAAAAAGTGCTCGAAGCGGAATCGGAACGGGCTGCCAATTTGATCCGGAACCATGGCTATTATGGATTCAGCAAGAACTACTTCTTTTTTGAGGCCGATACGGTTGCGGTAAAAGATTCGGCCGTGCTGTATTTCAAGATTTTGAATTATACCCGGAACGAGTCCCCGGATATGGCTCGTGAGCACCGGCAGTTTCGGATAGGGGATGTGTACATTTATCCGGTGAGCGACTTGATTCGCTACCAAGCTTCTTTGTCCACAGGTATAGAACCTCGGTTGGATACTTTGCGTTGGGACAATTTCTCCATTCTATACGATAAGACGTTGGACATTCGTCCTAGCGTATTGCAACGGATGAACCGCATGGAGCCTGATTCACTGTACAACGAGTCGATGGTGAATAATACTTACCAACGGTTTTCCAACATGCAGATGTACAACAGTGTCAACTTGATTCTGGAAGAACGGGACTCCAATCAGGTGGATTGTACGATCCGACTGGTTCCGTCCAAGGTATCGGGGTACAAACTGAATTTTGAGGCTTCGACCAACTCAACGGGATTGTTGGGAAATTCTGGAACTTTAACATATTATCACCGGAATCTTTTCCACGGGGGAGAATGGTTCAATTTGAGTTTGATGGGAAACTTCCAATACAAGATCAAGGATCCGACTCACTCCACCGAATTGGGGGGAACAGCCAGTTTGAGTCTGCCAACTTTCTTGTTTGTGCCAGACCGGTTTTTTACGAAAATCCAGCCCAGAACGGATATGAGTTTGGGGTATAATTACCAGGACCGGCCGGAATACAAACGCAACTTGATCAGTGGGACCTTGGGCTATAGTTGGAACAACCCTTCACGGACCATGTATTATGCTGTAACACCGATTCAAGCTGATATTGTGAAGATTTTCAACATGAAAGAATCGTTCTATGAAAATCTTCAGGATCCGTTCTTGCAAGAATCCTACAAAGACCACTTTATTTTGGGATCGGGTTTCAGTTATTATTACACCAATGATCCGGCGATGAATCCGCAAGGAAGTCGCTTCTATACGCGTTTGCAATTTGATATTGCCGGTAATATCTTGAGCCTGTTCAATCCTGTGATGGAGCAGAATGAGGATGGGGTTTATACCATTTGGGGTTCTCCATATTCACAATATGTGCGCTTGGAATGGACCACCGGTTATACCTGGAAATTCGGCAAGAACAACAAGCAAGCCTTGGCTATGCGGCTGGTGCAAGGTATTGGCTATGCTTATGGAAACTCATCTTCCGTGCCGTTTGAAAAGCTATTCTGGTCCGGGGGAGCAAACAGCATGCGGGGCTGGCAAGCACGGACACTGGGGCCGGGATCATCGCCGCAAGACAAGACATTCTTGATTCCCAACCAGACCGGGGATATCAAAATGGAAGCCAACTTGGAATACCGTTTTCCGCTGTTTTGGTATTTGAACGGTGCCGTGTTCTTTGATGCCGGTAACGTTTGGACCTTGCGTCGGGACGATTCGGATACTGAAGTTTCAGCTTCTACGGAACTGGGTCAGTTTGGAGGCAAGGACTTTTTCAAAACCATTGCTTTGAATACAGGTTTGGGTTTGCGTCTGGATTTGGATTTTGTGGTGGTACGATTTGATTTAGGGATCAAGTTATATGAACCGGTAGAACAACAGTGGCGTACTCCACAACAGTGGTTACGTGGAGATGGGTATGCCTTACAATTTTCGGTAGGATATCCTTTCTAATGTAGACTCTTAAAATTGACACAATTTATATTATGTTAAATAGTAATATGCAGAGAAAGCCCCTTCCAGAAAGATTGAGACCAAAATCACTTGATGAGTACGTTGGCCAGGAACACCTCATTGGCCCTACAGCAATACTCCGCAAGATGATTGAGGCCGGAAATATTTCCTCTTTCATCCTATGGGGCCCTCCGGGTGTGGGCAAGACAACTCTTGCAAGAATAATTGCGTCCAAACTGGACCGTCCATTCTACACACTCTCTGCAATCAGCTCAGGTGTAAAAGATATCCGCGATGTTATAGAGAAAGCCAAAGGCAACTCTCTATTCACCCCCGTTGCACCAATCCTGTTCATTGACGAGATCCACCGCTTCAGCAAAAGCCAGCAGGACGCTCTCCTTGGCGCTGTTGAGGACGGCACTTTCACACTTATTGGCGCAACTACTGAAAACCCTTCGTTTGAGGTAATCAGCCCGTTGCTTTCAAGATGTCAGGTTTATGTGCTTCAGGAAATGAGCGTTGAGAACCTCGATACCCTTTTGCAGCGCGCCCTTACAGAAGACGAATACCTCAAGAAACAGAAAATCACGGTAAAAGAGAAAGAACTGCTTTTTCGATACAGCGGCGGAGACGCACGCAAACTGTTGAATATCCTGGAGATAATCACATCAAGCTTCCCTCCTTTTGCAGAGATTACCATTGACAATCAGATTGTTCAGGAACGCTTACAGGAAAACATCGCCCTTTACGACAAGAACGGCGAACAGCACTACGATATCATATCTGCATTTATAAAAAGTATCCGCGGATCAGACCCTAACGGTGCAATATATTGGCTTGCAAGGATGATTGCCGGTGGCGAAGACCCAATTTTTATTGCCAGAAGATTGGTTATCAGCGCATCAGAAGACATTGGCCTGGCCAATCCAAACGCAATGCTTCTAGCCCAGGCCTGCCTGCAGAGCGTACACCAAATAGGAATGCCTGAAGGACGCATCCCTCTTGCAGAATGCACCATCTATCTGGCCACATCTCCAAAGAGTAACAGCGCCTATATGGCAATAAATGAAGCACTTGATACCGTGAGGAAAGAGGGTCCCCTACCCGTTCCCCTCCACCTGCGCAATGCCCCAACCAAACTGATGGCAGATCTAGGCTATGCCAAGGACTACAAATATGCCCACTCCTACGCAGGTAACTTTGTTGACCAGGAGTTTCTTCCCGACAGTTTATCGGGAAGAAAATTCTACGATCCCGGCCAGAACCCTAAAGAGACCGAGATGAGGAAAAGACTTGAGGCAATGTGGAAAAAATACAATTATTAAAAGGATATCATTATGAGTTTTGACAATTACAAGTTTGTGCTCATGACCTGTGCTTCATCGGAGAATGAGGTGACAGGGGAAGATATAGACCATGAAAGCCGCTTTGAATGTGACCTTAAGGGGGTAAACCTTAAAGAAGGGATAACTCTATTCTCCCCTAAAAAAGAAGTGTGGAAACAGTGTAAAATTGAAAAGCTGATTTTCCCAGATTTCAACTTCAAGGTTCTAGAGGTACACAAAGACGGTGTGGTACTTGAAACATCATTCCAATACTCATCGTACAGTTCCAAATTCAAGATTTCGTTTGCAGAGCCAATGCACAAAGAAAATTTCTGGCATGGCAGATATGGATATTCGTTCGAACTTAAACTTGTGAAAAGGTAGTATTAAACTGATTTGACGCTCATGAAATTCCTATCAACCCTTACAAAGATAGTTGGAAGCAGATACGACGGCCCAAAGGATGAAAAAGGACGCCCTCACGGATATGGCACCATGGTATATTTCACCAAAGGAGAAAAGCAGTACAAGTACGAGGGGAACTTTGTGCATGGAGTGCGCTCCGGTTATGGAGTGTGGTATGAAAGCATACGGCTCATCCGTGAATACGAGCCTTGGGAGTGGGCTCAAATGGGTGATTATGACAGCGCCGGCAGGCTGATCCATCCTAATACCAAATCAGGTCCACGCAAGGAAGTCATAACCACATGGAATGTGATGTTCAAGGGATTATGGGAGAACAACGATGCAGTCCAGAAATGAGATCCTGTTGCGCTTTTGTAAAAATGAATCAGCAGTTCAATATACTAAAGATAGAGACCTCCTGTGATTCAGGAGTAGGTAACAGAATTAAGTTCTGGGAGTGTGTTAGTGTGGATGTATTGGTGCCAGGATATACCTTTTCTGTGTATGGAAGAGAATTGACTATTATGTCAATCGATGAGGGGGAGATGGTATTCAGTTATAGGGACCGTACGTTCAAGATCAACCGTCATTGGCAAGTGCTCGGTACACCTGAGTTTGATACTTCAAACGAAAGGATTCCCAAGCAAGCTAGAAATGTGTTCTTTTTCAGTAAAGACAAGGAAGATGTATGTGAATGGACGGTAGATCATGTAGGAGATCTGGTCAGCAGGATGAATGAAAATAACGACGAGGGGATGCTATGGAAAAATATTCCTCTTATGCGCGAACTTATTCACGAATTCAAAGACATAGCGCCGTTCAGGTCAGAGAATATCAATCCTGCATACAAGGCGCACTACATAGCGTGCTGTATAGAAAACGGCTACATAGACAAAAGGGAGACTCCGAGATTGTTTCACTCTTTGTGCGAGCTATATAGGTTATACCGGGATTTTGAGTCTCCGGAGGATTATGACGGTTACCTCAGAGAAAATATGGACAAATACTACTTCCGGCAGGTGGACAGATGGATCTATGACTTGGCCATGATTGTCAGTGATCCGGAATGGGAGTATGCCATTCAACGTTGGAATGGACTTGGCGGAATGCTCAAGGTGGATCCAGTGCAGGCGACTTTGGAATGGGAGGAAGTTATTTACGAGGTGGAAAAGGAGTTGGACGAGCAGTTGAAGGACGAACCTCGCTGTATGGGCTTCTGCTTCAGTTATTGGAGCGCCAAGAGAACGGCCCTTGCTCGTAGGGGCATTGAATGGCGGAGCCCTTCTACAATGAATCCTGGTGTAATTTTTGACTGATATATATGGCCATAAAAATAAATTTCATCCCGACAACTGAAGACCTCGCCGGCAAGAGTCATTGGTGGGGGTTTCCTGATATGCCTGAGGCGTTTGAGTGGCCTTGCAACAATGATGGAGACCTTCTTACGTTTGTCTGTCAGATTCGTCTGGAGGAAATAGCCGGACTGGATACAGAGTGCTGGTTGCCTCACAAAGGGATGATCTGGTTCTTCGCAGAATTGGATTATTTCCTTGGAGACTCAGATGCGCCTTGTGGTGGATCGGGGGAGTGGGATTCCACCGCTTTCAAGGTTCTGTACTGTGAAGATTGCTCAGAACTGTGCACACATGAGTATTGTTGGGAAGATGCTAAGCCTGCAGTGCTCACGGCTGAAAAGATAAGTTTTGAAGCAACAACAGATGAAGATTTCGGCTTCAAGCTTCTAGGTATGCCAGCCATGACCGAAGGGTATGAGGACGAAAACGAAGGTATGATGTCTTTGCTCCAGCTTGATGAAGAAGAAAGATGGGGACTCCGTTTTTTTGATTGCGGTACTGTGAACTTTATGCATTCTTCTTAAGGTGCATCACATTTTAGGTGCTGTTCAAATAAATTGGAAATTTTATGAGCCAATATCGATATTAGCAATCGGAGTATTCACGGTTTATGCTTTGATTTTCGTGTGAAATTCGTAATTTTGCCCATTATTTGAAACCTATTAAAAATACGTACTATATGGACTTTACTGCAGATTTTACCCGGCGTTATGAAAAATTGCCGGTGAGCATTTTCAAAGATGCAGAGGACGCTGCCCGTTTGGTGTCCGACAAAATTGTATTAACCATTCGTGACAAGGTCCATTCCGGTGGCAAATGTGTGTTGGGACTTACTGCCTCTTCTGCTTTTATCCAAGTTTATGAAGAGCTGGTAAACGCATACAAGGCTGGTCTTGTATCATTCAAAGATGTAATTGTCTATTCTGTAGATGAATACTATCCCTTGGACCGCAATGAATTGCAAAGCCACTATCGCTTTTTGAAAGAATACTTGTTTGATTTCGTGGACTTCCAACCGGAAAATATCCGCTGCTTGGATAGTACCAAACGTGAAAATATCCACCAATATTGCGAAGAATACGAACGTCAAATCCGAAAAGATGGCGGATTGGACATTCTGTTGCTCTCAAACATGGGCTTCAATGAGCCGGGTTCCTACTACAACTCCCGTACTCGCGTCATTACCATGAACCACACGACCCGTGTGGGAGCTGCCAGCGATTTCTTCGGAGTGGAATATGTGCCTTATCATGCTTTGACAATGGGTATTGAGACCATTCTCTCTGCTAAGAAAATTTTCTTCATGGCTTGGGGTGAAGGTAAAGCATCGACTATTGCTAAACTGATTGAAGGTCCTGTTAGCGAACACATTCCGATCACGTATCTACAGCATCACAACAACATCGAAGTACTGATTGACGAAGCTGCTTCTGCCGAATTGACTCGCGTGAAGACGCCTTGGTTGACCGGCACTTGTGAGTGGACCGATTACATGATTCGCAAAGCCGCTTTCTGGCTCTGCCGTAAATTGGACAAGCCGATTTTGAAATTGACCGACCGCGACTACAACGATAATGGGATGTCTGATCTGTTGACCAAACACGGCCCCGCAAGCGTATTGAATATCAAGATTTTCAATGAATTGCAACATACAATTACTGGATGGCCGGGTGGAAAACCCAATGCGGACGACTCAACCCGTCCGGAACGAGCATTCCCCTTCCCCAAACGTGTGATTGTGTTCAGTCCCCACCCCGATGATGACGTGATTTCAATGGGTGGAACGGTTGCTCGCTTGTCATCCCATGGTCACGAATTGCATGTGGCTTACCAAACTTCCGGAAATATTGCAGTGTTTGACCATGATGTAATCCGCTATCTGGACTTTATGCGTGAAAATGCGAAGATTTACGGAGGTGATGTAGCGAAGGCAGAAGAAGTTTACCGTCGTGTGGAAAAAATCTTGGGCGACAAACATCCTGGAGAAGCTGATCCTCAAGATGTTCGCGAAGTGAAAGCAGCCATTCGTCGCGGGGAAGCCAAATCAGCCTGCCGTTATTTGAATATTCCGGAAGAACGCGTTCATTTCTTGAACCTGCCTTTCTATGAAACCGGTGGTGTGAAGAAGAATCCGCTCGGAAAAGCCGATATCCAAATCGTGAAAGAACTCTTGCAAAGCGTGAAACCTCACCAAATCTATGTAGCTGGTGACTTGAGTGACCCGCACGGAACGCACCGTGTTTGCTTCTTGTCCGTTATTCGCGCTGTGAAAGAATTGAAGAAAGAGGAATGGATGAAAGATTGTCGCGTGTGGATGTACCGCGGAGCTTGGCAAGAATGGGATGTTGCAGAAGCTGAGATGGCAGTTCCGTTGAGTCCGGAAGAAGTTGCCATCAAGCGCGAAGCCATCTTCCGTCACCAATCGCAAAAAGACCGTCCGTTGTTCCCGGGTTCTGATGCTCGTGAATTCTGGCAACGAGCTGAAGAACGGAATCATGCTACGGCTGTGACTTATGACAAGTTGGGTATGGCGGAATATCAAGCTATCGAATTGTTTGTACGCTTCAAGTTCTAATCTTTGTTATAAATAACCGACGGGGTGAATCCTTCCTTGGGTCCGCCCCGTTTGTTTTGTGTACTTTAATATGATCAAATCTTCTATGGTATTTCCTGATTTTTCAGAAGACATCCGACTGATTGTTTCGGATATGGATGGAACACTATTGGGACCGGACGGAACCTTATCAGCAGACTTCTTCCCTATTTTGGATCAATTGCTCGCTCGAGGCTGCACCTTTGTGGTGGCCAGCGGTCGTCAATATTTTAATCTTCGGGAAATATTCCATGACTATCTTGATAAAATTTATTTTATTGCAGAGAACGGATCTTATGTAGCTTACAAGGATCAACCAATAGCAATACTTGAGATGGACAAATCCTTTGTAAATCCAATTGTCCAGGCGGTAAGAGCTCTCAAGGATTGTCATGCGGTGTACTGTGGCGCAAGTCGGGCCTACATTGAAGATGAAGATCCTGAATTTGTACAAGAAGTATCCAAATACTATCACCAACTGGAAGTGGTACCCGATCTGACGCTTCTTGAAGGAGAACCTTGTTTAAAAATTGCCGTTTGTAATTTGGGAGAAGCACCGGAATATGGCTATCCCCATCTTTGTCATTTTGAAAAACAAGGATTGAAAGTAGTGCTTTCCGGTAGGAACTGGGTGGATTTGAGTGAGCCAACAGCCAATAAAGGTGTGCCGTTATCCCAATTGCAGGAGCGGCTAGGTATTCATAAAGAGCAAACATTGGCCTTTGGAGATCAGATGAACGATTTGGAAATGCTTGCTTGTGCACATTATAGCTTTGCGGTGGAGAACGCTTATCCGGCACTCAAACCCTATGCCCGTTACCAGGCCCCTGCAAATGCTGAGCAAGGTGTATTGCAGGTCCTTCGTCATTTATGCAAGATATATGAGGAAAAAATGGTAAATTTGGAGCCATTGGCACATAAGTTGGAATATTAAAATATAAACAATTGATAATTAAAACTATGGGATGTAGAGACAAAGAATTGCTTGAATCAGTATTGGTGGAAGGCGTTGCCGCAGAGGGTAAAGCCATTACGCACATCAATGGAAAAGCGCTGTTCATTCAGCAGGCCATTCCTGGCGATGTGGTGGATGTTCAGGTAATTAAAAAGAACAAGCATTATATGGAGGGCTATGTCAAACGGATGGTAACCCCCTCTCCGGATCGCTTGGAGCCTTTTTGTGAGCACTATGGTGTTTGTGGTGGGTGCAAATGGCAGCCTCTCCCCTATGAATTGCAATTGAAATACAAGCAGCAACAAGTGGAGGATCAATTGCGTCGTATCGGACACTTGGAGCTCCCGCCACTCCAACCCATCCTTGGATCGGAACGCACGCGATATTATCGCAATAAATTGGAATACACCTTCTCGGACCGTCGTTGGATTTTTACTGGTGAGAACCCTGTGGAACTCTTCAACGAAGGGGAAGTCCCGAACACCAATCCAGCTGGTATTGGTTTGGGATTTCATATTAGTGGAGCATTTGATAAAGTATTGGATATCAAAAAATGCCATTTGCAACCTGAACCTTCAAATGAGATAAGAAATTTCATTCGAACTTATGCCATTGAGCATGGACTTTCGTTCTACAATTTGCGCAATCAGGTGGGTTATTTAAGAAATCTTATTGTTCGCACGACAGAAGCCGGTGATGTCATGGTCATTGTGGTCTTTGCTTATGAAGATTCTGACGAAGATCGGACAGCTCGTATCGGTTTGTTGGAAGCGCTGACAAAGCGTTTCCCGCAAATCAAATCTTTGCACTATGTCATCAACCGCAAACTCAATGACTCGATTGCTGACCAAAAAGTGGTTTTATATGCTGGTGAAGATGCCATCTATGAAGAAATGGAAGGCATTCGCTTTAAAATCGGTCCGAAATCTTTCTATCAGACCAATTCCCAACAAGCTTATCGCTTGTATTCGATTGTTCGCGAATTTGCAGGCTTGACCGGTAACGAGCGGTTGTACGACCTCTATACGGGTACTGGCACCATCGCTCTCTTTTTGGCACGTCAAGCATCCCGGGTGATCGGCATTGAATACGTCCCGGAAGCGATTGAAGATGCAAAAGTCAACGCCCGCAACAATGGAATCGACAATTGTGAATTCTATGCTGCGGATATGAAAGACATCCTGACCCGTGAATTTATTGCAGCTCATGGCGGAACTCCTGATGTAATCGTGTTGGATCCTCCGCGTGCGGGCATTCACGGTGACGTTGCTAAAGTAATTATGGAGGCAAAGCCTCGTAAGATTGTATATGTCAGCTGTAATCCAGCTACACAAGCAAGAGACTTAGCTATCTTCTCAGAGGCCTACACCATTCGTGCGGTTCGTCCGGTGGATATGTTCCCCCATACCCACCACGTGGAAAATGTTGTACTGTTAGAATTGAAATAAGTGACGCTATGATGGGCTTTGAAGATACAATCTGTGCACGCGCAACCGCCAGTGGCTATGGTGCAATCAGCGTGATTCGAGTGAGTGGGTCAAAAGCATTTGAGGTGATCGACCGATGCTTCCAACCTCTGGATGGTGTGCCTGTCCAAGCAAGTAAAGGCTGGCAAGTCAAGTTTGGCCAATTTCTTCGAGGCGACCGGCTTATAGATGAAGTATTAGTTTCGGTATTCCGTGCACCTCGCTCATATACAGGAGAAAACTGTGCTGAGATTTCTTGTCACGGATCGGAGTTTATTGTTCAACAGATCCTGGAAACCTTGTTGGATGAAGGTGTCCGTTTGGCGGAAGGTGGCGAGTTTACCCGCCGGGCTTTCCTCAATGGAAAGATGGACCTGGCTCAAGCGGAAGCCGTGGCAGACCTGATCGCTTCTGAGACCGCAGCAGCGCACCGGGTTGCTTTGCAGCAGATGAAAGGTGGTTTCTCCAACGAGCTGAGCCGGATGAGATCCGATTTGCTCCAATTGGTATCTCTGATGGAACTGGAATTGGATTTCAGTGAGGAGGAAGTGGAATTTGCAGACCGTTCCCAGTTGGTTGCGACGGTGCAGGAATTGACGGATCATGTACGAAAATTAATCAAATCCTTTGCTTTAGGTAATGCCATTAAAAATGGTGTTCCTGTGGCAATTGTAGGTGCTACCAATACAGGAAAGAGTACCCTATTGAATGCGCTTCTGGGCGAAGAACGGGCCATTGTTTCCTCCATTCATGGTACCACGAGGGACACCATCGAAGAAACCTTGAATATTGACGGTATTACTTTCCGTTTTATTGATACAGCTGGTATCCGTTCAACGACAGAAACCATTGAAATCATCGGCATTGAGCGTACCTATACCAAGATTCAGCAAGCATCCATTATTCTCATGGTGTTGGATGCAGAACGCCCTGAATACTTTGAAGAAGGCCTCTCTACCCTCGCCTCCCGGATTGATCCAACCCATCAACAAGTTTTGATTCTACTGAATAAAACGGATATCCTGCTTAACGAAGAACCGGTGCTGCTTGAATACCTTGCCAGAATTCGTCGTGCTGCGCAAGCGGAAGGCATCAACCCCTTGTGCATACTCCCGCTAGCGGCAAAATCTGGCTTGGGGGTTGACGAATTACGCTGCGAACTTTCTCGCTCCCAAACAGCCCTGCACCACACCAGCGATGCGACCATGGTGACCAACTTACGCCACTACGAAGCCTTACAAGAAGCACTTCAGTCCTTGGAACGAGTTAAAGAAGGCCTTGAACTCACCATCCCCACAGACCTGGTAGCCCAAGACATCCGCGAAGCCATCCACTACATTGGCACCATCACCGGCTCCATCACCACCGATGAAGTGCTGGGAAATATCTTTGGAAAGTTTTGCATCGGAAAGTAATGCTTGTAACGCGTTGATAAACAATATATTAGAATATATTTTCATGTGCAAAAATTGGCATTTTTTCTATTTGTAAGCAGATTGTAACTTGTTGAATTTTAGAATATTGCACTATTGAATCTAAAAATTGAAGATATACAATAAATTTTCCATCCTGGAAAATGTAAAGACTGATGTTCTGTGGGTTATGCGGTAACGGCAAAACTACCTGGGCAAAAGCATTGCAGTTGCTTGCCTCTGGATTAAACCTAAAGAACCCTATTAACAACTTGTACTATGTATTCCCTCTCTGGAATGCCAAAGATTTAGCAATGCGGAGTAAAGGGAACTACAACGATTGGAGGAACGTAGTGCGTTACCAACTTATGATTGTTGATGACCTGGGAACATAACCACGTGAAGTAATGGAGTTCGGGAATGTCTATACACCATTGATAGACCTCATTACCACGCGTTATGAGGAACAACTTTACACTATCTTCACTACCAACCTCACTCCCACACAACTCGAAGAGAAATATGGCAAACGCATCGTTGACCGTCTTAATGAAATGGTAGAAAAGGTAGTTTTCGAGAATGAATCCTATAGAAGGTGATGTTTTTCTTTCCCTTAGTTATAAAATTACCTTATAAAGTTGACGGTCTGAAAAATAAAGTGTAAATTTGTTCATAATTTAATGGATATAATTTGAATTAAGATGTCGAATAATCAACAAATAGTGATGAATAGAATCAAAGTTACGCTTGTTGAAAAGCAGAAAACCAATAGATGGTTGGCTGAACAGATGGGTAAATCGGAGAATACTATTTCAAGATGGTGTTCTAATAAATCACAGCCATCAATCGTTCAATTACAAGAAATTGCAAACTTGTTAGATGTTGATGTTCGTGTATTATTAAAATCGCAGAAAGAGTAATTAAATTTGTTTATGTAAATAATGATAAAAAAAGAATATACTTTTATTGATCTATTTGCTGGCGCAGGAGGCCTTTCTGAAGGTTTCATTAAGGCAGGTTTTTCCCCTATTGCACACATCGAAATGAAGCAAGATGCGTGCAATACGTTGAAAACACGATCTGCATTCCATTATCTCAAAGCACAGGGCAAATTGTCAATATACGAAGACTACCTCAAGAATAAAGTTGAGGGTACTGATGGTTCTATATTATGGAATCAAGTACCACCAGAGGTTACTAATGCTGCCATATGTGCAACTATCGGAGAAGATACTATCAATGGAATTTTTAAAAAAGTTGACGCACTCAAAGGAGACAAAACCGTAGATATAATTATTGGAGGTCCACCTTGTCAAGCATATTCTGTTGCGGGTCGTGCTCGTATGGGTAAAGCTGTTGAAGAAGATCCTCGTAATGAATTGTACAAGTACTATGTACAGTTTTTAGAGAAGTATAATCCTAAGATGTTTGTCTTTGAGAATGTTTTAGGTATTATTACAGCCAAACGAGGCGAACCTTTTGCCGACTTAAAGAAACTCGTTGATGAACTTGGATATGATATGGCCGCCAAGGTACAAATTGCATCCCAACATGGTGTACTTCAAAATAGGCAAAGAGTAATTATTGTAGGTTGGAAGAGAAATGCTTCTCCAAAATATGGCTATCCAGAATTGGAAATTGAGGCTATGCCGTACACTGTGATGAATGATTTATTCTCAGATCTACCCAATAGAAAAGCAGGAGAAGGTAAATTGTGTGAGCCTATTTCCTATACGAGACCTCTCTCAGAAATGGAGTATCTTGAAAAGTCAGGTATTAGAGGCGTGTTAGATTTTACTACACAACATTTAGCTCGCCCAACTAATAATAATGATCGTGAGATATACAAAATCGCCGTTGAGATGTGGAAAGATGGCAAGCGCCGGCTCAATTACGCAAAGCTACCAGCAAGACTACAAAAGCACAAGAATAAGGAGACGTTCCTCAATCGATTCAGTGTAGTTGATCCTGATGGGTGTTGTCATACTGTAGTGGCACATATCGCTATGGATGGACACTATTACATATATCCAACACCCAATCCAACGATGGATAATGTAAGGTCTATCACCGTGCGCGAGGCTGCTCGCCTGCAATCATTTCCTGATGATTACTTTTTCGAAGGTAGCCGTACATCTGCGCTAATGCAAATCGGCAATGCAGTACCTGTTATATTAGCCCAGAGAATTGCTGAGGCAATAAAAAAGAAGTTGTAATATGCATATTGATTTCTCAAATATTCAAACAGCCTCAGCTGTCCCAGGAGCAGCTGCGATGATAGAGACATTCCGAGCTATTGGTTATAGTTTGGAAACTGCGGTTGCGGACATTATTGACAATTCCATTTCAGCAGAAGCAAAAAACATTTATATCAATCGTGTTTGGAAGGGAGGGGAATCTATCATAAGCATCAGAGATGATGGCTATGGAATGTCTAACGAGGAGATTATCCAAGCAATGCGACCTGGCGCACAAAACCCTTTGGAAGAACGTTCGCTTACAGATCTTGGACGATTCGGTTTGGGATTAAAAACGGCTTCATTCTCTCAATGCCGTAATCTTACCGTGATGAGCAAACAAGAAGAAGGTGCTGTTTCTTATTGGACGTGGAGCTTGGATTATGTTGCCCAAAGTGATAAGTGGGAGTTGATAAAGTGGGCCCCTGATGAATACATAAACGCATTAGATGATGTTGCCAGAGGAACTATCGTTATATGGTCACATTTGGATCGTGTAATTCCTTCAGCAACGAGAGACGAAGATGAGAATGCAAAACGAAAATTCTCAGAGGCTTTTGATAAGGTTAAAAGGCATCTATCAATGACCTTCCATCGTTTCATGGAGAACAAAACCATCAAATTATTCTGGTGTGGTCACGAAATAGAGCCTTGGAATCCCTTCTGTCCCAATGAGAGTAAGGTGCAAATTAGGCCAACTGAATATATCGGAGAAAATGTTACCGTAAAAGGTTATATCTTGCCACATAAGAACAACTTCTCATCAGAAGTTGCATTTAAGAATGCCGAGGGAATGTATGGATTCTCTGCACATCAAGGCTTTTATGTGTATCGAGGTGATCGTTTACTATTGGCTGGAGATTGGTTGGGCTTAATAAGAAAGGAAGAGTCTTACAAGCTTGTCAGAATACAAATTGATTTGCCAAATAGTGTAGATTCTGACTGGCAGATTGACATCAAGAAATCGAAGGCATATCCACCTGTTAGCTGTCGTCAACAATTAGAGGCTTATGCAAAGCAGGCCTGCGGAATAGGTTTAGAGGTATACAAGCATCGCGGAAGAATCTTGAAACGCCGAGCTGGTCAAGATTTTCAGACATTATGGTCTGAAAAGAAGAAGGATGATAAATGGTATTTTGTTGTTAATCGAGAGCACTCAATGATTAAAAGTGTAAAAATGATGGCACAAGATAACCCAGATAGAGCCATAGAAGTATTGCTTAAATTTATTGAAGAGTCAATACCAACAAAGACCATTTATGCTCGAGAAGCGAAGGATGAAGATACACAGAAGCAACCATACTCTGATATAGATATTTCTATTGTAAAGTCTATGATGGAGCAAATATATCAGAATCAACTTGCGGATGGATTAACTCCAGAACAAGCGCGTTCATCATTGAAGCAGATGGAGCCTTTTAATGATTACGAAAACTTAATTGAAGATTTGGTATGAGTGAATTACTTGCCCAAGCTGTAGATATTTGTAGAAAACTTATAGGTGAAAAAACCACACCCGAAATTAACGAGATCGAGGCTGCGATTACAAATATCACATATATGCCATTATTTAAGGATATCGATCAATCTATCCTTAAAGATATGTTATTATCTCTGTACACCACAAAGGTAGATACATTCCAGATTCTGGAGGGTAAGGAACGCCGTGAGCCTTGGTTAAAGGCATTTAAGGCAGCTCAAATATCTAACTGGAGCTTTTGGACGCGATATAAGAAGTATCTAGCGGAAAAGAAATCATTTGCTCCAAGTGTTATCTCTCATTTGGATGAATTAACAGATAAAGTCTTAGACAAGTTGTTTAATCCGCAACAAGAGGATATAGTAATTAGTAAAAAAGGCTTAGTTGTTGGCCAAGTACAATCTGGAAAAACTGCAAACTATACCGGTTTGGTATGTAAGGCTGCCGATGCTGGCTTCAATCTTATAATTGTTTTGGCAGGTATTCACAATAACCTTCGTAGCCAAACACAGACGCGTTTAGATGAAGGATTTTTGGGGTTTGATACACAAAATACAAGAGCGTTTACCCTTAATCAAACCATCAAAATGGGCGTTGGACGTATTCCCGGATTTGATGATGCTATTGCCCATTCATATACAACGAGTCTTGATACTGGCGATTTTACAAAGCGAGCAGCCAATACTGCTGGCTTCAATTTTTATGTACCACAGCCTATCGTTTTGGTAGTAAAAAAGAATTCTTCCGTATTAAAGAATCTGCGCGATTGGCTAAAAACGCATACTGCGGCTGGGAAAATCTCCGTAAAATCTATGTTGCTAATTGATGATGAGGCGGATAATGCGTCTGTGAATACCAACAAGGCCGATAAGCATCCAACTCGTATCAATGGCTATATACGAGATATACTTGGTTTGTTCAATCGTTCGGCTTATGTGGGATATACTGCTACGCCGTTTGCAAACATTTTCATTCCGTTAGACGATAGTGATTTATTCCCAAGAGATTTTATAATCAATCTTCCTGCCCCAGATAATTATATCGGTCCAGAGAAGGTCTTTGGGACATCGGCCATTCCTGATGAAGATGACGACTTGCTACCTATTGTCAATACCGTAGATGATAGCGACCATTTTGTGCCACCTAAGCACCGTAAGGATGACGATATGCCGTCTATTTATGATATGCCCGAATCTTTGAAAACGGCAATCAAATGCTTTATCATTACCTGTGCAATTCGTGCAGCGCGTGGTCAAGAAAAGAAGCACAACTCAATGTTGATTCACATCACACGCTTCCAGTCATGGCAGAATCATATCAAGGATATTGTTGAGCAGCAATTCAGATATTATAAGAGCGAGATAGAGGCTAATGATCCATCAATTATGGAGGAGTTCCGCAGAATCTTCGAAGAAGATAATGTTGATTACAAATCATACACAACCATTACGGAGGAGATTCTTAACTCGAAAAGTTATTACAACATTGATTCACAAATCAAACAACATACTTGGGAGGAAGTTAAATCCTTCTTGTATCCGGCTGTTCAAAAGATTGAGGTTAAATCTATCAATGGATCTTCGGGTGATAGTCTAACTTATTACGAGAATGAGAAGAATGGCATATCGGTCATAGCTATCGGTGGCGATAAACTATCGCGAGGACTAACGCTCGAAGGTTTGTCCGTAAGTTATTTCTTGCGTGCTTCAAAAATGTATGATACATTGATGCAAATGGGCCGTTGGTTTGGATATCGTCCTGGTTATGTTGACCTATGCCGATTATTTACAAGCAATGAGTTGAACGAATGGTATCGACATATTACATTAGCCAGCGAAGAGCTGAGAGAGGAGTTTAAGTACCTTGCGGAATCGGGCGGCACACCAGAAAACTACGCTCTTAAAGTTCGTTCTCACCCTGGACAATTGCAGATTACATCTGTTACTAAGATGCGCTATACTAAGGAGCTAAAAGTGTCTTGGGCTGGTCGCCTTATCGAAACATATCAACTATTGCGCGGAAAGGGAGATAAAAGAATTAATCTGGTGGCAACAGATGATTTATTGTGTAAGTTAGGCAAAGGAAAGGCGATTGACAAGAACCATTTATGGGTCAATGTGCCAGCAGAAACAATATGTGATTTCTTAATGCAATTTAAGTTGCCTAAATCATTGACGAAGGTGCCATTGGATCGCATTTGCGAATATATAACAACCCTGAATGGCGTTGGAGAACTTACATCTTGGAGTGTAGCTTTGATGAGCAAGGGGGATGGAGCAGAGTCAACACATCAATTCTCTAATGGTATTAAAGTAGGCTGTTTCGTTCGTAATAGAGCAGAAGACATTAGCGATGTGAACACTTATTATATTCGTAAGAATCATATCGTGGGTAATCAATGTGATGAATTTATTGATCTTGAATCGACTATCCTTTCGTCTGCTTTGGGAGTAACTAAAGAACGTAAAAAAGATGCCGGCAAAGAGTGGGATAAGACATACCCTGCTCCAGATATTGTGCGCCAAGAGTTTAGATCAAAGCAGAATCCACTACTGATTATATATCCCCTCAATCCAAAATGTTCAAATGTGTTGGATAAGACAGGAAATATTGTAGAGGGAACAGTGCAATATAGTGCCTCTGATGAACCATTTATCGGATTAGCTATTTCCTTCCCAGGAAGCGAAACAAATCATGCTATATCATATGTGGTAAATCAGGTGGGAGATTTTGTTGAGACCGAGGATATGTTTGACGAAAATAATGATAATGTTTATGCTGAATCATAAAAGTATATTGTCGCTATGGAATGTAATGGCTAACGAATATGCCGTTGGACTTGTTAAGCGGCTGTTACCCAATAAATCTCCTATTAGAGTGTTTGCTACTTATAAACACCAAGAAAACTATTGTGGCATAGCGTTTTCATTCAATGAAAAAATTAAGGTGTCAACGGACTCCTTTCAAAATTTCAAAGAACTCTATGTAAATCAATTTTTAGACATTTCTAATTTACCCAATAAACTACTTGTAATACAACTTTCATCCATAACTAATAGAGATGTATTCGCATACTTATGTGACAACCTAATTGAATCAATTGAGGAATGTGGCACTGAGTGTGAAGCGATAAAAGTTGTTGTTAACAGACTCGAAAAATGGAAAATAATGTTTTCAAAAGGTCCATCAGATGGACTTAGCATAACAGAGCAACAAGGCTTATATGGAGAATTAATGTATCTCCATAAATTAGCATTAAGAGGAGTGTTCTCTTATGGTGACACATTGAAAATATGGGTAGGTGCTGATAAGGCAATGAGAGATTTTCAAGGTAATGGCTGGGCTGTTGAGGCAAAAACAATATCCATTAATAACGCAGACCAAATCACGATAAATGGAGAAAGACAGTTAGATGAAACTCTCTTAAATAAGCTCTATTTATATCATTTGTCTGTTGAGGCATCACGCATGAATGGGCAAACATTGAACGAGAAAGTTGACGAATTAAGGAGTTTGTTCTCGGATGATAAAGCCGCACTGAATATCTTTAACGCAAAACTAATCGAAGCTGGTTATTTTGACCATCATCGACACTTATACAAGGAGCGTTGTTATAAGATCCGCAAAGAGAGTATATATGTAATAGATGATTCTTTTCCTCGTATAAAAGAGTCAGAATTGCGAGATGGTGTTAGTAATACCGTGTATTCAATCAATGTTTCTACTTGCGCAGAATATATGGTTAGTGAGAATACGCACTTTAATTCAATAGAATCAAGAGGTTATGAATGAGTTAATCAAATTTTACCAATCATTAATGCAAGAGGTAATCGCCATGCAATCAGGTGATGAGGATGGCGATACACAAGAACAAGTTTTCACTCGCATTTGCCAAGAGATGCTGGCAGAGGCGGGAGAAACCGAAGATACACATCTTGCCTATGATGAACGCGACTTTGGTCGAAAGGGACAGCACAAGATTAATGGATATGCTATCTCTGAGAACTACGAGAATGTTGATTTGTTTATCTCGTTATATAGTAACTCATCTGAGATTAAATCTATTCCGAAAGCGGATATTGATACTGCTGCAAAAAGAATTTCTAACTTTTTTCGTAAAGCAGTATACGATGACTATGCTAATGAAGTTGCCGAGTCATCAGAGATTTTCGAGTTTGCACATACATTGGCAACATACCAAGAGCTCAAAGATAATTTGATTCGCATCAATGCCTTTATTCTTACAAACGGAGAGTATAAGGGGGATATTCCTGCAAGCCAATCAATTAGTGGATATACTATATTCTATCGAATCATTGATATAAACTTTTTATATAAGATTTCAGAACAATCCAGAGTTCCTATTGAATTAGATTTTAACAATCTGGATGGCAAGAGTTACGAGATTCCTTGTCTTGCTGCCAATATAGACAATCCAGATTATGAAGCATACATTGCCATTATACCCGGAGAGTGTTTATATACTCTATACCACAACTATGGAGCTAGATTGTTAGAGCAGAATGTGCGTTCTTTCTTGCAATTTACAGGCAAAATCAATAAAGGCATTCGCAAAACCATCAATGAAGAGCCTCACATGTTCCTTGCCTTCAACAATGGTATAGCTGCTACTGCGGATTACATAGAGTTGGACGAGACAGGACGATACATTAAACATATCCGTAACCTTCAAATTGTCAATGGCGGTCAGACAACGGCATCTATTTTTAATACAGCGAAGAAGGACAAGGCAGATATATCGCAGATTTATGTACAAGTCAAGTTGTCTGTGATCAAAGATAGCGAACAATATGCCGATATTGTATCTCGTATTTCTCAATACGCAAATACTCAAAACAAGGTTAATGATGCAGACTTTACTGCTAATAATCCTGCTTTAGTTGAGATTGAGAAGTTTTCTCGTTTTGTATTGTCGCCTGTTACACCAGAGAACAACATGCAGACAAACTGGTTCTTTGAACGCGCGAGAGGCCAATACAAGACATTGCGTTCCAAGGAGGGATTCACTAAGTCTCGACTGGCTGCATTTGACCTTAAATATCCCAAGAAGCAAGTATTCACAAAGGTTGAATTGGCAAAATATATCAATGCTTGGCAAGAGGTGTATAGCGGTAAAACAATGGTCATCGGTCCACACATTGTAGTTCGTGGTAATGAGAAGAACTACGCTCGTTTTATGAACTATAATTTGCCAGAGATAAGGCATATAGATGTTGCGTACTTTGAAGATGCTGTAGCAAAGGCTATTCTATTTAAGGCTGCGGACAAACGCTATGGAACAAAAGTCTCTGGAAATCAAATCGGTGAATTGAAGCAAGTAGTTGTCCCATATACTTTATCACTGCTTAATATCATTACCAATGGTAAATTGGATTTGTACAAAATCTGGAAAAATCAACACATCTCAGATGCATTGTCTGAATTTATCTATGAGCTAATGAAACAAGTGAATAAGTTCATAATCGACAAGTCTCCTGTGTCTCATTATATTGAGTGGGCAAAGAAAGAGGAGTGTTGGGTAATGGTGAAGGAACATTGCTGGTCTTACAATCTACAGGATATAAAAGAGGATTGTATTGACGAGAAAAATCCGCCTAAACGCAACCATAAGACAGATACTGAGGATGCTGAAAAGACCAGATTACATCAGGAAAGTATTATTAGGTCCATCCCATTCTCGTTATGGAAAAAGATTGAGAGTTGGGGCAGGGAAACAGGCATTCTGCACTCACACTTTGCATCATTAGCAAGCGATATTGCTTATAAGATAAAGAATGACAGAAAGCTATTAGATACAGATATTTCAAGAGGATATTCCATATATGAAACCGTATGGCAGTATAATCCTGAACTATTAGAGGAAGCAGACGCTCTTGCAGCACAAGATCAAGAATCAGCCACACAACATAGATTAGTTTCACCCATTAACGAGTCAACAGATATCACTTTGGAACTGATTCAGCAGATGGTAGATTGGGACAAACGGCGTAGGGTTCTTGACGATTGGAAATGGAAGGTGATGAAAGATGTTGTGGACGGCAAGAAGGAATTTACAGATAGAATGAAATACGCATTCTATCTTAATCTGCAAGCATTAAAGAAGAAGGGATTTCCTAACTAAACAATTGGCGAAATGATAAAGCAGCTCAACATAACAAACTTCCGTTGTTACGAGAAAAGTACCATTACATTTAATGGAACATCTATTCTTGTAGGGCGAAATAATGCGGGCAAATCAACATTGATAGAGGCTCTTAAAATTATCTCGTCTGTGACAAGAAAGTACAAAACTCTTCGTTTTGTTGCTCCGCCTGAGTGGGTTGTCAGAGAGCCTTCATATGGCGTTTCTCCTAATGTGGAAAATATGAATATCTCGGATAGAGGTATATTTCATATGTATGGTAATCCACCAGCGATTGTTGAGGCAATATTTACTAACGGAACATCTATCAAAGCATATGTAGGTGAGGACTTATCTATTTTTGCTGTCATATATGATGAGGGGGGCTGTCCTGCAAGAAATAGCAAAGAGGTCAAGAAAATCGACATCCCGTTGATAGAGGTGTTACCGCAAATATCTGCTGTGTTAGACACCGAGAAGATTATTAAGAAGAGCACTGTTGATGGCAATAGAGCCACGCGCTTGGCTTCACGAAATTTTAGAAACCAACTATTCTACTATCAGGATGCATTTCCTACCTTCAAAACTCTTGTTGAATCTACTTGGGAGAGGTTAAAAGTATCGCCTATTGAGTCGACATTTGTGAACGATGGGCAGATACTCCAATTTTATGTCCGAGTCCAGGATTTTGAGGCAGAAATTGGCTGGATGGGGCACGGATTGCAAATGTGGATTCAGACGATGTGGTTTATATCACAGTGCCATAGCAATGCTATTGTAGTTTTGGACGAGCCAGATGTGTATATGCACGCAGATTTGCAGCGTAGGTTAGTAAGGTTGCTGTCTCCTAAGTTCTCGCAGCTCATCATTGCAACACACTCGCTTGAGATTATAGAAGAGGTGACATCAGAGTGTATTATTCCTATTGATTCAAGCAAGAGAAAAATTAAACCTATAGGTGATGAGACTCCTCTGCAATCATTGACAAAGCAATTAGGCTCTCCTTTTAACATTGATTTGGCGCGTATATTTATCTCCAACCAATTTATCTTGTGGGACGGAGACGATACCTCGCGTAAGATTTTGTCTGCTTTCCAGTCAGTGTTATATCCCCAAGACTTGCATCCTCTCATAAATCTACCCAAGGCATTTATTGACGGTTGGAATGATTGGGAAAAGGTTGTAATGGTATCTGATCTATTTGCACTTAATCGTATGAATATGGAGCTGTTCTGTATTATCAACTCAGACTATCATACTCCATTGGAAATCATGCAGCGCAAACAAGAGGCAAATAAGCATAAGATTAACTTGCACATCTGGGCAAAGAAAGAGATTGAAAACTATGCCATTAATCCTGATGTAATTTTGCGATACATAACTCACAACAAGCAACAAGGCACTATTGACAAAGACTTACTAAATGGAGTAATGCAGAGTATTGCGAAAGATATGATGGAAGATGTTATGGAATATTCGAGTGGCGCCACTAATACCAATATTGAGGAATTGCAAAATGATTATAAACAGCCATACGACATTATATCTGGTAGAGAGTTCTTCAACATTCTTTCACTATGGACACAAGAGGAATATGGTATAATCATCAGCGCAAGACAAGTTATTTCATATTTTAGAGTGGAAGAAGTTTCAAACGAGATTAAGAAAGTTGTGTCCACTATAATGAATTGCAAATAGCATTTGTCCGATGATTACAAAAATTATTTGTGCGCTTCGGACAAATGGTCAGCGATAGATTGTCCAATCTTTGCCCCTGCTTGCTACGACCTAGGATTGGCACTCCCAATGTCTGCGAAAGCGACTTGGGGTATTAGGCTCCCCCACTTGTATAAAGTTGGACAATGGGCAAGCCCAATAGAGAATGAAAAAATAAATGGTGAGGAGCCGTAATGTACAATGTTCATAATGACAAACTTTGAATAAAGGAAATTCTATATGATTGATTTTGATACATACATAAAAATGGGTGAGCCTGGCGGTAAAGAGAGAGCCGAGGCGTGGAAAACTGCGATTGGTTTGCAGGCTGTGGATGGACTCAAGACTTCTGAGTACCTGAACGAAACTGCCGCAAAGCATATTGAGGGGGACATTACCATCGAAGAGGTAAAGGAACTCATCGATACTTATTACCTATCAAAGACTGCAAGAACTCCTGAAGATGATGAAAAAGAGGAGGCAGATAAGGCTGCTGCAAACATTACCAAAATTATTAATGAGCCATCGTTCACATTCTCCCTTCATGGATTGACATCTATTCACAAAAGAATTTTTACAGGGATATTCAAACATGCCGGCATCTTGCGTGACTACGAAATATCTAAGAAAGAATGGGTATTGGATGGAGCATCTGTTTCATATGGATTTGCCTTTGAACTCAAAGGTGCTTTATCACACGACATTCAGAGAGAGCGAGATTTCAAGTATACAGGTATGGATATGTCAGAGATTGTAAAGCATATCGCTCAATTTACATCAGATATTTGGCAGATTCACCCTTTCTGTGAAGGTAATACAAGAACAACAGCTGTATTCATCATCAAGTATTTACGTTCACTCGGATTCGATGTGAATAATACCACTTTTGAGAAGAATTCTTGGTACTTCCGCAATGCTCTTGTGCGTGCCAATTACCAGAATCTTCAGAAAGGGATATATAAGGAA
>JAFYSH010000009.1 GCA_017546605.1 Bacteroidales bacterium | reverse complement strand
GGTGATTACCTTGGAGATGGAAGATTTTTTCTTGGTAACCGTGTATGTGCCCAATGCGCAGGAAGAACTGGCCCGATTGGATTATCGGATGCGTTGGGAGGATGATTTTAGGAATTATCTCTTGGGCTTGGAGCAGCGCAAGCCGGTGATTGTTTGTGGAGATTTGAATGTCGCCCATAAGGAGATTGACTTGAAGAATCCCAAGACGAACCGTCGCAACCCTGGATTTACCGACGAAGAGCGGGGTAAATTTTCCCGTTTGGTGGAAGAGGATGGTTTCGTGGATACTTTCCGTTATTTTTACCCGGATGCCGAGCAGGAATATTCTTGGTGGTCGTACCGTTTCAAATCCCGTGAGAAAAATGTAGGATGGCGGATTGACTATTATTTGACTTCGGCTGCGTTGAAAGATCGTCTCTCTGGGGCTAAAATTCATCAGGAAATTTTTGGTTCCGACCATTGTCCGGTCGAATTGCAGTTGAAATAGTATGCTTTTTGTTGCAGTGCTCGATGAGTAATTGCGACGAAGATGAAAAAGCGAGAATTTTGGCATTCGGTTGCCCATCAAGATAGAGAAATCTTCGGTCTGTTAGTAGGTCGAAGATTTTTTCGTTACTTGCTGGTGGTATTGTTGTTTTTGATCCTGCACGGGGTCTTACCCTTGGTTTGGAAGGGGGACGACCGGTGGGAGGTGATCCTGCATCGAGTTCTGTTGGTGGTTGTCGTGGCTGCAGCAACGGCGGCTTGTAATGCGGTGTTGTTGGTGATTTCGGATGCATTCAAGCATTCTGCCAAGCATGGTAATCGCTCCATCAAAGGGGTGATTCAGGTGGGGCAGGTGGTGCTCTTTTGTGTGGGGTTGATTTTGGTGATTGCAGTCTTGATTGACAAGTCTCCTAAGGTACTGATTGCCGGACTTGGGGCTTCGACGGCTGTGTTGATGCTGGTATTCCGGGATGCCATCGTGGGTTTTGTTGCCGGTGTGCAATTGACGATCAATGATATGGTGCGGATCGGGGATTGGGTGACATTGCGGGATGGGTCGGCCGATGGAATTGTCTTCGAGATGACCATCAATACAGTGAAAATTCGCAATTGGGACAATACCATTGCGACAGTGCCTCCGGCTGCCCTGATTAATGATGTGTTTGTGAATTGGCGGGGGATGCAGGAGGGGGGAGGACGACGAGTCAATAAGCGGATTCTGTTGGATCTTGGTTCTTTGCGTTTTCTTTCGCCATTGGAGGTGGAGTCTCTCAAGCCCCTTGTTGCATCGGCTCCGACCGGAACCTTGACCAATGCGCAATTGTATCGATATTACATTGAAACCTACTTGCGGAGCCACTTGCAGGTGAATGCTGACATGGATTTGATTGTATCTCAAAAAGAACCCACTGCTTATGGGCTCCCGATTCAGGTCTATTTCTTTGTTCGGGACAAAAATTGGGCGGAATATGAGCGGATCCAGTCGGATATTTTTGACCATCTTTTGGCCATGGCGCCTGAATTTGGCGTGCGGCTTTACCAAGCCGAATGAGCTTTTTTATATCTTTGCGGACAAACAAAATAGGATCGAACGATGGAGATTGTAACTTATATTTGGAAGGGATTTGTGATGGGGCTTTGCGCTTCGGCTCCCATTGGGCCAGTGGCATTGATGGCAATTAGCAAGTCGTTGAATGAAGGTCGCCGTTCGGGCTTTTATTGTGGACTGGGAGGGGCGGTAACGGATACGACCTATGCAGCCGTTGTTGCATTTGCCATTTCTTTCTTACATCAGTTCATTCAGCAACATACCTCATGGATTGAATTGATTGGGGGCTTGATTATCATGTACTTGGGTTGGACGATGTTTCGCGCGCAACCGAGGATGGCAGAAGATGGTTCGACGGCGGTAACGCGCAAGGAATATGGCGTTTATTTTCTAAAGGCTACGGTAACCGGGTTGTCCAATGCGGGCGCCCTGTTCATTATGTTTGCCCTTTTTGCCTCGTTTGGTCTGAGTCAGGCGCGTCCTTTCTGGGCCTCCTGCCTGGTCGTCGCCTCGTTGTTTGCGGGGGCTGTTTCTTATTGGGCGGTGATGAGCTTTCTGCTCTCCAAACTCCATCGCTTTGTGCAACTTCGTCATGTGTTGTGGATCAACCGTTTGGCGGGTCTTGGGGTGATTGGTTTTGGCCTGTATCTGCTGATACGGTCTTTGTAAGACTTTGGTAAAGTGTAGATTATTCGCTACTTTCGCGAAAATTATTCACTATGAATCAGGTAACGGAAAACCCTTTAAAAAACCGAGAAGGCGACGTTTTGTCGTCGTTTGTGATTGTAACGGTGCTTTTTGTACTCTGTTATGTAATCTCCAATCTGATGGCCGTTAAGGTCATTGGTTTTTGGGGGCTGTTTTATTTCGATGCAGGGACGGTTACTTTTCCGATTGCTTATATGTTGGGGGATGTGCTGACCGAATTGTGGGGATATAAATTGGCCAAGAAGACCATCTTGCTGGCCTTTTTCTGTAACATATTGGTGGTTATTACCACAAAGATTGGTGTCTGGCTTCCGTCTCCGGATTATTTGGATGAGACGGCGCAAGCTTATAATACGATTTTTAACTACGTTCCTCGAATTGTGTTGGGCTCCTTGGTGGGGTTCCTGTTGGGCGAACTGTCCAATGCCTGGCTGATGGACCTGTTCAAGAAGAAAACCCAAGGGCGATTTCTGTGGTTTCGCACCATTGTCAGTTCCGTATTCGGTTACCTCTTTGATACCATTCCCTTTGTTTTAATCGCTTATGCGGGTATTCTTACCTGGCGGGACCTGTTGTTGATGGTCGCCTTCCAGTATTTCATGAAACTCGGCATCGAAGTTGTCTTGGGTACGCCTTTGGCTTATCTCGTCATTGGCTACTTAAAGAAGAGGGCTTACTAAACTTCAGACCATTCGCCTCGGAAATATTGCCGTCACTGTGCTGTTTCACAGGGATGAATGCTGCGTGCCAGTTGGATGCGTTGAACAGGCGAGGGCAGACCAGTCTGATGGTGTTCCATCCTGCCTTAAGTGGAATTTGAGCGGGCTCGCGCATCCAGAAGAACTGCTCGTCGGTGTATGGCAGTTCATTCGGGGCCTGATGCCATGTATGGCGGTGATGGCGGTACGCTTCCGGCTCGTCCCATGGCTTTGGAGGGAGGATTTCCGTTGAGGTCTGATCGTTGTCACAAGAAACAAATACGCGTCCTCCGTTTTCCCATTGCCCCTGCTTTCCGATGCCGTCCGACATTCTGGTCGATCTTGACGGAGAGTCAAATCCTACCCATGCGGTGATGACAGTGTCTCTCTCAACATGAATTTTGGTTGTCAGGCAGATGTTATCACCGACCTGCGCCGTGAAACCGTTTTCTCTGCAAACAGCATTCAGATCCACGCATCCGCCCCAGGCTTCAGTTATGATATCTTTTTCCTGATACGAGATGCTGACTTCCCAAGGGGTCGAAGCGTTTGCAACCCATCTCATGTTCCAGTCTTCAAGGAAATTGTCTCTATGGTACGACATCTTCTTTTCAAAGGCTGTCAATGCTTCATAGGCTTCAGTGCCTGGTTTTGGGAAAAGATCGGTGTGTGCACCTTCATAGCCTTTGCCGCCTCCCCAGCTGCTCTGAGCAAAGCCTAGAAGGCCTTCCGGCATGCCGTTGTGCGGGAAAGTTTTGATCTTGTCTGCCACTCTCACATCGTTCCACAGACAGAGGATTCCACCCATTGCCTTATTGTCGGCAGCTTCAACAGAGCAGAGTTGATGCAGGAAGAAGTTGGCGGAGTTGACGATAGGATTCCCAAGGTTGAGATAACCCATGTATGAATCAATATATCTGCGAGGGAACCCTTTCCCTGAGGCCCGTCTACCCTCGTCTGACCATATCTGTGAGATTGTGTTTTCTGATGATGGCAGTCCTGGATACCATGCAAGTGCAGTGCGGCCACCTTTGGTGATGATGTCTTCACAAAACTGCATGAACCCACGCGGATCACTTATGTACACTTCGTCAGAGCCGATGTGTATGTATGGACAAAGTTCAGCAGGAATTTCTTCCATGAATTCCTCAAGGCACACCTTTAAGACAGCCATGCCTTGTTCGGATGCCATGCTGAATCCAAAAGTTTTGTCGAAGTACTGACTGTGGCCAGGCATGTCGATTTCCGGAATGACAGTAATTCCTCTGCTTTGAGCATATTTAATGATTGCGCGTATCTGATCGTAGGTGTAGAATCGGCCTTCATCGCGTCCTTTGCGCTGGTACTGAGGATCATTCAATTGGGGGTATGCCTTGCATTCTATTCTCCATGCGGGGTTGTCGGTCAGGTGCCAATGGAATACATTCAGTTTGTAGAAAGCAAGCAGATCAAGCTCTCTTTCAAGCATCTCGATCTCCCGAAAATTGCGACCGGTATCGTGCATGAAGCCCCTGACAGGGAATGCCGGCTTGTCAGCTATGTTTATCTCAGGTGCGATCTTTCCATTAAATGCATCATCGTACATGAACTCTTCAGGGCCGACACCGACAAGTTGAGCCAGTGTCGCTCTGGCATGGACAATGCCGGCTCTGTCTGATGCCGTCAGTGTCACTTTTCCGTTTTTTGTGGTAATGGCATATGCCTCGGGCTCAAGTCCGCATATCGTGTCTAAGACTTCTACAATCTTCGTGATTTTGAATGTCTTATAGTTGTCTGACTGCAGATTGATCGGCTCTGGAATCAACAGCTGAGCATCAGTTATGGTCGGCCAAATTAAAGAGGAAATAATCAGAGCCAGTATTCTTTTCATAATTTAATATTAGCATTCTGTCTTGGAAAGCAAATATAATCTTTTATTCTTTTGTACGCTGATTTACTCCAGCAAGCTTCGCAATCACAAAATGTACTATCTGCAATCTCAGTTATAGTGGTATCAAAAGCAGATGGATAACATAGGTGATATTTGATCACTGCATTGCGAGGGCCGTATGTGATGCAGGAACAGGAGTTATCAAATCTCAGCCATTTTACCTCATCGTGCACGGAAGTAATGATGGGTAATGATGAAAAAATATATTGCTGATAATCAGTAATTTCCCCCCCCCC
>JAFYSH010000008.1 GCA_017546605.1 Bacteroidales bacterium | reverse complement strand
TATACACTATTACAACAATGATAGAATCAAACTGAGGCTAAATGGAAAAAGCCCGGTACAATACCGAGCTTTATTCCAATCTAAGAGCGCCTCATAATAATGTTAAACCGTCCAACTTTTGGGGGTCACATCACTTTTTAGCCACTCTCTTGTAACTATGCTTTTTAGCAAACCGTAGAGAACGATTACTTGGCAATTACTTCATTAACAATAGCAATGATTTCACGTTCACGACGGTCTGCTTCGGCTGCGATTTCTGCAGCTTGTGCGATGATCTGATCCGCCACTTGACGATCTTTCAATCCGGCAGCGTTGATCTTCACGTTCAAGAATGCTCCGTGAACAGCTGCGCGGATGCTCAATGCACCTACACCCGCATCGGATACCGAATTCGGGTTACCGTCTTTAGCCATCGCTTCCACGATGTCATAAACTTGGTAAGCCGCTTTCATTGTATTGAAGGGTACTTGGGTCGCATACAAAGTAGCTGCTTGAATAGCAGCAGTTCGTGCAGCTTTTTCTTCATCGGTTGTCTTCGGAAGACCGAACGCATCCATAATTTTATTGAAGGCATTGGTATCTTCATCTACGAGGAAGAGCAATTCACGCATCAAGGCTTGACCTTTCTCAGCCCATTGTGAGAAGTACTCCCAACGATCATCCCAACCCGGTTTATGAGAAGACAAGTTGGCCACCATCGTTCCCAAGGCAGCACCCAAAGATGCCATGTAAGCAGAGATGGATCCACCACCCGGAGCCGGTGATTCAGAAGCAGTTTCTTCAGCAAAGCCTTTGCAAGTAAGGTCAATCAATTTCTTCTTGCTTTCATCTTCCAAAAGGTATTCGATGACTTTTTCGCGCGGATTGAACGGGCAAAGATCGTCCAAGCCCATTGACTTCACGGCAATCTTAATAATTTCCTCTTCAGCAATACCCAATGACCGTTGTTGTTTGGCCAGGAAGTACTTACCGGCATCAATCAACACCTTCTTCGGGATCAGACCTACAATTTCAGAACCGGTCACACGCAAACCACGAGCTTGCGCTTTGGCACAAACTTCTTCAAAAGCCACGTGTACCGGGGTCACCGAAATATTGGTCACATTCATCGAAATCTGAGCAATTCCGTATTCTTCAATGAACCAACCAATGGCCTTACAAGCCTTCAAGGTACCCGGAATCCACACATCTTGTCCATTTTCATCTTTCACTACCTTTCCAGTAATGGGATTACCTTCACGTTTCTTACGACCTTTTTCACGCACATCGTAGGCAATTGCGTTAGCGCGACGAGTCGATGTCGTATTCAAGTTGTAGTTGATGGCAACCAAGAAGTCACGAGCACCGATGGCAGTACAACCGGTTCCTGCAACCGCTTCAGTAAAAGCAGCAGGTCCGAAGTCCGGTTTCATGTTCGGGTCAGCCAATTTCTTGCTCAAGCCTTCGTATTCGCCAGCACGGCAATAAGCCAAGTTTCTACGTTCCGGAGTAAAGGCTGCATTTTCATAAGCATACACCGGAATTCCCAACTCTTCACCTACGCGTTTTCCCAATTCACGAGCATAAGCTACGGTTTCTTCCATCGTAATACCCGCAATCGGAATCAACGGGCACACATCGGTAGCTCCGAAACGAGGATGCTCACCGTGATGTTGACGCATATTGATCAATTGAGCGGCTTTGCGGATAGCGCGGAAAGCTGCTTCAATCACAGGTTCCGGTTCTCCCACGAAGGTAACTACCGTACGGTTGGTAGCTGCACCCGGATCCACATTCAACAATTTGACACCTTCTACGGATTCAATTTCTGCAGTAATCTGATTGATCACTTGCATATCGCGTCCTTCACTGAAATTGGGGACACATTCAATCAATCTCTTAATCATATTTTTCTGGATTTTTGAGTATTATTTTCGGATCAACGGCCTTACGCAGACGATCATAATCCAATTCAAAAAAGTGAATCGGATACAGAACATCGGGCTGAAAACGGTTTGCCAAGGCAACAAACTCATCATCCGTCATTGTATAAGGCAGGTTCTTGGGCAGGAACGCCACATCCAAATGCGGTAACTGGTCCATTTCTGAAATGGGTTCGGTATCTCCCGGTACGTAAACCTTAAAGCCCGAGAAATCCAACACATAACCATTTCCCACACCTTTCGGATGAAAGTGCTGGCCTTCCTCATTGCGACGGTTGATGTTGTAGGATGCTACCGCCTGAATGCGCAGACCCTCCCATTGCATCGCAGCACCATTTTCAAGCACTACGTAACGCTCATCCACCAGCCCTACATTCTGACTTACCACAAAGCGGGTCTGAGGAGTTTGAATGGGTGCGAGAGCCGCCGGATCATAATGATCATAATGGTTGTGAGTGATCAGGATCAAATCGGCCTTAGGTTTGCCCAGATAATCCGCCACCTCGCTATAGGGATCGGCATAAATAACCTTACCAGCCCACTCCATAATCAGCGAAGCGTGGCCCATCCAGCCAATACGCAGTTCCCCCAAGGGTGTTTGATAACTATCCATATATTGCTCCATTTAAAATAACGGTATCTACCAACGGGGTTGTAAAGGCATAGGGCAAGAACTCATAGGATGACATCGGTTTGGTGATGAAGAGGTTCGCCCGTTTTCCAGCTGTGATAGAACCCAATTCATCCACGACATCCATGGCACAAGCTCCGTTAAAAGTAGCTGCCTGAATCGCTTCCTCCGGAGTCAGTTTCATTTTCAAACAAGCCAATGAAGCCATGAAACGCATATCCCCACACGGGCAAGAACCCGGGTTGTAATTGGTTGCCAAAGCAACTGCCGCTCCCGCCTGGATCATAGCCCGCGCATTCGGGAAATCCATTTCCAAGAAGAAAGTAGCACCCGGCAACAAGGTGGCAATGGTATCACTCTGAGCCAACAAAGCATATTCCTGCGGACCGGTAAACTCGAGGTGATCCACAGAACGAGCACCGTATTTTACGCCCAACTGAACACCTCCCGAAAAGCTCATCTGATTGGCATGCAGTTTCGGGATCAAACCATATTTCAAACCGGCATTAAAAATCCGGTCCGTATCTTCAACGGTAAAAAAGCCTTCTTCACAAAAAGCATCGATGTATTCGGCCAGTCCTTCAGAAGCCACCACCGGAATCATCTCATTGATGATTTCATCCACATAAGCGGTCTGATTACCCTTATAGCGCATAGGCACCGCGTGTGCTCCCAAGAAGGTAGTTTTGACCGTCAAGGGAGTTTCCTCACCGATGCGACGGGCCACCCGCAACATCTTGAGCTCGTCCTCCAGACTCAAACCATAACCACTCTTGATTTCCACCGCACCGGTACCAAAACGGATGATTTCCTCCGCACGTTCTTTGGCCTGACGGACCAATTCATCTTCCGAGGTATTGTGCAGCAATTCCACCGAATTCAGAATACCACCACCGCGACGGGCAATCTCCTGATAAGACAATCCACGAATCTTGTCCATGAATTCGCGTTCACGACTTCCCGCATACACCAAATGGGTATGCGAGTCACACCAAGCCGGGAACACAAAGCGGCCGGTCGCATCAATGATCTGGTCAGCACGGCTCTCTAAAGCCTGTAACTGCTCCCAGCCCTGCTCCTGGTTACCAAGTTCGTCCATCTCTCCGTAATCGGCCAGACGGTCGCCCTCAATCACCACCCAAGCATTCTCCAAAACCGCCATATCGGCCAGTTCGGCGCCACGCAAGGGTTCAATCCGGTCGGACTCACGAACTCCGACCAAGGCTTTAATATTTTTAATGAAAATCATGCAATCAATTATGCGGTTTGAGTTCTCAAGAATTCAATGCTATTGGCGATGTGCGTGTACATCACTTGATCTTCCTCAATGAAAGGAACCACTTGACGATATGCTGCCACAAATTCTTCCAACACGGCAGAAGAGCGGAGCGGACGACGGAAATCCAACGCTTGAGCACCGTTCATCAACTCGATGGCCATGATCTTTTCAACATTCAAGATCACACGAACACATTTGGTAGCCGCATTCGCCCCCATACTTACGTGGTCTTCTTGTCCTTGTGAAGAATCAATGGTATCCACACAGCAAGGAGTGCAGAGTTGTTTGTTTTGGCTCACTACAGAAGCCGCTGCATATTGCGGAATCATAAAGCCTGAGTTCAGACCAGAACGTGCCACCAGGAAAGAAGGAAGCTCCCGTTTTCCAGAAATCAACTGATAAGTTCTGCGTTCTGAGATGGATCCCAGTTCTGCCATTGCAATGGCCATAAAATCCAAAGCCAAAGCCAAGGGCTGGCCATGGAAGTTTCCGGCAGATACAACCAAATCTTCATCCGGCAAAACGGTCGGATTGTCCGTAGCACTGTTCAGTTCAATGGTCAACACTTGTTCCACATATTCCAACGCATCTTTAGAGGCTCCATGAACCTGCGGAATGCAACGGAAAGAATAAGGGTCTTGTACGTGCACCTTCGGTCGGTTGATGATTTCACTGCCTTCCAGGTAATTTCTCATCACTTCAGCCGTTTTCATTTGACCTCGTTGGGGACGTACTGCGTGTACACCCGGGGTAAACGGAGAAATACGTCCGTCAAAGCCTTCCAAGGATACAGCCGCAATCTTATCAGCCAATGCAGACAGACGTTTGGCGTGGTACAAGGCCCACATACCGTTCGCCAACATGAATTGAGTACCATTCAACAAAGCAAGACCTTCTTTGGAAGCCAACACCAGCGGACTCCAACCGAATTCGCGGTTCACCTCCTCAGCCGAGCAACGGCGACCCTTGTAGTTCACTTCTCCCAAACCCAACAACGGGAGGCACATATTGGCTAGGGGAGCCAAGTCTCCCGATGCACCCAAAGAGCCTTGTTGATAAACCACCGGATAAACTCCATGGTTGAAGAAATCCACCAAGCGTTCTACGGTTTCCAGACGAACTCCGGAGAAACCATAGGCCAAGGATTTCACCTTGAATGCCAACATCAACTTCACGATCTCGGTAGAGACTTCTTCTCCCACTCCACAAGCGTGGGACATCACCAAATTCTTTTGCAACTGAGACAAATCTTCTCGACCGACAGAAACGTTACACAAAGAACCGAAACCAGTAGTAATTCCATAGATAGGCTCTTTCTGAGTTTCCATCCGGTGATCCAGATACTCCCGGCATTTGATAATTCTTTTCTTCGCATTTTCACCCAATACCAAACGGCAGTTCGGGTCCAGCAAGGTTTTTACATCCGCTACGCTGTGATGACATTCATCAATCAAAAACTCTTTCATAGGTGTATAAATTTTATTTCAACTTCTATTTTTCTTCCTCGGGCTTCACATACAAGTCCAAACGTTTGAGCAAACGTCTTTCCTTGCGTTCGATGCTCCGACGGATCTTCCGTTCTTGCCGTTCGTAATAACGGATCACTCGTTTCACATAACGGACATCGTCCCGATACATGGTTTCCGCACTCCGGAACAAACTGTCCTGCAAAACATAAATCGTATCCATTACCGTCGCCAACTTTTCGTATTGCTCAGCCAGCTTTTCGTAGCGAGTGGTATCCCGACGGGTTTTCAACGGATAATTTTTCAACACAGGCGGTTCTCTGCGAACCGGCTTATCGGAATAAACCACCTCTTCCTGCTTCTTGCGCTCATCCCCCTGCTTCACCTGAGACTTCGGCTTCTCTTTCGCATTTTCGGGCGCCTTCAAGACGCTTTCCTCCTTGATGTGTTCAATTTCCGGCAGATAAGTGGCCACCGTATCAATATCAAAAAACAAATCTGGCTTGCGAGGCAATCGGCTCAGAGAGTCTCGCACCTTAATTTCCCGCAAAATACCCGGGATGTAACCCGTAAAATAGATTTCCGCATTCCGGAATTTCGGAAAGAAGGGTTCTACTCTGCGATCGCGTTCCGATTCTGGAAGGCATGCATCCGTAATGGCATGACGATCCTCAGGACGGTCCTCAGGACGCCATTGGAAATCCCGCATAAATTTCTGTTCATTGGACAGATCCACAACCGGGAAGAAGTCATTTTTCACCCCGCTCATATAAATGGATCGTTCAATGGTGTTGTCTTTGAGCCACGATGACATCATCGTGGATTCCTTTTGGTTCATCGTTGTGATGCAAGAATCTTCCGCCAAGAAGAACAAGGCCGATGCCCCGCCCAACGCATCAAAACGGTATAATTCGTTGTCCCGGAAATAGCCAATCATCTCCGCACCCTTGATTTGGTTGTAGAACAACGTATCTTGTTGCGAAACCAAATAGGCATTGGATTTCATAATCCCCTTGGACAGCTGCCCATTCTCCACCACCAGCTGCATGCTATCTGCCGTCAGCTGATTGGTCACATCATTCCATAGCACCGGATCACGGTAAAGGCGCGCAATGGAATCGATCCCCAAGTACTCCAGTGAGTCACAAATTGCCTGAAAATCGGAGCGGTACAAGCGTACATTCCGATAGGCCTTCAGAAAAATCACTTGCGTAGTGTCTTTCGGCGGCTGAGGTGCTACTTCCACCTGAGTCGTATCCGCTGCAGCAACAGCCATCGTATCGCGCACCAACAACGTATCACGAACCGGTAATGTATCTTGTACCGGAGGGCGCATCGACAAACTGTCCATCATCCCTTTGTTATTGCTTCGACCAGGGCCTGTCAAGCCGGTACGGCCACCTTGTGCACCAGGTCCACCTTGAACACCAGGACCCGCTTGAGCGCCAGGAGCACCCAAACCATTTGGACGACGTCGTTTGGGCATACTATCCTGTTCCATCCAGGTTTCCATATCCACAAAGCGAGGTCCGCTGGAGCGTACAGTTTGCGGGAAATCACCATTGGATCCCGGTCTGGGACGACTTACCTGGGAGTTCGCTCCCTGAGTGGTTCCTCGGGGGGGCGTATTAGCCGGGCGGGCATTTCCGGAACCGGTGTTCGCCGTGCGGGCATTACCAGGACCCGCATTGGCCGGAGCACCGTTTGCAGGAGCATTGTTGCCTGCTTGAGGGGCCTGGCGTTGGTTCGAAGGCCGCTCCTGTTTTTTAGCAGCAGCTCCCACCGGATCCATCAGGGCTTGTCCCCTACGATAGTGGGCCAACTGCACCACAGCGCTGTCAATCTGATACATACGCAACTGCTGATATATCAGCGTATCTGCTGCCATAAAAAGGGTATCCACCACCCCTTCCTCATTTTGTCCATAATAAATCACAGCCGGATTGTGCGTCACCTCAGCATATTGCCGACTGTTGTCATACAGAAGACGATCCGACAAAATGGCTGCGTGACTGGCGGTATCCAAAATCCGAACCCGGTCTTCCAACAAACTGGTCGTCTGATTTCGATCATAATGCAATCGTTCACACCACACTTCATATTCGGGTGTGCGTACGTAAACATCTTTTTCAAAATAGAGCTGTTCTTCCGCGCGATTGTACCAACCCGCATCAGCTTCCATATAGTTGTTGTTGCGCCACCCCCGAGTATTGGTCTTAAACTCCGCAAAATCTCGGTCGGAAAAATAGCGAAGGCTGTCGGTCACCAAAAACAAGGAATCCGAGAACATCTGCACACGACGGCTAAACGTAAACTGGCTGATTTTAGAATCATACTGACCCCGCTGACTTTCAATGAGATTTCCATCCTTGTCCTTCATACAACCGCCACCCCAAAAGGTAGCGATACTATCCCGGGTATTGTAGTCCAGGTTTTTAGTCCGCAAACAATTCCGATCCTTGTCCAACAGTTCGACCAGGGTTCCACGGAACTGAGCCAAGTCTTTTTGGATCAGGTAATGCAACTTGTCTCCCGACAAGATGGTATTCTCCTGAATAATCTTCACATTGCCAATGGCATCAATGTACTCGCCCTTCACGTTCCAGAGCGCTGTGTCACAATGCAGGTAGGTATTATTATGCAAGAAGCGGACATCACCGGTCACTTCCCGGTAATTCCGCCCATTTTTCTCGATCAATCTTGCCTTCTGGGCACTCAACAGACGCACCAGCGAATCTGCCGGCTCCGATGCATCTTGTGCAGACAAACCCGCCTGCCCGAAAGCAATCCCTAAGAGTAGAAATAAAAATAGTCGTCTCATCCGTTATTTTGTAACCCATCCAGCCCTTTCAAACGCACAGTTCTGGAACATGGGATCCACCATAATGTAGGTGGTCGCTACTTTTTCGTTCAAAAATTGCTCAATCATTTTCTTGGTTTCCTGCTGATTAGCTTCATTCAACAACACAGCAAAGTCCCGTTCAAAGGTGGCAGTATGGGAAGGGATCACCTCTTCCAGCATCACCAACTTGTACACGAGATTTCCCCGGCCTTCATTGTCCGTTGACTCAAACGGTGCCGAAATTTCACCCGGCTGTAAATCTTTCAATTGTTGGTAATCCGCCGGCTTCAACATATCCACCTCAAAATAAGAAGCACCGGTATACAATTCATCGGCCACCAATCCCCCATTGGTACGGCTCTTTGCGTCTTCGGAGTTATAACGGGCCGCGTCCTGGAAAGAAATACTATCCGCAACAATGAGTCGTTTCAAACTGTCCAATTTGGAAAAGGCCGCCTGACGAAGATCATCACCATAATAGGGCTTGATCAAGATGTGACGCACTTGCATCATGTCCTGTGTCTGACGGATCATCTCAATCAAGTGGTATCCGTCGGGAGTTTCCACAATCGGGGATACTTGGCCGTCTTTCAACATGGAAGCTGCTTCAGAAAATTCTGGCCAGAAGAGCGACTTGGAAACCATGCCCAAGTCACCACCGCGGATTGCACTTCCTGGATCCTGCGAATACATCGTAGCCAACAACGAGAAGCTGCTACCGTTCAAAATCCGTTCACGAAATTCCAACAAGCGTTCTTTGGCTTGCATAGCCGCCACTTCCTTGTCCGGATACAGTACAATTTGACGGTATTTGTATTGAGTAGAGATAATCGGCAAACTGTCTTTCGGTGTTCTACGGCAAAATTCCTGTACTTGTCGGGGAGTCAACTCTGGAGCACGATTGGAAAGTTCTCGTTGCATTTCCTGCTTCTTGTTCATTTCGGTAAACATATCCAACCACTCCATGCGCAATTGGTACTCTTTCTTGCCAAAGTACTGCTCCATGGCCTCAACGCCACCAAAGTTGGCCACCATGTTCGCAACATACTCTTCCAATTGGACTTGGATGTAATCCATATTCACCGCCACACTGTCCATTTCTGCTTGAATCAGAAACAGTTTATCCTCCATCATCTTTTCCAACAACTGACAGCGGAGATCCTTTCCCGTACTGGTATATCCGCGAGCTTTCATATTCATCACTTCGGACTCCAGTTCTGACAACATAATCATCTGATTTCCAACCAACGCAATGGTCTTATCCACCAGACCCCCATTGTACCGCTGTGCAGAAGCACTCGGCAGCATCATCCACGCCACTGCGCAGAAACACACAAGTAAGGCTACTTTTTTCATCAGTTCCTATAAATCTTTAATTTTTCAATTTTTGTCGCCTCCTGTAGCAAATCGCGTTCCAATTCCTCCAAAAGCTGATCTCTTCGTTTGCCAATCAGGATTTCTTCGATGCGATGCTCACAATAGTCATAAGGCGCCAGTTCACCTGCTCCAACCCGGTCATACACAAAAAGCAGGTACACATACCCCATCTCCTCCAATTCAAACCAGTTTCTTCGGGACAGTCCATCCGCACAACGGTTCATCCCGATTCCCATCTCGGCCGCTACACGATCCAGACTCACCCACCGATTGTTAAAATTGGAATACATCGTTGCAGAGCTGTAGCACAAACCCTCCAAGACATCCAATTCATCGGCTTTCAAGGTCTTATACATCGTCTTGATTCTCGAAAGATTGGGGGAATTCCGATTAATTTTCACCAACCGTCCCTTGACCAACGGGGTAGCTGCCGCAAAAAGTTCCGGATGCTGTTCGTAATACTGTTCTTTTTCCGCAACAGGAATCAACGTATCCAGACGTTGCTCCACAAACAATTGCTCATAGCGATAAACCAGGATCGAACGCCGGTAATCCTCCAATTCCCGACTCAAGTCTTTCTCTTTCTCTGACAACTGTTTATCCGCTTGTTCCAACAACAGACAACGCAAGGCCCATTGCTGGATGTAAGCCTCCGCCAAGGCAATGCTATCGGAAGCCGGCGTCCCTTTGGGTACCGTCATTTCCAACTCTGACCGGAACAATACCGAGTTCCCCACACGGGCAACAACGTCTCCCTTGAAAACACGGTCGGCCCATTCGCAGGAAACTGCGGAAAGGGCCAACAGAAGAAGAACCGGTATCCACCTCCGGGTCATACCGTTTAGCGGCTATAGTTCGGGGCTTCCCGAGTAATCGTTACATCGTGCGGGTGATTTTCAGCAACACCGGCAGCAGTTACGCGAATGAATTGAGCTTCACGCAAAGTCTCAATATCTTTAGCGCCACAATATCCCATACCGGCACGCAAACCTCCAACCAACTGATAGATAACTTCCGAAAGTGTGCCTTTGTAAGGAACTTGGGCCACAATACCTTCCGGAACCAATTTCTTCACATCATCCTCAGCATCTTGGAAGTAACGGTCTTTTGAACCTTTTTGCATCGCTTCCAAAGAACCCATTCCTCGGTATGATTTGAATTTACGTCCATTCAAGATGATGGTTTCGCCCGGAGATTCCTCAACACCAGCCAACAACGAACCGGCCATAATAGCGCTACCACCAGCCGCCAATGCTTTCACCACATCGCCGGAATAACGGATACCACCGTCAGCAATCACCGGAATACCAGTTCCTTTCAATGCATGAGCCGCATTCATCACAGCGGTCAATTGGGGAACACCCACACCGGCAATCACACGGGTTGTACAAATAGAACCCGGTCCAATACCAACTTTCACCGCATCAACACCTGCTTCAGCCAAAGCACGAGCACCACCAGCCGTAGCCACGTTACCTGCCACGATCTGCATGTGCGGGAAAGCTTCGCGCACCTTGCGAATCACTTCCAATACCCCAACAGAGTGACCGTGAGCGGTATCCACCACCACAGCGTCAGTATCCACGGACACCAGGCGTTCCACGTGCTCCAAGGTATTGGCATTCACACCTACCGCAGCTGCTACCAACAAGCGTCCCTTGCTGTCTTTGCTAGCAGTCGGATTGTTCTTGATTTTGGTAATATCCTTATAGGTAATCAAGCCCACCAATTTTCCATCCGGCTCAACCACCAACAATTTTTCAATCTTATGCTTGCGCAACAATTCAGCAGCACCCTTCAAATCTTCCCCATTGCGGGCTGTGATCAAGTTGTCTTTGGTCATCACTTCGCTAATGGGTGTGCGCATGTTATCTTGGAAGCGCAAGTCCCGGTTGGTCACGATACCCACCAGGTAACCTTGATGATCCACAACCGGAATACCTCCAATGTGGTTTTCCTTCATCAAACGCAACGCATCACCTACAGTTTCTTCCGGGTGAATGGTCACCGGATCATAGATCATTCCGTTCTCAGCCCGTTTCACTCGACGAACATGCTCCATCTGCATTTCAACAGGCATATTTTTGTGGATTACACCAATCCCACCTTCGCGAGCCATCGCAATCGCCGTAGCCGATTCGGTCACGGTATCCATTGCTGCCGAAACAATGGGCGTATGCAAAATGATGTCACGGGTAAAATGAGATGAAATATTCACGTCTCTGGGCAGCACTTCAGAACGAGCCGGCACCAAAAGAACGTCATCAAAGGTCAAACCTTCCGGAATGTTAAAATGTATCAGTTCTTGCATAGGGCTGTTTTTTTAACGTACAAAGTTATAAAATATTCCTTGTCTTGTATTCCTCTCCTCCAATCTTTTTTCCAAAAGACGAAGTAATTCCACATTTCTGATCAGTCCCCAGGGCGTTTCGTTCACAAAACGAGGGGGAACCTCCCCAGCAAAACGCTCAATGCAGAGGTCCGGACGCAGCTGTTCCAACAAATCAATGAAGAAATCGATGTACTCTGACAAGGTAAAAGTCACAAAATCCTGCGGACAATCCCGGTATTCCTGCTCCATCAAGGTCCCTTTCACCAGCTGCAACTGATGAAACTTCACCGAATGCAGCGGCAAATCATTGATCAGCGGAGCCATCGCCAACATGGCCTCTCGCGTCTCTCCCGGCAGACCCAGAATAAAATGGGCCCCAACACGCAAACCCCGTTCAGCTGTCATCCGAACAGCCCGCTGAGCACAAGCAAAATCGTGTCCCCGGTTAATTCTGCGCAGGGTCTCATCGTGACAAGACTCAATGCCATACTCGACAATGATGATGTGCTCTTTGCCCAACTCCGCCAAATAATCCAAGATTTGCTCATCCACGCAATCCGGCCGGGTACCAATCACCAACCCCTTCACTTTCGGATGGGCTAGCGCCTCCTCGTAGCGGGCCTTGAGCACTTCCAAAGGCGCATAAGTATTGGAATAGGACTGAAAATATGCCAAATAAGACGTCGCCTTGCGGTAACGTCTTGCATGGAAAAGAATTCCTTCTTCAATTTGCCAGGTGATGGAACGGTCAGGCGTACTGTACCCTGGATGGAACGCGTCGTTGTTGCAATACGTACAACCACCGAAGCCCACCTTCCCGTCCCGATTGGGACAAGTAAAGCCCGCATCAATCACAATCTTCTGCAGGCGTTCTCCGTATTCCCGCCGGAAATATCCGACGTACGAATTGTATCTAGGTTCCAAATCAGACACGAACTTTAATCACGGCTTTGCGGATGCGACCTTCGCCAATCAGCGGAGCGTGTGCATCTTTCGGGAAACAGAAAAGCATGTTACCCGCAGACAAGGAAACAAACACTTCCGGCTCGTCTTCCAAATAAGCAACATCCTCTGCCTCATCGTACTTGGCTTGGGTATCCCCTACACATTTCGCACGATCCTTATAACCAATGGTTTCGTCTCCTTCCAACAAGATATAAATATCCACAAACGAATCGTGCACTTCCAGTTTCGGCAACGACTCCAAACCGTTGGCCTCACCTTCCCAGATGGTGCACCAACTGTTGTTCTCATCAATATCGTACTTACCCGGAGCCAGTGCATTCAAATCATTTTTCTTCAAGAATGCGCCCACTTTATCAAAACCCGGATGGTATTTCAGGTAACGTTCAAAACTTTTTAATGAATCAATAATCATAATTACTCCGATAAATTGAATTTTGACGGGCAAAAATAATAAATAATCTTTACCTTTGCAGATACCAAACAGCAAAACCATGGAAAGAATGCATACCTGGAAAAAAATGTTATTCTGCGCTGGAGCAATTGCTTTTGCCACAATGACGCTGACAACTTCCTGCCAGCAAAAAGCAACTGATCCGGAAAGCCGTTACCGCGAACTCATTGATCAAGTCAAGAAGGAATATGCCCCGGACCGTCGCGATAAAACATTTGACATTTCCGTAAAGGAGCAAGACGGCCAGTGGTTTTTGAGCGGATCCACCACCGAAGAAGCCGCCCGTGAGGCTTTGGTTGAACGCCTTCATTCCATCGATGCAAAAGCCACAGCCGAGATCCGGCTGTTACCGGACACCGCACAATTGGGCACTCAAACCTGGGGCGTAGCAACCCTTTCTTCCACCTCGTTACGCTACGGAGCCAACTATTCTGCAGAAATGGCCACCCAAGTTCCAATGGGAACTCCTTTGCGGGTGCTGGAAAAACGCAGTTACTGGTACCGTGTCGTTACACCGGAAGGATACATCGCCTGGACCACAACAACAGGAGTTGCCCGCATGGACGAAGCGGCCTTCGAGAACTGGAAAAACAGCGACAAAATTATGGTGACGGCCGATTTTGTTCAGGTGCTGGAACGCCCGAACAGCCAGGCAGCCACCGTGAGTGATGCCATCTTGGGAAACATCCTGGCCACAAACAACCGTACCCAAGGACAATACCTGGCAGTTTCCCTACCCGACGGCCGTAATGGCTGGATCCCGCGCAATGCGACCCAAGCCTATGACCAATGGCTTCAATCACGCTGTCCGACACAAGAAAACATCCTGGCGACCGCCCAACATTTCAACGGCTATCCCTACCTTTGGGGCGGGACGACCACCAAAGCCATGGACTGTAGCGGTTTCACCAAAACCGTCTATTTCTTGAACGGCATCATCCTGCGTCGAGATGCCTCCCAACAAGCCAAAACCGGTACCGAGGTGGAAGTCACCGAAAACTTTGAAAATCTCCAACCGGGCGACCTGCTCTTCTTTGGCCGCAAAGCTACCGCTGAACGCAAGGAAAGCATTACCCACGTTGGCATTTATATGGGAAACCAACGATTCATCCACTCCGCTTCTCGGGTTAAGATCAACTCATTGAACCCGGATGCGGAAGATTATTACGATGGTTCCAACAACCTGGTACGTGTCCGCCGGATCTTGGGCAACCAAGACCAGAACTTGGGCATCACCTCCCTCCAACAACACCCTTGGTATTAACCGTGAGACGTTAGAACCCATGAAAACCGATCGCAGAACATTCTTAAAAACCGCGGGCTTGATGACCGCAGCGGCAGCCTTTTTGGATCCGGCCACCTTATTTGCCCAACGAAAAGCCCGCAAAGGAAGTGGCAACAAAACCCTCCAATTGGATTGGGAAAACTTCGATGGTGTAATGAAATTCACCTTCACCATCTCGGGTTCCTCCCGCAAAACCACTCCCATTGTCATCACCCGTTTAACTTGGGACGGATACACTGGCTATGGAGAAGCAGCAATGCCTCCTTACCTGGGTGAAACACAAGCTTCCGTAAACGAATTTTTGATCAAGGTCAGCCAACAAGTGCTACCGCAATTCAACGATCCGTTCCGCATTGCGGACATCATGGCGGCCGTTGACAAGCTGACCACCAACAACACAGCAGCCAAAGCGGCTGTTGACATCGCCCTGCACGACCTGGTTGGTAACATCATGCAACAGCCCTGGTGGAAGATTTGGGGATTCAACCCCACCACTTGTCCGTTGACCTCTTACACCATTGGCTATGACGCAGATGATGCCGTAGTGAATGAGAAAATTGACGAAGCCTCGTGGGCCAAGGTGCTGAAAGTGAAGTTGGGTATGTCTGAAAAAGAAGACAAACGCATGATCAATCTGATCCGCGCTAAAACTGACACCGTCATCTGTGTGGACGCCAACCAAGGCTGGAAAGACAAATACCAGGCATTGGATATGATTGAATGGCTCAATGAGCGCAATATCAACATGGTGGAACAACCCATGCCAAAATTGTGGTTGGACGACACGGCTTGGGTCACCGAACGCAGTCCCCTGCCGATCATCGCCGACGAAGCCTGCCAACGTCTGACCGATATTCCCAACCTGAAAGGCGCCTACCACGGTATCAACATCAAGTTGATGAAATGTACCGGTATGCGGGAAGCTCGAGAAATGGTCACCTTGGCCCAATCCCTCCGCATGAAACTGATGATTGGCTGCATGACTGAGACCTCCGTTGCAATCTCAGCGGCCGCCCAATTGGCACCAATGATGCAATGGGCAGACCTGGATGGCAATGTGCTCATCGCCAACGACTGCTTTGACGGCATGAAACTGGACAACGGCCGAATTACCTTGGAAGACAAACCCGGCTTGGGACTGACCAAGAAGCCCGGCATCATTACTTTATAGCAAAACCTTATAACTAATAAACACTATTACTATGAACTTAAGAGTATTTAAAAAAGACGTAGATTACTTGGTAGAAGAAATAATTTCTGACGCAGTACTTGGTTTGAACTTCGCAAAAGAAAGCGAAAAAGAAGAAATCATCTTCGGTGTTATCAACGATGCTATCGCTTTGCGTGAAACCCTCTACACCAAAATCAACCACTACGACCGCGAAAATACCCGCGCATACTTCAACGGCGTACGTCGCGAGTTCTTGGAAGTATTGGACAACTTGTTCGAAAGATTGAGCGAAACTGCTCGCTAGTTCCGACTGACACATCCTCTATGCCGGAAGTCTTGTCCCCGACAATCACTTCCGGCTTTTCTTTTGGAATAATTTTTGCAAAATAGTTTTGCTATGAACATCGAATTAATTCTCATTATCAGCGTTGGCATTGCCGGTCTATTGGTTCAGTCCAAGTTAAAAAGCGTTTTTAAGAAATATGCAAAAGTACTCGCTCCCGGTGGTTTGACCGGCCGTGAGATTGCTGAAAGAATGTTGCGGGACAACGGCATTTATGACGTGCGCGTTACTTGTGTACAAGGCACGCTCACAGACCACTACAACCCGCAAACCAAAACGGTCAACTTAAGCCAGGACGTCTATCACTCCAACAGCGTCTCCGCCGCCGCTGTTGCAGCCCACGAATGCGGCCATGCCGTGCAACACGCTATGGGCTATGCCCCTCTTACCCTGCGTTCGAAGCTGGTACCGGTCGTGCAATTTTCCTCCATGTTTTCCCAGATCATCATTCTGATTGGAATTTTCACCCTGACATCGTTTCCGGCACTCTTCTGGTTTGGCATTGCTCTGTTCGCCATGATCATTGTATTCAGTATAATTACCTTACCGGTAGAATACAATGCCTCACACCGCGCCCTTGCCTGGCTGGAGCGTTCGGGCAGCCTGCGTGGCCTTGAAATCGCACAAGCCAAAGAAGCGCTGACCTGGGCAGCCCGCACTTACCTGGTGGCTGCATTATCTGCATTGGCCTCCCTCATTTACTACCTGGGCTTTGCCGATCGCGATTGATTGGGTCTCTCTATCAGAATAAAAGATGCCGACTAAATTTAGCCGGCATCTTTTATATCATACTGCCAATTAAGCAACCTCTTCAAAGTCTTCTTTGGTAACGCCACAAAGCGGGCAGCTCCAATCATTGGGAATATCTTCGAAAGCTGTTCCCGGTTGAATTCCACTATCAGGATCGCCTACTGCAGGGTCATAAATCCAATCACATACGGTGCATCTGTATTTTTTCATAATTCGTAATTTTTAAGAGTTAAACATCTATTTAATTTCTAAATTAGAATTATTCAAATTTCGTGCCATTTTTATAATCATCGCCGATTTTGAAGGAACATAGGCCAATTTTCCATGAACCACCCCCAATTGTTGTTCTCCTACTCGAAATTGGTAACACAATACCTGATAATATCCGTTGGGTATTTTTATTTGTTGGAGTTCATCCGTTTCATTGACCAGCCACAACAAGGAAAATGGAACACCCTTGGCATCCCTACCCCGCAAGCGAGATACCCGCACGCCCGGTGCTTGTTCCGACAGGACCACCCAAGTCGCCTTATGTGCATCTGCTGCTGCCGCAATGGCCGGGTACTCCCGACGCAATTCCATCAATCCTTCGACAAACGCTCTTTTCTCCTGCGGGATCTGATCCAGGCTAATTTCTAGTTCCGGATCCGTGAGCATTCGTTCTACCCACTCCAACTGTCCCATGACGGCAGAATCTCCTTCACAGGCCGATGTGCCAATCAGTGCAACAAATAATAAAAGGAAAGCAATAATTCTTCGCATAATCTCAACAAAGATAGTATTTTTGTGTACTATGAAAAAATTTGGATTACTTAGCTTGCTGCTCTTAGGTAGTGTAGCAGCTGTTGCTCAGACTGAGCCCGACCGGGACTGGGTGTATGAACCCACACCAGAAATTCTGAAAGCCCGCAGTGAATTTCAGGACAATAAATTCGGTATTTTCATCCACTGGGGCGTTTACAGCATGATCGCCCAGGGAGAATGGGTACTGAATGCACGCGGTTTGGATATTGATGAATACGAACACCTGCCCGCCGGTTTCTTCCCCTCGAACTTCAATGCTGCTGAATGGGTTGCTGCCGTGAAAGCTTGCGGAGCAAAATACATCTGCATCACCAGCCGCCACCACGACGGATTCTCCATGTTCCACACCCAACAGTCCAACTACAACATCGTGGATGCGACCCCTTTTGGCCGGGACATTCTTAAAGAATTGGCAGACGAATGCCACAAACAAGGCATCCGCTTGCACCTTTATTATTCGCACATTGACTGGTTCCGCCCTGACTATCCTGTAGGAAGAACGGGCTTGACCACGGGCCGCGACTTGGCGCCGGACTGGGACGGCTACTATCATTTCATGAACCAACAGCTCACCGAATTGCTGACCAACTATGGCCCCATCGGTGCAATCTGGTTCGACGGCTTGTGGGACAAAGACCAACAACCTGGTTTCGACTGGCAATTGGAAGAGCAATACAAAATGATCCACGAATTGCAACCTTCCTGCTTGATTGCCAACAACCACCACATCACCCCCTATCCGGGTGAAGACATCCAAATCTTCGAACGCGACCTTCCGGGCCAAAACACTGCTGGCCTTTCTGGTCAAGACATCAGTGCCTTGCCGCTGGAAACCTGCCAAACGATGAATGGCATGTGGGGCTACAAAATTCAAGACCGCAACTACAAGAGCACCGAAGAACTCATTCACCTGCTGGTACGTGCTGCCGGGATGAATGGCAACTTGCTGCTCAACGTGGGACCTCGCGCCGATGGAGCCTTCCCGGATCAAGCAGTAGAACGAATGTACGAAATCGGAGAATGGATGAAAACCTATGGTGAAACCATTTATGGCACACGCGGAGGAGAGGTATCTCCTCGGGAATGGGGCGTTACCACCCGCAAAGACAACAAAACCTTTGTACACATCCTCGATGCCGAAGATGCAGCGATTTATCTGCCCATCCCGCAAGGTAAAAAAGTAAAACGCTGCGTTCGATTTGACGATCGCAGCGCTATCCGCTACCAACAAGACAAAGAAGGCATCCTCATCAAGTTGGACCAAATTCCTGACGAAATTGACTTAGTCGTTGAAATCGAATGGAAATAAACTGCGAATCCGCTGATTGTATTCCAAGATCATCTGCCGAACGACCTGACCCGCGTTCGGCAGATCGTTTATTTGGGCAACAACTTGCCCTATTTCCAATTCTCCTTCTTGTAAATCACCATCAAACATACCGAGCTTTGCCCGGCCCCGACCCAATAATTCCCGGAAGAATTCGGCTTCCTCTCCTCGGCTCTCAGCCGCAGCTACCTGATCATAGAAAGCATTGCGGATCAAGCGTGTCGGAGAAAGTTTTTTGAGGGACAACATCGTATCTCCCTCACCCAAACTTAGGCAAAGTTCCTTGAAAGCCTCATTGGCACTACTTTCCTGGGTCAATGCAAAACGGGTCCCCACTTGTACCCCTTCTGCTCCCATGGCCATTGCTGCCGCCATTCCTGCTCCATTGGCAATTCCTCCAGCTGCCAGCAAAGGAATATGGATACACGAGCGCACGTGCGGAATCAATGCCAACGTCGTCGTTTCTTCCTTTCCATTGTGTCCACCTGCTTCAAATCCTTCTGCCACCACGGCATCCACCCCTGCTTCCTGACATTTGATCGCAAACTTGGCACTGGACACAACGTGAGCCACTTTGATCCCCGCTTCGTGCAGACGAGTTGTCCACAACTTGGGACTACCGGCCGAAGTAAACACAATCGGGACACGTTCTTCCAAAACCACCTGCATCAAATCTCCCGCATAAGGAGACATCAACGGAACATTCACCCCAAAGGGATATTGCGTAGCCTGGCGACATTGGCGAATGTGTTCTCGAAGCAAATCCGGCTTCATGGAACCTGCTCCAATCAAGCCCAATCCACCTGCCTGACTCACGGCAGCAGCCAACCGCCAACCACTGCACCACACCATACCACCGGCTACTATCGGATAACGAATACCAAACAAGGCACAGACACGGTTCACACGTACTTCGCCCGACTCCCAAATCACGTAATCCATCGTCTGGTCGTGCGTATCGCGCGGGATCTCATCCACCATCTGACAATCATAACCAACGCCCACCTTGAAGGGAGATTTGCCCTTTGCTGTTGCGAAAAGACGGTCATAAAAACCCTTTCCCCGCCCCAGACGGCCCCCGATGCGATCAAAGCCCACACCTGGAACGACCACCAGATCGACCTGTTCCAACGTCACTTCCTCAGAGCCGGCTACTGGTTCTGGAATGGAACTCAAGGGACCAGCCGTGAGTTCATCTACCCCTTGAAAAGCCCGGATCACCAGATCATCTCCCTGCACAACCGGCAGGTACACCGTCTTCTGCTGACTGCAGGCCAACACCAGTTCGGCCATTTGTACCTCATCGGGCAACGACCAGTATAACAAAACTTTTTGCGCCGCTTGAAACTCCGGCAATGCCATCAAACGTTCGTGTATGCGTCGTGAAGATTCCAACTTCTGCTGCGGGGTAAGCTGCTTCTTGCTCAAGGCAATCTGCTTGCGTAATGTCTGTTTATTTTCCATGATTCAAAGCTACAAAAAATATTGTTCTGTTTATATTTCGTATCTTCGCGACCATAAATTTGACACAAGATGTTGCAACGATTCCTTCTGAAAGGCATGCTGCTCGTTCTTTGCCTTTCAACCCCGCTGGCAGTTCAAGCTGAACAACTGCCCTATTGGCAAGATTTGAATATCACATCCGTGAATCGGGAGTACCCGAGAACTACGTTTATGAGTTATCCCTCCCGCGCCACTGCCGAAAATGGCTATGCCGCAGCGGAACAATGGCCCGTATTCTCTGGATACCGTTACCGTTCACTCAATGGTACTTGGAAGTTCTACTACGTGGACAGCTACCAAGAACTGCCGGAGAACATCACGGCCAACGACCAAGACACCCAAGCATGGTCCGACATCCAGGTCCCTGGCAACTGGGAAGTACAAGGTTTCGGAACCCCCATCTACACCAACCACGGCTACGAATTCAAGCCCCGTAATCCCAAGCCGCCCACTCTCCCGGAACACACACCCGTAGGGGTGTACCGCTCCACCTTTGATGTACCCCAGGACTGGTCCGGACAAGACATTTTCTTAAATCTGGACGGCGCAAAATCCGGTGTGTATGTTTACATCAACGGACAAGAAGTAGGCTATAGCGAAGACTCCAAAACAGCGGCCGAATTCCGCATTGACCCTTACCTGCAAGCTGGCACGAACCACCTGGTCTTAAAAATCTACCGTTGGAGTACCGGATCGTACCTGGAATGCCAAGATTTCTGGCGCATCAGCGGTATCGAACGGGATGTTTACCTATGGACACAACCCCGGGCTGCCGTGCAAGACTTTGAAGTGCTCTCCACCCTGGATTCCAGCTATCAGAACGGATGTTGGGAACTGAAAACCATCCTCAAAAACACCGATAACCGCGCACATCGGGTAACCTTTACAGCCGATCTGAAAGACCCGCAAGGCAACATCATCTGGCAGGAGAAAACCGTTCTTACGTTGCCGGCTCAAAGCCGCGACACACTAAGTTGGTCGGCAAGCCTTCCGAACATCGCCAGCTGGAGTGCTGAAACGCCCAACCTGTACCGACTCATGTTGGGCACCGAAAACGAAGAAGGCGCCACCGAATACATCCCCTATCACGTGGGCTTCCGCAGTTTTGAGATCAAGGATGCCGGCACCTGCTCCGAATCAGGCCGCCCGCACATCTTGTTCTTTATCAATGGCCAGCCCATCAAAATGAAAGGCGTGAACCTGCACGAACACAACCCTCAAACTGGCCACTATATGCCCTTTGAGCTCATTAAGAAAGACCTGCTATTGATGAAACAAAACAACATCAATGCAGTCCGACTCAGCCATTATCCGCAAGGAAGACGCTTCTACGAACTTTGCAACGAACTGGGCCTCTATGTCTATGACGAAGCAAATATTGAATCACACGGGATGTATTATGATCTGAGCAGAGGAGGCACCCTCGGAAACAACCCGGCCTGGCTCCAAGCCCACCTGGACCGCACCATCAACCTGTATGAGCACAACAAAAACCACCCTTGCGTCAGCCTCTGGTCTTTGGGCAATGAAGCGGGTAACGGTTACAACTTCTACCAGACTTATCTCTGGATCAAAAACCGTGAAACGGGCCGGATGAACCGCCCGGTCTGCTACGAACGCGCCCTTTGGGAATGGAATACCGACCTGTATGTACCGCAATACCCGGACACGAAATGGCTGGAATATGTTGGAAAACGAGGCAGCGACCGTCCCATTATGCCTTCTGAATACTCCCACGCGATGGGGAACTCCAGCGGCAACCTCAGTGCCATGTGGAAGATCATCTACCAATACCCCCACCTGCAAGGTGGCTTTATCTGGGATTGGGTGGACCAAGGATTGTGGGTCGAAAACCATGGAAACGGCTATTGGGCTTATGGCGGAGACTTTGGTGAAAACATGCCCAGCGACGGCAACTTTGTCTGCAACGGCATCGTCAACCCGGACAGAAACCCGCACCCTGCGATGCAGGAAGTCAAATACGCCTACCAGGATATCGCATTCCGTCTATTGGAAGGCGAAGCAACAGCGCCTCAAAATACACTTTCCATCGAGGTACAAAACCGCTACTACTTCACATCCCTGGATCAACGCAACTTCGAGTACGAATGGCTGGAAGACGGCAAGGTGATTCAAACCGGCTCGTTCCAACTCTCCACCCCGGCACAAGGGAAAGACACCCTCTCCCTTCCCCTACGCAAAGCAGCGCAAGAAGGCAAGGAATACCTGATCAACCTAAAAATGAGAGCGGGCACACACCCCTTCTTAGCAAAAGACTGGCTACTGGCCACTGAACAATTGCGCGTTACCGAACCCACCTTCCGGGTTCCGAAATTCAACAACGGCCCGGCCATCCAATTCAGCGATTCCCCGGAATGGGTAACCCTAAGCTCTCGTGACCTATACGTTGCCTTTAACAAGGAAACCGGTCTGCTTTCCTCTTATGAAGTAAAAGGAAAATCCTACCTGCAAAAAGATTTTGGACTACGCCCTAACTTTTGGCGAGGCCCCACGGATAACGACTACGGCAACGGCGCCCCCAAACGACTCCAAATCTGGAAAACAAGCAGCCAATCCTGGAGCGTTGAAAACCTGGAGCACAGCACCGAGAACGAAACGCACCTTGTGCGCGTAGATTACCGCCTGGCTGCCGGCAACCTGCTACACGTTACCTACAAAGTCTATCCGGACGGCATCATCCACGTAAGCAGCCATCTGGAAGCAGCCAAACTTGATACCGAACTGCCCCGCATCGGCTTCCGTTTCCGCGTTCCGAAGCAACTGAATCACGTCTCTTATTATGGAAAAGGACTGGAAGAAAACTATTGCGACCGTAATGATGGTGCCATCTTGGGCATCCATTCCACTACCGCTGAAGCGATGTACTACCCGTACGTCCGCCCGCAAGAAAACGGCCACCGGACCGATGTCCGTTGGCTGCGCATCGGCAACCGCAAACAAGGTCTAAAAATCGTTGGAGAGGGGCCCCTGGAGTTCAATGCGCTGCGCAATAGCGTGGAAGACTTCGACTCGGAAGAGGCCACCGCTCACGACTACCAATGGCAAAACCTGACCCCCGAACAAATTGCCAATAAAAATACAGAAGAAGCCCGCAACGTCCTTCGGCGTCAACACCACATCAACGACATCCAAGCACAGGACTTCGTAGAGGTATGCATTGACCACCGCCATCAAGGCGTCGCAGGCTACAACAGTTGGGGCGATCGTCCTGAAATCCAACACCAGATTTCAGCCCAAGAAGACTATCGTTGGGGATTCTATCTTATACCCCAACGATAAGAAATCCAAGGCAAACCAATACGCCGACAACGATCAGGTCAATCAGACAGAAGCCCATGATATCCTTGGCACCCAGCTTGGCAATGGCCAACGCTGGGATGGCCCAGAAGGGCTGAATCAAGTTGGTCCAAGCATCCCCCCAGGCCAAGGCCAAGCCGACAACAGACGGGCTCACCCCTAACTGCATACCAGCGGGGATCATAATGGGGCCTTGAACAGCCCACTGTCCTCCTCCCGAAGGCACAAAAATATTCACCAAACCTGCGCTCAAAAAACTGACAACCGGGAACGTGGTCTGATTTGAAATCTGCACACACCAGGCACTAATCTGTCCGGCAATGGAGGTTCCCTCCGGAGATAAACCCGTCATAATTCCCATAATACCGGCATAAAACGGGAACTGCAAAAGAATCCCGGCACAAGAAGACGTTGCGGCGGTCAAGGCCTGCACATAACGGATAGGGGTCTTGTGCAAAAGAATACCCAGCATCATAAATAAAAGAATGACCGCATTCAAATCAAAGCTGCGCCCTTGCACAAAAAGCGACAGAAACAAATAACTCAAGCCCAATAAAACCACCAGCATGGTCAGTAAGCGGCTATTCTCCAACCGTGAAGCAGGAGTCAACCGTCCTGCGCCTGTGCCCAACAACGTCTCTTCAGACGTCTCATTCACCTCCTCCAACAACTTCGGATCCACAGAAACCACCTCTGTCCCCTTGGGATGCATCAGGGCATTGACAATGATCAATGCAACCATCACCACGGCTGCCAACACCAGGTTAAAAACCGAGAATATCGTCTCACTCACCGGCACCGGCTCCGTAAGACAACCGCCTGAAGCATCCAACAACGCCTTTCCCTGCGTGGCCATTGCCAAGGGGATGGACGCAGAAATTCCGCTATGCCACACCACAAACCCACTGTAGGCTGCTGCGATCAACAGACGGTAATCCACCCCCCGAACGGTCCGGGCAATTTGTTTCGCAAAAATAACACCGACAATCAAGCCAAAGCCCCAGTTGATCCAACAAGCCACCAACGAGACGGCCGACACCCACACAATGGCTTGTACGGGAGATTTCGGGAGACGGGCAATGCGAACCAGCGCCTTGCGTACCGGCTCGCTATCTGCCAACGCAGAACCACAAACCAGCACCAAGGCCATTTGCATGGAGAACGATAAGAGACTCCAAACCCCATCCCCCCAATGCGTGACCACATTCGTTACGGGGTTGCCCATTCCAAAGACGGAAAATAAAAATGCCACAAACGTAAGCAGAATGGCAAAAATAAACGGCTCAGGCAAATAGCGTTGCACCAGCTTTACACAGAAATTGATCAATCGATGAAACATAGTTTTTAGGAAATTTATAAAGAAAGGAGGCTAACCTCAAAGTCGCTTTGGACTTCTAAGTCAGCCTCCTAATAGGTTTCAAAATACTACGGGATTACATAGGGTTTGAAACACCTGTAATGGTACCTGTATATTTTGCTTTCAAGTTTTCGCCTTTCACGTTAGTGATATCGAAAACCAAGTTGTAACCACCTTCTACGTGAGTTACTGTCATTGATCCTGAAGCCATTTGGCTAGCTTGACCACCCGGAACCGTCAAATAGGCAGAAGCGTTGTAAATCTTGTTTCCAGTAAAATCTGAATCAGATACATCGTAAACACCTTCGTTCAAAATACCTGCAGCGGTTTGTCCACTGAACATGTAGATGTCGCCTTCCAATCTTACGGTTTGATCATTGTATTTTCCAGTAAATGTCATATAGTAGTTACCTCCACCATAATCACTGCATACCATGTTGGTCCAAGTTACGTCCAAGAAATCAGCGCCGCCTTCTTCGCCGCCTTCTTCGCCACCTTCTTCAGGAACGATCATACCGCGAATGTCACCTTCGTAAGTTGCTTGAAGTTTTCCGCTTGCAGTGGTGATGTCGTAGATGATTTGGTATTGACCATTTACGTGGTTAACGGTAACGGTACCTGATTCAGGAACTTCCATACCTGCACCAATGTTAAGTTGAGAATAGTCAGCCCATACGGTTTTTCCAGTATAATCTGAAGAAACTTCGTAAACACCAGCCGGAATGAAACCTCCTTCTTCAGCTGCTGAGTTAGCCCAGTCACCCAAGAACAATTGAGTTTGTACTGTTTCACCATTAACTGAACCTTGTTGTTCAAGATATGCACAGTTCGGATATTCGAAATAAGCAGAGGTATATGTTGCAACAAAATCACCAACCAATTCGATGCCAGCTTCTTCGCCTCCTTCTTCGCCACCTTCATTTCCACCAAAGCTATTAGGATCAGCCATACCTGCTACAGGACCGGCATAAGTTCCTTGTGCAACTGTACCATCTTGAGCCACTACGTCGAATACAAATTGATAACCACCTTCGATATAGCTTACAGTAATGGTACCAGAAACCAATTCACTTGCAGCTTTTCCAGCAACGTTCAACCAAACTGAAGCTGTATACACGATGTTTCCAGTGAAGTCTGAATCAGTCAAGTTATAAACACCTTCGTTCAGACGACCAATGGTGTATTCATCCATTTGCCAGAAACCAACGTTTTCAATTTTTACTGCATTGCCACTAGCATCTTCTCCTGAGAAGTTAAGTTCCCATGAGTTGTCGCTATTTTCCAAACCGGTTGCAGAAGTGAAGTTTACATTGAGAACGCCACCTTCTTCGCCACTTTCTTCACCAATGGGGCCATTGTAACGAGCACGGAAGATTTCGCGTGAATCCATCCAAGTGTAACCATCGTAAAGGATTGAGTAGTTGTTTCCTTCTTTTTCTACTTGAATGTAACCACCATCCATATAGTAAGGATATGAACGAGGATAGTCAACCAGGGTAGCAGCACAGTCGTTACCGTTGAAAGTAAATCCTTCTGTACCATCATACCAGTAAACCGATTGGTATACGCCCGGTTCAATTTGACCATTTTCATCAACCATAGCTGCATTGAAGCAAAGAGTCATAACATCACCGTATGTGTTGGTCATCTTGAATTCACGACCACCATTGTTGTCATCACCCAAGTATTCGATAGTATCGAAAGTCAAGTCAACCTTTGCAGGATATTCGTAACCCGGGTTTTTGAACGGATAGGAAGCATTTTCAGTTTTGAAAATCAAACCACTCCAAGAAGCGATCACTTTAGTTTTGAGGTCAGTTTCAACGAATACGTCCACTTTATAACCCAAATCCAAGTGAGCAACTGTAACAACTGCATCTGACAAGGTCATCTTAGTTTCAGAATCTTCGCCTTCTTGCAACCATGCTTCAGCGTAAACTTGGTTAGCAGCATCGCCAGCAGCGAAGTTGTAAGTTCCTTCCGGAATCAAACCTGTACCAGGATCTTCAGCAGCAACCAACGGCAAGTAGATTTGGTATTCACCATCTTCAGTAGTTGCATACAAGTCGTAGTAACGTGCTTGTGCATGCGCACCTTGCATAGCTTCGATCACAGTTTCGATGGTTACATCGTTGTAAGGAATCGGAGGGTTGTTGAAAGTTGACCAGTCGTTAGCAGGTTCAACGATACCAGAATAAGTGTATGCAAATGAAACACCGTTCGCGTCAACACCGTTTACGGAAATTTCGTACCCAGCTTCCAAGTGACGAACTACCATTTCGCCAGAAGCCAAAGTGGTATAGCCTCCACCCAAGTAGCTAGCTGAGTAGTTAGCGTTGATGTAGTATTCATAGTCAGTAGAACCTTCCCAAGTTGCGTTCGGGTCAATGGTATAAGTACCTTCCGGCAATACCGACCAAACAGCAGCTGTAGCGGGACTGTAAGCATCCAAGTAAATCAAGTCGGTTCCTTGAGCATCGCGGAAAAAAATTTCAAAGTTACCACGATTCCAAGAAGAAGCAGCACCGAAAGCAATTGCTTCAGTAGGTTCTACCGGAGTTTCTCCACCGGGTTGAACGATATCCGGATCCCATGACCAGTGTTTTTCAATAGCACCTTCCCAAGTTGCTTTCAAAGTCAAGCCCAAAGTGTTCTTGATGTCCAAAGTCAAACGGTAAGCGCCTTCCAAGTGTTTAACGGTGATGGTAGTTCCTTCAGCGAAAGGAATGTAAGAACCATCTTCACCCAATGAAATGTGTGACCAGTCACCACCCAAGATTACCAATTCTTCCGGGTTTTGAGTTCCATCTTCACCTACAAGGTCAGCCAAAGAGCCATTGAACAAGGTGTAAGTACCTTCCGGCATCAAACCGTCGGTTGCTTTGGGGAAAATCAAGTTTGTCCAGATATTGTAAGGACCTTCTTGAGAAGTCATCCAAAGAGTGAATGCATAACCCGGATCTTCATAGAATTGTCCACCTACATAGGTCAATGAAGTTTCGATAACATCATCAGTGAAAGGAACCGGCGGGTTTTGGAAGTCTTCAGTTTCGAACAAACCTTCTACGAGACCTTCGTAAGACAAATCGTAAACGTCTCCATCAGAAGTTTCCAATTCGAAATGAAGTTTGTAACCAGCATCCAAGTGTTCTACGGTTACTTTACCACCAGCGATTTCTGCAGTATATTCGTATGTATCACCAGTCCATGCACCACCATATACTAATGAACCTTCAGCGTGTGTAAAGAAGCGACCTTCAGCGATAGCTGCATCCAAATCTTCGTATGCAGGGTAGAATTCTACCGGGTATTCAGCTTCCGGAACAATGTTACCCACAGATGTCGGGCAGTACATATCCAACATCATGCTATTACCATCTGACAATTCAAATTGGAAACCGTAGTTGTTTTCAGCCCAACGACGACCGTTCAAAGTAACGAAAGTAACATCGTTTGTTCCTTGAGCGCTGGTAGTCATTGTCAAAGCTTCTGAAACAACAGCAGCATCTGCGTTAGAAGCAGCTGCAATTACGGTGTAAGCAGTTTCAGGAGTCAATTCGTTTAAAGTTACGCTTACTTCGGTATTCGCTTCAACAGCTACACCATTTTCCAAGATAGCAGCAGCTTCCGGAGTTTCATCGGTTACTACCATATAAGCAACAGCTTCTGCGTTGGTAGAAACAACTGTGAAGGTAATGGTGTTAGCAGTAGCTGTACCTGCAGTCAAGGTAACAACGGGAGCTTCGATTGCTCTTTCCAAAGTCTTCATCTTCAAGGGAGCTGAAGTCTTTTGTACTGAACCTGAGCTAACAGCAGCTACAATGATGTATTCGGTGTTGTCTGTCAATCCGCTGATTGTTTGAACAGACTCTTTGCTAGCGTCAACAGCAGTTCCTTTTGCGAGAATGTCTGCAGCAGAGGGAACTTCAGTTCCGTTAGCTACCCATACGTATGCACATTGTTTTGCATCCTTCGGGGTAATTGTAAAGGACAGCGTAGATTCTGTCGCAGTACCTGATGTCAGAGCGATCTGAGGATCAGGTTGCTTTTCTTCCGGATCACAACCCACCAGGGCCAATACGAAAGTCAAGGCTAATAACAAATAACTCTTTTTCATAAAAAATTAGATTAACAATAGTTGAGCAAATTTACTATTAAAAATTGGACTTGCAACAAATTCCCAATATTTTAGTCCCAGAAAATGAACAGTACTATGTTTAAAAGTATTATCTCTTTAGTTATCTTAACAATTTCTTCATTTATCTATGCACAAGAGGGTCGGATTTACGAAGACCTGAACCTCAACGGGCAGCAGGACCAACGGGAAAAAGGTATTGCCAATGTCGTTGTCTCTGATGGTTTTTCCATCTGCAAGACCGATGAGCAAGGCCGTTTTTCACTCAAACTCCATGAAAAAGCACGCTTTGTTACCGTCTATACCCCCTCTGGATATCGGCACACCACTCCCTACTACATAGATGTACGGACTCACCGCGAACAGCCTTTTAACTTCGGACTGAACCGGGACACCCGTTCAACAGGCACCTTTCTTCACCTTTCTGATATCGAAGAGCGCAGCTACCTGGATTGGATCGATGATTTCAAAGATTATCTCACCACCCGAAAGGTGGATTTCGTCGCCATTACAGGCGATATTTGTTACGAGGCGGGGCTACGACTGAACGGAACACAGTTTAACACGGATCAAACTGGTACTCGTATGGTTTACACCTTGGGCAATCACGACTTGATCAAAGGATATGTTGATGCACAAGGGCGCCCATATGGCGAGAAGTTGTACGAAGACTTTTTCGGCCCTTGCTGGTACGCGTTTAACGCACACGGCATCCACTACCTGGTTACCCCGATGCTCTCCGGCGATGCTACACCTTCGTACTCCCGCGAGGATCTCTATCAATGGATGCAGGCCGACCTGGCAACGGTCCCCCAAGGAACCCCTATTATCATTTTCAACCATGGCCTGATGGACTTTGATTTTCCCGAACACAACATCGTGGCCTATATTTACGGACACAACCACATCAATTACCATTATACCGATGAACGAGGCATCCAATACCTCTGTACGATGGCACCCAACAAAGGTGGAAATGACCACTCTCCATCCTGCTGGCGGGAATTCTCCTACCAGGACCACCAACTCACGAACCGGCTCCACTACTACCCCATTCCGAAACACCTGGCAGCCCAGGTCATCCCCACAACCGACAGCAACGCAACAAATCCTTGCTACGAAATAGCTGCCATCGTCTATGACGGCAAATCCGATGTCCAACGAGTTGAACTGATCGGAGATTCGGAGTCATTCGAGTTAAAGCCCTTGACTGAATTCTGCTGGAGCACAGACAGACCCGTCCCCGCAGACAATTATCGGATCCGTGCGACGTTCTCCGACGGCGAAGTTCGTTATGAACACGTCAAAACACAACCGGCCACCTGTTGGAAGAAACAACTGCCTGGTAATGGCGCGATGGGTGGTCCGCTGATCCTCAATGACCTGCTGTATGCTCCCTTGGTGGATGACCAGATGAGCCAGCACTGCGGCGTAATCGCCTTGGATAAAACAACCGGCGAAGAAAGGTGGTTCTTCCATACTTCCGGATCGGTGCGCAACGAGCTACTGCTCGCTGAGGGACTGTTGTTTGCGGCCGATCTCAACGCCCGAATCTATGCATTGGATCCCCAATCCGGCAAACTGGTGTGGGAACATCAGCTGCGGGAGGGCGGCCTCTACCCTACCTATACCCAAGGAATCGGCTACCACGATGGCATTGTTTATGTGGGACAAGGTGCACAACTGACTGCACTTTCGGCCCAAGACGGCAAGAAGCTTTGGAAAAACACCACCAACAAAGGAGGAGGAATTACCGATGTATCTACGTATGCGGTGGGTGACGGCGTCTTGGTAGCCAATGCCTACTGGGTAGGACGCTATGGCTTTGATGCCCAAACGGGTGAATTGCTTTGGGAGAAACGGGATGCCGAAAACCGATACAGCTCCGGTAGGCCCATCTTTTACAACGGAAAATGCTACTATACGGCGTACCAAACACTCATCGAGATGGATCCTCGGACAGGCACAGAAAGCAAACGGGTCAAACAGCCACACATCTTCAACACACGTTCCTGCACCTTAATCGCAGACGATGTGCTGGTAGTTGGCACCTCCAACCACGGTATGACGGCCTATCGTCTGGATGATTTCTCACAACTTTGGAATACAACCACCATGCCGGCCCTCATCTACACCTCGCCTTACACCAAGAGCTATGAAATGTCCATTGAAGGCGACCCGATTCCCTACGAAGACAAGATCATCTTCGGGGCCAACGACGGTTATCTATATTGTATCACCCGAGACAAGGGGGCATACGTATGGCGATATGAGGTAGGTCTTCCCATCCTCAGCAATCCGGTCATCGACGGAGAATTTCTCTATGTATTGGACTTGGGCGGAGGACTCACCAAACTCCGCGTCAACCAATGACGAACCGGCTCGTCGTACCACTTCAGACAAGCATAAGCCAAAGCAATGACAAAAACATAGACCAGGACCACCGCTGGCCAGGCCACTGACAACGAATACACCTGATGCTTGATCAACCAGGCATAAAACAAATACATCACCGGATAATGCACAATGTATAACGGATAGGAAATATCGCCCAAGAATTTATAAATCCGGCTGGTGCGGAGAGACTGCGGAGTTTGGGACTGCAGTGTTTGGGGCTGCAGTGTTTGGCTTTGCGAAGCGTCTGAAGCGTCAGAAGCGTCAGAAGCGTCTGAAGCTGCCAGCCAAAGGATCCCCGGAAACACCAGCACCACACATGCCCATTCATACAAGCTGTTCAGGCTGAAAATTTCCCAACCGGCCATTTTACCCCAATACGGCAAGGAAAACAAAGCGAAGAGCACAAGGGTCGCTAACACCAACGTATATTTGACCCGCACTGGCTTGAATGTGCAGGACTGATACATTCGGGACAGGTACATTCCCAAACTAAACGGGAAAATCATTCGCAGAAAACCTCCTACAAAATTGAGCCCATCCAATGTCCACCCCACACCCAGCATATCGTACCCAGAGACATCCGTTACCACAAAAACTCCCCACAACAATCCCGTTACTACCACCCAAATCAGCAGCAGGCGGTTGGAAAACCGACGAATGAACAAAGCATACAAAAGGTTACCAATGTACTCAAAAAACAACGACCAGCTGGGACCATTCAACGAATACATTTCTCCATTTCCCCGCACATCGTAACCAGCTCCCGGGTAAGCAGGAATCAACAATGCCCCCAATAGCATCGCCACCACCACCCAACGAAAAGCCACAACTGTCCCATCCCATTGGATCCCACCTTGCATCAAGAACGTGACAGCCCCAATCACCGCTCCCAAAACCAACATCGGATGAAGACGAATCAGGCGCCGCTTGAAAAAATCCCCCAACGTGAGCAAAGACCGCCGCGACATTGTCTGAGTGACTGCTGTTCGGCTGCTGCCTTTCGTTCGGTTGCCGGCTGTTCGATTGCGGACATTTGCCCTGTCGCCGGCTGTTCGATTGCGGACATTTGCCCTGTCGCCGGCTGTTGTTTGACTGCTACCTTTCGTTCCGTTGCCGGCATCCATTCGGCCTCTGACCTGCCAGCGATCGTCATACGCATAACTGATCACAAAACCCGACAACATAAAAAAGAAATCCACCCCCAAATGCCCGTGAGCAAAAGTCGTAATAGCAGTTCCTGAGGCAAAGGCAAAACCCTCAAAGAAATGATACCAAACAACCATTAGGGCCACGACGCCCCGCAATGCATCCAACAACAGATAATGCGGCTTTGTATCCCGAAACGAAGCAGAAGAATTTAGTTGAGTTATCATTGGAAAAGTATTGGCAGGATTTGAACTAACGACTACAATGATGCCGTTTCAATGATGCTTTTCGACACTACATGACGACCTTCACTAACTATATCAACAGCGTAGTTTAGCCAAGCACCCAACAAATATCATCATTTTTTGCGACACCGGCAAATGAATCCCCCAAATGAACACCAGAAGACTCTTCCCATCTACTTACTCACCCCTGATCCATTTGACCTATCCACTACTCACCCCTAGACACGCAACCCTAGGTACGCAACCTCAACCTTAGGCACAACCCTAGACAACCTTAGGCACAACCTTAGGTACGCAATCCTAGGGATTCACCCCCAGGCAATCAACCCTCAGACAATCAACCCCCAGACAATCAACCCCCAGACAATCAACTCTCAGACAATCAACCCCTAGGCAATCAACCCCCAGAAAATCAACCCTCAGAAAATCAACCCTCAGGCAATCAACCCTCAGAAAATCAACCCTCAGAAAATCAACCCTCAGACAATCAGCCCCTAGACAATCAACTCTCAGACAATCAACCCCCAGGCAATCAACCCCCAGAAAATCAACCCTCAGAAAATCAACCCTCAGAAAATCAACCCTCAGACAATCAGCCCCTAGGCACGCACTTCTGCTCCAAATGCGCGCACACCCCCAATCTCCATGCTCAGGGGTATCCACAAACTGCTCCCTAAGCACACTCATCAACTCCCAATGCGCATACATCTCCAATCTCCGTGCTCAGGGGGATCCTAGAATACCTCTATCGATTTGACCCGTCTGTCTCACCCCTAGGGATTCAACCCCTAGGCACGCACTTCTGCTCCCAATGCGCACACATCCCCAATCTCCGTGCTCAGGGGGATCCACAAACTGCCCCCTAAGCACACTCATCAACTCCCAATGCGCGCACACCCCCAGTCTCCGTGCTCTGGGGTATCCACAAACTGCCCCCTAAGCACACTCATCAGCTCCCAATGCGCACACACCCCCAGTCTCCGTGCTCAGGGGTATCCACAAACTGCCCCCTAAGCTCACTCATCAACTCCCAATGCGCGCACACCCCCAGTCTCCGTGCTCAGGGGTATCCACAAACTGCCCCCTAAGCACACTCATCAACTCCCAATGCGCACACATCCCCAGTCTCCGTGCTCAGGGGAAAAATTTTACCAAGATGTCTTGTCTTTCTGATTTATTTGTCAATCTTTGTACGACTGAAAGTTAGATCCTCATTCCGAAGGGCGTGAAAGATATCATCTACAATCCGAAACGGCTAACTTTCAGTTATAGCTCTGGTATTTTTGGGGAGATAGATTGAGACTCCATAGTTGAAAATAGATTTATCTAAATTAAATGAGGGACGGTTATGAAGGGATCGAATTCTAAGGGATATTACCACGTATGCACAGATGGCCGTGCTATTTCGTGGATGTTTCAAGATGAGGCAGATTTTATTGCGGGGGTTAATCGCATAGGGTTGTGCCACTTAAGAACAGGCACTAAGGTGATTGCATATGTTCTAATGGATAATCATGTTCACTTTGTTTTGCACGAGACAATGCCTAAATGCAAAGAGTTCATTACCTTGTACAAACAACTCACTGGTACCTGGATCCACATTAAGTATGGCTTAAATGATTACTTAAAACAACTGCCAACAAGTCTACTATTGCTTGATACTGAAGAGAGACTTCTGAATACAATTGCCTACATCGATAGAAATCCGATTGTTGCGGGTTATCGTTTTCTTCCAACAGAATACCCCTGGGGATCTGCCCGATATGTTTTCAAGATTTCCCAAGAAGAGGTCAAAACTGTCCCCTTATCAACAATGTCATGCAGGGTCCAAAGAAACTTACTGAGTACTAGAATAACACTTCCGGGAGATTGGAAAATCAACAACAAAGGCATGCTTTGCCCAGATTCATTCCTAGAGGCAACTGCAATTGAAACATTCTTTAAGACCCCCGTCAGGTATGCCTTCTTCTTAGCAAAGAAATTGGAAGGCACTGTAGAACAAGAAGTTGAATCAGCACAGAAAGCATTTATATCCGATACAGAATTACGAAAAATCGTAAAAAATATGATTTTGCAATATTATGGCAAAGATAGGGTAACCGACTTGGATGTCCGTACCAGATTGGCTCTTGCAAGAAAGCTTAGACATCGTTATGCCTCGACATTGAAGCAGATTTCCAGAATGGTGCATTTGGACAAGACCGCATTGGAAGGATATATCTAGCTTGAGCCATCGTATGAGTTGAATACAACAAAGATTCGTTGAGATTGAATACCCCTACCCCTAAGCACGACTAACGTATCTATGTGATATACTATTAGGGTCCGCATTCAGATCTACTCTGCAATCATAGCCTACTGTATGATGGCCATTGTGCAGAAAAAGATGAACATTGAACGCTCTATCTACGAGATGCTGCAGATTATAAGTGTCTCACTAACAGACACTATCAACTTGAAAGACCTCTTTGCAAAACCTAACTACAATATTGTCAATGAACTGGATGGTTCTACCGAACCAACTTTGTTTTAATTGTTAAACTTTATAATAATCGTCCGGAACTTTTACCGGACAGCAATGATTCAAATATCCAAAATTAATTATCACCTTTCCTATTTGGATATCACTTCTTCATCAACTTTTCAAATATAATTTATACTTTTGAGCAAAACACTTCACAATATGAGTTTTAACAATTACAAATTTATCCTGAAGACCTATGCTTCTTCTGAATGTGAGGTAACAGGCAGAGACATCAAACTTGAGGACCACTTCGAGTGCGACCTTAAAGGTGTAACTCTTAAGGAAGGTGCAACTCTGTTTTCTCCCAGAAAAGAAGTTCGGAGGAATATTGAAGAATTGGTAGTTCCAGATTTCAATTTCAAAGTTCTGGAAGTCCATAAAGATGGAGTAGTTCTGCAAAGTTCATTTATATATTCTTCGAACAGTTCGAAATTCAAGATTTCATTTGCAGAACCGGAACATAAAGATCGCTTCTGGTTCGGACGCTACGGATACAGCTACATATTGAGATTAGAGAAAAGACAATAAAAAATCGACCTGCAACTATAAAATTACCTGAAGACCTGCCGCAAATTATTGAGACCGCGTACAAAGGTCCAAGAGACGAAGATGGTTATCCTCACGGATATGGAACTTTGGAATATTTCACCAAAACTGAAAAGAAATACAAATACGAGGAGCACTTCGTCCACGGTCTTCGTTCGGGACATGGAGAAGTTCAATGGCTGGTGGCAACACGATGAGGCCGTTCACGACATCAGAAGCGACACACCTCCTAAAGAGAGGGATTGGGCTCGCCCTGCGGGCTGTGCATTCCATTATCAGCCATTTTTTATTCTAAGACGGGACGAACACTCCTACCATCGTCACGGTAGCCTCCATAGACACTGCGGCAAGAACTATTGAAGTACAGGCCGAAAGCACTGCGGTCATCGCTTTCGAGAAACGCGGAACTCCAGTAGTAGCCGTACTCTCCGGCGTCGTATAGCGATGACCCGTCGCGATAACCGGCAGCAGGCAGAAAAATACTGTTGCCATTTGGACCGGTTACTTTATAACCTTCCTTGCCTCCTTGGGCAGTCCATTGCCAATTGCACTCATCCAGTAGCTCTTGAAATTCGGCTTCAGTTGGCAGACGCCAACTTGAACCCCATTTCTTGCGAGCCACATCGTAGGTAGGATTGCCGGATATGTCGCTCATACTTTTGCCGTAGGTAACACAATTGCCATAACTATATTCACCCTTAATGTCAACCTCGCCCCAAGCATAATAGCCACCATCTTCCCCTGGCGAATTTGCTCCAACATTGCAAGTGGCCCATTTCAAACCGCTTGGCAAACCCAAATCCACATATTCGTGACCCATAACTTTTAGTTCTTCTTCAATTTGTATCAAATTCACAATCCCATAGTTTAATGTTTAACTTACTATGCTAATTCAACTTACAAATGCAAATTAAACCATTATGGTAAGAGCGATGCACCTTTTGCTACGTTTTGACTCAACAAATTATTTTTCCCTCTCAATCTCTCTATTCACCGGGCGATTTTCCGAATTAAGGTCACAACTGACTTATTGTCGGTTTAGACATCATGACTACTCGAGTAGTCATCGGGGACTTTTGCCCTTCTGTTTTCCGGATTCTCACCCCTTGAAAATACAAGGTTCAAATCCCTAAACCTCCGTTAATTTCCGTATTCAAAGGAGCTCTACACTCATTTTTGTCAAATAACTTATCGTTTGGTTACAACTTTTTGCCTTCTGTCATCTGCTGTCAAAGAACTCTTGCTTCGAGTGCAAAGGAGGCATCTATATTTGGAACGTGCAAGTTAATTCGGATTTATCTTTCGGCTTTAAAATCTTGGTATAATGCTACTGGACCGAGATGCCATGCCTTTGTAGATTCATTCTCTAACCTTGCATATAGTTCAGAAGAGTAAAGCAACTTCATAGCATCGACGATACTGATGCCATTATCCTCTGCAAGCATATTTGCCATCCAGCTCATTTTGGATGGAAGCAGAAGATGTACGTTCTGTTGAGTAATTGTCAGATTCATAATACAATCTCCTTTGCCTCTACAAACTTAATATATTCAAGAGCCTCAGATGTATGAAACAAGTACTGATCCACCAGTGTGTAGGTCTTAAGTTCAGAAATCAAAGTTTTCTTATCTATCAAACCACCTTCGTATAATGCGAATGCAGCATATACTTTATCATTGGCTACCGGACCATATACGAGGTCGTATTCATGTACAAAACCTTTTTGAGTACGATTCTGCATCACGAAATCGACCCACTCATCGGTAGGAGTCTCAAACACAAGAGCCTTCAGATTATGCAATGCAGTTTCATCAAACTCATATTCACAAACATATCCCTTAGAGACTTTCCTCTCTCCCATTCTGCGTTTTACCCAATCCTCCGCCTGCTTGTAAGATGTAGTCGTATAAAAACCTCGACCATAATCAAGTGTACGATTTGACTCTCGGATCTCCGGAGTATCAACCTTGTCTATACTTCCATGATAGATTTTCATACTTCTTCTCCTTTTCTCGCTCTTATAAATTCATCAATATCTTCTATGATCCACTGACGACTCTGCGTGTGCAATATCTCCCAATGCTCAGCTAGATATTCCAGAACTCCATACTCGGACAATAACGCCATTGCCTCACCACCGCTGATTCCTTTTTCATTCTTATACTGCTCAATGCAAAAAGAAATAAAATAAGCTATGTCCTGTTTCTTCTTATCCATATGACAACGTTTTTAAGCATCAGCACAAATTACATTCCGCTGTCTTTACTGCGAAGATAATGAGAATATTGTAAACTTGTGCTGCACTATGTAACTATTACAATTAATCAAACTATCATTTTTACCTCAACTTGCTGTTTTCAAACATGTTATTTATGCTTACCGATGCACTTAAAACAACAAAAATGAAATACATCGAAATAAAATCCGAAGGTTATACCTTCCGCTACGACTTCGAGCCCATTCAGAGCTCAACTGAAACATTCAACCCTACCATCATCGTCCCAACAGAGAATCACAGCACGGCTTCTGAGTCACTCGACATTTGTCTCGACCTCCTTTCATGCATCTTCGGAAGGGATGAAGTCAGAAAAGCACTCAAGGATGCAGAGGTCTAATTGAATCGCTCAAAAAG